>VYCQ01000023.1 GCA_009843865.1 Acidimicrobiia bacterium
CCCCCCCCCCCCCCCCCCCCCCCCCCCCCCCCCCCCCCCCCCCCCCCCCGCCCGGTCATGGCGAGTTCGTTAAGCAAATTGAGCAGTTCTTGAGCGATTAGTGCAGATGGATACCATTGCCTCGGTGGAATACGAAGACGAAGTTATTGCCGACGCAGAGGATGTTGTAGATCTCGCAGGTCAAGTCCGCGATATCTCGATTAGCGGTCTTCCCGAAGGCTATGACTACAAGGCAAGCCGCTATGCCGATGTCATCCTCAAGGAAGCGTTTCCCAATCGTTTCCGAGATCTGGCCACAGTATTGGAACAGTTCGCACCGACTCTTGATGAACTTCGATCTGGAGGTGGTGGCAGAACTGTATTTGTTCGACGGTTCGATCAGTCTCTAGCAGATCAAAAAGAAAAAGGTCAGCTTGTTTGGGGGAAGCAGAACATTACTATTGAGAAGGGTATTGGTTTTAAGGGGCATGTGGCCCCTGTCTCGAAAGTGAGAGGCCACGAGATTGACATGTTTGGTAGCGGTTCCTTTAAGGAACCGCTACCCGGAATTGCTGTCGAAATGGAGTGGAACAACAAGGATCCCTTTTTCGATCGAGACCTCATTAACTTCCAAGCATTGCATCATGAAGGGGCAATTGCCATAGGAGTTATTGTCACACGAGGTGCTGACCTTCAAGATTTGATATCTGGTGTCATTCGAAGTGGAGATGGTGGATTCAAATATGGATCGTCCAGCACTCACTGGGAAAAGCTGGTACCGAGGGTCAACCTAGGTGGCGGCGGTGAGTGTCCGTTGCTCCTTATTGGGATTCGCCCTGAACGCATTCAGGGCATTGAGCTAGCTTACAGGGTCAGGGAAAAGTTGGAAGAAGCAGAGAACCTCAGAACAAATTGGCGGGAAACCTACGAGTCTTGGGATGAGGCGAAGCTCGTCATTGATGAGATTCGCAACCAGGCATACAAGATCATGCCACCAGTCTCAGGTCACTAGCCTTTTCTTTGTTGCTCAAATTAGCTGTAGGCAGGGTAGAGCTGGCCTCGTGGGATTACCTCCTCGTTGGCTTCAAGACCCCATGACACCCATTTTGGTCTGGAGTAGCGGGCAAACAGCTCCAGATATGGCCCAGGAGAGCAGTTTTCGATGATGCTGTACTGTTCATCAGGCTTGCGGGAGTGCTCTCGTTTCCGTGTTTCAATCATGTTCACCTGGCGACGGCCGGGGGGTAGTGTCCTCATGCTGCCTCGTACTCCAAACAGGATCAGTTCGGTCACGTTGCGGAAGTAGAAGCCCACACCTCGGCCGTCAGGCCCGCCATCTTTACGTCGTTTAGCCCAAACGATGTTTGACTTATATGTAAAGCCCCAAGATTCCAAGACCTCAAGGCCATCGGAGATGAGCGCATTGGGCACCCACAGGTAGAGGTGGGCGTTTTTAGTCACAACCTCAGAAATTGGTAGCACCCGGATTTCCGCTGTTGTCATCGTGTCGTATCGAGATAGCCGGCGATGCTCTGGTGCTACCTTTCCGGTGCGATTCATGAATCGCCACGGCGGGTCGGCCAGAATTGTTGAAAACGGACCTCCCTCCACTTTTCGAAGCTCTTCAGCGGCTGACACGGTTCCCTTCGATCGTTCGGCGGCAGCCGCAAGTTCTTCTCTCGATTTAGGAACGACGCGAATTTTATGGCCAAGGACATCAGCTAGGGTAGCCACCGTGGCAATCTGAGGATTGTGGCCGTTCCCAGAGAACAACCGGCGCACGGCTGCTGGCTGGGTTCTTGCTAGTCGAGCCAGTTCAGTTTTGGACAGCCCTGCTTTGCGGCGAGCTTCGTTTAATTCCTGTAACAACAAGTTTGACTTCATCTGAATCCAACCGTAACATCTGTGTTACGCCTTCTTGGGTATTTGTGGGTCGCTTCTCTGCGTCGATAATGATCTGTACCATACTCAGGCCCACTGACAATTTGTTGTTGATCTTTGGCGATCAACATAGGATCTGAGACAGCAAATGCCTTGATTGTCTGGGGTGGTATCTGCTGAGGATGGTCAGCTCGTGGCGGATGTTGGTCAGGTGGTGGCTTGAGCTTCTTCGAGGGCTTGGATGAGGGTATGCCAGCATAAGGTGGCGCACTTGATGCGTACCGGAAATTTGACCACTCCTCTTAAGGCCTCTATGTCGCCTAGCTTGATATCGGCGCTGGAATTGTGGGGCTCGTGGGCAGCATCCGTTGCGTTGTCAGCATCTTCTGCATCGCCCTCGTTTGGGTCGGGTGCTATAGACATGAGCGTTTTAAAAGTTCGATTTAGCTGACCTACTTCTTTGGTGGTACGGCCCTTGACGGCGGTTGACATCATTGACGCGGATGCTTGGCTGATCGAGCACCCTTGACCGCCGAACTTGATGTCTTGCACCACCTCGCCATCTGTTTCTATGAAAATAATGATCTCGTCACCACAGAGCGGGTTGAAGCCCTCGGCTCGAATGGCAGGAGGACTCTCTAACTCGCCCCTGTTGCGGGGGTTGCGATAGTGATCCAGGATGATCTCGCGGTAAAGGTCTTCTAGTTCAGGCATATGTTTGGGGGTTCATTTAACAAAGAAAGCGTCGGCTTCACCTAGCGCATCGGTTAGCGCATCCACATCCGATTCGTCGTTGTATACATATATTGAGGCTCTGCTTGTAGCAGCACAACCTAGCACTCGCATTAGCGGCTTAGCGCAATGGTGCCCGGCGCGCACACATATTCCGGCACGGTCTAGTATCTGAGCCACATCGTGAGGGTGTACGCTTTTATATTCAAACGACAATACCCCGCTTCGTTCCGCTGGTTCTGAAGGTCCGTGAATGGTGATGCTGTCGCCATATCGCCCTTTCAGGGTACGCAGGGCATATTCGGTGAGCGACATTTCGTGTACCCGCACTTGCGGCATCCCTAAAGCGCTGAGGTAGTCAACCGCAGCACCTAGACCCACTGCTTCGGCAATAGGGGGAGTGCCAGCCTCAAACTTCCAGGGCACCTCGGCGGTGCTAAAACCTTCCTTGGTGACATTCAAGATCATTTCTCCACCCCCCAAAAATGGTGGGATTGCTTCTAGAAGATCAAGTCGGCCCCATAGCACACCAATTCCTGTGGGGCCGCACATCTTGTGGCCTGTGAAGGCTATGAAATCAGCGTTCATTTCGCCAACATCGGTAGGTAGATGAGGCGTGTGCTGGCTGGCATCTACCAGCATTAGCGCTCCAGCATTGTGAGCGGCATCGGCAAGCTGGCGTACTGGGTTGATGGTGCTTAAAACGTTGGACACGGCAGCCACGCTGAGCAGCTTTGCTCCGTCTAGTAGACGATCGAGGTTGGTTAAATCCAAATGCCCGTGGCAGTCGATGGGAATCCAGCGCAACTCGATGCCTCGATCTTCAACCAGCATCTGCCAAGGCACTATGTTGGCGTGGTGTTCTAATTCGGTGATTACGACCGGATCGCCATGGCCCAAATTGGCGTAACCCCAAGTGCGGGCAACTAAGTTGATGGCTTCAGTGGCGTTTTTGGTGAAAATCACCTCGGCATCGCTGCTGGCACCAATGAATTGAGCAACTTTTTTGCGGGCTTGTTCTAACGCCTCGGTAGCCTCTACTGCTAGTTGATAAGACCCTCGATGCACGTTGGAGTTGAGCCTCTCGTAGTAGTCGGTGATGGCTTCAATCACTGGCTTGGGTTTGTGCGATGTAGCAGCAGAATCCAAGTACACCATGGGTTGGTCATGCATCCGACGATGCATGATGGGAAAATCGGCTCGTATATCAGCAGGGTTTAGCGCCACTTGTCGTACCCCTCAGCATCTAGTTCGGTGGCTAATTCGAAGCCACCGCTAGCGGCGATCTTGCCGCGCATCAAGATATGAACATGGTCTGGCTTGAGATGGTCAAGCAGTCGGCGGAAGTGGGTGATAGCGAGCACTCCCATATCGGGCCGGATTTTGCGCACCTCCTGCACGCCGCTGGCCACGATCTTGAGCGCATCAATATCTAGCCCCGAATCGGTTTCGTCCAAAATGGCCATCTCTGGTTCTAAGATGGCTAGTTGGAGCACTTCGTTGCGCTTTTTTTCGCCTCCTGAAAAACCGTCGTTGAGGTAGCGATCAGCAAAGGAGGGGTCCATATCGAATCGCTCCATCCACTCCATAACGGCGAGACGCAGTTCTAGGATTGATAAGTCGATTCCTTTACGGGCCGAAAGGGCTTGGCGCAGGAAGTTCATCACAGAAACGCCTGGGAACTCTTGAGGGTATTGAAATGCTAAGAACAGCCCAGCTTTGCCTCGTACATCTGGGGGCCAATCGGTGATGTCTTCGCCCTTGAAGCGGATGCGCCCACCCGTTATCTCATATTCGGGGCTGGCCAAAAGAGCGCTAGCGAGGGTTGACTTGCCTGACCCGTTGGGCCCCATTAAGGCATGAACCTCGCCCGCATGTACTGCTAAGTCGATGCCGGACAAGATGGGAATGTTGTTTTCTGATGTTGCTACGTGCAGGTTCTCAACTTCAAACAGGGGAGCAGTCGTAGACACGGTGGCAGGGTTGTCGTCGGCCTTGGGGGGGCTCATTGGTTCAGTTTACTACCAGCCTCGGTTAATCCACTCTGGCAGGTGAGGGGTTTCGGCACCGATGGTGGTCTGATCGCCGTGGCCGGGCAACACGATGGTGTTGGCATCTAGAGGTGAGAACAGACGCTGTTCGATGGAGTTGATGATGGTGGCGAAGTCGCCGCCTTCAAAATGGGTGGCACCTGGCCCACCTGGAAACAACGTGTCGCCAGAGAACAAGATCGGCGAACCATCTAAGTGAAACGACATTGACCCCGGGGTATGGCCCGGGGTGTGGATGCAGTGCAACCGCAACCGTCCCACATTGATGACCGACTCGTCTTCTAAGAGGTAGTCGTAAGCATCCAACATGGCTGCATCTTCGGCGGTAACTCCCACGTCGTAACCGGCATCGCGTACCGCAGGTATGGCCTGAATATGGTCCCAGTGGCCGTGAGTTTCTAACACGGTGTGTACGCCTAGCCGAGAACACAGCTCTAGTAACTTTTCGTGCTCGTTAGCAGCATCAATTAGCACCGCCTCTCCGGTTTGGCGGCAGCGCACCACATACACGTTGTTAGCTATGGGTCCTACCACTACCTTGTGGATTTCGGCTTGGGTGTCTTGCCAATGCAGGGTCATCGCATGCCATTGTGCCTTATTGGGCAGAAGGTTTGCAGGTTCAGGCGTGGCTAGAACGCAGTTGTTCTAGTAAAATTTGCATCTGAACCTGCTTGTGTCGTTTGCCTTTTTGTTGCTCGCCGTAATGTTAGTGGTGGCTATTGCCATCTACACAGTGTTACGGGTTTCGTCGCGTTTGGCTCATAGCCGAGCTCGAGTCGTGTACGACCTAGCTGAAGCAGTGGAGTTTGTGTCCGAGCGTTTGCCTGAGACTTTAACGGCAAAGCTGAGTTATGATGATGTGGAGGCACTGTTGCTATGGCACGTAGATCACTTGCGTGTGTCTGGTGCGGCCACATATGGCAGGGGCGATTTAGCAGCGGCTGCGGCCGAGGGCAATGACGAAGGCATCGAGGTGGTCACCAACGAGGACGACATCGTTGATTATGTGTTGGCTAAAGCCAGCAGTTCTGGTCGAGATATAGAAGCTCTAGATGTGGTGGTGGTGCTGGATTTGGAACGGGCCTATCTAGAGCAGATTGGGGCGTTGGGGCCTCCGGTCGTAGGTTAAGCCAACGCGAGCAGTACGGTTTAGAGATGGACAGGCCGCGTTCATTGGAGGGCTATTGCTGTGTGGGCGATAAGCGCGCTCAGTGGGTTTACAACCTAGATGCGGTGTGATCCGCTGGAAAACCTCTGACGGGCTTGAACTACTAGGCCATTTAGCATTGCCCGAAACCCATTCGGTGCGAGTGTTGCCCGGGGTGGTTTTTTGCCCTGCCTTTCCTTCGCAGACTAACGGTGGGGCGCAGGTAGCTAAAATGATCTACCCTCTGGCCGACCGCGTTGCCCAAGACATGGAGTGGGCTGCGCTGGTGCCGAACTACCGAGGTTGTGGTGACAACGAAGGAGACTTTTCGGTGCAGGGTTGGGTGGATGACGTGGCTAGTGCGGTGGAGTATATGGATGAGCGCAGCGAGGTGGAAGGGGTGTGGTTGGCTGGGTTTGGCATGGGTGGGGCACTAGCAGCGCAGGTAGCTAAACGGGATTTGCGTGTGAGGGGTGTGGCTTGTTTGGGTACACCAGTGGATTTATCGCACTGGGATTATGGATCTTCAGGGGTGGTGGCATATGCCCGCTCGTTGGGAATTATCTCAGAGCGCGGCTACCCTGCCACAGCAGAAGAATTAGTCGCATGGGCCAAGCCTGCTAAGGATCTGCGGGTTGATCGTTGCGCTGCTGAGATAGCACCCCGCCCCATGTTGGTGATGCATGGCGAAGAAGATAAGGAGGTGCCAGCTTTGGATGCTCGAGCAATTGCTGAGGCTCACGGCGGATCTGGCTTGCGCATCATCAGCGGAGCAGGTCATCGCCTGCATGCAGATCCGCGTTGTATAGCTATTTTGTTGGGTTGGTTGGACTCGCAAATTACGCTAATCCCGTGATTGCGGTCGGTATAGCAAAGGTAGGATAAGGGGCCTTGACAGTGTTGAGAACTGACTACTGCGGTGAGCTTGGTGTTGGTGATGTGGGTCGAGAAGTGGTGGTGTCGGGTTGGGTCGACCGTCGCCGCGAACATGGCGATCACTTAGCCTTTATTGATTTACGGGATCGTAGTGGCGTGGTCCAGTGCGTGGTAGATGAGCGTCATGATCTACGTTCTGAATATGTGGTGCGTATATGTGGCAAGGTACGACCCCGACCTGAGGGAACTGTTAACCCCAACCTACTTACAGGTGAAATCGAGGTTGGCGATTGCACAGTAGAGGTGCTGTCTACCGCTGAACCGCTTCCGTTTCCGCTGCACGCTCGCACTGAGGTAGATGAAAACGTCCGCTTGCGTTACCGCTATGTAGATCTGCGGACAGAGCGACTTCAGCACAATCTGGAGTTGAGAGCCAAGGTAAATAGCGCTATTCGCAAAGCTATGGAAGCTCAGCGCTTTACAGAAATTGAAACCCCCATGTTGGTGGCTTCCACCCCTGAAGGTGCCCGTGATTTTGTGGTGCCTGCTCGGTTGCATCCCGGGCATTTTTACGCGCTACCGCAGTCGCCGCAGATCTTTAAGCAGCTTTGTATGGTGGGGGGCATAGATCGCTACTACCAGATTGCCCGTTGTCTCCGTGATGAAGATCTGCGCGCCGATCGACAGTTTGAGTTTATGCAACTAGACGTAGAGGCCAGCTTTGTCGGCCAAGACGAAATCATGGTCTTTATCAGCGAAGCTGTGGGTGCTGCGGTGGCCGCAGTGACCGGTACAGTCCCGCCAGAGCCGATTTATATGAGTTGGACAGAAGCGATGGAGCGTTATGGCTCTGACAAACCCGACGTGCGTTTTGGTTTAGAGTTGGTGGAGCTAACCGGGTTGTTTGCGGATACCACCGCCAAAGTGTTTCAAGTGGAGTGCGTTAAGGGCATCAACTACACCGGGGGCAGCAAGAGCTTGGGTCGCAATGCTATTGATGAGCTTACCCGTAAATGCCAGCAGTGGGGTGCTAAGGGCTTGGCTTGGTTTCGGGTGGGCGATGATGGTGCACTGGAAGGAGCGTTGACCAAGTTCATGTCTGTACAGGAGCAGGCCGCGCTTGGCTTAGCCATGGATGCTAAGCCTGGTGATCTGCTGCTGTTGATTGCCGATAGTCGACGCAAGGCGCGTGCCATATTAGGTCTGCTGCGGTTGGAATTGGGTCGCCCGCCTATTAATGAGGGTGGCCTCAACTTTGTGTGGGTTACTGACTTTCCTCTGTTTGAGGCCATTGATGATCAAGGTCACCCTGTTGCGGCGCATCACCCTTTTACGATGCCTCATCTTGATGATGTGGCGCTGTTGGATGGTGCGGCAGAAGAACTTTTGGCGGTGCGCTCTCAGGCTTATGACTTGGTGTTGAATGGCTGGGAGTTGGGTTCGGGTAGCGTGCGAATTCATCGCATGGACATCCAGCGGGCTGTGTTTCGCGCCTTGGGTATTAGCGATGAAGAAGCTGAGCAACGTTTTGGCTTTTTGCTAGATGCATTTCGGTATGGCGCACCGCCGCACGCTGGTTTTGCTTTTGGTATAGACCGTTTAGTGGCGATCTTGGCGGGTGAAGAAAATATTCGTGAGGTGATCGCCTTCCCCAAAACCCAATCAGGTGCTGACCCGCTGTCTAACTCGCCTACGGTTATATCCGACCGTCACTTAGACGAGCTTGGTTTGCGTATTAAGTTTGCGGATTCTGCTCGCAGATTAGAGTTGTAGGATGCCTAAGAGATTCATGTGGTTCACTGCTGGCGCTGGTGCAGGTATGGCTGGGTCGGCTTATTTGCGCCGCAAGCTGCGTAGAGTGGTTCGCCGCTCTTCATCGGCAGGCGTGGGTTATCGGCCCAATGCTCGTTTGCGTGCTAGCGCATCAGAAGCTAGAGCAGCGCTAGCCGAAGGTAAGGCTGCGGTGCAACGATATCGTGCCGATGCTGCCCGCCGTGCTGCAAGCGAACGCTCTTCACAGCAGCGTCCTTTTAATCAGGCTGATGTTAATCAAGCTGAGGGGCGTTGAGGTAGCAGCTTTGTCGCCCTCAGTACCCGCCACGGCTCACGAGGTACGTAATGCCTTCACCTCGTTTTTTGCTGAGCGGGATCATGCTGTGCTGCCTTCGGCCAGCCTTATTCCGCACGATCCCACTGTGTTGTTTACCGTGGCTGGCATGGTGCCGTTTAAGCCTTATTTTTTAGCCGAAGAGGTCTCACCGCATCCCCGGGCGGTGACCGTGCAAAAGTGTGTGCGAGCCGGAGGTAAGCACAATGATCTGGATGAAATTGGTCGTACTCAGCGTCACCTCACCTTTTTTGAGATGTTGGGGAATTTTAGTTTCGGAGATTATTTTAAGCCTGAGGCAATAAGCTGGGCTTGGGAGTTTGTCACCAACCATCTGGGGTTTGATCCGGACCGGCTTTGGGTGACGGTACACCACAGTGATGATGAGGCTGCTGAGATTTGGCGGGATCAAGCTGGGGTGGCATCTGAGCGTGTTCAGAGCATGGGCGAAGAGAATTATTGGCGCATGGCTGATACTGGTCCGTGTGGCCCTTGTTCAGAGATCTTCTTTGACAAGGGCCCTGATTTTGGTGATGGAGGCGGTCCAGCTCATGGTGGAGACGAGCGTTTCTTGGAGTTCTGGAATCTCGTGTTTATGCAGTTTGAGCAGCGGCCCGAAGGCCCGATGCCGCTGCCTAAACCTAGCATTGACACCGGTGCTGGGCTAGAGCGCATTCTCACCCTCATTCAGGGGGTTGAGTCGGTGTTTGACATTGATGAGATGGCCGAGTTGGTGGGGGAGGCATCGGCTTTAACCGGCGTGAAGTTAGGTGCCGACAGGCAAAGCGACATCACCTTGCGGATCTTGGCTGAGCACGCCCGTACTATGACCTTTTTGATCTCTGATGGGGTGTTTCCTTCTAACGAAGACCGTGGCTATGTGTTGCGACGTATCATACGAAGAGCTATTCGCAGGGCACATCTGTTGGGCGTGACGGAGGTGATAACGCCTCAACTCGTAGACAAGGTTGCCGACATTATGGGCAGTCATTATCCCGCTGTTTTAGCCAATTGCAGCTTTGTGCGTGATGTGGCAGCGCGTGAAGAAGAAGGTTTTCGGGCCACCTTGGAACAGGGGTCGCAGATACTAGATGATGCTTTAGATGCTCTGACTGGTGACCAGAAGTTGTCGGGCGATATGGCTTTTTTACTACACGACACCTACGGTTTTCCTTTTGAGGTAACAGAGGAAACCGCCAAGGAGCGCCAAGTAGCAGTAGATCGCAGCGGGTTTGATGATCTGATGGCTAAGCAGCGCTCGCGTGCCCGGGAAGATTTCGATGCGCGCCGTATGATTTCTGTAGATGTTTCGGCCTACACAGAGCTTGTAAATGTGCAAGGCATCACCAACTTTGTGGGACGCGATCACGACAGCGTTGAGGCCAAGGTGCTAGCGGTAACAACTGACGGCATCGTGTTGGATCGCACCCCATTTTATGCCGAATCTGGTGGGCAGGTGGGCGACACCGGTAGTATCACCTCCGACACCGGTTTGGCTCAAGTTATAGACACCACCTATGCGGTGCCCGAACTACACCTACACCATGTAGACGAGATACAGGGCCAAATTGAGGTAGGTCAAAGTGTGGTGGCTGCCATTGACACCGCGCGTCGCGCTGCTGTTCGCCGCAATCACACCGCTACCCATCTCTTGCATTGGGCATTGCGAGAAACGTTGGGTGACCACGTTAAGCAACAAGGCTCGCTGGTGGCCGATGACAGGCTACGGTTTGATTTCACTCACTTTGAGGCGCTCACTGCTGCTCAGATTAACCAGATTGAGCATTTGGCTAATGCCGAGGTGTTGGCAAACCCCGCTACTCGTCATTATGAGACCTCTATGGCTGAGGCTAACGCAGCAGGGGCTATTGCTTTTTTTGGCGACAAGTACGGCGAACGAGTGAGGGTGTTAGAAGCAGGGCCTCATTCTATTGAGTTATGTGGCGGCACCCATGTAAAAGCTTTGGGCGATATCGGCCCTATCAAGATTGTGTCGGAGGGCTCGGTTGGTGCCAACATTCGTCGCATTGAGGCAGTGTCGGGTACTCGTCCTTTGGAGTTGTTGGCTGACCGGGAAAACCAGGCCGCAGAAGTCGCTGCCCATCTTGGGGTGCCGGTGGATGATTTGCTGGCTGGGGTTGAGAAGCGAATGGCCGAGATCAAGAGCTTGCGAGCTGAAGTAGCCCAGCTACGCCAGGTCGCGTCAGCCGATCAGTCGGCTTCTTTAGCACAGCAAGCTGTGGATGGCGTGGTGGTGGCTTGCGTTGAAGGCGTGGATCGCCAGCAGCTGCGGGATTTGGCTTTAGACACTCGCGATCATTCCGATGTAGCAGCGGTGGTTTTAGCTGCGGCTCTTGAAGGAGGCGGTGCAGCGTTGGTGGCAGCGGTGGCCGCAGATTGTGATCTGCATGCGGGAGAGCTTATTGCGCAAGCAGCCACCATCATTGGTGGCGGTGGTGGGCGCGATCCTAAGCTTGCTATTGCTGGCGGTAGCGACTCGTCTTGTTTGGAGGAAGCACTCGATCAAGTGCGAGCTGTTGCTGGTATTGACGGCTGATGGTGCAAAGAGCGTTAGGTATTGATCTCGGTGAACGCCGAATAGGAGTGGCTGTTTCTGATGCTGAAGGCCAGGTGGCTACTCCTGTAACCGTCATTGAGCGCTCTGGCAGGTCTAAGCGCGACCATCAGATGATTTGTGAGCTGGTTGCTGATTATGGTGTTGGGGTGGTGGTGGTGGGGTTCCCAAAATCTATGGATGGCAGCATCGGTAAAGCTGCTCAGGCTGTTGAGCGTGAGGTTGGGGAGCTGTCAGCGGTTTTGGCCGTGCCGGTGTTGACCCACGACGAGCGCCTCACCACTGTCATCGCCGAGCGTTCGTTGGCTGAAGCAGGGCTTAATGCCAAGGCTCGTCGCCAGCGGGTAGATATGGTGGCTGCTACGGTGATCTTGCAGGGTTGGCTAGATGCTGTGAGCCAAAGCCGTCAATGAGCTTGTCAGGTGTTGAGGATCCTCAAGATTGGGATTGGCTGCCCCGGCGCACATCTACATTCACTCGAGTTATTATCATCACGGCCTTGTTGGGAACGGTGTTGGGTGTGTCTGGGTTTTTCGTGAAGGGCTGGATTGATGATCGACTAGACCCTCCCGGCGACGAGGGCGAGCAGCTTTTGGTGAGCATCCCTCAAGGCGCATCGGTGAATGACATTGCTCGCATTTTAGATGATGAAGGGGTGGTGGCTAACTCCACAGTGTTTCGCTACTACTTGCGCTACAAGGATGCGGGAGACTTTCAGGCTGGCAGTTATCTGCTTAACGAAAACATGTCGGTGTGGCGAGCTAAAGATGTGCTGCTCACAGGCCCTGCTGGGGGTCCCGCTGGCGAAAGTATCAGTGTTTTGTTGCCCGAGGGCCTGACGTTGGCTCAAATACACGACAGGCTGCTTGAGCAGGTGCCTAGCTTTAGCGCTGATGATCTAGCACGGACGTTAGCATTTCCTGCTGTTCGGTCTGAATATCAACCTGTCAATACCACCTTGGAAGGGATGCTTTTCCCCGACACATATTTGCTAGATGAGGCCACCGCTGCTGATGAGGATGCTCTGGTTATCCGCATGCTTAGTCGTTTTGATGAGGTAGCAAATGAGGTGGGCTTAGATACAGCGCCACAACGCCTTGGTCTTAGCCCGTATGAGGTTGTGATAGTGGCTTCGCTGATCGAACGTGAGGCGCTTATTGATGAGGACAGGTCTAAGATTGCCAGGGTCATCTACAACAGGCTGACCGCTGAATGGCCTTTACAGATAGATGCAGCGGTGCGCTATGCGGTGAACAAGCCTAGTGCCCCGTTGACACAAGCCGATCTGAGCGTAGATAATCCTTATAACGTTTATACCCGTGTTGGCCTGCCGCCGGGACCTATTGCTGCTCCGGGTCGTCAGTCGTTAGAGGCGGCTTTGAACCCGGCTGATGGCATTTGGATGTTCTACGTTCGTACTGACGAGCCCGAAACAGGGGCGCACACCTTCAGCGTGACCCGTGAGGAGCACGAGGCGGCGGTAGCGATATGTCAAGCAAGGGACTTAGGGTGCTAGTTCCCATGGGCATGGCAGCTGATGTTGAGGTGGCTGCGGGCGTGATTGGGTTTCCAATCGCTCATTCGCTTTCGCCGGTGATCTGTCAGGTTGCATTTGATGAGATGGGCCTGGATTACACCTACGCTGCGTTTGAGGTACCACCGGGCCAAGCTAATCAAGCTCTTGGTGAGGTGCGTCGTCAAAACATGTTGGGCTTGTCTGTGACCATGCCCCATAAAGCCGATGCAGCCATGGCGGTGGATGAGCTGAGTCCCGCTGCACAGATGCTGGGAGTGGTGAATTGCGTATCTCGTCAGGGCACTTGTTTGTTGGGTCATAACACTGATGGTGCCGGGTTCTGTGATGCGCTTGAGGCTGAAGGGGTTGAGTTGGCAGGACGGCGCTGCGCCGTGTTGGGTGCAGGGGGTGCTGGTCGGGCTGTGGTGGCTGAGTTGGCACGTCGTCAGGTTGTTGAGGTGGCGGTGATTGCTCGGCGTGCGGCATCGGCAAAATCTGCGGCGGAGTTAGCGGGGGCGGTTGGTACCACTGCTGACCTTACCGCTGTTGGGCAGTATGATTTGCTAGTGAATGCCACGCCGGTAGGCATGGCTGAAACCCCCGATGCTGGTCGCTTGCCTTTAGATCCTGATTTGTTGCATTCCGCGCAGCATGTGGCTGAGTTGGTTTACAACCCATTACAAACCCCGCTGCTAGCTGAATGTGCGTACCGGGAAGTGCCGTTTTCTACAGGAGTCGGCATGTTGGTTCATCAAGCTGCACATGCGCTGCGGATTTGGACAGGTTCTGAACCAAACCTCGTTGTAATGTTGACTGCTGCTCATGCTGAGTTAGCCCGTCGCCACAACGATCAAGCTTCTTTGCGCTCAGCTAAAAGCTGATGGGCAAAAGTTGATGAGCATATTTGCCATGGTCGTGGCTGGGGTGGCTATTGGCACTGTGGCCGGTCGACATCTGCTGCCGCTCGTTCGCAGCTTTGGGGTGAGCGACAGTCGCATGTTGCGTTTTTGTGTGCCGTTCGTTACTGCTGGCTCGTTTGGGTCGGCAGGCGGTGTGATGGGTACTACTTGGGACGTGGTGCCGGTGTGGTTGTTGTTTGGGGCCTTAGTAGGTGTGACCACCGTGGACCTGTATCACTACATCATTCCCAATGCCATAGTGTTCCCGACACTTGGGGCATTGTTAGCGGTGATGACCCCCATCTCTTTGCTGCAAGACGAACCTGGGGTGATTGGCCAAGCAAGCGCTAGCGCAGGTCTGTATTTGGTGATTATGGGTGCGTTGTTTGTGTT
Organism: Acidimicrobiia bacterium; assembly: GCA_009843865.1. Classification (GTDB taxonomy): domain Bacteria; phylum Actinomycetota; class Acidimicrobiia; order Acidimicrobiales; family Bin134; genus Poriferisocius. Next base: position 14,157 of record VYCQ01000023.1, read on the forward strand.
CTCAAAGGGCAACCTGGGTTTAGGTGATGTGAAGCTGGCCTTGCCTGTGGGTTTGGTGCTGGGTTGGGTGGCATCAGGTTATGGAGAATCATTTCTGGTAGTGCTGTTGTCGTTTAGTTTGGCATCGGTGTTAGGTTTGTTCATGGGTCTTTTGGTTTGGGGGATGAGAGCAGGGGGGTTTGAGGTGTTGCCCGACCCCTTGGCTGATCCTGCTAATCCTCGTCCTACGGTGTTTCCCTTTGCTCCGTCGATAGCAGTGGCAGCCGCAGTATCAGTGCTGGCGTTATATGTAGTGCAATGAGAGGCAAATACATTGAGCTATATAAGCCTGCATTGAGATGTAGAGCCGCATAAGCTCTTCAGCGTGTGTAGTTGGGCCGATATTATCTGAGTGTGAATTTGCAGCACCATGTGGTTTTTGTTGGGATGATGGGGGCGGGAAAGTCAACAGTGGGGAATTGTCTAGCGACAGAACATCATCTTGGGTTTGTGGATTTAGATGCGGCCATCGAAGAACAGCAGGGACGAAGCATCACGGATATTTTTCAATATGATGGAGAACAGGTTTTCAGGGATATAGAACAACAAACTTTAGCTGAGGTTCTGTCTGCTAGCGATCCGTTGGTAGTGTCTTGTGGTGGTGGGGTGGTGGTGCGTCAATCTAACCTAAAGCTGTTGAGCGAACGGGCCTGGGTGTGCTGGTTGCGGGCCACTGTGGACACGCTTGCTCAGCGGATTCAGCAGAGCAGATCTCGTCCTTTGTTGGGCGATGATCCCAAGGCCAACATCAAGGCTATTTATAAGGCTCGCGCTGGGCTTTACGCTCAAGTAGCCCATGAGGTAATTGATGTGGATGATCTGCGGCCAGAGCAGGTGTGTGAAGCCATTCGTAACCTCTGGCCGAGCGTTATAACTGCCCCATGAGCGCTTATATTCAGCTTGATAATGCTATTTGTGTGCCGGTAGAGCTAGCTGAGCGCTCTTATCGTGTTTGGATAGGGCCTGAGGTGCGTCATCGCCTAGCTGATGTTATTCCTGCTGATGTTGCTCGTGTGGCGGTGGTAACACAGTCAGCAGTGGCTGCTGCTGGCATTACGGTAGATCCAGGGGTGGAGCATCGGGTGTTCATCGTTGATGATGGCGAGCAGGTCAAGACGCTGAGCCGCGTGGAACAGTTGTGCAGTGAGTTTGCTCAATGGGGCTTAACCCGTAAAGATGCCGTTGTTGCCGTAGGTGGGGGAGCGGTAACCGATTTGGCTGGTTTTGTTGCGGCGGTTTATCACCGTGGTGTTCGTGTTGTGTACGTGTCTACTACTCTGTTGGGCCAGATTGATGCTTCGGTGGGTGGCAAGACGGGGGTTAATCTCCCTGAGGGTAAGAACTTGGTGGGTGCTTTTTGGCAACCATTAGCCGTGCTTTGCGATACTGAGGCTTTGGGTACGCTGTCAGCAGCTGAGATGCGATCTGGCCTAGGTGAGATCGCTAAGTACCACTTTATAGGCGGCAGCAGGGCCGATGGGCTAGAAGATCTAAGCTTGGCCGAGCGCATAGCGCGGTGCGTGCAGATCAAGGCAGAGGTGGTGGCCGCAGATGAACGTGAGTCGGGACGGCGGGCTATTTTGAACTACGGACATACCTTGGCTCATGCCTTAGAGGCTCATGGTGGTTATAACCTGCGCCATGGCGAGGCAGTAGCAATTGGATTGGTTTACGCGGCAGAAGTGGCAAAAAAGATGGGTCGCATCAGTGCAGAACGAGTACAAGAGCACCGCAATGTGGTGAGTGGTTATGATCTGCCTTGTAGTTTGCCCCCGAATGCTGATGTAAAGGCTTTGTTGCGTCTGTTCAGCAAAGATAAAAAGGCGACAGAAGGAGTTACCTTTGTTCTGGACGGGTCAAACGGTGTTGAACCGGTAACAGGTCTGGCCCCGGATATGCTGCTGGAAGTTTTAGAGGCGATTAGATGAGTCAGGCAGATGAGCGAGCATGAAGTGAGCAACAGGCCAGCATCAAGCATCATCTTGTTGCTGTCGGGGCCTAATTTAAATCTGCTGGGCGAACGCGAGCCGGATGTGTATGGCACCGATACACTTGAAGATCATGTTGCGGTCGCTACCGCTACAGCTCAACAGCACGGTCTTGTGTTGGAGCATCAGCAATCCAATCTAGAGGGCACTCTCATTGACCTTATTCAGCAAGCGCGGGGTCGTTGTGCTGGCATCATTATTAACCCGGGGGCGTTCTCTCACTATTCTTGGGCAATTCACGATGCGTTAGCAGTTTTTGAGGGGCCGGTGGTGGAGTTGCACTTGTCTAATCCCAATGCTCGTGAACCCTGGCGTCACATCTCGGTGGTGAGTCCGGTTGCTACCGGAACCATCGTGGGGTTTGGTGGGCATGGTTATGAGTTAGCAGTGCAAGCAGTCGCACGTCAGCTTTCGTCATGAAGCCAGCTATGGATGTGGCGGGTCGGGCCGAACAGGTGCGATCTGAGCTAGCTAATAATCAATGCGATGCGTTGCTGGTGACGAACTTAGTGAACGTGCGCTATTTGAGCGGGTTCACCGGAACCGCTGGGTTGTTGTGGTTGGGCCCAGACGAGGTGCTGCTGATAACCGATCGGCGTTATGAATCACAGGTCGAAGCTGAAATTAGCGATGCTGGTGCAAACGTCAGGGTAGAGATAACCAATGATAGCCCCAAAGCAATCTTGACTAAGATGCTCGCTAAAGTCACACGCGTCGGCCTAGAGGCAGCATCGGTTAGCTGGGCCAATCAGCGTCGATATGCCGAGTGGTTAGATGGCAGTGAGTTGGTGCCCACAGATGGGCTGATAGAGGGCTGTAGGCAAGTCAAAGACGAAGGTGAGATTGCTCGCATGGTTGCTGCTGCAAGCATCGCCGATGCTGCGCTTGCAGAGGTGTTGCCCATGTTGGTTGAGGTACCTACCGAACAGCAGGTGGCTTTGGCCTTAGACGCTGCTGTGCGCCGTTTGGGCGCGCAGGATAGCGCCTTCACCACCATTGTGGCCTCAGGTCCTAATGCTGCTTTGCCGCATTTGCGACCTACTAGGCGGAAGATCGGTAAAGGCGAGCTTGTGATTATAGATATGGGTGCGGTGGTTGAGGGTTACCGCTCTGACATGTCTAGAACCGTGTCGGTGGGAGAGCCTAAGGCTGAAGCTCTTAAGGTGTTTGAGACAGTGCAAGAAGCTCAGCGCCTTGGTGTGGAGAAGGTGGCACCTGGTCGTCCCATTGCCGATGTGGATAAGGTGTGTCGAGATCGTATTGCTGAGGAGGGCTGGGCCGAGGCTTTCGTACACAGCACTGGTCACGGGGTTGGCCTGGACATTCACGAGCAGCCCTGGGTGCGGGCTAAAGCCACTGAGCAGTTACGCGTGGGTCATGTGATAACTGTGGAACCCGGGGTTTACTTGCCAGGAAGTTGTGGTGCTCGTGTGGAAGATACTCTAGTGGTAGCTAGTGAGGGCTCTCGCACGCTTACCCGCAGCCCCAAAGATTTGGTGGTGGCTTAAAGCCTGCTTTGGTCACTGCATGTTGTGCTAAATGCTTTGCTAACCACGAAACGCCTTTTCGCCGTAAAGGTCGTGCTTGCGCGCCACTATAAGTGTTTTCTTATCAGAAACAGATGTTCGTTTACATGGATGTTGCGAGATCTTAGGTTCCTGCTACCTGCGCATAAGGCTCTAAATCGTTGGAAACGAAGCGCTCCGCGTATGCCTTAAACAGCCGAGAAACTATTCCTGAGCCAGCAAAGCCATCAAACAGATGCAATTTTCCCTTTTTGTTGCTGCTTGGACTGTCTTTAGCGCCTCTGATATTGGATGTAGCAGCTGGCGCTTATTCCCGATGTATGTGACTAGTTGCTGTCGGTAGTAATTTGGGAATTCAACAAGCTCGTGGGACGATTCCATCAGACTTAACTGCACGAGAATTGCCCATTCTTCAAATTTGTTGTTTTGATCGTTTTGGGCAACATCTGCAACAGCTTCTCCGCGACATCTTTTTTTGATTACGATCTTGTCAGGTTGTTGGGGTGGGGAAAGTGGCATGTTGCTCACGATGTCTAGTCAACTTGAGCTGCCATCTAATTACGATCAGGAGGCAAACTTGTAGTTATGGCTGTTATTACTACTAATGATCTTAAAAATGGAATGACGCTGAACCTAGATGATGGCTTGTTTAATGTTGTGGAGTTTCAGCATGTGAAGCCCGGGAAGGGCGGTGCTTTTGTGCGCACCACACTTAAGAACGTTCGCACTGGCTCGGTAGTGGACCGCACTTTCAGGGCTGGAGAAAAGGTGGAACGAGCTAACATTGATCGTCGCAGCATGCAGTACCTTTACTCTGATGGCAATGATTATGTGTTCATGGATAGTGAAACCTACGAACAGCTCCAAGTAGGGGCCGATGTCTTGGGCGACGCTGTACATTATTTAGTGGAGAACAACTCGGTGATCTTGGGCATGTTCGGCAGCGAGATCGTGGGTACTGATTTACCAGCTGCTGTTGAGTTAGAAGTGACGCAGACCGAACCTGGTGTGCAGGGCGACAGGGTGTCGGGAGCAACCAAAGCTGCTACCTGTCAAACCGGCCTTTTGGTACAGGTGCCTTTGTTTTTGAACCCGGGGGAGCGCATTAAGGTGGACACCCGTACAGGCGCATACATCAGCCGCGTCTGAGTGACTTGTTGGTTCGCCGCTAGACGAATGCTGCTCAATTAAATGCCGTTAAGACACCTAGACTGGGTGCAGATGTGAATACTCTTGACCCTTTGGTAGCAGGGTCGCAACGTCATCAGGTGCGCGAGCGGGCCATGGGCTTGCTCTATGAGGCTGAAGCCAAAGAAATTAGCATAGGTGAGTTGCTGGCAACCTTAGAGCTACCGCTAGATGAATATGCTCACACCCTTGTTACAGGGGCTGCCGCTCAACTAGAGGAGATTGATGCGCAGCTTGAGAGGTTTGCGGAGGGATGGAGTGTGGCGCGCATGCCAGCGTTGGATAGGGCCATTTTGCGCCTAGCTAGCTTTGAGCTTGGTCATAGCAGCGACATTCCAGTAGCGGTGATCTTGAACGAAGCTGTTGAGTTGGCGAAGACTTATTCCACCAAGTCTTCGGGCGGTTTTATCAACGGTGTGCTATCTAAAGTAGCTGCGGCTACACGTTCTGAGTAGTGATGTGGTTATAGTATGGCAATAGCCGTAAAGCGGGTCCAGCGAGGCCCGTACGGGCATGGAGGAAACTGACTTTGGCCGAACGAGAGCGCCGCAGAACGCCCCCCTATGGGGGCGTTTTTGTTGCCCGCACCCGAGTGATGCAAGAAGAAGACATCAAACGGGCGACATGGCGCATGGCTCATGAGATCATGGAACGCAATCATGGTTCCGATCAGGTGGTGATTGTAGGGCTGCAAACTGGTGGGGTGTGGTTAGCTGAAGATATAGCAGCAGTAATGGTTGAGATTGCAGGCAGTGGTTGCTCGTTGCCTTGTGGTACGTTAGATGTGGCGTTTTATCGCGATGACATCAGCTTAAGGCCGCTGCTACCAGAGGCTCCTACTCATATTCCCGTGAACCTAGATGGCCAAGTTGTGGTGATAGTGGATGATGTGCTTTACACCGGACGAACCATTCGTGCTGCTTTAGATGCTCTTAATAGTTATGGACGTCCGCGCGCCGTGCAGTTAGCGGTGATGGTGGATCGTGGCCATCGTGAGCTACCCATACGTCCTGATTTTGTGGGTAAAAACTTGCCCACTCGTCAAGATGAAATGGTGAATGCCACTCGTCAAGGTGTGGACATTGGTGAGGTGTGTAAGTGAGACATCTTTTGAGCGTGGATGATCTAAGCGTGCAAGACATGGAACGCGTGTTCAGCTTGAGTGATCATTTTACCGAGGTATCGCAGCGACCAATCCCTAAGGTGCCAGCGCTGCGAGGCAAGACGGTGGCCATGATGTTTTTTGAGGACTCTACCCGTACACGGCTTTCTTTTGAGGCGGCGGCGCGGCGGCTTTCAGCCGACGTGATGTGCTTTAGTGTGTCAACTTCGGCAGTGAGTAAAGGCGAGTCGCTGCGAGATACGGTCGCCACCCTTTCGGCTATGGGCACTCATGCCATGGTAGTGCGGCATCGTTCAGCGGGGGTGCCGCAGCAGGTGGCTGCTTGGAGCGATGTTAGCGTGGTTAACGCTGGCGACGGTTGGCACGAACACCCCACGCAGGCTTTGTTGGATTGTTACACTATTCGGGATCGACTCGGCACTGTGGCTGATCGCCACATCGTGATTCTCGGTGATGTTAAACACTCGCGGGTGGCTCGTTCTTGTGTGAAGGCGTTTGTGGCTTTGGATGCCAAGGTGACCTTGGTGGCCCCTGCCACGTTGTTACCTCCAGCGGTGGAGACTTGGCCGGTGGACGTGAGTTTCGAGTTAGATTCGGTGCTTTCTGATTGTGATGTTGTGTATGGGCTGCGGGTACAAACTGAGAGGCAAACTCAGGCCTTGCTGCCATCGTTGCGGGAGTACACCGCTCAGTGGGGATTGACGGTACAACGGGCGAACTGCTTGGGTGTGGGAGCTTTGGTGATGCATCCTGGACCGGTCAATCGTGGAGTGGAGATCGCTCCTGAGGTGTTGGATCGACCTAATACCGTTTTGAACGAGCAAGTACGACATGGGGTGTCGATACGAATGGCGGTGCTGTACTTGTTGTTGGGTGCTGAGGGTGCTGAGAGCTAAGGATCTTTGTAATGCGCAACACTCCTAAGGGCAGCATCGTGGTTAAGGGTGGGTTGATTGTGGATCAACTCGGTGAGCGTTCTAGCGATGTGGTGGTGGAAGAAGGCCACATTGTTGGTGTGGGGCCTGATTTATCTGGCGATCAGGTGTTGGAAGCCAAAGGCTGTGTGGTGGCACCCGGGTTCGTGGATCTGCACACGCATTTGCGTCAGCCTGGTATGGAGGAGGCTGAGACCATTGAATCTGGCGGTTGGGCTGCGGTGCGGGGAGGTTTTAGCGCGGTGGTGGCCATGCCCAATACCGATCCTCCGATTGATTGTGCCGCGGTGGTGCAAGAGGTGCTGGCTTTGGGTGCTAAGGCACCTTGCGAGGTGTATAGCTCTGGGGCTATCACGGTTGGCCGTAAAGGAGAGCAGCTAGCTCCGATAGCTGAGATGGCGGGGCTAGGTGTGAGGTTGTTCACCGATGATGGCAACGGTATTCAATCTGCGGGGTTGATGCGCCGCGCCATGGAATACGCCGCAGGGTTGGGGGTTTTGTTGGCGCAACATTGCGAGGTTGACTCGTTGGCTGAAGGTGGGCATATGCATGAGGGGGAGTGGTCAAGTCAGCTGGGTATACCGGGAGTGCCAGCGGAGGCCGAAGAGCTGATGGTGATGCGTGACATTGCTCTCAGCCGACTTACCGGAGCCCCAGTGCATTTTCAGCATCTTTCTACTAGGGGATCTGTTGCTATGGTGCGTGCTGCTCGTCAAGGAGGAGTGCCGGTAACAGCAGAAGCGGCTACTCACCACTTCACCCTTACTGATGAGGCGTGCGCAGGTTATGATCCTGTGTTCAAGGTTAACCCTCCTCTGCGTCCCGCTGATGATGTGGCTGCTGTACGCGAGGGCCTAGCTGACGGAGCTTTGGATGCCATTGCCACCGACCATGCTCCTCACTCCCTAGATTCCAAAGAGAGGCCCTTTGACGAAGCTCCTCCGGGGATGTTGGGTTTAGAAACTGCCTTAGCGTTAGCGCTTAGCGAGCTGAACTTGTCTATTCAACAGGTTGTGGGGCTGTTGAGTTGGCAGCCAGCAGCCATAGCCGGGTTGCAAAACACACACGGTACGCCCATTGCTGTGGGCGCTCCTGCCAATCTGTGCGTGTTTGATCCTGAAGAGATTTGGACAGTGGAACCCGACGAGTTAGCTAGTCGAGCTTGCAACACTCCTTATGCTGGTCGCCAAGTGCAGGGTCGGGTACGTCATACGTTGGTGGGAGGAAATCCAGTGGTTGTGAATCAGCAGATGCGTCAATGATTCGCGCAGCGGCTTTGGTGCTTAGCGATGGAACACTCTTTGAGGGTGAAGCTATTGGCGCTGAGCCGTCTAATGGGATCACCTCTGGTGAGGTGGTCTTCAACACGGTGCTTACGGGATATCAAGAGGTGATTACTGATCCCTCTTATGCGGGTCAGATCATCACGTTTACCTATCCTCATATTGGTAATTACGGTGTGAGCGCTGCCGACCATGAAAGCCGTCAGCCTTTTTGCCGAGGGGTGATAGTACGAGAGATGGCACGGCATCGCTCTAGTTGGCGGTCGTCGGGGGATTTGGATGTATTCCTGCAAGAACAAAACATTGCAGGGTTAGCTGGGGTAGACACTCGCCGCCTAACGAACCATATTCGTGAGGCTGGGGCTATGAGTGGGGCGTTTGGCACTGCTACAGAATCTGAACTGCGGGCCGCAGCCGCTGCGGAACCCGGAACCGACGGCATAGATTTAGTAGCCACCGTGACCAGGTCATTTCCAGAACACTTTGCGAGCACACGGGCCGATAAACGGCCACCACATCGGGTGGTGGCCATCGATTTTGGGTTAAAAGCCACGATCATGCATCACCTACGTGCCATAGCCGATGTAGAGCTAGTGCCAGCTAGTACAACAGCAGCAGACGTATTGGCTCGTCAACCTGATGGCGTGTTTTTGTCTAATGGTCCGGGTGACCCCACAGCGGTGGTGGGAGCTGTTCAAACCATTGCTAATTTGTTGGGCGAGGTGCCCATCTTCGGGATCTGTTTAGGACACCAACTATTAGCTGCGGCATTAGGAGCGCAAACTTACAAGCTGCCGTTTGGTCATCATGGAGGTAACCATCCGGTGCGTAATCTGGCCACGGGAGCGGTGGAGATAACCAGTCAGAACCACAACTTCTGTGTGGTTGAGGCCAGCATTCACGGTGCCGATATCACTCACATCAATCTTAATGATCACACCGTAGAAGGTTTGCGCTGCCGTGAGGTTCCAGCCTTTAGTGTGCAGTACCACCCCGAGGCCGGGCCCGGGCCGCACGATTCGCGTTACCTGTTTCATCAGTTTGATCAGCTCATGGATTGCTAGGATGCCTAAGCGGAGCGACATTAAATCAGTGTTGGTTATTGGGTCGGGCCCGATAGTGATCGGTCAGGCTTGTGAGTTTGACTACTCCGGCACGCAAGCTTGTCGGGTGCTGCGCGAAGAGGGTTACCGGGTGGTTTTGGCCAATTCAAATCCGGCCACCATCATGACCGATCCAGAGTTTGCCGATGCCACTTATGTTGAGCCCCTCAGCCTCGAAGTGCTCACCCGGATCATCGCCAGAGAACTCCCTGACGTGTTGTTACCTACCTTAGGTGGGCAAACGGCGCTCAATTTGGCTATGGAGTTGATTGAGTCAGGCGTGGTGCAAGAACACGGTGTAGAGGTGATTGGTGCCGACCGAGAGGCAATATCTACTGCTGAAGACAGGGCTAAATTTCGTCAGGCCATGATTGACATTGGTTTGCCGGTGCCTCCGTCGGCCACAGCTCACACTTTGCAAGAGGCATTTGAGGTGATAGATCGCATTGGCCTGCCGGTGATTATTCGGCCTGCTTACATCTTAGGTGGTACCGGAACCGGCATTGCCCACACTCCTGAACAGGGCAGGGAGATGGCGGCACGAGGTTTGGCCGCTAGTCCTATCAGCGAAATCCTTATTGAGCAGTCTATAGAAGGCTGGAAGGAATATGAGCTAGAGGTGATGCGCGATTGCAACGACAACTGTGTGGTGGTGTGCGCTATTGAGAACTTAGACCCGATGGGTGTTCACACCGGAGATTCCATAACGGTGGCACCTGCTCAGACCTTGTCGGATGTGGAGTATCAAGTGCTGCGAGACGCGGCGTTTGCGTGTATTCGCAGGGTGGGGGTGGAAACCGGTGGCTCCAATATCCAGTTTGCGGTGAATCCTGACAATGGGGACTACGTGGTAATTGAGATGAACCCGCGTGTTTCTAGGTCTTCCGCGTTGGCATCTAAGGCCACAGGGTTTCCTATAGCTAAGATTGCGGCCCGTCTAGCTGTGGGCTACACCCTAGATGAGATTCCCAACGATATCACCGAGAAGACCCCGGCGTGTTTTGAGCCCACCATTGATTATGTGGTTACCAAGGTGCCTCGCTGGGCTTTTGAGAAGTTTTCCGGGGTGTCTGGTGTGCTGAACACGCAGATGCAATCGGTTGGAGAGGTGATGGCCATCGCTCGTACCTTTACCGAGTCGCTTCAAAAGGGTCTGCGGTCGCTGGAGTTAGGGCGTTATGGCCTTAATGCTGATCCTGCTGAGCAGATTTATGAACGGTTCAGCGACAAAGAGCTGTTAGCACAAGCCAAAGTGCCAACTCCTGAACGTATTTTTCAACTAGAGGCGTTGTTACGACGGGGTTTCAGCGTGATCGAGTTGTCTGAGGCTACCAAGGTGGATCCTTGGTTTTGTGATCAGATGTTGCAAATCAGCCAGGAACGGGTTGCACTGGTAGAGACCGGAATGGATGCAATGACACCGCAAATGTGGAAGCGGGCTAAACGGTTTGGGTTCTCTGATGCTCAGTTGGGTTATTTGTGGAATGAGTCTTCATTTACAGTGCGCGCAGCTCGTTTAGCTGCGGGGGTGGTGCCTACCTATAAGACGGTGGATACTTGTGCTGCTGAGTTTGAGGCTGAAACCCCCTACCACTATTCCACCTATGAGGATGTAAGTGAGGTGGCTCCATCAGACCGTTCTAAGGTGATCATCTTGGGATCAGGGCCCAACCGTATCGGCCAAGGCGTGGAGTTTGACTATTGCTGTGTGCATGCGGCTTTTGCGCTGTCAGATGCTGGTTATGAGACCATTATGGTTAACTGTAATCCCGAGACGGTGTCCACAGACTATGACACTAGCGACCGTTTGTACTTTGAACCTCTCACTGAAGAGGACGTGTGCAATGTGATTGATGCTGAGATGCGATCGTCTCAGGAGGCGGGTGGCGGTGGTATTGCCGGGGTGATCGTATCTTTGGGAGGTCAGACACCGTTGAAGTTGGCAGGCGTATTGCCTGATGGTCTTGTGGTGGGTACCAGCCCCAATAGCATTGATTTAGCAGAAAACCGTGAACGTTGGAATGCTCTGTGCGCCCGATTAGACATCCCACAGCCCGCCGGGGGTAGTGCTGCAAGCGTAGAGGAGGCTTTGGCCGTAGCGGCCAGGATTGGGTATCCCGTGTTGGTGCGACCCTCCTATGTGTTGGGTGGGCGGGCCATGGTGATCGTCTATACCGATGAGGATCTAGCGGCGGCTATGGCCGAGATAGCTGCATTTGGCTCGCTGGGTCGCGAGGGAGGAATGTCGGTGGAACATCCGGTGTTGATTGATCGGTTTTTAGAAGACGCTGTTGAGGTGGATGTGGATGCTATTCGCGACATGTCGGGTGAGGTGCTTATTGGTGGGGTGATGGAGCAGGTGGAAGAGGCTGGGGTTCATTCTGGTGACAGCGCTTGCATGTTGCCACCGGTGCGATTGTCGAATGCCACCGTGGTTTTGTTAGAGCGTCATGTGAAAGACATAGCAGAAGCGTTAGGAGTAGTAGGGCTCATTAACGTGCAGTTTGCGGTCAAGCAGGTAGGCATGAGTGCCGCCGATCAGGTGTTTGTGATTGAGGCCAATCCGCGTGCTTCGCGGACGGTTCCGTTTGTGGCTAAGGCCACTGGAGTGCCCTTGGTAAAGGTGGCTACTCGCGTCATGATGGGTTCTAGTTTGGCTAGATTGCGTCAGGAGGGGTTGTTGCGTCAGCGGGTGGTGGGAGATCACATCTCGGTGAAGGAAGCGGTGTTGCCCTTTAGCCGTTTTCTAGATGCAGATGCCATCTTGGGTCCAGAGATGAAGTCCACTGGCGAAGTGATGGGTATTGATCTGCGTCCAGGGTTAGCGTTTGTCAAGAGTCAGATCGCCGCAGGTGCGCCACTACCCTGTGCAGGCACCGTGTTTATGAGCTTGGCTGATCATGATAAGCCAGCAGGTGTGGAGATGGCCCAAACCTTTGTGCGGCTAGGGCTATCCATTGTTGCAACCTCTGGTACTGCGGCGGCGTTGGCTGAAGAGGGTGTGTTGGTTGATGCTGTGGTGCCCAAGATGGGTGAGGGTGATTCTGATGTGGTTGAGTTCATTGATCGCGGGCTTGTGCATTTGGTGGTGAACACGCCACGAGGTAGGGGGTCGCGCGTTGATGGCGATCACATTCGTCGTGCAGCTAGTCGCAATAGGGTGCCGTTGCTGACCACGGCTGCGGCTGGGTTGGCTGCTGCTGACGGCATGTTTGACTGGTCTTGTCATAAGCTTCAGGTGCGCTCGCTTCAGGAGTATCACCGTGGGGTGACTAGCGATCAGTTGGCTTTGGAGCTGTAGGAACATAGTGGACGTTGAGCAGACAGTGAGTGCTTGGATAGTTGTTTAGCGTGGATATGGCTACCGTAGTCGGGTCGGTGTGCTTGCCTAACCCTGTAATGACGGCCTCGGGCACTGCTGGTTATGGTTTGGAGTTGGCCCAGTACATGGACTACTCGCAGTTAGGTGCGGTGGTGGTGAAGTCTTTGGCCCCTTATGAGTGGGCTGGTAATACACCGCCGCGGCTGCATCCGGTACCAGCAGGGATGATTAACAGTGTGGGCTTGCAAGGTGTTGGTTTGGGGCGCTGGTTGCAAGAGGAACTCCCTTCGTTAGTTGAGGCGGGGGCGAGGGTGGTGGTGTCTATATGGGGGCGAACCGTGCATGACTATGCCACGGCAAGCGAAATGCTGAGCGACCTTGATGGTGAAGCCGCAAATGCTGTTGTAGCGGTGGAGGTGAACGTGTCTTGTCCTAACCATCAGGATCGGGGCCGTATGTTCTCTCATAGTGCGGTTGCTACCAGCGATGTGCTGGCTGCTACTGCGCTTTGCGGTATAGCATGTTGGGCCAAGCTCAGCGTTACCGGTAATCTCACAGAAATAGCCAGTGCAGCTATAGAGGCCGGGGCCACTGGTTTGACGTTGATCAATACTTTGTTGGGTATGGTTATTGACACTGAGGCTCGTAAGCCTGTGTTGGGGGGTGGCGGGGGAGGAGTGTCGGGTGCTGCTATCGGTCCCGTGGCGTTACGAGCTGTATATGATGTGCATGCTGCCATGCCAGAAGTGCCCATTGTGGGGGTAGGGGGGATTGCTTCGGGTGTGGACGCGGTGGCGATGCTGATGGCAGGTGCTAGCGCAGTGCAGGTGGGCACCGCCACTTTTGCTGATCCCCGCGCACCCATCAAGGTGTTGATGGGGTTGCAGCATTGGTGTGAGCAGCACAAGATAGCCAGCGTGCAAGACTTGGTCGGAGTCGCTCATGGTTGAGGGCTCAGATTCTCGGTTGGCCATAGCACTGGATGTGAACAACCTAGATTTGGCTTGTGGATTGGCTGATGCGGTGCGGCCCTCAATGGGAGTCGCCAAGGTGGGCTTGGAGTTGTTTGCTGCTGTGGGGCCACAAGCGGTGACAGCTATGACGCAGCGAGGTTTTGAGGTGTTTTTGGACCTTAAGCTACATGATATTCCCACCACGGTAGGTCGAGCAGCAGCTCAAGTAGGGCGCACTGCGATTCGTTGGTTAACCCTTCATACAAGCGGCGGGGTAGACATGCTGCGCGCCGGGGTGGAAGGTTTGAGCGAGGCCAGCCACGGCAGAGCTCAGGTGTTGGGGGTGACGATTCTTACAAGCGAGGTTGATCGTTCTCGAGGTTTGTTGCAGGAAAGGGTGGGGTTAGCGCGTGATGCAGGATGTGGTGGGATAATCTGCGCAGCATCTGATATTGCAGATGCTAAAGAGGTGGCACCCGATTTAGCTCTGGTGGTTCCTGGTATCCGTTTAGCAGGTGCGGCTCACCACGATCAGGTTTCGGTTACTACTCCAGAGCGGGCTATAGAGGCTGGTGCTTGTATGTTGGTGGTCGGACGTACTGTGACAGCGAGCATTCAAGGTTTGTCGCCGGGGTCGTCGCAACTTTCCCAAGCGCTTAGGAATGTAGCCGAAGTAGCGGCACTATTAGCTGCCTGCATTAGATGAAATTGTTGTTTTGGGGTTGATTGCAAGCATGATGCTGATTGACAAACTAATATGTGGAGATGCCAGTTCCTCCTCAATTAACTCCAGAACAACGCCAAGATGCTTTGGCCAAAGCAGGTGAGGTGCGCCGCATTCGTGCCGATGTGAAGGCCAAGCTCAAGATGAGGACGATGACCTTGTCTGAGTTATTCGCTCAAGCCAATAACGATGAAGTGGTTGCTGGCACCAAGGTGTTAGCAGTGCTTGAGTCGCTGCCTGGTCTGGGCAAGGTTAAGGCCCGTAGAATGATGGAAGAGATTGGAATCGCAGATAGCCGCCGTATTCGTGGTCTCGGTGAGCAGCAACGTGCTGCTTTGCTTGAGCGCTGCGATTCCTAGTTGGTCACCTGCATTCCAACTTTTGTCAGACAACCCCTAATTTGCAACTTACCCCTGCTGTCAGACGAATCATTAATTACAGATTAAACTATTGATTATTGTGCTGTGATTATTGTGTTGTCTGGTCCCGGTGGGGTGGGTAAAGGCACCATTGCTGCTGCTCTTGTTGAGGTTGAGCCTAGGTTATGGTTGAGCCGTTCATGGACCACCAGGCCGCGTCGCCCCGGTGAGCCCGAAAGCGCTTATGTGTTTGTGAGCGACCAGGAGTTTCGCCAAAAGATTGCTGATGGCGGGTTTGTGGAGTGGGCTGAGATTGCTAGACACCTTTATGGCACCCCTCAGCCAGAAGCACCTGAAGGTCACGATGTGCTTTTGGAGATTGATGTTCAAGGAGCAGCACAGGTCCGACAAACATATCCCGAGGCGCTATGCATCTTTGTAGAAGCACCATCGGCTCAAGAACAGGAGTCTCGTCTGCGCGAGCGCGGTGACCCTGAAAGCCACATTATTCAGAGGCTGAGGTTGGCACCTTTAGAGCGTGCCCAAGCGGGCGAGCTTAAGGCCGTCGCAGTGGTGAACGACACTTTGCCAGAAACCGTCGCGGTCATTGCTAAAATCTTGGAGCAAGCTCGTCAGCGATAGTCCAGTAATAATAAAAAGCTTTCGCCCAAGATCTTTGGGACCAGGGATTAATTGAGATCAGGGATTAATTGAGAAAGGTACTTAATGCAATCTTTAATTTTAGCCCACCATCACAATGACCCTTTCTTGCACAATGGCACTTTCTTGGCGGGTATTGCGTTAGTTGTGTTGAGCTTATGGTTGTTGTCTATAGCTGTAGCTAGTTATCTGCGGCACCACAATCGTTTTGTAGTAGGGGTGTGTACTTTGGTGTCACCCCTTACTGTGGGGTTGTTGTGGCTTGTAGCACTTGTTTGAGCTTGCACTGTTACTTACCGACAGGAGGACACAAGATGAACCTTTTCATGTTATGGATTAGATCAGAGCACAAGGTAGCCTAAGCTTGTGGTAAGACCGTCTAGTGCTCGTAAGGTGGCGCGTGCTGCGTCAATTGGTGGTGGAGGCAGGAAGCGTCGAATAATCGGCTTTCCTATGCTGGTGGTGCTGATAATGATTTTAGGCACAGCCTTGGTGTTTTATGCTTGGAGTCAGCGAGAAGCCGAATCTCGTCCTAGCCTCACTGATCACTGGCATTCGGCTTATACCGTGTGGGATTGCACAGATGTCGACGGTGCAGAAGGTGGGCATCAACCCATTTTTGAAGGTCGGCGCAACTCTCAGGGGTATCCCTATGACCCCGTAGGTATCCACTCTCATTCTGATGGTCTTATCCACATTCACCCGTTCACGGCTAATGCTGCTGGCGAAGATGCCACCATGGCTAAGTTTTTTGAGACGATGTTTGTGACGATGGATCAAAACGGCATCACCGCTTCTGAGTTTGGCGTGATCAGCGCCGTGGGGGCGGAATGCGACGGTGAACCCGCTGTCATGCAGATTGTGCGTTGGTCAAATGCGCTTACGGCGGTGGCCTCTGCACCTGATGAGCGCATTTATGAAGATTTTGGTGAGATGCATTTCCAAAAAGATGGCGAGGCCTTTACCATTGCGTTGGCACCGCGTGATGCAGAGGTGCCGCTTCCTCCCACTGTCAATGTATTGTTATCAGCGTCACCTGCACTGGTCGAAGACCTCAGCCAGCCTGAAGGACCGGTGGAGTTTGACGAAGATATCAACCCAGAAGCACCTGCTGTTAGGTTAGATGAAGACAGCTAAGCAGTGATTACTGCTTAGCTGTAGAGTCCAGCATGGATGCGATAATCCTGGTGGGCGGGTTTGGTACTCGTTTACGACCGTTAACGCTCAGCAGGCCAAAGCAAATGTTGCCAGTGCTGGATCGACCCATGATAGAGCATGTTGTGGGGCACTTGGGCACACAAGGTATCACCAGAGCGGTGTTGTCGTTGGGTTATCGCCCTGATGCTTTTGAAGAGGCTTATCCGCAGGGTCGCTGTGCGGGGGTGGAGTTGTTTTATGTAGTTGAACCGATGCCGCTAGATACTGCTGGTGCTATTGCGTTTGCTGCTTGCAAGGCTAAGGTGCAGGGTACCTTTGTGGCCGTTAATGGTGATGTAGTTCATCGCTTTGATCTAACGGCTCTGCTGGATTTGCATCGTCAAACCGCAGCTAGGGCCACCATTGCATTGGCACCGGTGCCTGATCCTTCTCGCTATGGGGTGGTTGTGTGTAGGTCTGATGGCCTAGTAGAGGCTTTTGTGGAAAAACCATCTGAGGATGCTGTGTATAGCAAGCAGATAAGCGTGGGCATTTATGTTTTGGAGTTAGCGGCTTTGCAGTCGGTGCCAGATGGCGGGCGGGCCTCAATTGAGCGTGAGGTGTTTCCGTTGTTAGTGGAGCAAGGGGCAATGTATGGGCTTAGCCAAGACGAGTTTTGGGTAGATGCGGGGACACCTGCTTCTTATTTGGATGTGCAGTTGGCTTTGTCTGAGGGAGGTTGGGCACATCCTGAGGCTCAGATTGCAACAGACGCTGTGGTGATTGATTCGGTAGTGATGCAAGGGGCAGTTGTTGGGGCGAAGGCGCGTATTGTGGGCTCTGCGCTGTTGCCGGGCGCGCATGTAGGTGCAGGGGTTATGCTAGACCGCTCTATTGTGGGGTACGGGGCTCAGATCGGCGCTAGAGCCAGCTTGGCTAACCTCACGGTAGTGGGTGATGCTGAAGTGGTACATCAGGGAGAGGTGCTTGTTGGCCAACGAAGACCTGCGGGTGATTCGACTAGTTAGCCGATGTTTGCAGGATTAGCGGAATAGGTCTGCTGCGGGGTGGCGGATTAAGTCGCTTTGTATGGTGCCTGTTCCTAGCCAGTCGGCTGGCACTCCCCTGATGATGGCAACCGGGATGTTCTCTGCCTTACCCATTACCAGCTCAGCAGCAGCAGCTAGTTCATCAACAATAGCTATCTCGGTTACTTGGAGTTGATGTCCTGAAGCATCGCTGGTGCCGCGCAGGTCTAAGATGGGCTGGATTCCTGCGCTGCCGATGGCCATGTCGGTCACCCCGCGGCGCCAAGGACGACCAAAGGTGTCGGAGATAATCACCCCTACATCAAGGTTTGTTTGGGTTTTGATGTTGTGGCGTATTCGCTTGGCTGAGTGGTCTGGGTTGTCGGGCAGAAACGCCGCCTGATCAGGTTTTAGGTTTGAGCGGTCTACACCAGCGTTGGCGCAAACAAATCCATGTTTTGTTTCGCTGATGATCAGATCGCCCCTACGCCGTAGGATGCGCGTCGAGTTCTGCTCAACAATGGGTTGGTGGGAGAGCGGATCATCGGGGTTAACCATGGCTATAGCTCCTTCGGCTTTAGACACGATTTTTTGGGTAATAACAACCACATCGCCATCTAGCAGCGTTGCCTGTTGGATGATTAGCGCGGCAATGTCGTCATCTTGTTGCACCTCAGGCAGACCCTCAACGGCCAGTATTTCAAGCTTGATGGGCACTGTTGTATCAGGGGTTTGAGGGATATGAAGAGGTTGAGGCCGGAGGCACTGCATTTAGCACGGTTTTGGCTAGCGCTGTTGCTGTTGGCACGTCATGCATGATGGTGGGTGCCACTATGGGGGTTAAGCCTGCGTTATGTACCTGAAGGGCTAGGTGGGCATCAGCCTCATCAATCACCAAAGCACATGCCACATCTGCATAGATCCTGGCTATTCCCACTACTGAGCACTCGTGGCCAAGCTCACGCATGAGTCGGTCTGTTGGGCCTTTGATGGCTTTGCCTCCAACGATGGGCGATACCGCCACTACCTTGTGGCGCTGTGACTTTAGAGTCGGTTGTATATGGGGCACGGCCAGTATTGGGGCTATAGATACAATGGGGTTAGAAGGTGCGATAACGATGGTTTGAGCGCTGCTTAGGGTATCTATGAGCCCTGGGCAAGGGTTGGCTTGTTTGGCACCGTCAATGCGGATGGCGGTAGCTGTTACGTTATGGCGTAGACGCACAAAGTAGTCCTGAAAGTCTATTTCACCCTCATCCGGAGTGGTGATCTTGGTCTGGATGGGGTCGTTGGTTACCGGCATTACCGTGAGTTTTAGTCCCCAGGCAGATGCAATCTCGGCGGTGACGGTGGCTAGGTTGCTGCCTTGATAAAGCCTGTGGGTGCGAAACATATGGGTGGCGAGGTCGCGGTCACCTAAGCGAAACCATGTAATGCCTTTGTAGCGTTCAAGGGCATCCATGGCGTTCCAAGTTTCGCCAGATAATCCCCAACCGGTGTCGGGGTTTACTGCTCCAGCTAGGGTGTAGATGACGGTATCAATATCGGGGCTTATATGAAGGCCGTGCAGTTTGGTGTCATCAGCAGTGTTCACTACCGCTAACACATCTTGAGGTGGATGGGCTTGGATGATTCCGCTGAGCAGTTTGGCGGCACCCACGCCGCCAGCTAGGACAGTGATTTGCGGGGTCAAGAAAAGCTCTTTAGCTTGCCTTGGAGTAATTCCAGATCTGCTTGCACCATCATCGCTATCAGGTCTTTGAAGCTTACTTCACGATACCAGCTTAGCGATTTGTGGGCTTTGCTGGGGTCACCTACCAAAAGGTCTACTTCAGCGGGACGAAAAAATGCCTTGTCCACCACTACATAGTCTTTGTAGTCCATGTTGAGGTGGGCAAAGGCTAATTCGCAGAACTCCCGCACGGAATGGGTCTCTCCAGTACACACTACATAGTTGTCGGGCTTATCTTGTTGCAGCATCAGCCACATGGCTTTGACATAGTCACCGGCGAAACCCCAGTCGCGCATTGCATCCAAGTTCCCCAAGCGTAGATCGTGTTGGCGACCAAGGTGGATTGCGGCAACCGCGTGGGTGATTTTGCGGGTTACGAACTCTAGACCTCGCCGCGGGGATTCGTGGTTGAACAAGATGCCTGAGCTGGCGTGCAAATTGTAGCTCTCACGGTAGTTGACGGTGATCCAGTGGCCGTACAACTTGGCTACCCCGTAAGGGCTGCGAGGATGAAATGGGGTGCTTTCGGATTGAGGCACCTCTTGTACCTTGCCGAACATCTCACTGCTAGAAGCCTGGTAGAAGCGGATGGTGGGGTCCACGATGCGAATAGCATCTAGCAGTCGGGTAACCCCGAGCGCAGTTGTCTCGCCGGTCAGCACGGGTTGACCAAAAGAGGTTTGCACAAAGGATTGGGCCGCCAAGTTGTACACTTCGTTGGGCTGATGTTTTTGCAGTGCCTCAATTAGGGAAGCCTCGTCCAATAGATCGCCGCTGACGATGTGTACTTTGTCTTGTAGATGGGCGATGCGTTCAAAGCTGACCATGCTGGAGCGGCGCACTAGTCCGATGACCTCGTAGTCTTTGCTCAGTAGAAACTCGGCCAAGTAAGAACCATCTTGACCGGTGATGCCGGTAATTAAAGCCCGCTGGGGATGAAGTTGGTTCATAGTGAGCTATGAGTTTGGTCTCTCACACGGTGGCGGGCATCACTGAGGACATCAGCTAGTGTCTCAGGTAATGCTATGGCTGGTTTCCAGCCGGTGGTGGCAAGCAGTTTGGAATTATCGCCCCGCAGCACGGGCACCTCCACCGGGCGTAGGAGATGTTCGTTTTGTTGCACCGACATCGGGGTTTTAGCCATCTTCAACAACTTGTTGGCTAACTCAGAAGCTGTCACATCTTGGCCTGAGCACACGTTGTAAGCTTCACCTGGTTTTCCGTGTAGGGCCAATAGTCGGTAGGCACGCACTACATCTCGTACATCTGTGAAGTCGCGCCTAGCGGTGAGGTCACCTACAGATACTTTGGATTGTCCACGGATCTCGTTGCGGGCAATCTGAGCTGCAAGAGCCGCAGCTAAGAAGTGTTCGCTTTGTCCAGGGCCGAGGTGGTTGAATGCTCGTGCTCTCACCACCTTGAGCCCGTGACCTAAAAAACCCTGTACACATACCATCTCAGCAGCAGACTTGCTGGCCGCATAAGGGTTTACCGGTCGCAGTGGTGCTTGTTCTGTGAGTGGTAAGTCTTCAGGTTGAACGATGCCGTAGATATCGCTGCTCGTTACCGACACCAAGCACTCTACTTGGGCTTGTACGCAAGCTTGCATGATGTTCAGCGTGCCCACGGCGTTTACCTGAAAGGTATTCAGTGGATCATCCCACGAGGCTGCTACGTCGCTTTGGGCGGCTAGGTGGTACACCACACTGGGCTGTGCTGCAACAACGTGGGTTTTTATGGCAAGGGCATCTTCGATTGATGGGCTGCCGATAATTCGATCCATCTCAATCACGTCATCGCCGCATTCTTTTAGATGAGCCACAAGATGGGTGCCCACAAAGCCACGAGCACCGGTAACCAACGCCCGCATATCTAAGCCACCTGCGCCGCGATCTTGTGCAGCGCTTGAATCATGCGCTGTTGTGTTTGGGTGCTATTAAATTGTTTTGCGCGGGCGTGGCCCTTGGCGATCAGCTCTGCACGCAGGCCGGTATCTACACACACCCGCTGCACCGCGGATGCCAAGCAGAGGGCATCGTTGGTCTTAAGCAACACCCCAGCATCTTGCACTGTTTCTGGCACAGCAGCCGCAGCGTGAGCAACAATCGGCAACCCCATCTGCATTGCTTCAAGCAAAGGCACACAAAAGCCCTCATGCTTAGAGGCTGATACGTAGACGTTGGCCGCGGCGTATTCTGTATTTCTGATTTGTGTGGAGACGGTGCCTAGGAACCGAACGTTTGCGGTAATGGCAAGTTCTTGAGTGTAATTCTCTAGCGCCTTGGTATAGCGCGGTATCATCGGGTTTCCAATTAGGGTAAGAGATACCTCAGGCCATTTTGTTTTGAGCATGGCACAGCACCCCAGTAGTGCTTCAATGCATTTGTTGGGTGCTAGGCGGCCGACGAAAAGTAGTTTTGGGGTGCTGTCTAATGTAGTGGTGTTGTTAGGGCTGCTTGGTGTGTTGGCTATTGGGGTGGCATAAAGAGGCGGCACAATGTGAATTTTGCCTATGCCATGTTCCATTAGTTCTGCGGCGTTGTATTCGCTGTCTGCAATGCCAGCAGTTGCGGTATGTGCTAGAGACCTCAAAATGTGGCGGGCGCGTTCTAGATCGTTTGCAAGGTTTGTGTCCCAGCCAGCAAAAAACATGCCCGGTGTAATGTTGTGGTAGTTCAACACCAATGGGGTCTTAAGCTCTAGAAGGTAGTCTGAGACGGCTGATGTTGTTGAGAGATGGTATATAGCAATGTCTGGGTCAGGGTGTTCAGCGTGGGTCTGGTAGTTAAGCACTGTTATGTCTGTATCTTGGTAGCTTTGTTGGGCGAAGGTTGTGACCTCCCAACCCATGTCGATCATTAGGTTTCGCAACCCAAGAGTGTGTTGTCCAATAGCATCGTAGCGAGCATATATAGCGGTGAACTGATGCGCTTGCAGCATTTGCGGTTGAGGCATTCGCAGCTATCGAATCCCTACGATAAGGGTATTGATTCGGGGATCGTCTGTTTGAACAGAGCGTGTTGTGAAGTGGACTTGGTTCAACAAGAATTGCCAAGCAGTAGGGGACAGCCCCAGGTTGGCTAGCAGCTCGCGTTCTACTCCCGCGCGCTGTGCTGGATCACCAACAGCCACAACAAGCACGCCGTTGGGTAGCAGCACCCGCTGGCTTTGCAGCACTGTTTGCTGAATAGCCGCTAGAGGCATGGTCTCTACCACGTCGGTTAACACGATGCCCTGCAAGCTAGCGGTGGTTAGTGAGTTAAGATGGCTAAGGACATCATCTTGGCGAACATCTAGACCTTGTTCTATTGCTGATAGTACCTGAGAAGCAGAGTGGTGTAGGCCATAGACAGTCCTCCCGCAGGCTTGTATTGCAGCGATTATTGTTCCAGAGTTTGCTGATAGCACTGCACATTTGTCGGCAGACATTTCTGTGGCAATGGCTTGGGCAACGGTCTCACTTGGGGCTGAAATTGGAAATCGTGTTGTGCTGTTGTTGGATGTGGGTAATGACAAGTCCTCTAGTTGGGCAAGTCGCTGGTCTACTGTCTTGAAAGTTTTGATGATGCCGTGACCCAAAAGGGCAACCTGAGCAGTGACATAATGCAGATACCATGATGTGAGTTTTTTGATCAGGCGTTTAAGGGTTCGAATTCCAAAGCGGGAACCTTCGGGGGCATCCACGTTGATCTGATTGAGAGTCTCAAGGCTTGAGATTGGAGATGCTGATCCATCAGCGACACCGAGCGGCAGCGAAGCAGCCCAGGCGCGTTTGAGGTCTTCTTCTAAGATGGCGATATTGGGGTCTGTAGCTCGCCAGACCTCAGCTTCAGCCTTTATCTCAGTCACTACCTGCTTAATGTCAATTGTTGGTTGCATCACGGTATAATTTCAAGAATTTGTGGCTAGCGGTGGCCCAATTGTAGTTCTTGGCTTGCTCGGTGCCACGAGCTTTTAGGGTACTGGCTAGGTCAGAGCACGACAGCACTTGAGTTATGCGCTCAGCTAGGCTGTCGGGATCGCCTATCTCAGCGTAGAGAGCGGCATCACCTGCTACTTCGGGTATGGATGAAGATCTAGTGGTCACCACCGGCGTTCCGGCCAGCATGGCCTCTAGGGGCACCAAGCCAAAACCTTCATAGCGTGATGGGTAGACCACAACCGCCGCATCCTGTAATAGGGCAGATTTGGTGGCTTGGTTGACGTAGCCAAGTTGTGAGATGCGCTGCTGAAAGGGGCTTTGAGTGATTGCGGTTTGCAAACGGGGGTCATCATCGCCTGAGGGTCCAGCGTGGATGAAGCGTAGATCGCTGAACTCGGTGGCGATGCGGTTGAACGCAGCAATAGCTGTTATCAAGTCTTTTCGTTTGTCTGAGGAACCTAATGTGAGGATATAGGGTGAGCCGGGAACAGGATGGGGCCCCGCGGGATAGAGGCGGATACCAGGAGCAATGGTCACTATTTGTTCTGTTGGTATAGCGTAATAATGGGCTACTTCATCGGCCACAAACTGCGAATCTGTGTGAACTGTGGCTCCCTTGCGTATTGCAAAGCGGACTGATTGTTTGTGATGCATCGCCTCAGGGATGCACTGCGGTGGCTGATGTTCAAAGCCCACATCGTGGACAGATATTATGGTGGCGGTTTTAGAGGTTGGTGGCACGATGTAGTTGGTTCCATGGAAGACAGCCGTTGAGCCTCCCACCCATTCGTAGCGTGGCACTGAAAAGTGGTGCCAGAGCCAGCGCAAGCGTCTGCTGAGCAACCAGCCGTGGATGATTCGGCAGCTTCCAGTATCGGGAACTTGGCTTGTATTGGGTGTGCTGCGGCCCAAGGCAACCATAGAAAGCTCTACATGCGGGTTGCAGGCCAATTCTGAAGCCAGTTCTGCGGTGAATGTTCCTATGCCAGTTTGAGGCAGGAGCAAAGGACTGGCATCTAATGCGATCTTCACGCCCGTTCATTATGCCACTTTTTATGACAGACTCGCTGTGCTGATTCGTACATCCGTACTGTGGCAAAGAGAGTGGGTTCTGAGCGGGTACCGTGGTTAGGTGCTCAACAGTGAGGATGCTCAGCCTGCTTTAATCCTTGAGGATGGCCCCACAAATCAAGTGAGCACCAATATTCATGTGGTTATGGTCAGCCATGAACCCGGACTCTGGTTTGAGGAGGTTTTGAAATCTGTTGCCGCTCAAGACTTGATCCCGGCAGCGGTGACGGTGGTGAATGCTGGCAGCGAAGCGGATCTTACCGAAAGGGTGCAAAAGGTTTTGCCGCAAGCAGAGGTCTGCAACTTAGAGTCGAACGTGGGGTTCGGCCCGGCTGTGAACGAGGTGATCTTGTGTTCGGCTGAAGGTTCACAGTCAGATGTGCCAGCAGACACCTCGCCGGATTATTTCGTGATTTGCCATGACGATGTAGATCTAGCACCTGATGCGTTGAGGCTGCTTGCTGCTAGAGCGGCTACCTCTAATGCCAGCATCGTTGGCCCGAAGTACGTGGATTGGGATGAGCCTGCTCGAATTTGTCAGCTGGGGTTTTTGGTGGACAAGACCGGTGCCACGGTTCCCGCGGTGGAGCCAGGAGAGTACGACCAGGGACAGCACGATCAAGTGCAGGACATGTTCGCTGTATCAGGTGGCTGTGTTTTGGTACGAGGTGATTTGTTTCACGCTGCGCAGGGCTTTGATCCTGAAATGAGCTTTTGTTATGAGCACATTGACCTGTGTTGGAGGGCACGCGTCATGGGAGCACGGGTGGTTGTAGCTCCAGCGGCGGCGGTGCGTCATCGCCAACGCCTGACAGAGAGGCTTATGCCGCAGCGAGCGGCTTTGCTTGATCGCCGTCACCGGATTCGCACCCTTTTATCTATGTATGGCTATTGGCATTTTGTGCGGGTGATTCCTCAGGCAGCGTTGGTGTCGTTAGTAGAATCTGTTGTGGCGTTATGGAGTGGCCGCATGAGCGTGGTTCGCGCCATCGTTGCGGCATGGGCATACAACCTTCGGGGGTTGGGCTCGATTAGGCGTAAGCGCAAGTTAGTGAAGCACACCCGTCAAGCCAGTGATGCTGTGATACGAGCATCTCAGTTTGCCGGGTCTGCTGCTTTAGCCACCTTTTTGACGAGACGCAGGATTAGCTCTAGCAATTCGTTGCTGGGGCGTATAAATCATTCGCCAGTGGGAGCACTGGTGGGCTTGGCCGTGTTCTTGTTTATGATATTAGGGGCGCGCAATCTGTTTGCTGATGGCATTGCCGCGGTAGGAGGGTTAGCTCAATTCGGGTCTAGTGCTGATTTGCTAAGCGGCTGGTGGAGCGACCACCGTCCGGTGGGCTTGGGACAACAAGCCATAGCTCCTTCTGGTTTAGGGGTGCTGACGGTGTTGAGCTGGCTGTTTTTTGGTCAGACTGGATTGTTACGCACGGTGTTGATCGTTGGCATGGTGCCACTAGGAGCCATTGGCATGTGGCACCTGAGCAGATCTTTCGGGTCACAGTGGGTGCAAGGACTGGCGGTGGCGGTTTATGTGGCTAACCCTATTCCGTACAATGCCTTAGCTAACGGGGTGTGGGGGGGGCTGTTGTTGTATGGGGCTGCACCTTGGCTGTTGGCTGCGGTGGCCATGCCACCGCAAGAGATGTCAACGGGAAAGCTTCTGCGTTCGTCGCTTATCTTTGGTGTTGTTTTTGGTGTGGTGGTAGCTCTTGCTAGCGAAGCGTTGGTGGGCATCGCATTGTTGCTTGTCTTGGTGTTGTTTGGAATGTTTTTGGCAGCCGCGTTGGACGGCGCGGGCCGGATGATGGTGGTAGCGGGAGCGGGAGTGGTAGTAGCGGTGTTGTTGAATATGCCATGGCTTATCGCAGGTATGCCCGCGCGGTTAACCGAGGGTGGAGGAGGGGGATGGGGTTATTCTTGGGCAGAGATCTTGCGCTTTGATACGGGGCCGTTTGGTAGTCAATGGTTGGGCTGGGCGTTGCCGCTAGCAGCAGTTCTACCGCTGGTACTAGCGCAAGAGGCGCGGCTGGCGTGGGCGGTACGCGGTTGGACGCTTTATCTCGGAACAGCGGCAGCAGCTTTAGCGTCTGAACATGGTTGGTTATCATTGCCACTGCCCCGCCCTGAATTGATTCAAGTACCAGGAGCAGTTGGCTTAGCTTTAGCGACGGCTTTGGGGGTAGCAGCTTTCCAGATAGACTTGCGTCGTCACCACTTTGGTTGGAGACAGTTTGTGCCCTTGTCTGCGCTAGTGGCCATGGTGCTAGCGATTTTGCCAGCTTTGGGAATGGTTGTGGCGGGAAATTGGAATGCCACTGAAGAGGATTACTCTGAGGCGTATCTGCTTGCGAGCCCGCTAGCAGACCTGCGCTCTCATGCGGCTGATAGCAGCAACATTGTTGATGAAGGGGCAGAGAAGGTTTTATGGCTAGGTCATCGGGATTTGTTACCGTTGGGTGGGTGGAAGTTGGATGATGATCTGTGGTTTGCAG
The DNA here is from genome assembly GCA_009843865.1 of Acidimicrobiia bacterium. Classification (GTDB taxonomy): domain Bacteria; phylum Actinomycetota; class Acidimicrobiia; order Acidimicrobiales; family Bin134; genus Poriferisocius. The sequence goes on from VYCQ01000023.1 coordinate 40,748, forward strand.
TTTCTGACGGTCAACAGTTTCCAACGGTAGCCCAACTTTGGGTAGGGCCCCTAGATGACACAACTCAATTGATAGGCCATATGGTGATGGAAGCACCGTTTAATGGCAGCAAGCGTTTAGGTGCAGCGTTGGCTCGCTGGGATATTGGTACGGTGCTGGTAGTTGAGCGACTCGCCCCTGCTCCGTTTGGTGAGCTGTATCGTCCTGTTCCTGAATGGTTAATCAACACGCTGAACGGGCAATTGGATTTACCCTCCGTTAGCTTTACATCGGGAATACGCGTTTACAGCAACATCGCTTATGCGGAATCAGCGGTTGGTCGCACGGTTACTGACGATGGCTTCTAGACCTCTGCGAACTCCGTTTGTGGGAGTTGCGGTGGTTGCTTTGGTGGCCCTTGCCGTGGCTGATCGTGTGGTATCCGAGTCTGGCGTTAGTAGGGGGTTGTTTCGTCAAGAGATGGTTACCTCTGCCCCAGGTTCAGCTGCCGATTTTGGTGTGTGGTACTGCTCGGAGGGAACCTCATTGCCAGGGGAGTTCGCTGAGCATTCGATTGTGGTCGCTAACCCCGCATCGCAAGCTGTTGTTGCGCGGATTATGATCTTTCCAGGATCGCTTAGCAATGCAGCAGCTATTGGGTTAGCACTCCAAGAGGGTGAACCTATTGCGGGTCAAGACTTTATAGGCAGAGATCCTGTTGCAGTCACGTTAGGGGTGTCTGCACGATCTGAGGTTGTGCTCAACTTGAGTGAGGTTGTGAACGCGCAGTTCACAGCAGCTCTAGTGGAGGTGGATTCGGGTACAGCGGTGGTAACCCAAAGAGTGCAAGGGCCCACCGGTTTTGATGTGGTGCCTTGTGCTACGCGTGCTGCACAAGCCTGGCATTTTCCCGCAGGGTCCACCAGGCGCGATGCTCGGCTATTTTTTACGTTGTTTAATCCATTTCCTATAAGAGCAGTGGCGCAGTTCAGCTTCGTTACCGACGATGGGCTGCGCGAACCCCAATCATTAAGGGGTGTGGTGGTGCCAGCACGTTCGTTGACGGTTGTAGAGGTCACAGGGGAAGTGCCCCGCTTCGCCTCACTGTCTACCACCATCAACCTACTAGCCGGACGAATTGTGGCTGGACGTTTGCAACTGTTTGATGGCAGTGATGGTTTGGAAGGACTCACCGCAGGCCCGGGAGTGCCTCAAACTCACGTCCAATGGGTGTTTGCTAATGGTCCTGCAAGAGCAGGCATTGTCGATCATGTGATGTTGTACAACCCCACCCAACAAGAGGCGTTGGTAGACCTCGTGATGCGCTTTGATGGCTTTCGGAAAGGTGGGCTGCACCCGCCTTTTGAAGTAACCGTGCCACCGCAGCAGCGAGTTGCGGTGGTGTTTGATGACCTTGGGACTTACCCTGCACCCGCAGCTCCTTATGTGTATAGCGCTGCGGCACTGCGTCCCTCAGACAGTGGCTTTTGGGTAGAGGCAACCTCGTATAATGGTGTGCCCATAGCAGCCGAAAGAGTGGGGGCTGCTGCGGCTACATCCTCGCCAGCCGGTGTGGCAGCAGAAGCTGGGGTTGTTGCTAAGGCATCTCGACATTTGGTCGCTGGCAATCGTACTGAAGGCACTGAGGTTGATCTGGTTGTGATTAACCCGTCGCCTGATTCCATTGCGCATATCACCGTTTCGTCCATTGCGCACGGACAGTTAACTCCAGTTGCACACTTAGCTCCTCAAGAGGTGGCACCCCTGGGTCGAGTGGTGGTGCCGGTGAACGAGTTGCTTGATGAAGAGGTGTTTGCGTTGTTGGTGGAGTCCAGTCAGCCTGTTGTTGTGTCTAAGTCATTGTTGGCTTTGAGCGGTACAGGTTTATCGTCTGGCACCGCAGTGCCTTACAACCCAATTTCGCTGTAACCTTGCCAGAGTTGTGCAACAAGCAGTTCGACTTCGGGCCGCAGTCACGCTTTTGGGACGCTTTCCTGCCTTAGCAGGTGTGGATTTAGATATATTACCAGGTGAAGTAGTGTTACTGAAAGGTGCTAACGGGGCTGGTAAGACCACGTTGTTGAGGCTTTGCGCGGGGTTGTGTGTACTGTCTGACGGCCAGGCTTGGGTATTGGGGCACGATTTGAACACACAGCGTCAGATGGTAAGGCGGCGCGTGGCGCTGATGGGCCACAGCACTGGGTTGTATGACGAACTGTCAGTGACCGAAAATGTGTCGTTTTGGGGGCGGGCAGCTAGGGCTTCGCACAAAGAAATTCACGATGCCTTAGAGTTGTTGCAGCTTACCGGACGTTTAGCTCGAACACGGGCTAGACAACTCTCGGCTGGTCAGCGTCGGCGTGCCTGTTTTGCTTCGCTGCTGGTGCGTCGTCCCGAGCTTTGGCTGTTAGATGAGCCCCATGCTGGCCTAGATCAGCAGTCGCGTGACATCGTGGACTCCTTGGTGCTTAGTGCAGCACAAGACGGTGCCACCGTGGTTATGGCTTCCCATGAGTTGGAAAGGATCCAGAAATTGCAGCCCCGGGTGGTATCTGTGGCTGGTGGGATGGTGGACCCAAAGGCTGTTGCCCATGCTTCGTGATGTTTGGCTGGTGGTCGGTAAAGACCTGCTCATTGAGATGCGTGCTCGAGTAGGCATTAACCAGATTGTGCCGTTCGCGGTCATCGTGCTGTTGTTGTTTGCGTTTGCGCTAGACACCGATCAGGCAGCTTTACGCACCTATGCGCCAGGACTGTTTTGGGTGACGGTTTTGTTAGCTTCTTTGTTGGCCATCGGGCGATCTTTTGCGGTTGATTTAGCTGATGGCACGTCTGATCGGCTGTTGTTATCGGGTATTGAGCCGGTGGCAGCATTTTTGGGTAAGGTAATCGCAATCGCAGTGCAGCTTGTCGTGCTGGAGTTGCTGTTGAGCTTGGGTGTGTTGTTGTTGTTTGACGTGTCGGTGCAGCGGTTTGGCTTGTTGGTTAGTGCTGGTTTGGTTGGAGCGCTGGGGTTGGCTGTCGCAGGCACGCTCTATGGGGCGTTGGTGGCTGGGTTGGGTATGCGAGAGTCGTTGTTGCCGGTGTTGTTGTTGCCGGTGGTGGCACCTGTGATGTTAGGTGCCACCCGAGCTTTTCAAGATGCTTTTGGGGTAGCTGGTGCGCAGGGTTGGGCCTGGTTGGGCTTGCTCGTAGGATTCGCAGCAATCTATGGGTTGTTTGGAGCACTGAGCTACGGCACCTTGTTGGAGGAAGCGTGAATGTAACAACCCCCGTGTCAACCTTTGAGCTGACTGGCAGGGGAGTGCAGGTTTTGCCCACTTCTTCTTCCAAGGCAACCAAGGTTTTGGGATGGTTGAGCTTGCTGGGGTTTGCGGTGCTTGTGGTTTTGGCTTTTGCGTGGGTGCCTCAAGATACACGTATCACAGATCAGGGGGATGTGGTGGGGCAGTTTGATGCGGTGCGGCTGATGTTCGTGCATGTGCCCGCGGCGATCTTGGCTTACAGCGGTTTTGGTATCACCTTCTTGGCTAGCTTGGGGTATCTGCGTTGGCGCACCGTTTGGTGGGACATCATGGCTGTCTCTGCTGCGGAGATTGGGGTGATGTTCGGGGTGCTCACGTTGGTGACCGGTTCTATTTGGGGTCGACCTACTTGGCAAACTTGGTGGGAGTGGGGAGATGTGAGGTTGGTGACCACTTTGGTGATGGTGTTGGTGTTTATTGGTTATTTGGCTGTGAGGCGTATCCCAGTCCAAGCCCAGGTGCAGGCTCGTCGCTGCGCCTTAATTGCTTTGGTCGGAGTGGTGAACATCATTATCGTGAATCGTTCGGTGGACTGGTGGGAGAATCGCACGCTGCATCAGCAATCAACTTTGCTGGCTCGCAAGATTCGTGACGAAACCTTGTTTACCTTGACTTTTTCGTTGCTGGTTGGTGCAGCGCTGTTCGCCTGGTTGCTATTGCATCGCTTTCGTATGGCTTATCTGCAAAGTCAGCTTGAGCAGCTAGAGGTGGAACAAGCCCTTGTTGAACGTAGAGCTGAATCGCAGCTCCACGATTGTCAAGCAGCATCAGCTTTGCCAACTCAAACCCATCTAAGCGATGCCCCTCAAGAAGGCGAGGATCAGCGATGACCCATCTAGGCTATTTGGTGGCTGGTTGGAGTGTAACGGTGGTTGGTGTGGTGAGCTATGCCGTTTGGGTGATTGTTCGCGCTCGTTCGCTCGCTCAGCGTGTACCAGAAAACCGACGACGCTGGATGATGCCAGATGTCTGAGGTTGCAGAAAATCTGGATTTGACCCCCCGTCCAGCGCGTCCTGCCCGTGCTGGTCTGCGTCGCTGGGGTTCGGTGTTTGTGGTGTTTGTGGTGCTGTTGGTGATTGGGATAGTGCTTTGGCGAGCGCTAGCCGATGCCACCTTGGTGTTTCGTGAGGTAGATGATGCTGTGGAGCATCGTTTGGAGCTAGGTGACGACCGTTTTCGCATGATCGGATCTCCTGTGAGCGGATCAATTCAAGAAGTCAGCTTGCTAGATGGTCGACCAGCTGTGGCGTTTTCGTTGGTGCTTGATGGGGTGGTGGCTGATGTTGTGCATACGGGGGGTGTCTCCGATCAATTCCAACCTGAGGTGCCGGTGGTAATAGACGGCCACTGGGAGAACAGCAGTGCCTTTGCGAACTTGGCCAATGATGGTTGGTACTTTGCTAGCGACCGCATGCTGGTGAAGCATGACAACGAGTACCGAGTAGATAATCAAGATCGCATCGAGCAGGTCGAAGAGCGCGGACAATATCAATGAACGTAACCCTTGGGGTGTTAGGCATTGCTGTGGCGATGGCTGCGTCTGCTTTAGGCGTATTTGCTGTGGCTGTACGTCATCTGAATCGGGTGAAGCTTTGCGCTTGGCTGGTGTTGGGAGGTGCCGCGCTAGCTGTGTTCGCCATGGAACGAGCCTTGATAACCCGGGACTTCTCTGTGTTATATGTAGCCGAAAACGGCAGCCACGCTACTCCTGCTTTGTTCAACGTGGCCACTCTTTGGGCAGCTCTGGAAGGTTCCATTTTGCTGTGGGCTTTCATTTTGGCTGGTTATTTGGTGCTGGTAATGATGAAGTTTCGGGATCGCTTGGGCGATCCGTTGGTGGGTTGGGCCATGGCCGTGTTGTTTGTGGTGTGCTTGTTTTTCTTTGTGTTGATGTTTAACTGGCCTAATCTGGACTTGGCTCAACCTTTTCGTAGGGTGCAGGTGCCGCCAGGTTTTGAAGGCCCTGGTCCCAACCCTTTGCTGCAAAATCACTGGCTTATGGCAGTGCATCCTCCGATGTTGTATTTAGGCTATGTGGGGTTCACCGTGCCCTTTGCCTTTGCAGTAGCTGCGTTGGTTACTGGCAGGTTGGGCGAGGGTTGGTTGTTGCATACCCGCCGTTGGACTTTGTTTGCTTGGGCTTTTTTGACAGCGGGCATAATTTTGGGGGCATGGTGGTCATGGGATGTGCTGGGCTGGGGTGGCTATTGGGGTTGGGATCCGGTAGAGAACGCTTCGTTGTTGCCATGGTTAACAGGTACCGCTTATTTGCACTCGGTGATGGTGCAAGAGCGTCGTGGGATGCTACGGGTGTGGAACCTATCGTTGGTGTGCGCCACCTTCGCGCTCACCATCTTGGGAACCTTTTTGACTCGTTCGGGGTTAGTTGATTCGGTACATGCTTTCTCTGCGGATGCGGTTGGGCCAGCGCTGTTGGTGTTTTTTGCTTTGGTGATGGTGGTAACGGTGGGGCTTATTGCTTGGAGGGGCGACAAGCTGCGTTCTCCTGGGCAGATCGATTCGGTCTTGTCGCGCGAAGCTTCGTTTTTAGCTAACAACTTATTTTTTGGTGTGTTCGCTTTTGTGGTGCTTCTAGGCACGGTGTTTCCCCTCATTGTGGAGGTTCTTAATGATGATCGCATTAGCGTTGGCACTCCGTTTTTTAATCGAATGACCATGCCAGTTGGTTTGTTGCTGTTGTTCTTAATGGCTGTGGCCCCTGTGTTGCCGTGGCGCAAGACCACCTTAGAGCGACTATCACAACGGCTTATGTGGCCTTCTTGGTTAGGGGTTGGGAGCGTGTTGTTGGCTTTGTTGTTGGGAGCGCGCGGGCTGGCACCGTTGTTGGCGTTTGGTTTGGCAGGTTTTGCGGGTGGAGCCGCGCTACGCCAACTGGTTTTAGCTGGGCGGCGCCAAGGATGGCGAGGTTTGCTCGGACGAGCCAACGGCGGGATGGTGGTTCACCTTGGTGTGGTGGTGGTGGCGGTGGCGGTGGCAGCCAGCAACAGCTACTTACATCAAAGTGAGTTCTCCGTAGCACCCGGTGAGGTGGCTTATGCCAATGGCCATGAGATCGTTTATCTAAGTACACGAGAGAAGGTGTTTGACAACAAGATCACCACCGAGGCAGTGGTTCTTGTGGACGGTGAAGCGGTACGAGCAGGTGTTAGTCGTTTTAACAATGGAGGTGTGGTGCGCACACCAGGTACCAAGTCGTCGCCGGTGCGGGATATTCAGGTGGCGCTTTTAGATTTACCTGATGTTCCTGGAATGCCCGCTGGATTGAGAGTGACCGTGCAGCCGCTCACCTTATGGTTGTGGATTGGCGGGGCGATCATGTTGGTTGGGGCTGCTTTGTCGGCTTTTCCGGGTCGTCGTCGCTCTCCTACGCAGCCGGTGTCGGCACCAGTACCGGGTGTATCAGTATCGGGTGGGTCAATGTCGGGGGTGCCAGTTGGAAGATGAGACCGGGCGTACTGTGCGTCGGGTGGTGCTGGCCGTGGGCGTAGCTATTGCTGTGCTTGTGATGGTGTTAGCGGTTTCTGAGCGGGGTAGGGGATCCCCTCCGCTGCCTGACTTTGCACCTGAGTTCGCAGGGGACACCCTTAGCGGAGATCGTTTTGAGATGGTTAACTGGCGGGGTCGCTGGGTGCTGGTGAATTTTTTTGCCACATGGTGTGTGGAGTGCAGGGTAGAGCACCCTGAGCTTGTGGCGTTTGCTCAGCGCTATCAAGATGATCCCGATGTCCGACTGGTGAGCGTGGTCTTTCGAGATAGCACGGACCGGATTGCCGATTTCTTTGCTATTCACGGCGGCACCTGGCCTGTGGTGGTATCTGACACCCGTCAAGTGGCTATTGATTTTGGGGTCACCGCAGTGCCCGAGACTTATTTGGTGGATCCTTCTGGGCGTGTGGTTGTGAGGTTTACCGGAGGCGTAACCCTGGCTGATATCCAAGAACAGCTAGTTCAAGCTGGTGCTGTTGTATGAGCGGTCGTGATAAAAATACGGGTACATATCGACAGCGTTGGGTGGTTGTGTCGTGGCTGTTGGTTGGGATATCAGCTTCTAGTATGTTGGTGTTCGGCACGCTTGACTCTCGTGACGATCGCAGCAACGCGGAGCGTGTTTACGACATTGGCAGCGCCATTGCTTGTCCTCAGTGTGTAGGACAGTCGGTGGTGCAGTCTGATGTGGCGATTGCTAGAGAGATAAGGGCCGAGATCGGCCAGCTCGTGGTAGCTGGCTACAGTGATGACGATATACGTAGTAGGTTTGCAGAGCGTTATGGGGAATGGGTGATCTTGACCCCGTCGAGGTCGGGGCTGAGTGGTTTGATTTGGGTGATTCCAGTGGCGGGACTTGCGGTGGGTGCTGGGCTGCTGATGGTCACATTGAGTCGATGGCAGCGGGCTAGCCAAGCCGATGTTGAGGTTAGTGAAGCCGACTTAGCTTTAGTGAAAAAAGCGCGGGCACAAGAAGAGCTTGCCTCAGTTGAGGAGAGCGAAGAGGGTGGATGAGCGGGAGTTCTGGCTTTCCTCCTTAGACGATCTAGATGAAGAGCTACGGGCTGGTGATCTAGAACCCGAAGATCATGAGGTGCTCGCCAGAAGCTACACCCGCAAAGCAGCTCAAGTTTTACGAGGGAATGATGATGTTGAGGCATCTGATGAGCTTGAGCCGTCGATCGTAGAGCAGTGGGCACGCAAGCGACGCAACGGTTTTTGGGTGTTGGGCTTTTTGGTATTTGGTGTTGTGGCGGGGGTGTTTTTAGCTAACGCTGTGGGATCGCGTCATTCGGGCGACACAATTACCGGAAACGATGCTGTTACGAGTGTGCCAGGGTTGTTGAACAATGCTGAGGAGTCGTTCGCGCAAGGCAATTATGCCGAAGCAATTGCCATATATGACCGGGTGCTAGAGCGCTCACCAGCTCACCCTACAGCATTGGCGTATAAAGGCTGGCTCTTGAGCTTAGAAGGCCAAGAAGCTAAGGCTTTAGATGTGCTGGCCGATGCAGTTGCGGCAGCGCCCAGCTATCCCGATGCTCGCGCTTTTCGAGCTATCGTGTTGTTTCGGACGGGAGATTGTGCTGGTGCAGCAGTACACCTAAGGGCTTTTGATGAGGCTGATCCACCAGATTTTTTGGTTGAGCTTTTGGTGGTTCAAGGGTTACGAACCCGGATAGCTCGCTGTCGGATATTGCAGGCAGCAGATGATCCGTTTGTTTCTCTGTCGGATCTTGGGCTCACCGTCAATGATGCTGTGGCTGGAGCGTTAATTGTTTTTGATCCAACCGACCCGGCAGGGGGTAGTCCCGTTTTGGCTTTGCGGGTGTTGCAGGCAGTCTTGGATGAGCAGCCCAATAATGCCGCAGCGCTTACCTTTAGCGGGGTGATCTTGGTGCAAACTGGCCTAGAGGAGCAGATTACCGAGGGCATTCGGCGCATCAATTTAGCTGTGGAAGCAGCACCTAATTATCCGCAGGCACGGTTATGGCGAGCTTGGGTATTCATAGGTCTCGATCAGATGGAACAAGCCCGTAGCGATTTGGAGCACCTGATGACGCTAAACCCCTCTGCTGAGATCACCCGTTTAGTCAATGAGCTGCAAGCGCGTTTGGGCTGAAGGGCTCCGTTATTTTGCTCTGGCAGACTAGCGGTATTTGGTGAAAGCCCGCTTATGGCTCATATCTGCCGCTTCTTCAGAAGCTCGCTCACATCAGCGCTCTCATCCATGAAGTCAACCAGACCGCTGACCGTTTTGGCTATCGAGTCGAACTGCAACAGCAGCATTTCGTGGCGGTCGGTTTTCACTAAGACCTCCACTTTCGATACGCGGCTCTGCACGGATTTGTCTGTATCCTCTAAGACAGCTACCACTGAGGCTGTGAGCCTTGGCATTACTACATCCGTCAGGGCATGTGCCAGGTCGGCTTTTCCGTCACCGCTGAGAGCATTGAACGCGTGGAGCGCTTTTGTGGGTGTCATGCGATCCTTTTCGGCCCAGTCAAATTCGATTTTGTAACTATGCAGTATGTCCACCATGTTGGAGAATTCCTGAACGATGACTTCTATGCCGAAGCTCTCGATCAGTGCTAGTGATGTCTTCGACCAGTTTCCGGCGAGCACTGCGGTGGTCTTGCGTATGGTGGGGTAAGTTTTGCGGAGATTGTAGTGTGCTACGCACAGCCAGCTTCCCTTGTCGCGGTTGTGCTTCTTATAGCGAATGTACTTTGGGTCGAGAATCATCACCGGCTGGCCATCGGCATCGGAGATCACAGCGTCGATCTGATACACATTATCAGTGCCGTTGACCATGCGCTGTGGGCCGATCTCGTAGCCCCTTGACTCAACTTGGGGGTGTAGGCGTTCCACGATAGACAGCTCGAACAGTTTGCCAACCTCTTGTCCCAATGCTGCTGCAGGGTTGGACATCAGCGGATCACCGTGACGATGCTCTCTCGGAGGGGCACCTTGTGGCGTTGCGAGTTGTTCGCCCATTTGTCGCCCCTGGTGCGAATGACCTCAATGCTGTAGTCGGAGAATCCCGCTCCGAGGGCCAGCCGCCCGATTATCTCGTCTGTTGGGACGTGGACCCCATATGGAGCTGAATCCCCCAGCACGAGGATAAATGGGCATCCGGGTTTCAGCGCCGTGTGCGCTTGCAGGATTACCTGAGATATGTCTTCAAAGTAGCCAGCCGTCATCATGTCGTAGGACTTATTGCCTGACTTTCGTTTACGGAGTTCCCCAAGTCGCGACACGGCATTTTGTAGTTCAGCGTGGATTTTAGCATCTAGTAATTTTACGATGGGCATTGCCGCCGTGTCTACCATCTTGCCCCTGCGCACCTGAGTTGTGGCTGCCATCATCAGCTTGTCGCGGACGTTGGTTGTGATGTCGGCCCAACTGTTGTAGAGACCCCAGAAATAGGTCTCCATCCTGGTACGGTCGGCGTAGTCGTAGTTGTTTAGGTACGGTGGAGACGTGAGGATCAGGTCCACATTGCCTTCTCCTGTGTGCGATATGAGGTTCCTAGCATCGCCCTTCACTAGCTTATGCTTTGACCGGAGAGCGGTGAACGTCTCCACGTCATCCGCCATCAGAGCGCACCGCTTGGAGAACTCTTCGAAAGCGTTGCGTTTTATCTTGCGCTTAGCGAACTTGCTGGGTGCTATGTAGGGCCACCCTGCCCCAGCTGAAGTTGTGTCCCTCAGCGTTGCTGTGAGGGCCAATTTGAAGAAGTCTTGGCGTTCAGATGTCAGTGCTAAGACTTCGGTTTTCAGGGCATAGAGCTGTTTCAAGTTGTCGGTGTCGAAGCACTTATAGATCAGATCAGGCCATTCCGCTGTATCGAAGTATTTCTCAGACAAGAGATCGTGTGCTTGCTCTACGATGATAGCCGCCTCTTTTTTTAAGAGGTCCGTGTCGTGATTGGAGTCAAGTTTGGTCTGAGCCACCCAGTGGACGAATGGGTGCGCTTCTACGCCTATCGAGTCAATCCCCAGTGACTTCGCTGACAGCGATGTAGTTCCTGTTCCCACGAACGGATCGGCAATGAGGCTGCCCTTTCCGATTGAAAATTGCGCGCATTTCGCCTCAACCAGCTTGTGAGAGTATCCCGCAGGGTATGTGAACCATCTGTGAATTGGGGCGTTTAAGCTGTCTTTGAACGTTCCGTAGTTGGATATCTTTGTCATGCCGCCAATTCCTCCATACTTTTACGGACGAGTTATGTGTTTGTGATCAGATCTGCGGGCCATGTCATTGACATAATGACTGACCGAATATTTGACTTTGCCGTGTGCATAGCCCATCTTTTCTAGCTAGTTGTACGCTTTTCATTTGTTTATGAACACAGTAGCGCTGCACTTGGTGCTGTTAGTGACAAAGGCTGAAGCTTGTAGTTTGCTTGTGTTCTGGTGAGGCGCTTGTAGCTCTTCCTCACTGATCTCCTGGATCATGAAGACACTCTATCGACATAAGTGACAGTTTACTTTCAATAATTTTCAGCACATTGGTATTCTTTGTTCATAGTGATCTGTTGTACTGTCATTCTTGTGTGCTTTCCGGTTAGGTTGTTTATTTCATACACACCGTTAACAGAAGAACTCACCGTTGGTACTTAGTTCAATCCGCTATAAGTTCCTTCTCGAAAGTGCTTTATTGAAGGCGTTCGGTCACATAGTCGATGCAGGCGCATAGCGCAGCTATGTCAACCGGAGGGGTAGCAGGAAATAGAGCTACACGGAGTTGGTTGCGACCTAATCCACGGTAGGACTCCACATCCACAATGCCGTTGGCCCGTAACACTTCAGCTACGTCGTCTGCTTTCACTTCGAGGAGGTCAACGGTGGCCACCACATGGCTGCGGATAGTGGGGTCGGTTACAAAAGGAGTGGTAAAGCTACGGCTCTCGGCCCAAGAATACATTATGTTGGCCGATTCTGTGCAGCGGCTTGCAGCCCAACTCAGCCCGCCGTTGGAGTTGATCCATTCTACTTGATGCACGGTTAGGAATATGGTGGCTAGCGCTGGGGTGTTATAAGTCTCGTTTTTGCGGGAGCTGTGAAGTGCAATGGAAAGATCTAAAAACGGGGGTATCCAACGGTCGCTAGCTCCGAGGCGTTCAATGCGCTCAAGGGCCGCTGGTGAACAGCAGGCAATCCAAAGCCCGCCGTCGGCGGCTAGGCATTTTTGTGGTGCGAAGTAGTACACATCGGTTTCTAAGGGATTAAACAACAACCCTCCAGCGCCAGAGGTGGCATCCACTAGCACCAGACCTTGCTGGCTAGGGCGGTGCAGTTCCATGGACACTCCGGTGGAGGTCTCGTTTTGGGTCAGTGCATAAGCATCAATTGAGGGGTCGGCTTGAGGTTGTGGATGGGTGCCAGGTTCAGAGGTGAGGATCATCGGATCTTGCAGGTGGGGTGCAGCGGCCACCCCGCTGGCGAACTTGGCTGAAAATGCCCCAAAGCTGAGATGTTGGCTGCGCTGTTCAATCAAGCTGAAGGTGGCAGCATCCCAAAAACCGGTGCTGCCGCCGTTACCCAACAACACTTCGTAGTCGTCGGGGATTTGCAGTAGTTCTGCTATCTCAGAGCGTAGTCGATGCACCATGTTTTTGACGGTGGCCTTACGGTGGCTGGTGCCCAAAAAGTCGCTGGCTGCTGTTGCAAGGGCAGTAACAGCGGCTGGTCGCACTCGCGAGGGGCCGCTTCCAAAGCGCCCATCTTCAGGCAAAATGTCGGACGGAATGGTGAGGTTAGCTGTTGGCGCGGGGTTGTTCACGAGTTACACATTACTCTTTGAACATGGCTCGTTTATCGCAGCGCGTTACAGCAATTACACCGTCGGCAACTTTGGCTGTGGATGCCAAAGCGAAAGCTCTTAAGGCTCAAGGCATTCCGGTTATTAGCTTTGGTGCCGGTGAACCCGATTTTCCCACGCCCGAGCCGATCTTGGAGGCTGCTCGTAGGGCAGTAGATGATCCCCGCAACCACCGCTATTCCCCTGCTGGAGGTTTGCCAGAGTTGCGGGATGCCATCGCTGCTAAGACCAAGAGGGATTCTGGCTTAGAAGTGCCCGCTTCACAAGTGGTGGTTACCAATGGGGGTAAGCACGCTGTGTACAACGGTTTGGCTGTGTTGCTGAACTCTGGTGATGAGGTGTTGCTGCCTGCCCCTTACTGGACAACTTACCCCGAGGCCATCTCGCTGGCTGGTGGAGTGGTCGTAGAGGTACCCACAGCTAGGGATGAGGGGTTTTTGGTTACTGTAGAGCAACTTGAGGCGGTTCGTACAGCGCGCACCAAGGCTCTGGTGTTTGTGTCGCCATCTAATCCCACCGGGGCGGTCTATCCCACAGAACAAGTAGAGGCTATTGGCCGCTGGGCTGTTGAGAACGATGTGTGGGTTATCACAGATGAGATATACGAGCACCTCACTTATGCGGACAACAAGTTCAGCTCAATGCCAGCGGTGGTGCCTGAGGTGGCTGACCGCTGCGTGGTTATTAACGGTGTGGCTAAAACCTATGCTATGACTGGTTGGCGGGTGGGTTGGTTGATTGGGCCGCCGGATGTGGCAAAAGCTGCGGTGAACCTGCAATCTCATCAAACCTCCAACGTTTCCAACGTGGCACAGCAGGCAGCGCTAGCAGCCGTCAGCGGCCCGCTAGATGCGGTAGCTGAGATGCGAGCTGCGTTTGATCGTAGGGGGCAAACTATTTATCAGATGCTGAATGCCATCTATGGTGTGATTTGTTTGAGACCTCAAGGCGCTTTTTATGTATTTCCTTCTTTTGAAGGTGTGCTGGGCCATCGGGGAGTGCCTGATAACACCTCTGATTTAGCCGAGTGGATTTTGGATCAGGCGCATGTGGCAATTGTGCCTGGAGAGGCTTTCAGCGCCTCAGGTTACGCACGGCTTTCTTTTGCCCTTGGAGATAACGATCTAGTTGAGGGGATTGGTCGCATTGCCGACCTGCTGGCGTGATCCAAGCGAGGGCTATAAAGCAAGCTTTGCCTTATGGAAGCTGGCCGTCGCCCATATCGGCTAGGTCCCTGGTTGTTGATGTAGCGCTTCCCACGAGCGTGTGGCATCAAAAGGGCCGTATGTGGTGGACAGAAACTCGTCCTGCGGAGTCGGGGCGCAGCGCGCTTGTGTGCGACGGCGTGGATTTGTGGGGTGAGGTTTCGGTGCGTACTCGAGTACACACTTACGGGGGAGGGGCTTGGTGGCCTGATGGGGATGATGGTGTTTTTGCTTGCAACGATTTGGACGGTCGTTTATGGCATGTGTCAGCCGAGGGGTACCCCCGCCCAGTAGCAGCGCAGCCACAGTTTAGCCACGGTTTGCGTTACGCCGATGGGCGTTGTGTCCAAGGCGCGGTGGTGTGCGTGCGCGAGAACCACCATGTAGACGGCGAAGAAGTCAATCAGGTTGTGAGGTTTGCAGTCGACCCTGCTGGTGTATCAGGTTTTGGCAACCCCGAGGTGGTGGCTGAGGGTGCCGACTTTTATGCGTCTCCCCGTCTCAGCTTTGATGGAAAACATCTGGCTTGGGTTCAGTGGAATCACCCGAACATGCCTTGGGATCAAACCGAGCTGTGGTTGGACGGCCAATGCGTGATTGCCGATCAGGGTTCTGTGGTAGAACCTCAGTGGGACGCTCAGGGCAATTTATACGTGGTAAGCGACCGCAACGGCTGGTGGAACTTGTATTATCTTGTTGCCGGTGAGCTAGAACCGGTGCTTCAGATTGAAGCGGAACTGCATCGTCCTGCTTGGGTGTTTGACGATCCCAGCTACGCTGTGTGCGAGGACAACACTGTGGTGGCTGTGGCCATGCGCGGCTCGGTAGGTGAGCTTTGGTGTATTCCCCCACTTAGCCATGACTCAAAGCCAGTTAACCCAGCGACCATAAGCATCTCTCAAGCTGAGCCCTTGGATCTGCCTTGGACTTCTTATACGAGTTTGCGGTCAGCAGGCCCACACACTGTCTGTGCAATCGTGGCCTCGCCTACTCAAGAACCTACTGCGATGCGCATTAACGTGGCTGATGGATCATACGAACCGCTTCGACCGCCAAGTCATGTTCGAGTAGACCCCGACTACATCTCAGAGCCTCGTCCCATTAGTTTTCCTACCACTAATAATGCCGTGGCTCATGGGCTTTATTATGAGCCCACCAACCCCACCGCCGCGGCACCTCGAGGCGAGCTTCCACCACTTTTGGTGCTCAGCCACGGTGGGCCGACCGCCGCGGCCCGCAGCGGGATGCAACTTGGCATTCAATATTGGACTAGCCGTGGGATAGCGGTGGTTGACGTGAACTATAGGGGTAGCACCGGATACGGCACCGCTTATCGGAAGGCGCTGTTGGGTCAATGGGGGGTCAGTGATGTTGATGACTGTGTAGCGGCGGCTCTTTATTTGGTGCGTAATAAAGAGGTTGACGGTGAGCGCCTTATCATCTCTGGCAGCAGTGCCGGGGGCTATACCACCTTGTGTGCTTTGGTGTTTCACGAGGTGTTTGCCGCTGGGGCTAGTCGCTACGGCATTGCCGATTTAGCCGCCTTGGCTTCGGATACTCACAAGTTTGAAGCTCACTACACCGATCAACTGGTGGGACCTTACCCACAAGCAGTCGAAACCTATAAAGCTCGCTCGCCTATACATTTTGTGGATGAACTTGAAGTTCCCATGCTCGTGTTACAAGGCTCAGAAGACCCCGTTGTGCCACCTAGTCAGGCTGAGATGATCGTGGGTGCTTTGCAGGAGCGCTCGATTCCAGTGGCCTATTTGCTGTTTGAAGGCGAACAGCATGGGTTTCGCCAAGCCGCCAACATTGTGAGGGCGCTTGAAGCTGAGTTGGCTTTTTTTGCAGAAATCTTGGGATTTAAACCAGCCGATGCCATCAAGCCACCGCAGATACACCGTTAATCTCAGCAGCCACCTAACCACAAACTGGCCTTTAGGGATCATTTCGGTCGTATTCTGCTGTAAGCCATGTTCTATCCTGAGGGTTAATGAACAGCGTGGTTTCTGACTCAACATCTTCTTGCAGAGTGCTGGTTGCCGAAAAGATTGCTGATATTGGTTTGGCCAAACTACGACATGCAGGTCACCAGGTGGACGTGCGCACGGGCATGTCCTCAGACGAACTTTTAGAGGCAGTACAAGGGGCTAATGCCCTGATCGTGAGATCGGCTACCCAGGTAACAGCAGAGGTGATTCAAGCAGGCAAAGACCTGGTAATCGTGGGTCGAGCTGGAGTGGGTTTAGACAATGTGGATGTGGCTGTCGCCACTCAACACGGCGTGTTGGTGGTGAATGACACCTTGTCTAACATCACTTCAGCCGCAGAGCACACCATGGCATTGATGTTGGCTCAAGCTCGCAACATTCCTCAGGCCCACTCCGCTCTTGTTCAGGGCCGTTGGGAACGTTCCCGCTGGGAGGGAATTGAGTTGTGCGATAAGACCCTGGGAATCATCGGCCTGGGTCGCATTGGCAGGTTGGTAGCTGAGCGGGCGTTGGGATTCGCCATGCGGGTGATCGCCAGTGATCCTTATGTGTCTGAAGAGATTGCTCGCCGCAGCGTTATGTCGTTGATGTCGGTGGAGGAGTTGGTGGCTCAATCCGACTTCATCACCATTCATGTGGCTCGCACACCAGACACCATCGGGCTTATTAACTCTGAACTCTTGAGGTTGGCCAAACCCAACCTGCGCATTATCAACGTGTCCCGCGGCGGTATCGTACACGAGGCCGATTTAGCTGAGGCAGTGGTTTCTGGACGCATCGCTGGTGCTGCTTTAGATGTATTTGACGGTGAGCCCATCACCGAATCTCCGTTGTTTGGTTTGGATTCGGTTGTGGTTACCCCTCACTTGGGTGCGAGCACCTCTGAGGCCCAAAGTAAAGCCGGAGATGCCATAGCAGAGCAGGTGTTATTGGGCTTAGCAGGGGAGTTCGTGCCCGCGGCGGTGAACGTGCCCGCTAAGGAAGTACCTGACGCGTTACGCCCCTATTTGCCTTTGGGTGAGCAGTTGGGTCGACTGTTCGGCACGTTGTGTGACCGCCTGCCAGAGGTGTTGGATGTGGAGTTGTGCGGTGAGATCGGCAAGTTTGACAACGCCGTTGTGGTTATGTCGGTGGTGCGGGGTTTGTTGAGCGCCGTGTCGGACATGCATGTCAGCTATGTGAACGCTTTAGACATGGCCAAAGAGCGGGGTATGGAGGTACGCGGCAACAGCACTCCCACAGTGAAAGACCATGTGAACTTGCTGACCGTAAGAGGCGGAGACCATAGCTTGGGCGGACGTTTAGATGGAGTTCATAAAGAACCGGTGCTGGTGTCCGCCGACGGCCACACCTTGCACATGTCTCCGGCTCAGCACATGATCTTTTTGTCTAACGAGGATCGTCCCGGCATCATTGGATTGGTGGGCACCTTGCTAGGTGATGCTGGCATCAACATTCAAGACATGAACGTGGGCCGATCTTCAACTGGCGAGGGTGCCTCTATGGTGATTGCCACAGCGCAGCCCCTGCCTAAGCAGGTGGCTGTCGAGCTAGAGGCCATAGATGGCGTGAAAGCTGCTCGCTATATGGGCTTAGCTGTGGCACCGGCATGACCGTCTAGACATAATCTGAACACAAAAGAACCTCAGGCGATGAATAGAAAATTAGGATCACATCCTCAACAGCCCTCGGGAATGCCTATACACAAGTATCGGGCGTTTGAGCCAGTGCATCTCACTGACCGTACCTGGCCCGACGCTGTGCTCAAATCAGCCCCTAGGTGGTGCTCGGTAGATCTACGCGACGGTAATCAGGCATTGATTGAGCCTATGAACCCGGATCGCAAGTGGACGATGTTTAATGCTTTGGTGGATGCTGGATTTAAAGAGATTGAGGTGGGTTTTCCCTCGGCATCTGCTGCCGATTTTCAGTTTGTGCGTGAGATCATCGAACAAAAGGCCATTCCCGCAGATGTGCGTATTCAAGTGTTAACGCAGGCTCGACGCGATTTGCTGGAACGCACATATGAGTCCATTGACGGGGCTGAAGATGTCATCGTGCATTTCTATAACTCAACCTCCTCGCTTCAGCGGCGGGTGGTGTTTGGTTTAGACATGGACGGTATTGCCACCATAGCTACGCAAGCAGCCGAGTGGTGTCGTTCGCTGGAAGGTCAGGTTCCTAATACTGAGGTGTATTACGAGTACTCGCCTGAGTCCTTCACCGGCACTGAGTTAGCGTTTGCCAAGCGTGTTTGCGACGAGGTGGTGGACATCTTGGCTGAAGGCAACCGAAACCCGGTGATAGTGAACCTGCCAGCTACCGTAGAGATGGCTACCCCCAACATTTATGGCGACATGATCGAGTGGATGCACCGCAATTTGGTTCGTCGCGAGCGAATTGTGTTGAGTCTTCATCCTCACAACGACAGGGGGACTGCGGTAGCCGCAGCCGAGTTTGGGCTCATGGCTGGTGCCGACAGGGTAGAGGGCACCTTGTTTGGTAACGGGGAGCGCACCGGCAATGTGGATGTTGTGAACCTGGCCATGAACCTGTTCAGTCAAGGGGTTGACCCTGAGCTGGCTATCTCCGATATCAATGCCTTGCGTCGCATTGCTGAGGAATGCAACCAGCTTCCTGTTCATCCCCGCCATCCCTATGTTGGCGATTTGGTGTACACAGCCTTTTCGGGGTCGCACCAAGATGCTATCAAGAAGGGTTTTGAGGCCATGGAGCGCTCTGGTGAAGAGCTGTTTGAGGTGCCTTACATACCGGTAGATCCCGAGGACTTAGGTCGTTCTTATCAGGATGTAGTGCGGGTAAACAGCCAGTCGGGTAAAGGTGGGGTGGCTTATCTGTTGCAAAGCAAGAGCCAGCTAGATTTGCCACGGCGTATGCAGGTTGAGTTCAGCCAGATGATCCAACAAATAGCCGATGAAACAGGTGAGGAGATCAGCGCTGATCAGATTCATAGCGAGTTCGCCACAGCTTATTTGGATTTAGATGAGCCATATCGGTTGCACGGCTATGAATCGGCTCAAAACGCGCGGGGAGCTGATCGTACGGTGGTGACGGCCCGGCTCAGCGTAGGCAACGAACAGGTAGTGGTACACGGAGAAGGCAAAGGATCATTGGATGCCTTTACTAGCGGGCTGAATGAGATCATCAGCACTCCTGTTGAGGTGGTGGCTTACCATGAGCATTCGCGCGGCGGCGGCACTGATGCTGAAGCGGTTGCTTACATCGAACTCTTGGTGGAGGGTCGAGAGCTTTGGGGCTGCGGTATCCACACAGACATCACGACCGCATCTATGCGGGCTATAGTGAGCGCGCTGAACAGGGCTTCAGCGGGGTTGGCTTGAGGATTTCATTACAGAAGATTTAATTAGATCTGAGAGAGAAGCTGTTCACGTAGTTCAGGTCGAGGAGATCGTTGGCCTGAAGAGCATCTTGAGATAATGACCACAAGTTTGTGCCCGCTATCAACAAACGTTCAATGGGAGGGACATAGGTGGTTTCAATGTCGGTGAACTCGTTGCTGAGCTCAGATGTGGTGTTTGTTTGGACTAGATGGTGAGAAAACCGACCTATTTCAGTTACACCGGTTTCGCTGATCTGTAATACAACGGCCCCGCTGAAGCGTTCAGGGGTGTTGGGCTCTTCAGCTTCGTCGGACTCTCGCTCTGGAACAGGGAAGTCATTTGTGTATCGGTAGATTTCTAGAGGTATAGCGACCCAGCTTGCGGCTAAATCATCTGGAACCCAGTGTAAAAAGGCGCGGTGATCATATTCTGCGATGCTATGCGCATCTTCAAAGATGATTGCATCCACTTCTTGAGGCCGTGATACATCGCTCACGTCAAATAGCGAAACCTTGGTGCCGTTGGTTCTGCCTTCTTCGTCAGCATCTTGTCCTATGCCTAGCAGCAAACCCTCGCCTAAGGGGTGTAGGTAGGTAGAAAAGCCGGGAATCTTGAGCTCCCCAGCCACTGACGGGGCTTGTGGGTTGGCCAAGTTCAACACATACAAGGGATCAATCTGGCGGAAGGTCACCACATAGCCCACATCGCCCGCAAACCGCACTGAGAAGATGCGTTCGGTCTTGCCCAAACCGCTCACCTTGCCCACCTCAACAAGGCGTTGATTGTGCTGTTCCAGCACCACTAGTTGGCTTTCTGAGGAGTCGTTATCCCAGGGGTTGAGGGTGGTGGCGACACGGAAGTAGCCGTTGTGGTCATCCATGGCAAACTGGTTTACGAGCATTCCGGCTATGGTGCCGGAGGCCTCATAGCCAGCTGGCCCTTCTGCGGACACAGAGAACTTGTGTAGCGTGGTGCTCCACTCGGTTGGCGTATCGATGTTCATGAAGGAGGGCTCTGCATCTTGGTGAGGTTCAGGTAGAACTGGTGCGCTAGCAGCCAAGTAGAGCGACTCGCCTGAACCATAAAGGGTGTAGCCATCGGCTAATACGGCGCTGGCATCGCCTTTGCTGAGAGTCTCAGACATGTTGAAGCTAAGCACGGATAACACGTTGAAACCGGCGAACTCAGTAGGTGCATGTAGCTGCTCGCATTCAGGCAAAATCCCCGCGCTGACACCGTCGGGGCTTTGCAGCTGATATGCGGGCAACCAAGCGCTCAGTCCTGCGTTAGCAGCTATTTCTTGGTTGGTGCGCTTGGCGACTTCCTCGGCTGCGGGGCCACTGGGATATACAAATTGCGAGTCAATTTTGTTGCTAGAAAGCGACATCCATACCAAATCTCCTACAGAACGAGCGCTTAGATAGCGGCCTTCAACATGCAGCTGGGCCATCACCTCCATCGATTCTGGGTTGGATATGTCCACTTGCTGCACAACCGCTACGGGGTTGCCTTGGATGATCACATCAGCAGTGCTTAGGTTTTCGCCTTGAATTTGATCTTGGGTCACTGGCAGTAGCTCGGGTTGATGGTGGTTGGAAAACACGAGGGCACGGTTACCGCTGATGAAAATTTCTTGGTCGTATCCCCAGTCTTCATCGGAGTTCAAAGCTAGGCTGCCACGGTAGTTGGGTTCTGGCCCAGAAATGTCTATGTAATGAAGGTGGTTTTGGGCAACGGCCAAGATACGGCTGCCGTCGGTTTTGATTATGTCAGGTTCGTCTACGCCCGCCACCTGCGTATTGGTGGTGGAAAAGCCGCCAGCAGCACTTTGTGTAGAGGTATTTTCAGCAACCCCGATACCAGAGTTATTAAAGGTGCTGGGCATCGCTGGGCTTGTGTCTGCCATGTCGTCGCTAGCCATAGCAATTTCGGGCAGAAAAGTAGCGGGACTTCTATGTAAGCCATAAGGTCCAACTCGGCTTACTGTTTCTTCCCGTAGATGATCTAGAAGCGTGCTGCAATCGGCGAAGCTGCGTAGTGCTGAGAGCAACGCTATGTTGGTTAATGGGACTGAGTTGGTGATCTCGTCGCCTTCGCTGACGTTGTTGGATGTGCTGGGGTTGGTGTTGTTGCTAGATGTGTTGGTGGCAGGGTTAGTGGGGTCTTTTAGGGTTGCGGTGTCTCCCGGTTCAGTGGTTGTGTTGCCGGTGGTATTACCGTTGAGATCATTACCATCAGCAGGACAAGCTGTGGCCAGCAACGTCCCGCAAAGCAAGAGAGCGCAGATTCTTTTTGTGCTTGCAAAGGTGCTTTTGAAGCTCAGCAATCTGCTCATGTGTTTGTCTTTTCTGAAAGAGTTTCCTGCTTGTGCGATTGAGGTTAAATCACTGAAGGCAGCCAAGCGGCTCGGGTGGCCTCAAAGTTGTCAATAGCGGGTGTATGTGCCAGGGTGAGGCTGATATCGTCTAGCCCTTCAAGCAAGCGTTTTTGCACTGAGCGGTCTAACGGGAAAATCGTGCTCACCTTGATAGCAGGCACAGCTAAGGTACACCGTTCTACATTTATGGTGATCTCAATCGCAGGGTTGTTGGCTAATGTATCCCACAACTGGTTGACGGTTGCGAGGTCTACTTGCACTGGTATGAGGCCGTTCTTAGCAGCGTTGTTGTGGAAGATATCCCCAAAGCGTGGTGAGATGACTGCTTCAAACCCATATTGTTGGATGGCCCAAACTGCGTGCTCGCGTGAAGATCCGGTGCCAAAGTTTGGGCCAGCCACGAGGATCCGAGCTTCACTGTAACGGGGGTCGTTCAGCACAAAGTCGGGATCTTCTCGCCATTCTGAAAACAGACCCCGCTCAAAACCAGTGCGTTCTACTCTTTTTAGCCAGTCGCTGGGGATTATTTGGTCGGTATCCACGTCGCTGCGGTTCAACGGTAGACCTTTGCCTGTGATGATTTGAACTGGTTTCATTACAGATCTCCTGGAGTAGCAAAAGTACCTGCCACCGCAGTAGCCGCAGCTACCGCAGGCGATACTAAGTGGGTGCGCCCGCCTTTGCCTTGGCGACCTTCAAAGTTGCGGTTAGAAGTACTAGCGCAGCGTTCCTGAGGGGCAAGTTTGTCGGGGTTCATGGCTAAGCACATCGAACAGCCTGGTTCACGCCAATCAAACCCGGCAGACCGAAACACTTTATGGAGTCCTTCAGCTTCAGCTTGAACTTTTACCGCTGCCGAACCTGGCACCACCAAGGCCCGCATTCCCGCGCGTACCTTATGTCCTTGCACGATTTCGGCTGCCAAACGCAGATCTTCAATACGGCTGTTGGTACACGAACCGATGAACACCGTGTTTACCGAGATGTTCTTGAGTGGGGTGCCCGGTTCCAGTCCCATGTAGTCCAGTGCTCGCGCAGCGGCTTCTTGTTTGCTGGGCTCAGCAAAGCTTGCGGGGTTGGGAACAGCACCATCTATAGGGGTTACTTGTGAGGGGTTGGTACCCCAAGAAATGTGGGGCACTAGCTTAGACCCGTTGATTATGATTTCGGTGTCAAACACAGCATCGGAGTCGCTGAACAAGTTAGCCCAATCTGCTAGGGCGGCCTCCCAGTTGTCGCCGCTAGGGGCATAGGGGCGGCCTTGCAGGTATTCAAAGGTGGTGCTATCGGGTGCGATCAGCCCTGCTTTGGCTCCCGCCTCAATAGACATGTTGCACACTGTCATCCGGCCCTCCATGGATAACGAGCGAATCACCGGGCCGCGGTATTCAATAATTGAGCCAATGCCACCGCCAGTGCCTATATGCCCGATGATGGACAAGATCACATCTTTGGCAGTGCATGTTACCGGCAGAGTGCCCTCTACCGTTACCGACATGGTGCTTGGGCGTTGTTGGGGCAGGGTTTGGGTGCCTAGCACATGTTCCACCTCGCTTGTGCCTATGCCAAAGGCCAAAGCCCCAAAAGCTCCGTGTGTAGAGGTGTGGCTATCGCCGCACACGATGGTCATGCCTGGTTGGGTGAGCCCCATTTCGGGCCCTATGACATGCACGATGCCTTGGTTGGCACTGCCCATCGGGTGAAGCTTGATGCCGAACTCGGTGCAGTTGGCTCGTAGGGTTTCTACCTGTTGGCGGCTGATGGGATCGGCAATGGGCCACGCCACGTTGTCGGTGGGCACGTTGTGATCTTCGGTGGCTAAGGTGAGGTTGGGTCGACGCACGCGTCGTTGGTTCATTCGCAGCCCGTCAAAGGCTTGTGGAGAGGTCACCTCATGCACTAGATGCATGTCGATGTACAACAAATCAGGTTCACCTGCGGCCTGATATACCACATGGCGGTCCCAAATTTTTTGGCTAAGAGTATGACCCATCAGGACTCCTACCTTACCGGTCTCGAATCATTGCTTTGCTAGGTGTTTTTGATCTGTTAAGGATGCTTGAGGTACTCCTAAATGATCTAGTGCGCTGTTCATGCAATCCCAAAAGCTAGCGGAATCCGTGACCACCGAAGAGTGCCCGCCTTGGTAAGAGAACACGGCTATGTTAGGAACTGTTAGCGACAGTTCTTCTTGGAGGTAGTCGGGCACCACGCTGTCGCCTTTAGTACATATTTGAGCGAAGGGCATGGATAGTTCTGCGATCCACGGTGATGAGTTGAACCTGAACAGCTCGGTTCCCGCGTCCAGCATGGCTTGCGGATCACCTTTGAGCACTTCGGCTTGAGCCCAACGACTAAAGCCGTTGGCGATCACCTTACACACGACTTTTTGCCAACTCCATTGTCGTAAGTTTCTTGGAATCTTGCGGGAGATTCCAGCTACAACTGGCATGAGCGAGAAGCGTGCTGACCTAAAACCTTGCCCACGAAAGCTAGTTGAGGTAGCTCCTAAAACTATTCCCGTGATTCGTTCCGGGGCTTGGCGGGCCGCTAGCTGCGCTATCGCTCCGCCCATGGAATAGCCCACGCATATGAACTGCTCTAACGTTAAGGCATCGGCAATGGCAAGCACATCGCTAGCGCAGTCGGCAAGGGTGAAGCGCTTGGTTGCAATGCCTGTGCCGTGGCCTCTGTGGTCAAATGCCACCACCGAAGCTCGTTGAGCTAAAGGAGTGTAGATCAGATACCAGTTTAAATCTGCGGTTACAGTCCAACCGTGCAACAGCATCACCGTTGGCGAGCCAGCAGGCCCCTTTACGTGGCGTACAAACACTCGCCCTGTTGGCAGGGTGATCCATTCACCCGGTGGCAGCACTGGCCCTATTGGTCCACCATTATTGCTCAAGGGCTAAGATGCGAACGCTTAGGTTCTGGCCAGAGGGGCTCTCATACGATACCGTGTCGCCCACTTGAGCGCCGATTATGGCAGAGCCTAAGGGTGAGGCAGGCGACATGACATCTAAGCCGTCGTGACGTTCCTCAATGGAGCCCACCAAGTAGGTTTCGTTGTTTTCTAGGTCGCCTTCGTAGGCTATTGTCACCACTGATCCCACCGAAACCGTGTCGGTATTGTCTGCTTTTACGATGCGAGAGTGTCTCAGCAACGCACCTAGCTGAGCGATGCGGGTCTCCATTTTGCCTTGTTCGTCTTTAGCGGCGTGGTAGTCGCCGTTCTCGCTGAGGTCGCCTAGCTCCCGAGCTGCTTCAATCTTACGGGCGATCTCCACGCGTCCTACGGTGGTGAGATGTTCGAACTCGGCTTGCAGGCGATCATGGGCCGCTTGCGATAGCTCATGAACTTCAGACATAAGGTTCAAGCTTAGCGTTCGCATTGCGGGGTTCGGTATTCGTATCCTGAAGGGCTATGGCCTACATAATTGGAGTTATAGGCGGAGATGGAATCGGTCCCGAAGTGGTAGCCGAGGGTCTAAAGGTGCTGAACGCAGCAGGCGTAGAGATCGACATCGTTGCCTACGATTTGGGAGGAGATCGTTATCTGCGCGACGGCACCGTGTTGAGCGATGAAATTTTGGAAGAGTGGCGTGGGTTGGATGCACTCTATTTGGGTGCGGTGGGTACCCCTGAGGTGCCGCCCGGGGTGATTGAGCGTGGGTTGTTGCTGCGCATGCGTTTTGAGTTGGATCTGTATGTGAATCGGCGACCTTTTCAAGGTCACATGGCTTTAAGCGAAGAGATTGCAGCCGACCAAGAAGCGTTTACCTTTGAGGTCATCCGCGAGAACACCGAGGGTACTTATACAGGCGAAGGGGGGTTTCTACGTCGCTACACTCCAAAGGAGGTAGCCACCCAGGGTTCGGTGAACACTCGTTATGGTGTGGAGCGTTGCGTGCGTTATGCCTTTGAGTTGGCCCGTAGTCGACCTAAGCGGCACCTCACCTTGGTGCATAAGACGAATGTGTTGACCTTTGCGGGTGATCTGTGGGAGCGCACTTTCAACGAGGTGGCCGAAGAGTATCCTGACGTGGCTACCGCTTATAACCATGTTGATGCTGCCTGCATCTATTTTGTGCAGGATCCAAAGAGCTACGACGTGATCGTTACAGACAACCTGTTTGGGGACATCCTTACCGATTTAGCTGGAGCAGTGTCGGGCGGAATTGGCCTAGCAGCTTCGGCTAACTTGAACCCAGATCGTACCGGTCCTTCTATGTTTGAACCCGTACACGGATCGGCACCCGATATTGTGGGCACTGGTAAAGCTAATCCCACCGCGGCGATCTTGTCGGCTGCCATGATGGTCGAGTTCTTGGGCGAGGCTTCTGCTGCCACGCGAATACGGGCAGCTTGCGCTGTTCCAGAAATTCAACATGGCACCACTACTGAAATAGGCGATGCTATAGCTGAGCGAGTTTGAGCTTGCTGGGCAAACCAGATGTCGTGAGACCAAAATTCGTTAGAAGGGAGAATTGAGCAATATGCCAATCAAGACCACAGACAAAGTGTGGATGGATGGGCAGCTCGTGGATTGGGCGGATGCTACCGTGCATGTGCTCACCCACACCTTGCATTACGGCAATGGTGTTTTTGAGGGCATTCGTGCTTATGAAACCGATCGTGGCACTGCGGTTTTTCGGCTCACACCTCACATCAAGCGTTTGTTTGCTAGCGCTAAGATCTTGCAGATTGACATCCCTTACAGTCCAGAAGAACTTATCGCAGCCACTATGGAAACGGTGCGTGTCAATAAAATGAGCAGCTGCTATGTGCGGCCAATAGCTTATTTAGGTTATGGCGAGATGGGACTCAACCCGTTGCCTTGCAAGGTGAACGTGGCGATTGCGGTTTGGCCATGGGGTGCCTATCTAGGTGATGATGGCATCGAGCGAGGTGTGCGCTTGATGGTCAGTTCTTGGCAGCGTCACGATCCCAACTCCATGCCCACAGCAGCCAAAGGTTGCGGTCACTACATCAACAGCCAGCTAGCCAAGGTGCAGGCAGTAAAGGCGGGGTATGACGAGGCGGTTTTGCTCTCCCCGCAAGGCTTCGTAAGCGAATGCACCGGTGAGAACTTGTTTGTGGTGCGGGATGGAACCATCATTACTCCTCCCACCGCAGTTGGGGCGCTAGCTGGTATAACCCAAGATGCCATTTGTCAGATGGCTGGCGATCTAGGTATTCCCTATGTGACAGATAATCTGTTGCGCAGCGATCTTTACTTGGCTGATGAAGCCTTTTTGTCAGGCACCGCAGCGGAGGTTGTTCCCATTAAAGAAGTGGATGACCGCGAAATTGGTGACCCTGGCCCTGTCACTCGCAAGATTCAAGAGGTATTTCAAGACGCTGTAAGGGGACGATGTGCTCAGTACAGTCATTGGAATGAATATGTCGACTGCTGAGACCCAATCGGTGGACCAAGCCCGCTCATCGTCACGAGCTATGCCTTTGGCAGTTGAGATCTATGACACCACGCTGCGTGATGGCAGTCAGCTTCGCGGCATATCGCTTACCGTACAAGACAAGCTGCGTATAGCCGTTCAGCTAGATGATTTAGGGGTTCACTACATTGAGGGTGGTTGGCCTGGTTCTAACCCCAAAGATGATGAGTTTTTTGCACGGGTCGGCAACGAGTTGAGCCTACAAATCAGCACTCTGGTGGCTTTTGGGTCTACTCGCCGCGTGAAAGGTCGAACCGATGAAGATCTAACATTGTCCAACCTAGTGCAATCAGGCACGAAAGTGGCCTGCATTGTAGGCAAATGTTGGGATTATCATGTTCTAGAAGCATTGCGTACCACTTTGGATGAGGGCGTGGCGATGGTGGCCGATTCGGTGCAGTTCCTCGTCAAGCAGGGCATGAGGGTGTTTTTTGATGCTGAGCACTTTTTTGACGGTTATCGAGATAACCCTGAATATAGCTTGGCTGTGCTAGAGGCTGCCGCTGTAGCTGGTGCTGATCGTTTGGTGTTATGTGATACCAACGGGGGATCACTGCCTAACGACGTGGAAAAGGCGGTAGGAGAGGTGGTGGATTATTTAGACACTCCGGTGGGGGTACATCTACATAATGACACCGGCTGTGGGGTGGCCAATGCTTTGGCGGGGGTGCGTGCTGGAGCTACTCAGGTGCAGGGCACCATCAACGGTTACGGAGAACGCACCGGTAACTGCAACTTAGTGCCCATCATCGCTAACCTCAGCTTGAAACTGGGTGTGCAGACGGTGCCTGCTGATCGGTTGAAGCGGCTGACTTCGGTATCGCATCATGTGGCCGAGTTGGTGAACTTCACACCTGACCCTCAGCAGCCCTACGTGGGATCTTCTGCGTTTGCGCATAAGGCTGGTCTGCACACCAGTGCTATAAGCCGTCGACCTGATGCTTATGAGCACATTGATCCTTCAGATGTGGGTAACGGCACTCGTTTTGTGGTGTCGGAGATGGCGGGGCGCTCAACTGTAGAGCTTAAAGCCGCAGAGCTAGGCTTGGAGTTAGACGGTGCTGCTGTGGGCGAAATTGTGGACACTCTAAAGAATCTAGAGCACGCTGGCTACCATTTTGAGGTGGCTGATGCTTCGTTAGAGCTTTTGATGAGGGCAGCTGCGGGTTGGACGCAGCCGTATTTTGAGTTGGAATCTTTTCGAGTATCTACCGAGCATCGCTCAGGTACAGGGGCTAGAGCTTGGAATGAGGTAGCGGTGGATATGGACACCGAAGCCACCGTAAAGCTGCATGTGCAAGGCGAGCGTATTGTGGCTACTGGTGAGGGCAACGGCCCCGTAGATGCTTTGCACGCGGCATTGACTGTGGCGCTAGCTGAACGGTATCCAGAGTTCCGGTCAATCTTGCTTATTGATTACAAGGTGCGGGTATTGGACACCGCGTCTGGTACTGCCGCAGTTACCCGGGTTATCGTTGACTCTTCAATGGGAGATCAGGTGTGGACCACCATCGGGGTTTCCGCAAACATCGTGGAAGCAAGTTGGCAAGCTCTCGTAGACAGCCTTGTGTATGGGTTGTTGCACGCCGGTGTGTCCCCGCAGTCTTCTAAGCAGCAGTTTGCTGGGGAGCGATCTGTCGGCTCGCGATCTACCAGCGCGTCAATCCAAAGCTCCCTATCTCAGAGCTCACACGCAAAGGGCTAACCCAGCTATGGCAGCGCCTAACTATGTGCCAACCGAAACTCCTGCGGCTCAGCGTCATTATGTTTCTCCACCTCGGCTGCCACAATCTTGGTTTGCTGACCGACCAGGCGATCTGAAGGGATCGCAACCCTCAGGCAACGGTCTAGGCGTGCCTGGGCCAGATCAGGGATATGCTTGGGCCTTAGCTCGTCGACTGCAAGATGCGATGTTTTTATCTTCCGGCGAACATGCTGACGATGCTGTTGCTGGATGTGTGGGGGTGGCTCTTAAGCGGGCAGCCTGCTTTGGTCGTGCCCCGATCTTGGTTGATGTGGAAATAGCCTTCAGGCTGTTTGGTTACCTGCCTCCATCTCCCGATGGGCGGCTGCTTCGGTGGCGCAAGAAGGCTTTTGCAGGTTTGCGTCATCAGCATCACTATGGTGAAGCGCGACATTTGGTGGACATGGTGAGTGAAGAAGTGTTGCGCATGACATCTGCTGCAATTACGGCAGCTTGTGAGGCAGATCGTTTTGGGCTGTTGGATTTTTCTGTTACCAGGTGAGCGCTGTTCAAAATTCAAGAGTTAGGTTCGCACCCTCACCTACAGGGTATTTGCATGTTGGTTCGGCTCGTACCGCTTTGTTTAACTGGCTGTTTGCGCGTGCCACGGGGGGAACCATGGTACTGCGGATTGAAGACACCGACGAGAACCGCAATCGTCCTGAGCTGACCGCTGCCATTTTTGAGTACCTTAAGTGGCTGGGTATTGATTACGACGAGGGACCTTTCTATCAATCCGAACGCCGCCAACAACATCGCCAAGCAATTCAGCAGCTTCTTTGTGACGGCAAGGCTTATCTATGCGATGCTAACGATAATGAGCAGCCTGGTACTGAGTTGGTTGAAGGCTGTGCGGTGCGGTTTCGCACCCCAGAGGGCAGCACCACAATTTCTGATGTGATCCGCGGCGAGGTAACCGTGGAGCACAGTCAGCTTGGAGATTTTGTGATCTGGCGATCGGATGGGTCGCCTACTTTTGTGCTGGCCAATGCTGTGGATGACCAGGATATGGCAATAACCCATGCAATCCGCGGGGAGGACTTGTTGTCTAGTGCGCCTCGTTCGGTGTTGTTAATGCAAGCTTTAGGCCACACTCCGCCGGTTTATGCTCATTTACCTTTGCTGGTGAATGAGCAGCGCAAGAAATTGTCTAAGCGCCGTGATGATGTGTCATTGGAGAGCTATCGAAAGCAGGGCTACTTGGCTAAAGCAATGGCCAACTATTTGGCGCTGCTAGGTTGGGGGCCGCGCGATGAAGTTGAGATCAGACCCATGGCTGAGGTTATAGCTCAGTTTCAGTTAGAAGACGTGAATCGCTCAGCGGCGTTTTTTGATTTAGCTAAGCTACAGCACTTCAACGGTGTTTATATCCGTCAGCTAGATACCGCTGAGCTACTAGATGTGCTGACCCCGTTTTTGGAGTCAGAAGAGGTACCGTGGTCCAAGGCGTGTTACCGCCCTGAGGTCGTTGTGGCTATGGTGCCGTTGGTTCAAGAAAAGCTTCGTACCCTGGCTGATATTGTGCCTCAGGTGGACTGGCTCTTTTGCGGTGAGCCGGTTGTAGATCAAACCTCATGGCAAAAGGTGCTGGTTGATAACAAAATCTCTGCAGAGGTTCTAGATGGAGTGATTGCTGTGCTAACAGATTGTGCTTGGGAGCCAGAAATCGTCAAAGAAGCTGTGTTTCGCATTGGTGAGGCTAGTGGTTTGAACCGTTCTAAATCGCAGGCCCCGGTGCGGGTAGCTGTGACGGGACGTTCTGTGGGTCCCCCGTTGTTTGAGCCTATGGTACTGCACCTCAGCCGTCAAGAGGTTCTGCGCCGTCTACGCCGGGCGCGTTGCTGTCTCTAGCACATAGGCCCATCTTTGGCGGGTTTATCTGCGGCCAGCCTGTTTTATTGGTTGGATACAGAGATTGCCACTTGTAAGTCACTGAAGCTGGGATCGTCTAGGCCGTCGCTGCAATGCAAGGTGAGGTGCTGTTCTGCGGATTCGGTGATGATCCCTGAGTTTCCCAGCCAGGCTGTCTCCAAGCCGCCGATATCCCAGGCGTTCCAAACCTCTAGCCAGCGCACCCGAGGTCCGTTGACTAGTAACTCCACTGTTTTAGGACTCGTATCTGCCCATAGTGAGACGATCTCAGCACTAGCCCCTGCCAATTCCAAAGTGCCGTTACTAGCAGCTAGCTTGAGGGCTTGGCGGCGGTCTGAGCGGGCCGCGATTCGTTGCACCCTAATTTTGCTGTGATGATTCACCGCCAGCAGCAGCATAGGGCGTACCTGTTGGTTTTGATGGATGAGGCTGCTAGTACCGTCGGCGAAGCGCTCGCTGAAGCTGGGTTCCGTGTTCATGGTTGGGCGTAGGGGTTAAGACCTTGGTCGCCCCAGGTGGGGGTTGGGCGATGTTTGGTGATTCGGCAGTAGCGCAGCATCTCTTCGGGTAGTTGCATCTCTTCTAGCGAATTAGTGCGTGGGTTGAAGCGCTGCGGGGCTTGTCCAATAGCCATGCGCGCTTGGTTGCGTTCGCCGAACATAACAGCAGAAGGCTGTTCTGAAAGGTTTTTCCAGTAGCGCCGCCGTATAGCAGCCATAGATGGGGGAGTGCCTTTGGGCGTTGGCTTGAAGATGGATTCCCCTGCTTGCCAAGGTTGCGGCGTAGCGGGCTTTGTTGATGTAAGGGCTGTTTTTATGAGGGATATCTTTGGCGATGAAGATGAAGATGTTTGATTGGTTGTAAGCCAACCCGGAGTGCCTGCGGTGCGGGGGCGGAAGCTGCGGCGGATGGGTTTACCCATCCAATCCAAGATGATGCCCAATGTCGCTAATGCCAACATGATTAATAAGAAAACAAAAAAGGCGACAAAGATAGACATGAGCTTTTCTTAGGGTAGGCGGGCTAAAAGTTCCAAAAGCAGATTGTAAAAGCCATCTGCATCTACTTCTGTAATGTAGTAGCAGTTAACAGGTCGATCTGTTACCCCCCACCAGTCAACTACGGTCATCCCCGTAGTAAGCGGCGAGATGGTCTCTATTTCCACATTACAGTAGCGGCCTTTGTACATCTCTGGGTGCAGTAGGTAGGCGATCACGTTGGGATCGTGTAATGGGCCACCACTAGTGCCATATTTTTCCATGTCAAAACGTTCGTAAAACTCCAGCATGTTCGCTGCGGCAATTCCGCAATGAGTACCCAAGGTTCGCACTTTGGATATCCAGTGGTGGGCCATCAACGCCTTGTGGGTGACATCTAGCGGCAACATGGTGACTGGTGCGCCGCTATGTAAGACGATTTGAGCAGCTTCGGGGTCAACCAAAACGTTGAACTCAGCGGTGGGGGTGGTGTTGCCACCTACAAAAAAACCTCCGCCCATACAGACGATCTCGCGAATCTTGCTGCTCAAGGTGGGGTAAGCCTCTAACACCGTAGCTATGTTGGACATTGGCCCCACCGGGCAGATGGTGATTTCTTGTTCGTTGGCTTTTGTTAGCTGTTCGGTTATCCAATCAACTGCGTTTTGGGGTTGTAGAGAGGTTGTTGGTTCAGGCAGGTCCGCACCGTCAATGCCTGTTGTGCCGTGTACCTGTTCGGCTGTGATCAGATCGCGGCGCAGGGGACGATCGCGGCCCGCAAACACCGGAATGTCTGGACGACCCGCTAGTTCGCAGATCTTCAAAGCGTTGTTGGCCGTTAGGTCTAAGGGAACGTTTCCGGCCACAGCAGTTATGCCCAGAATCTTCAGTTCAGGGGCTGCTATGGCAGCCAGTATTGCTAGCGCATCGTCTTGGCCCGGATCAGTATCGATGATGATTGGACGAGGGGTGATCGCTGGTGGTGTGCTGCTTGTTAGCTTATTCGGGTTTTGATGATTGCCCGTTGGCGGGCAATCGAGATCAAGGGTCATTTTTTACGTCTGGTTCTGGTTTTGGCAACCTCATGGGCAGCGTTTTCAAGTTGATCGTTTAACGGCGTTAGTTTCACGGGGTTTCTTGCATGTTCAAGTGCCCAGGCCAACAAGGTATCGGCTAGCCAAGGGTTTTTGGGCAGCAAAGGGCCATGTAAGTAGGTTCCTAGCACCTTGCCAGACACTGCTCCTTCACCGCCATCATTGCTGTTGTTACCGTGGCCCTGCTGTAGCAGTGCTAAGGGGGTGCAGCCGGGGCCTAGGTGGGTGCGTCCAGCGTGATTTTCGTAGCCCACCACAATCTGAGTTTTGCCGTTGAGGGTCACCTCGGCTACTACATCGCCCACTAGACGATTGGTGTCTGCGGTGGTTTCTAAGTCTAAGAGCCCGATACCAGCTATGAACTCCTTCGTGCTGGTGTAGCTGTGACCAAGGAGTTGGTAACCCCCACACACCCCTAGCACTACCGCGCCGTTTGCGGCGGCTTTTAACAGCGGTTCAGCCTTAGCCGTAAGATCTTCTGATACGGCTAGCTGATCTCGGTCTTGGCCTCCGCCGAGGTAGTAAAGGTTGCAATCATCGGGGATTGGAGTAGTAAGGCCAATCTCGACAACCTCTGATTTCAACCCTCTTTCAGCCATGCGATGGCGCAGGACGGCAATGTTGCCTCTATCGGCGTAAATGTTCATAAGCTGCGGGTAAAGGTGGCAGATTTTTATCCCCGCGCCGATGGTTGTATCAGCACAGGTTGGTGAGCCAGCGGCAGTGGGGCTCATGTGTCTTCCCAAAATGCGGTGGTTAGCCCTCGTTTGGTTAGCAATTCTTGCAATTCCAATAATGCGGTGTAGGTAGGTAGTACATACAGACCACCGTGGGTGTTAGCAGAATTGATCGCAGCATCAAAGGCCGCAGGTATGGGCATTAGCACCTTGATGCGGCTGGTATCAAGACCTGCATAGCGAAAACGCAGTGCCATGTCATAGGCCCTGTCACCGCCTATGGTGAGCGAAGTCAAGCGATTGCAGTTCAGCAACAGTTCGTAGTCCACATCCCATATCCAAGACACATCTCGGCCATCGGCAGTGCGGTTGTTTAGTAGCAGTAATAGATGGATATGGCCTTTTAAGTCTAAGTTGCTGTCTAGCAAAATGGTGTGGATATTCTCGTTTGCCCCTGCTGGATTTTTGGCTAATAGCGTGGTCACGCGAACGTTGGACACTTTTATGTGTTCTGCTCGACCAAAAGCAGCCCGACGTTTAGCGATAGTGGTGCTTACATCGCTGAGGGTTAGCTCAAGCGCAGATGTGCAGGCGATGGCGGCTAACGCGTTATAAGAGTTGTGTAGTCCAGGTAGACGCAGCGATATTTCGGTGGGTCCTTGCGGTGTGATCGCAGACAGACGCTGCCCGGCGAGGCCATGCAGATCCACCTTGGTAGCGGTAATGTCGGTTTTGGGGCGCTGACGTTGGCACTTGTTGCAAGACCAGCGTCCGAGATGCGCGATGGTTACCATGTCGTAGGTCAGGGGGGTGTCGCAGTAGCGACAGTGTGTGGAATCTGAAGCATGAGGCAGGCCACCTCGGTCTGTGCGGGGATCGTCTACTCCATAGGTCAGAGTTTGGGCGTGTTTTGATGCGATATAGGTGATGCCAGGATCATCAGCGTTGTAAACCACCGTGGTTGTTGTAGGTAGTTGCGCTATAGCGGTGTGCCATCGATCAACTAGCAGTTCTAGCTCTCCGTAGCGATCTAGTTGATCTCTAAACAGGTTATGTAATACCACCACGCGGGGTTTGGTTTTCACCATGAGCCCATCTAAAGCAGCCTCATCCACCTCAAAAAGAGCTATATTTGCTTTATCAGCATCTAAGAGCGCGTTGCTCACACCTCGTTCTAAATTGGAACCAGCAGTGTTGGCCACAACTCTGAAATCACAGGCATTTAGGGCAGCTCGGATGAGGCGCGCTGTGGTGGTTTTGCCGTTGGTGCCCGACACCAAAATTATTCCGTCAGATATAGCTTTTGACATCTCACTGGTGGCGGTGGGGCGCAAGCAGTTCAACACAAGCCCACCGATGGTGGTGCCACCACCTCGTTTGAGCTTTTGGGATAGGCGGTTTGCGCTCCTAGCGGCACCGATAGCTAAACCCTGAGGAACTGCTGGCAGCTTTATCTTTGTAATCATCGGTGGGTTACGGTTAACAGGTAGAGCATTAGCCGTTGCTGTTGTTGTAGCTGTTGTTATGAAGTATTAAGCCCGCATTATCTTTGGCACGTTGCAAGGTGGCTGAGGCCACGACCCTAGCTTTGTCGGCACCAATTGCTAGTAGGTGGGTTATTTCTGTGGGATCGCTCATAAACTCTGCATAGCTCTGCCTGATGGGTGCCAACAGGTCAATCACCGCGTCGGCAGTGTCTGTTTTGAGCGCTCCGTATTGAGAGTAATCTTCTCCAACTGCTTCAGGAGTGCGGTTGGTGGCAGCAGCTAAAATGCCTAGCAAATTGGAGACCCCGGGCTTTGCGGCGGGGTCATAGCGAACTTCGCCGTCACTATCGGTGACAGCGCGTTTGAACTTTCGGGCAATGGAGGTGTTGTCTTCTGTAAGGCCGATGGTGCCTGGAGAATCAAGGGACTTAGACATCTTGTCTTGTGGGTTTTGTAAATCCATGATCCGCGCACCGGCTTTGGGGATCATATGGCTGGGTACTGCCAAGGTTTCGCCGTAACGGTTGTTGAAGCGCTCGGCAATATCCCTGCATAGCTCAATGTGTTGGCGTTGATCTTCACCTACGGGTACTAGCTCGGTGTCGTAAAGCAAAATATCGGAGGCTTGCAGAGCCGGATAGGTAAACAGTCCTGCTGATATAAACTCGGTCCGATCCGACTTATCTTTGAATTGCGTCATGCGCCGTAGTTCACCAAACCCCACTGTGCATTCCATCATCCAGGCCAGCTCAGCATGTTCTCCCACAGTGCTTTGTGCGAACAAGGTGGAGTCATTGGGCCTGATGCCTGCAGACATAAGTAGTCCAGCGGTGGTGAGGGTGTTGGCACGTAGATCTGCGGGATTAGGGGCGGTGGTTAAAGCGTGCAGGTCCACCACGCAATAAATGCACTGGTGCTTATCTTGGAGGGCTACCCAGTTGCGGACTGCGCCCAAGTAGTTACCCAGATGCATGCCTCCGGAAGGTTGGATTCCCGAAAAAGTGCGAGCCACCTGCTCAAAATACCCTGAAAGAACTTAGATCACAGGGCAATTACAATGTATAGGCATGCTTATGTGGTATCTAAACCCCCCAACTGCGGCTAGATGCGTTATGGCTCCGCAGGCTGGTTCTACACTTGGGCGATGATTTCATCTCTGCGTACCACAGCACCTGGTAAGCCTTTTGCGGTGCATACTCAGGTGTTTGAGGGGCCTTTAGATCTTTTGCTGCACCTTATTTTGCGTGAAGAGGTGGATCTGTATGAGGTGCAGGTGGGCGACATCGTAGATGCCTACTTGACAGAGTTGGAATGTATGGAACAGATCAACTTAGAGGTGGCCACCGAGTTTCTGTTGATTGCTGCCACGCTCGTGCAACTCAAGAGCAGCCGTTTGCTGCCTGAGTGCACGGGGCTTGATCTAGACGATGAGCTAGCTCTGTGGTCAGAGCGTGACTTGCTGTTGGCTCGCCTGTTGGAATGCCATACTTTTAAAGCAGCAGCACAAGCTCTAGAGCAATTAGCAGTTGTTGCTGCTCGAAGCTTGCCGCGGTGCAGTGGACCCGATGAGCGTTATTTGAATCTGATGCCTGATTTTATGGAAGGGGTGGGGTCTGATGACATTCGGGCGGCGTTTTTACGCGCTACAGCAACTCCTCCTACTTCTAAGGTGGACATAGCTCACATTACCGATATTCCGATTAGCGTGAATGAGGTGGCCGCAGAATTGATGCGGTGCCTGCCTAGTATGGGTGTTAGCAGTTTTCGCGAGTGTACCGATGACTTAGACACCACTATTGAAGTGGTGGTGTACTTCTTGGCTGTTTTGGAGCTTTATAAGCGGGGGTTAGTGGAGTTATCACAAGCTTCTACGTTTGGCGATATCACTATTTCTTGGCAAGATGGGGTTAATGTAGCCGACTCGCTAGCGGGGATAGACGCATATGACGGCTGAGTCCAACAAGGATGCTAGTAATAGCGTCAGCTCTAGCAACAACGCTTTTTTGAGTTTGGAGGTTCGTCAGGTGGTGGAAGCCATCGTGATGGTTGCCGATGAGCCGGTGCCCGCTGGCCTCATGGCGCAATTGTTGGAGATACCTATTCAACAGGTGGAGAGCATCTGCGCCCAATTAATTGCTGAGTACGATGCCCAGAGACGGGGTTTTGAGCTGGTGAAGGTAGCAGGTGGTTACCGTTATCGCAGTCACCCCGATGCTGAGTCTTATGTGAAGCGTTTTGTGCTGAGCGGTCAAAGTACACGCTTGTCATCGGCTGCATTAGAGACGCTAGCCATTGTTGCTTATAAACAGCCTTTGTCGCGAGCTCAAGTGTCGGCCATCCGTGGTGTTAATGCTGAAGGTGCCATGCGTACTTTGGAGCAGCGCGGGTTCTTGGAAGAGGTGGGTCGCGATGTGGGCCCCGGTCAGGCTAGGTTGTTTTGCACAACACCAGCATTTTTGGAGCGGTTGGGTCTGAACTCGCTTGAAGAACTACCCCCTTTAGCTAACTTTGTGCCCGGCGAAGAGGTTATCGAAGCTTTAGAGATTAGCTTGATGGTCGATAACACACCGGCTGTTGAGCCGCCATCGCAGTGAGCGATCCTA
This sequence comes from Acidimicrobiia bacterium, assembly GCA_009843865.1. Taxonomy (GTDB): domain Bacteria; phylum Actinomycetota; class Acidimicrobiia; order Acidimicrobiales; family Bin134; genus Poriferisocius. The sequence goes on from VYCQ01000023.1 coordinate 78,214, forward strand.
AGTTATCTGGCTCAGAACCAATTCCAGCGGGGCGGATACAAAAGGTGTTGGCCGCAGCAGGGGTGGCCAGCCGTCGTGCGGTGGAAGAGTTAGTAGAGCAGGGCCGTATTGACGTGAACGGTAAACCAGCTCGTTTAGGTCAGCGGGTGGATCCCAACACAGACACGGTAGCTGTGGATGATCAAATTGTCGGGCTACACAACGACCTCGTGCATTATCTGCTCAACAAACCAGTAGGTGTAATCTCTTCGGCGGATGATCCCCAAGATCGTCTTACGGTGGTAGAGATGGTGCCTAGGCAGCCTCGGGTGTTTCCGGTTGGCCGTTTAGATGCTGATAGCGAGGGCTTGCTGATCCTTACTAATAATGGGGCGTTGGCTCAGAAGCTCACGCACCCCTCTTTTGGGGTAGCCAAGGAATATTGGGTACTTGTGAAGGGCAACCCTAGCCGAGGAGTTTTACGACAACTACGTGAGGGCGTGGAGTTAGAAGACGGGTTAGCTAGGGCAGTGGCGATATCGCTTCCACAAACCTCGACAATTCGCATCGTGGTCAATGAAGGCCGCAATCGGCTGGTACGACGTATGTGCGATGCGGTTGGCCATCCCGTGAAGCGTCTGGTGCGCACCCGCATAGGTCCCATAGCGGATCGTAAGCTGCATCCGGGGGCTTGGCGAGGGTTAGCCCAAGCAGAAGTGCGCCAATTAGAGGGTCTAGGCAAGCCTGATTGCAATAGTGGAACCTGAAGAGGTTAAAGAATCAGTAAAATCTGGGCGTGGGTAGTACTGTGCGCGCTTTAAGGGGTGCCACCACCGTTGATATTGATACACCCGAGCAGATTCAAGAGCGCGTGATAGCGCTTTTGGCCGCTCTCATTGAGCGCAATGACCTCAACCATGATGATCTTATTAGCGTTCTTTTTACAGCCACCTCTGACATTCACGCTGCTTTTCCTGCCGCAGCGGCAAGGGTCTTTGGTTTAGGTGATGTCCCGCTGCTGTGTGCTCAAGAGTTGGATATCACGGGCGGTACATCAATGTGTGTGCGGGTGCTTCTCCATTTAAATACTGAGCGTGGACGTGAGGAACTGCATCATGTTTATCTTGAAGGTGCTAAAGGCTTGCGTGATGACCTGCCCGAATAGTGGTCAGCTTCCCAGAGGCTAAAGAGATGGCTTGCCCAATGGCTAACACCAAACCTCAACGCCGAGCGGCCGTAGTGGGTACTGGCTTGATAGGTGGGTCTATAGGTCTTGCGCTACGCGAGCAGGGGTGGTGGGTAACCGGCTGCGATCAAGACGGCGACGTGGCTGCTCAAGCCCTTGCTCGTGGTGCTCTTAGCGAAATAGGTCTGCCCGTTGATGCGGAGATCACCTTTGTGTCCACGCCAGTGGCCTCAATTGTGGCCGAAGTCCGCAAGGCGTTAGCAGCTAATAGCGGGCTTGTCACCGATGTTGGTGGTGTCAAGACCTCAATCGTGGCTGATGTTGATGACCCGCGGTTTCTTGGTGGACATCCAATGGCTGGCAGTGAGCAAGAAGGCATTGCGGGTGCTCGAGCCGACCTTTTTCAAAACGCTGTGTGGGTGCTTACTCCTACTGATAAAACCGACGACGACACCCTGGTGAAAACCCGCTCGGTGGTGGCTTCTTTAAACGCCGATGTGATGTCGCTGGCACCTGAGCGTCACGACGCGCTGGTGGCGGTTGTATCTCATGTGCCTCACCTCACTGCGGCGACCCTCATGGCCCTAGCCGACGATCGATCTGAAGAGCATCGGGCTATGCTGCGTTTAGCTGCTGGTGGTTTTCGTGATATGACCCGTATCGCTTCGGGGCATCCCGGCATTTGGCCCGACATTTGCAAGGAGAATGCCGAGGCCATTTGTATTACGCTAGATCGCTTTATTGGTTCTCTCCAGCAGGTGCGTAGCTTGGTGGCTGAAGGGAACCACAACGGCTTATTGCAGTTTTTAGAGCAGGCCCGTCATGCTCGTTCGCATCTGCCGTATGGCCTAGAGCGTCATGTGGTGCTTGCTGAGGTGCGGATAGCGGTGTTTGACCGGCCAGGTGAGCTAGCACGTATCACTAGCCTTACCACTGAAATTGGCGTGAACATTTATGACCTAGAGATTGCTCACTCTGTGGAAGGAGGTCGGGGTGTGGCCATCATGGTCGTGGATAATGAGAAGGTCTCTAGCCTGCTAGAAGCTTTGCGTGAGCAAGGCTATGCACCGTCGGTAAGGTTGCTGGAAACTAGCTCTTTGTCATGAGCTCAACAACCACCGCTAGCACCCAGCCCGTCACCATTGCAGGGGGTTACAGCTTCAATGGGCATCTAAAGGTGCCAGGGGACAAGTCGATTGCCCATCGGGCGCTGATGATCGCAGCTCTTGGGCAGCGGCCTTGTGAGATCTGGGGTCTTGCTGATGGCCAAGACGTTCATCACACTCGCCAAGCGGTGGAGGCTTTGGGCGCTCATGTAGAAGATCTAACAGACAACGCTGTGCGGGTCACCGGTGGATTGACTGGTACCTCAGAGCCTATTTTTCTCGGCAATTCTGGTACCAGTATTCGGTTGTTGGCAGGCATGGTTGCAGGCTTTGATTTCAACACAATTTTGGACGGAGATGCTTCTATTCGCCGTCGCCCAATGGCCAGGGTTATTGAACCCCTTACAGCTATGGGTGGGTCTGTGCAAGGCAGCGGCCCTGAAGGTTCCTTAGCGCCGTTGAGCATTCATGGTCGTAGGCTACGCGGGGTGTACCACAGCTTGCCGGTGGCCTCGGCACAGGTGAAAAGTGCTTTGCTGCTTGCCGGATTGCAAGCTCAAGGGACTACCACGGTGCATGAAACACAGCTCACTCGCACCCATACTGAGGAGATGCTTGTAGCCGCAGGTGCCAAGCTTCAACGCAACGACTTGACGGTAACAATCTGGCCAGGGCCGCTGGATCCTTCTGACATCCATGTTCCAGGTGATCCCTCGCAAGCTGCGTTTTGGCTGGTGGGGGCTTGCATGACACCCGACAGCAACCTCACGGTGTCAAATGTTTACCTTGGCCCCGCTAGAGATGGCTTTTTAGAGGTGTTGCAAAGCATGGGGGCCGACATTGACGTGGATTCTTCGTCGGGCGATATCAGAGCTCGCAGTAGCGTGCTCACCGCTACTCGTGTAGCAGCTGATAAGTTGCCCCGCTGTATTGATGAGGTTCCCATCTTGGCAGTTGCTGCCGCTGCTTCAGAAGGGGTGACGGTTTTTGAGGGTGTAGAAGAGCTGCGGGTCAAAGAAAGCGATAGGGTGGCCGCTATTGTTGATCTTCTGGTTGGTTTAGGAGTTGATTGTCAGGTTCTAATCCAAAACGGGCGCCAGTGCTTAGGTGTAAGCGGAATCGGCAATGGGCAAAAGTTTAAGAGTGCCATTGTGAATGCCCGCGCTGACCACCGCATAGCCATGGCTGCCGCGATAGCTGGGGCAGTGTGTGTGGGGTCGGTTACCGTAGAGGGCTTTGAGTCAACTGCCACTAGCTATCCTGGTTTTGCTCGAGATCTAACAGTGGTGTCTGGCACCGCAGTAGTTGGTGCTGATAGCAATGAGGCAATCTCATGAGCCAAGAACCTCAACACCAGGCTTTTTGTGCAGGCGATCATTTGGCTAGCGAAGTTTTGGTAGTTGCAATTGATGGCCCAGCGGGATCGGGTAAGTCTACTGTGGCTAAACGCTTAGCTCAACGACTTGGTTTGGAGTACTTAGACACCGGTGCTATGTACAGGTCGGTGGCATTTGCTGTGATGGCCCGCGTGATTGATTTGGTGGATGCCGAGGCCGTTGTAGAAGTGGCTAAAAATAGCGTTATTGATATTCAAGACAGCACCGTCACGGTTGATGGTGTGGATGCCACTACTCAGATTAGAGGCCCCGAGGTGACCCGTTCGGTGAGCACTGTGGCAGCTATTCCGGGGGTGCGAGATGTGCTGCGGGTACGTCAAAGGGCTTGGGTAATAGAACGCGGTGGGGGAGTGCTAGAGGGGCGTGATATTGGTACTGCGGTTTTTCCCGAAGCTCAGCTCAAGGTATACCTGAGCGCATCTTCACAGGTGCGAGCAGCTCGACGTGCAGGTGAGGTGAGCGCCTTGGATTATGAAACAGTGGCTGCTGATTTAGCTGCCCGTGATGCTGCCGATACCACCCGTCAGCACGACCCGCTTACCCAAGCTCCCGATGCCCTACACCTAGATACCACAGATATCAGCATTGAAGAGGTGGTAGAAACCCTCGTAGCTAGGCTTAGCTGAGGTCATGTCTGAACACGGCGAGCAGTTACATCCCCAAGTTTTGGAGGCCAAGGGACGAGTGGCTACTGTCGCGTTTCACTTTTGCGCTCAGCGTTTAGCGCGGTTCATCTTTGGTATTTATTTTCGCTGCTACACGCGAGGGCGACGCAACCTGCCTGCTACAGGAGGGGCGATCATCGCTCCAACTCATCGTTCTAACTTGGACACTCCGATGTTAGGTGCCTCCGCAGGTAGACCGCTGCGATATTTTGCTAAAAGCGGGCTGTTTCGTGGACCCATCACCACCTGGATGCTTGTGACTATGGGGGCGTTTCCAGTGCGGCGTGACAAGATCGATCGCAGTGCTTTGAAGGCAGCGCTTGCTGTGTTAGAAGCAGGTCAGCCGCTGGTCGTGTTTCCTGAAGGCGAACGCAAGACAGGTACTCGTATCTTTCCGCTGATGGAAGGGGTGGTATGGCTTTCTGCTCGCGCTCAAGTGCCAGTTGTTCCGGTGGCTATAGGCGGCACTGAACGCGCTATGGGTGTAGGGGTGCGTATACCTCGGCCCCATAAGGTTCGTTTTGTGTGGGGCAAGCCCATAGACCCTCCTCAAACCAACGATCAAGGGCGATTAAGCCGTGCAGCATTAGCCGCATACTCCGAACAGATGCGTAGCATACTTCAGGCCATGTTTGATGAAGTGCAAGGCGAGTTGGGGTTACCGATTTGGTTGCCAGAAAGCTGAATAGCAAGTCAGGCAGCCTGATTTTAGCATGCTTATAAGCAGTGCATTAGCGCGCTGTGAGACCGTCTAGCACAGCGCTGGCAGACACCTGACGATCCACAATCGGCTTAGTAGTAGGCGGGCCGCCTAAGCTAAAAGAAGCCATCGCTCCAGATGAGGCTATTAGGTCGCGCAGATTACGAGGGGGTGGGAAATATTCATCTTCATCTGTGATGGACACCTCTTCTACTCCTTTAATCGGCTTGAGGTATTCCAAGACCTCAGTTATCAGCTCTTCAGGTGCCGATGCGCCTGCGGTCAAACCCACCACACCGGACAGATCCTGAGGCAGTTCAGAAGCTTTGTTGACACGGTAGACGTTTGTGCAGCCCAGCTCGTTGGCTAGCTTCTCCAAAGCTTTGGTGTTAGAAGAATTGGCTGATCCTACGATTACAACTGTGTCGCAGTCGGCGGCGATCGCGGTGAGTGCCGCTTGGCGGTTGGTGGTTGCGAAACACAGATCGCTGCGACCCGGAGTCCACATATCGGGGTAGCGGTCGCTCGCTGCGTGCAGTACCTCTTCCCAATCTCTGTGAGACAAGGTGGTTTGTGCCAAAAGTGCCACATGCTCTTCAAAATTGGGTAAAGCCTGCACATCGGCCACGCTCTCTACCGGATGGATGGCTTGAGGTGCCACCGCCATCGTCCCAACTGCTTCTTCGTGGTCTTCATGGCCTACATACACAATGCGGTAGCCCTTGTCGGCTCGCACCTTCACCTCATGATGCACCTTAGTTACTAGTGGGCACACAGCATCTACCATGTAGCTAGCTTGCTTTTTAGCCGCGGCCACCACTTCGGGGGCCGATCCATGAGCTGAGAGCATTATTGGATGACCGGGAGGCACCTCGGCAATGTCGTCTACAAACACTACGCCCAGCTTCTCAAAGCGTCGCACTACCAACTTGTTATGGACGATCTCGTGATAGCAGTAAACCGGCCCATCGAAGGTACGCACCAGCCAGGCTAAAGCTTTGATGGCCATTTCCACTCCAGCACAAAACCCGCGTGGTGCAGCCAAGATCACCTTGTGTACGTTCACATCAACAATCTAGCTAACAATCTAGCGCCGCACTCGTATCCTTAAAGGCATGTTAACACCGCGTATCACAGCCGTGGTTGAACAATCGGTTGCAGCCGGAATAGGTCTTGAGGTAGGCGATGAGCTGTTAGCTGTGAACGGTTGCGTTCCTAAAGATGTAATTGAGTATCAGCAGCTTATAGATGAACCTGACCTAATCGTGGATGTGCGCCGCGACGGAATTGTGCTGGAGTTAGAGGTGTCTAAGCGTCCAGGCGAGCCGCTCGGAATTCAGGTGGACTCCGCGCTCTTTGACAGGGTACGCACCTGCGATAACCATTGTGAGTTTTGTTTTATTTATCAGCTTCCACCCGGATTGCGATCCAGTCTTTATCTTAAGGACGACGACTATCGCTTGTCGTTCCTCTACGGCAACTTCACTACGCTTACTCGTTTCACCGAGGCTGATCTAGAGCGGGTGGTCAGCGAGCGGCTTTCTCCGTTAAACGTGAGTATTCATGCCGTTGATCCTGAGATTCGGGCGACCATGTTACGCAACCGCCGTGGTGCTAGCAGCTTGCGTTGGCTGCGGGCGCTGCTAGATCACGGCATAGAGATACACGGGCAAGTGGTTGTTTGTCCTGGTGTGAATGATGCAAGTGTGCTGGAAGATACATTGGCTGGTATTACCGATGAATACCCTGAGATGGCCAGCGTGTGCGTAGTACCTCTGGGTGTGTCGCGGTATTCCACAGAGGCGCGTTTGCGCGCTCATACTGTAAGCGAAGCAGCAGAAGTGGTTAACACAGTGCAGCAATGGCAAAACATCAACCTAGCTATTTTGGGTCGCCGCTTGGTGTTCGCTGCTGATGAGTACTACTTGCTAGCAGGGTTGCAGTTTCCCGATCCGCACACATACGAAGGCTTCAGCATGCATGAGGATGGTGTTGGCATGGCAACTGCCTTTCGTATGGAGTTTCTAGGAGAAACTCAACAAGCCATAGGCGTTCGTCCGGGATTTTTTGCTTGGGTTGAAGGTAGTCCTGCTAGCAGTTACCGAGCCCCGCGCACTGCTTCCTCTATCGCAGCATCAGAAGTTTTCAGCAGCGCCTCAGAAGCCTTGCAAGATGCAAAGCCCCTGCGCGTACACGCTGGCCGATCTGCTCCGGTTGGGTTGCTTACCGGAACCTACGGAGCTGAGGTGTTAGTGCCGCTAGTAGCACAGCTGAACCGCGACGATGTGCGGGTTATACCAGTACAGAATCGCTTTTTTGGCGGTACCACAGCTGTGGCAGGACTACTCGTTGGTGAGGATATTGCCCGTACCCTGGCAGACGAACCCAAGGGCCACCGCTACCTGCTGCCTGATGTTTGTTTATCACGGGGACTTTTTTTGGATGGCAGCAGTCCTGATGATCTACCTCGTCCAGTAGAGGTGGTGCCCACCGACGGCATAGCGCTAAGACGTGTACTAGATGGCTGAGGTAAAAGCTGCGGGTCAAACCTCAACAGCATCGTTGGCACCCGGCATGCCCATCGTGGCAATTGTGGGTCGTTCCAACGTGGGTAAGTCAACGCTTATGAACCGCATTCTGGGTCGTCGCGAGGCAATAGTGGCAGAGCATCCTGGCGTTACCCGTGATCGCAAAGAAATGGTGGCTAGTTGGCAAGGCCGACAATTCACGGTGGTGGACACGGGGGGGTGGCTACCTAAAGGTGGCAGCAGCAACGACACCATGGACGACAAGGTGTCTGCTCAAAGCGAGAAGTCAATGGCTGATGCCGATGTTGTTGTGATGATGGTGGATTCTCAAATCGGCATTACCAGCGAAGACGAAGGAGTTGCTGCAAAGCTCAGACACCGTGGTGGGCCAGTGTTTGTTGTTGCCAACAAGGTGGATGACGAGATGCACAAAGCTGGTATTTGGGAGTTCACAGGGTTGGGTTTAGGCGATCCGTTTCCCGTAAGTGCTTTGCACGGCATCGGCATGGGCGACCTCTTAGATGCGGTGATGGCGGTGTTGCCTCTAGAGAATCTGTTTTTAGATAGTGATGCCACAGCAACTACATTTGGCTCAGATAACTTAGATGCTTCAGGTAGCTCAGATGAGCTAGTGATTTCAGTGGTCATAGCGGGTCGGCCTAATGCTGGTAAGTCCACTTTGTTTAATCGTTTGATTGGTGAGGATCGTTCGGTGGTTCACGATCAGCCCGGTACCACGCGCGATGCCATTGATACTGTGGTTAAAACTGAGCTAGGTCTAATCCGGTTTGTGGATACCGCTGGAATGCGTCGACGTGCTCGCATTCATGAAGCCACTGAGTATTATTCAGTGCTGCGCGCTTTAGAAGCAGTAGACCGTTCTGACATTGCTCTTTTGCTCATAGATGCCACTGTGGGTGTAACCCGTCAAGATCAACGTCTTGCCGAACGAATAGATGCAGCTGGCTGCCCGATAGTGGTGCTTTTGAACAAGTGGGATTTGCTGACAACACAAGCGCGTGAGGCCATGGTTGGTGAAATAGAGCGTGGTCTTTGTTTTTTAGGCAAGGTTACCGTGATGCGGGTGAGTGCCATGTATGGCAAGGGCATTAGCAGGTTGCTGCCGCAGCTTCAGGGGGTGATCACTCAATACCGTAGGCGCGTACCTACTCAAGCCGTAAACAAGGTCTTACGGGATGCTCAAGCAGTGCATCGCGCTCCTGATGGTGCCAGGGTGCTTTATGCCATGCAAGGCGCAACCGATCCCCCCACATTTACATTGTTTGTCAACCGTACTTTGCCTCGTACCTACCTGCGTTACCTAGAACGTTGTCTGCGCGAGGCTTTTCATTTGGGTTCGGTTCCGCTGAAGCTACAGGTGCGCCGTCGTTCCTCAGAGTAACCTAGAAACGTGGAGTTGTTGTTCTTAATCATCACCGCAGGTGTTTGCATTTATGCCGGAGAGGTGTTCAGCCGGGCAGCACAGTATCGCTATCGCTTTTTGCGTCGCATTGAGCTAACTCACGCGGGCGAAGATTATGACGAAGAAGGCGAGAAGGCTTACGAGGCAGCGCGCACCTTGGCGCAGTCCAGCTTTCGTCGGGATGCCCATGCTGCGGTGTTGTATGCAGCGTTAACTGTGGTTGCGATAGTTACGGCATTTGTGGATTCTCGGGTTGTGGTTTCAATGTTGGCTTTGGTGGTGATCCCTGCCATGTTCCCGCTTTGGTGGGGTAGGCGAGCGGTCGCAGAGGCCCGCCTCACTCAGGAGCGTTTCGAGAGAGAACGTCGCGCTGAGCAAACCTTGAATCAAGGCGACCTAGCCCCGTTGGCGTGGGCCGATCGTCTAGCGCCTGATGATCTACCTGATTTTGCTGGCTACGAAATGGGCAGGGTGTATCAGGCTGGAGAGGGGGTGATGGCAGGTGACTTTTTTGATGTTTTTCGTATTAGCCCTACACGAGTGGCCGCGGTTATTGGGGATGTAGCTGGCAGAGGTATCGAGTCGTCCATAACAGCGTTTCAGGCTAAGTATTTGTTACGGGTGTTCTTGGGGCAGTTCCGCGACCCTGCTCAAGCCCTTGAAGAGCTGAACTCGCAAATGTCATCTATAGAACGCTCAGAGGAGTTCATCTCCGTCGTTATCGTGGTGTTTGATACCGAAGCTCAAGCCATGCGTTACGCTTCAGCGGGGCACCCTGCGGCTTGGCTTTGGCATGAGAAAGAAGTGCAGCCGCTGCGCGCTACAGGCCCGCTGTTGATGCTGGATTCTACAAGTACTTATTTCAGCCGCGAGATTCCCCTTGATTCGGGTGACATAGTGCTCATGTATACCGATGGCCTAGCTGAAGTTCGTTATGGAGATGCACAGTTTGGCGAGGATCGCATTGCCCAACATCTTCGTCGTGATCCCACAGTATCTCCTGAGGTGCTCTGTCAAACCTTGTTGGAGGGGGCCAGGGATTTCGCCGACGGCACCATTGCCGATGACGTGGCAATCCTTGCTGTCCGTCGGAACTAACCGCAGTAGCTTAACTGTTGGCAAGTTATTGGCATGCCTTGGTGTGACCCTTGTGAGCGGTTCTGGAATTTTAACGCTCTCACCTTAGAAGGTAAGTGCCCCCGCTGTGGCATTGTCTTAGACATGTCAGGGGTAAAACAGTCAGAGTCAGATAAATCAGAGTTAACAGGGCCATCTTCTAGCGATGCTCCTCGAGTTGGCGCTCCCTGGCACTTTTGGTTGTTTTTGGTTGCTGCGAGTGTTTATTTGGTTTGGCGTGCTATCCAAGGCATTGTGATGTTGTTTTGAGTGATGTTGTTCTGAACAGTTAGCTGGTCGGGCTGCCGGGATTTGAACCCGGGACCTTCGGTCCCCCAGACCGACGCGCTAACCAAGCTGCGCCACAGCCCGCTGACGATAAACATATCTGAACCAAGAGCATAGTTGGATACTCAATGGGGTTTAGTAGTCTGTTGAACGTGTTAATCACGAGCAGCCGCTGGTCAGACAGTGGCTAATGAGACAGTGGCTCATGCCTGGAGCATGACTACGTTTGTGCATCTGCGTCGACGATTAGAGATCTTTTCGTTGCGTTGGCAAGCCCGATTTGACACCAAGCTGATCAATCAGGCCATTCCGTGGGTGTTGGCCGCAGTGCTAGGGGGTCTACTGCTGAGTTTATCGCTAGCTCGCGCTCGCCAGCTTGATGCTGGTACTGAACTCTCCATTCATTTGCAAGGGCTCTGGCTTATCGGAGAGGGATTTGAGCCTCTCTCTAGTGTGGCGGGTCACAACCTTTTGTGGGAGCAAGCGGCGTTCATTTTGTATCCCATCGCGTTGCTGACAACCTTGTTGCCGGATCAGGCCACGCTTTTAAGCTTGCAATCCGCGGCGCTGGGCTTCGCCGTAGTTCCCTTATGGCGATTAGCACGAGACGTGGGCCGTTTAAAAACGGGGGCTGCGGTGGCTGTGGTGTTTGCCTACTGCATGTATCCAGCGGTTCATACCCTCAACCTTGCCGATTTTCATCCCGAAGCCCTTGCCGTTCCCGCGTTGTTTGCCGCGTTGTTGTTAGTACTCAAGCAACGTTGGAAATGGTTCGTCCCGGTAGCTCTTTTGATAGTGATTTGTCGTTCTGATTTAGCATTTGCGTTATCAGGGTTGGGTTTGTTGGTGGTTGCGCGAGGAGAACGCAGACAAGGCGCAGCGATATCGCTGGTTTCTGCTGTTTATGGATTGTTGTCGCTTACCGTTATACAGCCTCGCTTCAATGCTGGACGCTTCCCGCATATTGAGGCCTTCTCAGATTTTGGTACAGGCAGTTTTGGCTCGGTTCTTTGGGGGTTTATTTCTGCTCCTCATGCGGTGTTGGCTGAAGCCTTGTCGCAGGCCAACTTTGAGAAGATCGTGTTCTTGTTGGCCCCGGTGATGCTCTTGCCTTTGGTGGCAATTCGCTATGTGGTGCCGGTGATACCGCTGTTTGCCATTTACCTAGTAGCCGATGTGCCGGTTGGCCAAGCATCTGAAGCATCGCAAACCGTGCCGATGATCTCGTTTGTGTTTGTCGCTACAGTGTTTGCATTAGCTAGGTCGGGTCGAGTTTTGGTTGAGCGGGTGAATGTTGATCGCCGTTTGCTGACAGCGTTGATGCTCACCGCGAGCTTGTTCTTTCTGCGAGATGCTCCTAGCTCGTTTTACGAGCGACCGTGGGATTGGGGTCGACAAGAAACCTTGGATGTGGTTAGACAGTCAGCGGCTAATCAAATACCTGCCGATGCTTCGGTGCGAGCCTCAGAGCAGGTGCTGCCACTGTTGTCTAATCGAGCCAGACTGTATGAGCTGCACGCTCTTGACGATCCCAATGCAGCCGCGCTAGCAGCTACTCTTCAGGTGGAGTGGATCGTATTTGATGTCGTATCTGTGCCCGACTGGAGCCCCTTGGATATTGAAAGCTTTGACTTAGATATTCGCCGCAGTGGGTTTGAGCGCCTAGAAGTAGCGTCTGGGCAGGCGGGTAGGACAATTCGCTTGTATCGTCTGCGTAACGTGGTGCAGAGCTAGCGTACATCTGCGCAAGCCTGTCCGTAGCTGATGCTCAGCATGCGGTTCAGCGCTACCCGAGCTTCATCTGCTATATCAGGTTCAACTGTTATGCGATTGAACACCTTGCCTTGCGTTAGTCCTTCTAACGTCCAGGCTAGGTGGGCAGCATTAATACGGAACATGGTTGAACAAGGGCAAACCAGCGGATCTAATGAGATTACCGTCTTGTCGGGCGCTTCGTTGTTGAGACGATTTATCAGATGAATCTCGGTACCTACGCCAATTACTGAGCCTGCCGGAGCTTTGGCCACAGCTTTGATTATGTAGTCGGTGGAGCCAACTTGATCGGCTTGCGCGCAAACCTCTCTGCTGCATTCGGGGTGAACAATCACTATACCGTTGGGATGTTGGGCTCGGAACTCGGTTAGGTGCTCGGGTTGAAAGCGCTGATGTACTGAGCAATGTCCTTTCCATAACAACAGCACGGCCTCTTTGCACTGCGCCTCGCTGAGACCACCCAAGTCCATGCGGGGGTTCCACACTTGCATGTGCTGGTCGCTGTAGCCCAATCCAAAGCCGGTGTTGCGACCCAAGTGTTGGTCGGGGAAGAAAAGCACTTGTTCGCCTCGTTCTAGAGCCCAACTTAAAACCGCTTGAGCATTTGACGAGGTACAGACCGCGCCACCGTTGCGGGCTGTAAAGGCTTTAAGATCGGCAGCAGAGTTCATGTATGTGACGGGCACTACCCGTTGGATATCTGTATGCAGGGCCAACTCGTTCCAGGCTTGTTCCACCTGGTCAATGTCGGCCATGTCTGCCATTGAGCAACCAGCGTTGAGGTCAGGAAGCAGAACTTGTTGGTGGTCGCCGGTCAAGATATCGGCTGATTCAGCCATGAAATGCACCCCACAAAACACGATGTATTTGGCCTCTGGATGCTGTTGGGCTAGCACGGATAGACGAAAGGAATCACCACGGGCATCAGCCCAGGCCATTACCTCATCGCGCTGATAGTGGTGTCCAAGAATGAACACCTGGTTGCCTAGGATTTGTTTAGCCTTATCAATGTAGTGCGCCAATTGTTCAGACGATGCCTTGGTGTAGCGCTCAGGAAGAGCTCGTTGAACGCGCAGCATATTGTGAGAACCTCCGTGAGGTACGGGAACTTCGATTAAAGGCCGGTGGGGACAGCCGGGTCGCCTCGCCACGGGGTTGTCGGCCTCGGTGTTCGATATGTCGCTGGCTACCCGGCCAGCGTGTAAAAAATCATATCCATCTAGGATAGGACTCACAATGTTGCAACGACCGCCTAACGGCATTATCCCCGAAACCGCAGGGTCGTATCAGTTCAAGGATCGTCACGGGCGGGTTATTTATGTGGGCAAAGCCAAGAACCTGCGCGCTCGGTTGGCGAACTATTTTCAGAATCCAACGCACATGCCAATACGCACGGCTCGGATGATGCAAGACGCTGAATCGCTGGAGTGGATTCAAGTTGATAACGAAGTGGAAGCGCTGATGTTGGAATACAGCCTCATTCAGCGTCATCAACCGCGCTTCAATGTTCGTTACCGCGATGACAAGAGTTATCCGTTTTTGTGTGTGACGATGGTGGATGAGTGGCCTAGGGCCATGGTTATCAGGGGGCGCAAACGTAAAGGCAACCGTTATTTTGGTCCGTTTGGTCACGCCTATGCCATCAGAGAGACCTTGGATCAACTGTTGCGAACGTTTCCTATCCGTACTTGCAGCGACAACAAGTTCAAACATCACTTCCATTTAGGAAGGCCATGTTTGTTGTTTCACATCGAAAAGTGTGCTGGTCCATGTGTGGATGAGGTGAGCCCAGCCACCTATAGCGAAATGGTGCAAAAGCTGTTGGCTTTTTTGGGGGGTGACACCGATGAGGTTGTTGCGCAACTAGAACGAGACATGTCTGAGGCTTCTGCCGCATTGGAGTTTGAGCAAGCGGCTCGTTTACGAGACCGTCTCAATAATGTACGTAAAGCCATTGAATCGCAGCAGATGGTTGGTTCCCGCTCTGAGGATTTTGATGTCGTGGGCTTAGTCGATGATGAGTTGGAGGCCGCTTGTCAGGTGTTTTACGTGCGCAAGGGCAGGGTGATGGGCCGTCGTGGTTTTATTGTTGATAAGGCGGGAGATTTGAATAGATCTGATCTGATCAGCAGGGTGCTAGATCGTCTTTATAGCGAGGAGAACCCCCTAGGCAGTCCTAAGCAAGTGTTGGTTCCTCATTTACCCGATAACCAAGAATTGTATGAGGATTGGTTACGCCAGCAGCGAGGTTCCAAAGTAATGATTGCTGTGCCCCAGCGTGGTGCTAAACGTAAGCTGTCTGACACGGTAACCCGTAACGCAATAGATGCTTTTACCAGACACCGCTTAAAACGGGCCGCCGATCACAATACTCGTGCTCACGCCCTCAACGATCTGCAAGCTTGTCTGGGTATGTCTGAGGCTCCGTTGCGTATTGAGTGCTACGACATGAGCCACTTTCAGGGTTCCGATTACGTAGGTTCTATGGTGGTGATGGAAGATGGCCTACCGCGTAAGTCTGAGTACCGCAGGTTTAAGGTTCGTGCGGTTGAAGGTAACGATGATTACGCAGCTATGGAAGAGGTGCTCACCCGCCGCCTTAGTAGCTTGTTGTCGGAGCGGGACTTGCCAGCCGAACAAAAGGGCAAGTTTGCTTATCCGCCTCAGCTATTGGTTGTGGACGGGGGCAAGGGTCAACTGCGGGTGGCCGAACGGGTGCTAGCTGAACTCAGGCTAGATGGGGAGATCTTTCCAGCCGGACTAGCCAAAGAGTTTGAGCAGGTGTATGTGCCTGGTCAGGCTGAACCGGTAGAAATACCTAGGCCATCAGAAAGCCTGTATTTGTTACAGCGGATACGTGATGAGAGCCACCGTTTCGCCAACGACTATCACCGTCAGCTGCGCAACAAAGCCATGACCCGTTCTGTGTTAGATGACATAGTTGGGTTGGGTCCGGTGCGCAAAGCTCGTGTGGTGAAAGAAATGGGGGGAGTGCGGGCAGTGCAGAGTGCTTCTTTAGAAGATTTGCAGACGCTGAGCTGGTTGCCCAATACAGTGGCCCAAGCAGTGTTTGATAAGTTGCATAAAGCTCACATTGACCAACCTGGCAACCACTAATCTAAAACCGTGGCTGAGTACGTGGTCATTACCGGCATGTCGGGTGCGGGTCGTTCCCAAGCGGCTAATCATTTTGAAGACAAGGGTTGGTATGTTGTGGATAATCTACCGCCAGCACTGTTGCCTAAGGTGCGCGAGTTTGCCGATGCGCCCAACAGCGGCATTTGTCAGGTAGGGCTGGTCCTAGGTTTGAACCTGTTTCATGAAGAGGTGGCACCTGCTTTGGCCAACCTCAAAGCATCGGCAGCAGGGTCGGTTCGCATTTTGTTCTTGGATGCTTCTACGTCGGTGTTGGTTAAGCGGTTTGAGAGCACTAAACGTCGCCACCCGTTTGCGGGCTCTTCGCTTATGGGCTTATTAGACGCAATTCACGCAGAGCGAGAAGCTCTGAGCTTTTTGCGAGGCGAAGCCGATATTGTTGTGGATACCTCTGAGGACAGTATCTATCAACTGAACCACCTACTAAATGAGGTGTTTGAGTTGAAGACTGGTCCGGAATCGGTCACAACCAGGGTTTTGTCGTTTGGTTTTAAGTACGGCATCCCATTAGATGCCGATCTGGTGTTGGACTGTAGGTTCTTGCCCAATCCCTATTGGGAAGAGGATTTGCGGGGTTTGTGTGGTAAAGACGAGAAGGTGCAGGACTTCTTGTTGAACGGTCAACCCATGACTGCAACCTTTCTGAGTCAAACCGAGGATTTGTTGACCACGCTGGTGCCCGCCTATGCCCGTGAGGGGAAGTCCTATTTGACCATTGCTTTTGGCTGCACAGGGGGTCGTCACCGTTCTGTTTTCGTGGCTGAACATGTTCATCGCCGCCTCAGTGCTGCCACCGAGCTAGGGTCCCGCCCCTTTATTTCACACCGCGATTTGGAGCGCTAAGGCTGTACCAGATGTTCTTTTAATGATGCTTTCTGTACTTTGCCAGCGCTAGTGCGGGGCAGGTTGTCCATAATGATGAACTCGTCGGGCACCTGAGGTTTGGCTAGACGACCAGAGCACCAACTGCGCAATTCCTCGGTAGTGTCATTGAGCATCTGCTCAGATGAACTATCACAGCTACTGTCAGCGCAAAGCTCTACAAATGCCACAGGGCGCTCTCCCCATTCGCTATTAGCACGACCCACTACGGCAGCATCAGTCACCTTGGGGTGATCACAGATGACAGCTTCAATTTGACTGGGGTGTATGTTCACCCCGCCGCTGATGAGCATTTCGGTTACTCGTCCCGTAATGTACAGGTAGCCCTCGCTATCTAGGTGGCCTAGATCGCCGGTGCGTAGCCACCCGTCAACCATTGTTTTTTGAGTGAGGCCGGGATTACGCCAGTAACCCGACATCGCTTTAGGAGTGCGTGCCCATACTTCTCCCACCTCTGCTGAGGGCACTTCCCTGCCTTGCGCATCGCGCACCTGGATGCGCACTCCGGGCACCGCTCGTCCGCAAGATTTCAGCAGCTCAGGACGCTCAGACAAGGCCAACTTATGATCTTGGGGCATTAGTCCGGTGAGATTGCTCACGCACTCTGTTATGCCATAAGCCTGATACAGGTTACACCCTAGGCGTTCTTGAGCTTCGCGAATCAGGGTGCTTGGGGTACTAGCAGCGCCGTAGGTGATTAATCGCAAGCTTGACAGATTCGCCTGAGCTAGGTTGGGATGATCTAGGATGCGGCGGAGTTGTGTGGGCACCAAGAGGGCGATGCTTACTTGGTATTGAGCTACAGCAGCAAAAAATGCCTCAGCAGAAAAGTGGCGCAACACAACATGGGTTTGTGCATCGGCCAGCATCGAGCACACCCTGCTGCCCGCAGCGGTGTGGTACATAGGTGTGGTGGACAAGAACACATCGTCGGGTTGGAAGCGCTGCACTAATGCCATGGTCAACCCGTTGAATGCTAAAGCGCCTTGTGAAAGGCAAACCCCTTTAGGTTGGCTGGTTGTACCGCTGGTGTACATGATGAGCGCAGTGTCGTCTGCTTGAGAGCGGTTCAAGTCATCTAGTGGCTCATAAGCCAGCAGATCAGCGTAGGCAGGTTCATCAGTTGAGATGAGCAGTCCGCTGTTGGTCACAGTCTTAGCCTGTTTTAGCTTAGAGATGTGTTTGTTGTCAGCCACGCTGATGGTTGGCTCGGCATCGCTCAGGATTGTGGTCAGCTCAGCATCAGTCCATCTAGTGCTAAGCGGAACAGCCGCCGCACCTAGGTAACAGGCCGCTAGATAGATATCAAAATGCAGCAGACCGTTGTCGGCCATCAGCGCAATTCGGTTGCCTGAGCGCACACCGCAAGATTGAAGCCCTGCGGCTAACCGCAACACACGATTCCGCAATGCCTCAAAGGTGACAGACTCAACAGCGTGTGCTAGTTCATCGGCCACCAACAGTGCTGTTTTTGCCTCAAACAGCAGTGCATCGCGTTCTAGTAGGTCAACGATCCTCACTACTGCACTAGGCCGGTTTTCGAGATCAATCTTGAGATAAATGCTGTGTTAGTCGCTGCTGCAAATGCTGTTATAAGCATTTTTTTTGAGTCATCTTGGGTGCCGATGTTGTTACGGCTCATCTTGCTACTTTAGCCTCGTTATCATGAGCATACGTGTGGGCATAAACGGCTTTGGCCGCATTGGCCGTAATTTTTTCAGGGCAGCACATCAGGTTGGGGCTGATTTAGAGTTTGTTGCTGTAAACGACCTAGGTAGTCGTGAGACAATGGCTCACCTACTTAAACACGATTCGATCATGGGTCAATTTGGTGAGCCTGTTGCTGTTGCGAATAACGGCTTGCAGATTGGTGGCAGTGTGCTGCGGGTGCTGTCTGAGCGCGACCCTAGCAATTTGCCGTGGAGCGACTTGGGAGTGGATGTGGTGGTGGAATCTACCGGGTTCTTCACTTCTAGGGACAAGGCCGCTGCCCACCTAGAGGCTGGCGCAGCTCGGGTAATTGTGTCGGCACCAGCATCGGGGGCAGATGCCACCTTTGTGGTGGGCGTGAATGATGCCGACTTCGATCCGCAGCATCACCTAGTGGTGTCTAACGCCTCTTGTACCACTAATTGCTTTGTGCCAATGGTGAAGGTGTTGGACGATGCCTTTGGTGTGGAGCGCGGTTTGATGACCACAGTCCATGCTTACACCGGAGATCAGGCCCTTGTGGACGGCCCCCATTCGGATTTGCGGCGCGCTCGGGCCGCTGCGGTGAACATTGTTCCCACCTCCACGGGAGCTGCTCGCGCAACGGGGTTGGTGCTGCAAGCCATGAACGGACTTTTAGATGGCATTGCCTTGCGAGTACCCATCCCGGTGGGCTCGCTTACCGACTTCACCGCTGTTTTAAAGGGAGAGCCCGATGCTGAAGAAATCAACGCAGCTTTTGTTGATGCTGCTGCTAGCGGTTCGTTGGCGGGGGTTTTGGACTACAGCGATGCCCCATTGGTGTCTAGCGATATATGTGGTTCTGCGGCCTCATGTATCTTCGATTCGGGTTTGACCCTAGCGATGGGCAATCTAGCGAAAGTGTCAGGTTGGTATGACAATGAGTGGGGTTATTCCAATCGGCTGGTGGATTTGGTTGGGATCGTAGGCGCTGCGGCGGGCGGCTGAGCGCTGTAGTGCTTCCTACTCTTGAGACATTAGAAGCAGCTCTTGGAGGGCTAGCAGGCCGAATAATCTTGCTGAGAGCAGATTTCAACGTTCCCCTAGATGATGACGGGCAGATCACCGACGATTTTCGCATTCGCGCGGCATTGCCTACCATTTCTTGGCTCACAGAGCGCGAAGCCAGTGTGGTGGCGTGCAGCCACTTAGGTCGACCCCAAGGCAAAGTTGAGCGTCGCTATTCGCTGGCTCCGGTGCAGGCTAAGTTACGGGAGTTGGCACCGAGTGTGGATCTGTTGGAGAACTTGCGTTTTGATCCTGGTGAGACTGCTAACGAGGCACGCTTTACTCAAACGTTGGTTGAGGGGTGCGACGGCTATGTGAACGATGCTTTTGGAGCTTCTCATCGGGCTCACGCCTCAATTGTGGGTCCGCCTGCGTTGCTGCCGAGTGGAGCTGGTCGATTACTGACTACAGAAGTTGAGGTTCTTAGTGGATTGCGTCATAAGCCCAAGCGTCCGTTTGTGGCGGTGCTGGGTGGGGCTAAGGTGAGTGACAAGCTGGGCGTAATTAAGGCTTTGGTGGAGGTTGCCGACGAGGTGGTGATCGGTGGGGGCATGTGCTTTACCTTTTTGGCTGCGCAAGGTCATGGTGTGGGAAAATCTTTGCTTCAACAAGATCAATTGGAAGCTTGCGCTGAGTTGTTGGATGCTGGGGCCCCCATTCGTCTGCCAACCGATATCGCTGTGCTAGCGCCAGGAGATAGGGTTGTTCAAGCTGGTGTGGATTTGCGATCTGATTGGCAGGGTTTGGATATTGGCTCAGGTACCGCAGCTGAGTTCAGCGACCTTATCTTGCATGCTGGTACCGTGCTGTGGAATGGCCCCATGGGTTTGTTTGAGGATGCTCGTTTTGCCTCAGGCACCGTGACGGTGGCACAGGCTTTGGCCGATAGTGGGGCTTTTACTGTGGTGGGCGGAGGTGACAGTGCTGCTGCGGTTCAACAATTTGGCTTGAGTGCAGCGATGGATTATGTATCCACCGGGGGAGGGGCTTCGTTGGAGTTGATTCAGCAGGGCGATCTTCCGGGCCTGCAAGCTCTTAGAGAGTCTGTTGCAAATCAACAAGCAAGTCGTCAAGGTTAGGTTATAAGGATTGAGGGGGCGTGGTAGTTGAACGCAAACCGCTTATAAGCGGCAATTGGAAAATGCACATGAATCATTTGGAGGCAATTCAATTAATCCAGAAGCTCTCTTACGCTCTAGAAGCGGCGGACTACGCCTCTACCGACGTGTCCATCCACCCGCCCTTCACTAATCTGCGCTCGGCTCAAACAGTTTTAGATGCCGACAAGATACCCATCGCCTTGGGTGCGCAACATTGTCACTGGGAGGATAAAGGAGCCTTGACAGGCGAGGTGTCGGCATCAATGCTTGCCAAGTTAGCGGTAAGATATGTGATCGCTGGCCACTCAGAACGGCGCCAGTTGTTTGGTGATTCTGATGAGGATGTGAACAGCCGGCTCAAAGCTATTTTAATCGCAGGCATGACCCCTATCATGTGTTGCGGGGAGACTCTTGAAGAACGTCGCAATCAACAAGCTGAGGCTCGGATTGCTTTTCAAGTAGAACATGGGTTGGCCGGGATTAAGCGCGAGCAGGTAGCCAACATGGTGATTGCTTATGAGCCAGTATGGGCCATAGGCACTGGTCAAACAGCTACTCCAAGCGATGCACAGGTTGGTTGTGCTGTTGTTCGCAATAAGGTGCGTGAGCTATTTGGAGCTTTGGCAGCCGATGGGGTTCGCATTCAATATGGTGGGTCGGTGAAACCGATCAACATTGCCGAACTCATGGCACAACCTGATATTGATGGCGCTTTAGTGGGTGGTGCTTCCCTAGAAGCGGAGAGCTTCTCGCGCATAGTTCGTTTTCGCCTTCAGTAGCTTTGGTTTTTAGCGCATTGCCTCGGCGAACAATGTGGTATACACCTCACGGGTTTGTTGTGTGGATAGATCAGCACCCAAGTAAAGGTTGTTTAAGTGCAGTTCCCAGTGTAGGTGAACATTTTTTGAGACATCGCCTGCTGCGGATGCAGCGGTGCCTGAGTTGCCGATTTCTCCCACCCTCTCACCGGCGCTAATGGTTTGGCCTATGCGGATGTTGGAGTCTACCTCATGTAGATGGGCGTATATCGAAATGATGTGGCCAGCAAACGGTGTAATCCCATGATCTATCACTACATAGTTTCCATAAAGGGACAACAAGGTAAAAGGAGGCGTGGCAGCTAGTTGTGCTGCAACTCCTAGAAGTTGCAATCTGTCATTGGGAGTTGGGTGTCGATAGTTGTCCATGATTTGCACTACCCGTCCGTCTAATGCCGCCACAGCGGAGCGTCCTAATGAAGGGCACACGAAATCAACCCCCTGATGGATACCAGAACGGTAGGAGCGTGGGGAGTTGGGCAACAGATCAGGCCGGGGCAATGGATTGCCGCAGTCGCTGGGCAAAATCATGTTTGCTGCCAGAGCTTGGGCTACTTCCAATGTCTCTTCAAACGCCAGTGGTTCTTGAGGTAACACTATTGCAATTGGTGTCGGGGCAGGCAGGGGAGGCGGTGGGCTGGTTGTGGCTGTTGGGGTTGCCGAAGCTGCTGTGGTTGGTGTGGGGTTGTTAACCCGAGGCTTGGCTTGATCGGCTAGTTTAGCGTTAAGCGTAGGTGGCGTTGCAGCTGATGCTGTTGGACTGCCTTGAGCGGAGTCGGCATCGTCGCTGGTCTTGGAGTTAGCTTGCGAGCAGGCACCAGCTATCAACGAGCCCAGTGTGAGCGCAAGCGCCAAAGCCACAATGTGGCGTACCGTCAAAATACCTCCCTTAACAGTAGGATGTGAGCAATGATTACAAACTAGTGGTGTGTTGGATAGCTCATTGGGGATCACTGACGGGTAGCCTTGTTGATGGTGACCATTGCATTAGTAGTAATAGACGTTATTGCTGCCCTTGGGCTGTTGGCATTGGTGTTGTTACACAGCGGCCGAGGTGGTGGGCTTTCGGACATGTTTGGTGGGGGCTTTGGGACCCAAGCTGCTGGTTCAACCGTGATCGAGAAAAATTTGGATCGACTCACCATAGTGGCCGCGCTTATCTTCAGCTTCTGCACTTTGGCACTCGCCCTTCTGTTAGATGCCAGCTAAACAGTAGTAGGTGCGGGTGATAAAGGTCTTAGATGCTACTGTCTCAGGTGGTAATGTCGGAGTGGCGGAATTGGCAGACGCGCTAGCTTGAGGGGCTAGTGCCCGTTATGGGCGTGGGGGTTCAAATCCCCCCTCCGACACCCTCTTTTTTGAAAAGGTCAAGGTACACTGCCCATAGCCACGGCTTCAAGGAGAGTTTCATGACTGACACTGCTAAGCAGTGCCCCTTCACGGGTGCCAACACTGTTAAAGGCACATCGGTAACCGAACAGTGGTGGCCTGAGCAGTTAAACCTAAAAATCTTGCATCAACATTCCGAGCAAGTTAACCCCATGGGGGAAAGCTTTGATTATGCTGTCGAGTTTGAGTCGCTGGATTTGGCGGCGGTGAAACAAGACATAGCGCATGCGTTGGTTGATTCTAAGGACTGGTGGCCAGCCGATTATGGCCACTACGGCCCGTTGATGATTCGTCTTACCTGGCACGCCGCTGGCACTTATCGTATTGGTGATGGCCGCGGTGGAGGTGGCACCGGCGCGCAACGCTTTGCTCCTCTCAACAGTTGGCCGGATAATGTCAGCTTGGATAAGGCCCGTCGGGTGCTATGGCCGATAAAGCAAAAGTATGGGTGCAAGCTTTCGTGGGCTGATTTGTTGATCTTGGCTGGCAATGTGGCCTTGGAGTCCATGGGTTTTAAAACCTTTGGTTTTGGTGGTGGCCGCCCTGACATCTGGGGTACTGAAGAAGACATCTACTGGGGTTCGGAGAACGAGTGGTTAGGCGACGAGCGTTACAGTGGTGAACGCAGTTTGGAGACACCGCTTGGAGCGGTGCAGATGGGCCTTATATATGTGAATCCTGAAGGGCCTAATGCCAATCCTGATCCTATTGCAGCTGGGATTGATATTCGCGAGACCTTTGCTCGGATGGCCATGAACGACGAAGAAACTGTTGCACTGATTGCAGGCGGCCATACTTTTGGCAAAGCTCATGGGGCAGCTCCCGACACTTATGTTGGGGATGATCCCGAAGCTGCCGCTATTGAAGATCAAGGTTTTGGTTGGCGCAATGCTTTTGGTACTGGTGTAGGTGGAGATGCAATTACTAGTGGCCTAGAAGGAGCATGGACAAGCAACCCCATCGTGTGGGATAACGGCTATTTTGACAACCTATTTGGATATGAGTGGGAGCTTACGAAGAGTCCTGCGGGTGCTCAGCAATGGCGGCCTACAGATCGTGCTGCTGATGATTCGGTACCTGATGCTCACGATCCTAATAAACGGCACGCCCCGATAATGCTCACCACCGATCTGGCGTTGCGCTTTGATCCTATATACGAGCCTATTTCTCGTCGTTTCCATGAGCATCCCGAAGAGCTAGCTGATGCCTTTGCGCGTGCCTGGTTTAAGCTCACCCATCGTGATATGGGGCCTGTGTCACGCTATTTGGGTCCTGAGGTTCCCGCTGAGCAGTTGATCTGGCAAGATCCAGTGCCCGTAACTCAAGGTCGGCCCCTCGGCGATGGTGATATCGTCAGTCTCAAGCAGCGGGTGCTGAACTCTGGTCTATCGGTTTCACAGCTTGTTGCCACAGCTTGGGCATCCGCCTCAACTTTTCGGGGCACCGATAAGCGCGGTGGAGCTAACGGGGCTCGTATACGGTTGGCACCCCAAAATGGCTGGGATGTGAATATTGCTGCTGGGGTGTCTGAGGTGATTGCAGTCTTAGAACAGGTTCAGGCAGACTTTAACTCTCAAGGTGGCGCACAGGTTTCTTTGGCTGATCTAATTGTGTTGGGTGGATGTGCCGCAATTGAAAAGGCTGCCAACGACGCTGGGCATAGCGTAGAGGTGCCATTTTCATCCGGGCGCACCGATGCCACGCCAGACCAAACCGATGTGGAGAGCTTTGCAGTGTTGGAACCCACCGCAGATGGTTTCCGCAATTATCAGGCTGATTTCCATAAGCGGCCTGCCGAGGAACTGCTGGTAGACAAGGCTTTTCTATTGAACTTAACCGCACCAGAGATGACGGTGCTGGTTGGTGGCATGCGTGCCTTAGATGCCAATGTTGGTCAATCTCCCCATGGGGTGCTAACAAATCGGCCCGGTGCGCTGAGCAACGATTTTTTCACCAACTTGTTGAGCATGGACACTGAGTGGAAGGTATCTGCCGACCGAGTGGGAATCTATGAAGGACGAGATCGCGCTAGCGGCGAGCTGCGTTATACGGCAACCGCTGCTGATCTGGTGTTCGGCTCTAACTCGCAGCTTCGAGCCATTGCTGAGGTCTACGGCTGTGACGACGGTGCTGCAAGGTTTGTGAACGATTTTGTGGCCGCTTGGCACAAGGTTATGAACTTAGACCGCTTCGATTTGCCTTAGTTTGTTGTTGCCTTGATGGTTGCTTTAGGCCGCTAGTCAGGCTACGGGAATCCAACTCCTGGTATTTCAACTGTAACCATCTCAATTCGGCCCTGGTATCGACCTGAGACCTCGTCGGGATGCAAGCCTGGTGCTGTAACCAAAAACAGCGTTTTACGGTCTTCGCCGCCCAACATTACAGCGTAGCAGTTGAGTTCGGTGTTTACTCGGTGAGTTATCTCACCACCTTCAAGCACTCGCAGGGCAGCCTTGCCTACTGCATCGGCAAACCAAATACCTCCTTCGGCATCCATGCAGCAGCCATCGGGGATCATGCCTGGCACAGCAGCCCAAAGACGACGATTTTTGAGGTGACCATTGTCTCCCACATCAAAAGCGGTGAATTGGCAGCCAAAACTTTCACCCACGATGTAGGTGTTCCCGTCGGGCGTTATGACCGCACCATTGGGAAACTGAAGGTTGTCTGCTGCTGCTTCTACAGCACCGTCAGGATGTACTAAAGCAACAGTAGCGGGGGTTACATCTGCTCCGGCGTGGAGATCAAAGCCAAAGTTGCCCACATAGGCTCGACCCTGCAAATCGGTTGTCATGTCATTGCAATGAGACGTGGCGATTTCTGACAGATCAGCGTGGAGGTGTAGAGCAGAGCCATCAAAACGCAGCACACGACGATCCAGCATTGAGACCGCCAGCAGATCACCGTTAGGCAGCCACCCTAAACCAGATGGTTGGCTGGGTACTTCTACGATCACCTCCTCGATGCCGTCTAAAGAGGCTGCTCTTACTTGATGCCTAAAGTAATCTGAATACCACAGACGGCCCTCATGCCAGCGTGGGCTCTCACCAAACGTGAGACCTTCTAGGAAAGATTGCGGAGTGGGTAGTAGTTCCATATGCAGGGACAATAGCTAATTAACACCAACTTGGTGGCGATAATATAGATTGTTCATGTTTCATCACTTACGAACCAGGGTGATTAACTCAATTAGCGGCATGTTTGCTCATGCCGACATGCCCCTTTCTGGCACCAGCGAGTACCAAGGTGATCCAGGTTTGTGCGGGCCCGGCTCGGTTAGTTGGTGGGTCATTGGGGATGTGAGCGTGTTTGTGGGAGGCATCCGGGCGTTGCTCATCCAGGCTGCTCATCCTGAGGTAGCGGCGGGCGTGGACGACCACAGTCGCTATCGGGATGATCCGCTGGGACGACTGAGCCGTACATCGTTTTATGTGACCTCGGCTACTTATGGGGCTATGCCTGAGGTTGAGGAGGCCATTAGTCGGGTGAGGGCCGCTCATAGGGGAGTGAGCGGATCATCGCATCGTGGCCGAGACTATAGTGCTTCAACCTCAGAGTTCGCAGCATGGGTACATAACACCCTTACCGATTCTTTCTTAGAGGCATATCAGGGGTTTCGGGGCCGTTTGAGCGAGGCTGAAGCCGATCAGTTTGTGTCTGAGCAAACCAAGGCGGGGGAGATGTTGGGGGCTTCACCCATGCCCACAACAGCTCGGGGGTTACGTCGCTGGATTACCTCGCATCCAGATCTTGCCCCTAGCCCTGGGATGCACGCTGCGTTAGCGTTCTTGGGCAATCCGCCTCTGCCAGCATCTCAAAAGATCGGCTATCGGGTGTTGTTGAACGGAGCTGTTACCACCATTCCCACAGAGGTAAACAGAGTGCTGGGGTTGCAGACTCCCCCCGCATCGCGTTTTAGTTGTGCTGGCTTAGTGTTGATCTTACGCCGCATTATGCAACATAGCCCTGCTTGGCAAGCTGCTTTAAAGCGTTGCGATGTACCTTATGACCCTCGTTTGTTCCGCGATGTGGTTGGATAGGTTACTACTGCGTGCTGCACATAAACGATCCCGTAACTTTACATAATCTGCATTCTCAACGTTTTGAGAATGCAGATTGCTACACCTCCGCAGATGACGTGCCCCAATGTTGTGAACCTGAGCAACTAACGCGCTATCATTATAGGTAGCTTAGAAACTAGCTTTAGTTCGTTGGCATTGAGTTTGCCGTCTTGAGTGGTTTATGAACCTCAGGATTCAAAGAACTTCCCTTGATTATCTTGCATATCCGAAGATATCTTTTTGCATTTCTTGGTGTGTCCGCTGTGATGCTTGGCGCGCTTAGCTACATGAGCGCGTCTTCACAGAGCATCTACCCTGCTGAAGTAGAGCGTTGGCGTGCCTTGGTGTTAGAGGTCTTCCCTGAAGACGAGGTACACGATGTGTTGTCGGTGATGGAATGCGAATCATACGGTGATCCATCGGTGCGTTATATGGAGGAATGGGGACAAGAATCCGTTGGCTTGTTACAGATCAACGAAGGTTGGCTCACAGGTTGGGGAGATGAAGAATGGGCAGTGCGAGGCCATGACGGTCAGTCAGTGAATCTAGAAGACCCCTCTACCAACCTGCGTGCTGCGGCCTTTATTCGACATTACGAAAGGGTCAATGAAAAAGACGACTGGTCACAGTGGGCTTGTCAGCCTTAGTTAACCGGAGATAATGGATAAATGCGGTGGTACACATCTGATCATCACTTTGGACATTTCAATATTATTGGGTACAGCAACCGGCCGTTCATTAGCACAGCCGAGATGGATCAAACCATGGTAGAGCGCTGGAACGACGTTGTTGGCGATGCGGATGAGGTCTGGATTTTGGGCGATTTGGTGATGGGTAAACGTAAGCGAGGGCTTGGTAAGTATGTTGCCAAGCTCAAGGGCCGCAAGATTTTTGTACCGGGAAATCATGATCGATGTTGGCAAGGACATAAAGGGTTCAAAACGAAGCGTGTGGACTTTTATGAGATCGGTTTGATTCACGAGATCATTGATAACCCCGAGGCTCATACTGTGGCAGGTCGTAGGGTGCTGCTCAGCCACTTTCCTTACAGGCAAGGTTTAACATATCAGGAGAAGTTTGCCGAGTGGCGACCCATTGACACTGGCGACTGGCTCTTGCATGGCCATGTCCACGCTTCATGGCAACAGCAAGGCCAGCAAATCAATGTTGGCGTGGATGCATGGAATTTTGCACCTGTGTCGGAGGACTCCATCGCCGCAATGATTCAAGCAGGAGCTGCTGAAGTCCCTTGCCTAAAACATGTGCTAGCGCATAAGACATAGCTTATTAGATTTAAAGTAATCGAAAAAACTATTTGATTACTGAAAATTATAGTTATATACTGCTATTGCTGACTTGAGGACAGTTTGTTGCCTTGAGTGATGCCTATCGGTCGTTGGGCCCTTGTCGAGAATCACACAAGAGAGGGCCTTATGGGCATCGCCCGCTTTGTTGTATACCCGTTTGCGTTGTTGGTCGTTTGTGCGGCGGGATGTGGTTCTGCTGAATCTTCTTCTGTGGCTCAAGATTCTGTTGAGATGGCGCTCCCCGCACTTTCGGCACCGCTTACTGGTGTGCCTGGCTTTACCGGTGTCTCCCAAATCAGCGCCGCGACAGCAGGGTCGCTTGGTAAAGAGCTAGCTAAAACCTCTGCACGGGTATCATCAACTCCTACTCCTAATGTTGTTGAGCTACAACGATGGGCCCGCAACAGCGCTTTTTATGCGTTTGGCGATGATGTTTTGGGCTGGGATGAACAGGGTTGGCCGTTGGTGCGCAAGATCCCTGTTGATCACGAAGGATTGGAAGAGCTGCGCTATCGGCATGGTCACCAAGATGGCAGCATTCCAGACAATGTCGACACCCGCTTATGGCTGCAAGAGTGCCTCAGCGACCGTTTCAGTGCCGTCGCGGGGTCTTCCGAAGCTGTTCAAGGCACCTTTGCAGCTCAAGGTCTGTATCTTTGCCTTGGCGCTTTGGTTCATTTAGAGCATCTCCGAGCTAGATATTGGTGGAGTGAAGCGGGTTTGGCTTGTGTTGGCAGCGCAGCTATCAACTATGCCTTTCATGGGGAGGATGCTCCAAGACCTCTAGCAGTCTGCCCTTCTCAAGGATACAACCCCACCGCGCCACGCCCTTCGGGTTGGCTGCGCCAACAATGCCTTCGCGTTGTTGGCGATCATCTCAATCCTGCTTATCCCAGCGGCTCTGCTGATGGAGCCTTGGGGCAAGTGCTGCCATCTTGTTGGCAACCGCTGTTAGACACAGCGGAAGCTCATGCGAAAAACAACGCCGAGTTAGGGTTACCCGACAGTCCGCATGACTGCTTTCATGCGGTGCTCGGTTATGTGTGGGCACGTCAATCTGGATTGGATAGCCGAGCACCCAATGATCTCTATGTGGGATGTGGATATAGCGCTTCTGAGGCCTTGCGATGAGCCCCAAATCGCGCTCAGATGCAACACGTCTGCTGATTGCCATGTTGCTGATGGTGTTTTTGTTTGTGGGGTTCGCTGCAATCAACCCTGAAGTGCGCGAGGTGTTTGCACATGAGCAGCATGAGTGGATTTCAGTTAGTGGCGTTGGCGCGACATGTCCTGTGGACGTGAGCAATTGCCGGGTTACTTGGACACATGTGAACTTTTGGACTCACTACGAAAGAGTGATCCCTAGTGTTTGTGCCTTGACAACCATTGGCAATTGTCAACCGGTTGTCATAACGCGCAATGCAACAAGTTCTTGTCGTAATACCAGTAATTGTGGACATGGCCCTCACAGCAGCACGCCTAGAGTGACTGGTCCGGGCACTTGGACTGTTTGGAAAGGGCATACAGATGTTGATCATAAATGGAGTGGCCGGAGACATCAGAAGGTAGCTCACCAGCATCTTTCCCCAACTGAGCCCAATAATCCACCCCCCACAGCACTCCCCACACCTCAACCTGAGCCATCGGTAAATCCTCAACCTCATTGCATGACCGATGGCATCCCCAACAATTGTCCTAGGCAGAAAAAAGATGATGATAAAACCAACAAGCCAAACCCCAAGGTTGCTTGTAGCACCTCTTGGAGCAGCGCAACAGATAATCAGTTACGCAGCGCGTTGCGCTGGGAATCAATCGTACCCTATCCGAGTGGTTTTGCTACCCCGCATCATCTTGAGGTGCCCGGCGGACGTTGGTTTTTGACCGCAGCATCAAGCCCGCTTAGCGCAGCACGGCATTGGGTGGCGCTCAAATCTGGTGCAAACCTGAACGTGTCGGAGTCCTCTGCTAGTGGGTGTTTGTGGACTGCCACTCATGTTGGGGTATTTCTGCGCGAGCTATTGGCCCATGACAGCGCTGATCTTGCTGTTCTGGTTTCCCCCGGTAATACGGCAGCAGCCACGCAGGCGCGTCAAGCAGCTTCGTTGTGGCAGAACCTGAGTTCGCAACGCAAGCAATGGTACACCGATGCCTTTACGAGAAACGACCCGGCCACTGTTTGGTGTTCTTCTGCTGATCTCCCTACATGGACCAGCCCGCTTAATAAAGTGCTCTCGTTGTCCAGCACATGGAGTGCCAAACATGACCATTGTCGTTGGGTAATACCCCGTCAGGGTTTTTGGCAGTGGCAGCTTGTTATTAGGTACACCTCCAATCAGGGTGATTCCTATACCCATGTGGTGGCTGAGGATTTGTCATGGTTTCGTGAGCCCGACGGATATCTCACCCAGCAGGTGACGTTGTGGTAGCTGAGACCAGCAAGGCTCTTAGATCTGTGACTGCTTGGCCTGTGAGCTTGCGCTGGCGTCTGCTGGCAGTATTGCTGGTGTTGGCAGCAACTACCGCGGCCATTTTTTTGCTGTCATTAGAACGAAATGGGCAAGCAGAAATTTTAGTAGTTGCTACCACTGAGCGCTGGCTGCAAGACCATCCGGTAGGCGAGCACACGTTGATTCCAGTGCCTGCTGGCTTGGCTTCATTGTTTGTACAGCCTGACGATTTAAAGAACAAGGCTGCTTCTGTAGATATACCAGAAGGCAGCCTTGTGGCAGCACAAATGCTGCGTTCTCACCGCAGCAGTGACAATGAGCGTGCTACTGCTTTGATGGCTTTTGTTGCAAGTGCCAGCATGTGGCCTAGCCCTGGCCCAGCCGCAGGTGACCCAGCCGTGTTTGCATCATCTCCGGGGGGCTGCGCTACCGCTATTCAAAGGCTTGTAGCAGTTGAGGATGAAGGGGCTGACATGAAGGTCACCTTAGAGGTTACGCCTGAGTTGGCCGAGGTGTTGGCCGATCGCGAGTGGTGGATATGGCAATCCCCTCCCAGTGGTTGGCCTCAATGCGAAATCGTTTTAACTGACAGCGGCGAGGGTGAGCAGTAGTGCTGTTGGTGGTTGCTGATCGCTGGCTGACAGATAAATGCAAGGCGCACCTCATTGATGAGGTTATGGAAGGCATCGCTTCGGTGGCTTCAGGTGTAGTGTTGGCCCTCTCCCCCGCCGAGGTAGACAGTGCTTCTGCTACCGGCCATCCCACCGTGTTGGTAATGAAAGATGATCAACCGGAGTTTCGTTTGGAGTCCGCGGTGGCTTCAGCGGCTGCTGTGCTGCGAATAACCACGGCCGAGAGCACCGACATACGTTCGCAGCTTCGCTTGGATTCTGGCAGCCGTCGTGCCACGCCCATCGTTTCGATAGTTGTGAGCGATGAACCAGTCGAATCGCAGCGTTTTCGTCGCCAAAAAGTGGTCACCTTGTGGGTGTCGACAGAGCTAGCTAGAACCGATCGTCGCCGCTTGCAACGGTTGGGGCGTCGTTTGTCTTGGACCGCTATAGCTCCTCGACGTCTTGATCCTTTAGATCGAGAGACGCACCTTTGGTCGGCCTCTCACGCTGCACAAAGCCGCTTGAACGATTTGTTGGAGGAATCAGGGGTAGAGGAGTTTCAGATCAGAGGTGGTGAGTGCATGATCGTGCATCGTGCTGAAGGGCAGCGCGAAAAACGTAAATCACCGTTTAACAGCAGTGAAGAGCTGATTGAAACTGCACGGCATCTAGCCAGCTTTTCGGGTGGACATCCGCAGCGCTTTGACATGTTAGATACCCGTTTAGATATTCGTCTAGGTAAGAGATGGCGGCTTCACGCCGAAGCGTTCATGTGTCAACCGCCCACCATGGTGTTGCGCTCGAACATGGCGGGAAAAACCACTTTGGCCGATCTCAACGTGGCGAGTGCTCCGCTACAGCAAATCTTGGTGGGCGCGGTGTCGGGCAAAGTCCGAGCCAATGTGGTGGTGGCTGCGGCTATGGGGGGCGGGAAGACCACGTTATGTCAGGCCCTTTTGGCAAAGGTGGATGGATCAGAACGCATCGACACCATCGAAGATACTCCTGAGCTGCGCCTTGCGCAATACAACATTCATTCCAATACCTACGAGCGACTTACACGAGATGCCAACAACGATGGTGTGGGCAAGCTCTCGATGAGCGACCACATTCGTGATGCCAAGCGGGCCAATTCTTCCAAGCTTGTTATCGGCGAAACTAGAGGTGAGGGCACCTTAGCCCTGCTAGATGCTATGAGCAGCGGACTGAACGGCTGTTTGGTCACGCTGCACAGCCAGCCTGGGCCAGGGGTTTTGGCCAAGCTGCTCTCATACGCATGCAGCGAGGGAGCCGATGCTCGTTTTGCTCGCCAACAAATCGCCATCGCCGTCCACTTGTTGGTGTGGATGGGACGTAATGAGTTAGGCGAACGGGTGATCTCTGATGTGTCTCAGATTGTGAGCTACGACGACCGTAACGACTCCATCAATACTCGCTGCTTGTGGGCATTACAGGCAGGACAGCGTTGGGCTTCACCGGTGGGCAGACCTCATGGTCTCATTGAGCGTTTGTATGAGTCGGTGGTAGATAACTCGATGGCAACCACCGAAGCGATAGCCAAATGACGGTGCAGTTGTTGATCGTAGTATTTGCCGGGTTGTTATTGATGGTGCCTATTTGGTGGCCCACAGGTAGCGAAAGCCCTTCAGAAATGCTGTGGCGAAGCGTGATGTTGGCACCGCAGCGCTCTGTGCCAGTTGGCAGCGTTGTGGCTGTGGTGGCTTTGTTGGTTGGTTTGTTAGCAGGACTGTTGTTGTATGGCCCGATCATCGGGCTTGCAACCTTGGTGCTTACCGGCATTTGTGTTGTGGCGATTGCGGTGCAGTTTCGTTCGAGGCGTAGTTTGCAAGAAGCTGAGCAGCTAGCTCAGCTAACCAACAGCTTGGCCAACCAAGCCTTGGTAGCTCCAACCGTTGTGCAAGCCATTCAACATTCCGCTCATTTGGTTGAGGGGCGAGTGGGCATCGCTGTTAAGCAGCTAGCTGCTGAATGCGAAACAGGTGGTTTGGTGGAGGCCTCCAATCGTTTTGCCAGCACCATTCAGAGACCTATTGCTGAAATGCTCGCAACCGTGCTTATAGAGGCTTTCCGGGGAGGTGCTCAGTGGGTGGGGTTGGCTAGCGTGTTAGCCGAGGAAGCCGCTCAATTAGCCGATACTGCTCGCTACTTTCACCGTCATGTGGCTGTGATGATGCCGCAGATAGCGGTCACTGTGGTGCTAGCAATAGCTATGATAGCCATAACCGGCTTTGCCGCTAAAGATGTGGGTGAATGGCTTGGTTCACCGGTTGGACAGCAAATGCTTTTGGTGTTGGCCTTGTTATCTAGCGCGATTTGTGGACGCATTTTGGCACCTGCTTGGAAGACCAGCCAATGATGTTTTTGGTTGGATTTTCTGGCGTGGCAGCCATAGCGATGCTGTTGGCCACCCCAAAGCCAAGCCGCCATGTCGCCGTGCAGGCCGCTGCTATGGGGTGGACCCCTAATCGCATCGTGGTTGTAGCTTGGACGATAACTTGCGTTGGTGTGGTGGCGGGGCTTTTGACAGGCCGCTCTGTGGGGGGTTGGGGTGCCAGTTTAACGTTGGCCACGGTATCGGGAACATGGCTACCACACCTGCTGCCAGCAATCATTCGTCGTTTGGTAGCTGAGGCTTATCGTCGTCAGCGAGATCAGAAAATATTAGAGTGGATGCGCAAGCTGCGCTTGTTGACATCTGCGGGTCAACCTATCAACGCTGCGGCTGTCAACTCGGCATTGACGGTATCGGGCCGCGCTTTTACCGTGGCTCAAGGTGCTATCGGAGCAGCGCTGGAGGCTGGACGTGATCCTCTGCCTGCCGTTAGCGGGGCCATTGCAGGTTCGCCAGCAGAGCCTTTGCTGGCTTCTGTGGTGGCTGCGGAACGAGCGGGGGCAGCTTCTTCGGACTTGTTGGATAAATCGTTGGCTAGATCAGTACGTACCCTGGAATCGGAGTGTCGCTTAGCCATAGACAAGCTGAGCCGGGCCATTGGCACAACGGTGACCTTGGTATCAGCAATTGCTGGCCTCGCGGTGATGGCATCGGTGATCTTCGTGTTGTGATTCACCGGTTGGTCATGCAAGCCGCTCTAGCTGTGCTTATGTCTGCATCGCCTACAAACGTATCGCTTACAAGCTGAAACTCAATATCTCTTTGAAATATCTCTTTGGAGGACAACTCAAATGCAATCTGCCATCGTTCAAATGATCTTGATTGTGGTGGCTGTTGCTGCTGCTGCAATCGTGACCGTTATCGTCTACGCTCAGCTCAGCAGCAACGCACCTGTTGGCACCAACGATCAGAACATTAAAAAAGATCTCATCACCACCGAGAGCTTGTGCAAAGCAGTTGGGGGGACTTGGGGCAGCAATAATAAGTGTTCGTGAGCTTTAGATGATTCTGCTAGCAGCTAGATGCTAATGGCTTCCTCGCTGGTTGTACTGCGCACTTCTGTGCTGATCATGTTTTTGCTGATTTTGGTAACAGGGTTGTATGTGCGTCACGTTACTCGTCTAGCTACTTCAGCAGCTGCTCAGTCTGCTGCTACCGCGGCGGCTCAAGCGGCTATAGCAGCAGGCTGGGACTGTGAGGGTCAGGTGCCTTCTGAGGCTCAGGCAGCAGCGGCTGCTGCCACGCTAGCGCAAACGCAGCACCTAGCCGTGCAACCAAAAGCTGTGGCGCTGTATACCGACGCTTGTAACCTCATCGCCGCGGTGACTGCAGCACCACTGAACACTCGTGTGGCCGCGCTGCAAGCATCGGCTGTGGCTTGCCGTTCTGCTGGGAAATCAGCCACGCTAAATATCCCAAGATCATGTTGAAGATGATCTTGAGCAGGCTTCGGCTATGAGCGATGCCATTGCTTTTTTGTTGATCTTGCCAGCAATGATGTTAGCGGTGGTGGTGCTAGATGCAGCAGGCACACTAGGTGCAGCTCGACACAGCAGCGTAACCTTTGCCGAAATTGCCGTTCACCAAGCAGCCGATACGCTAAGGCGTTCTGATCCCTTTACAGGTTCAGCTTCGGCTAGGTCTCGTTGGGATGAAGTTTCTGCCACTGTAAAACAAGCTGGATGGGGTGCCACTGCTGGGGTATGCGATCAAACCGCAGTTGATTTTCAGGTGGCTGTGGTGCCTCAAACAACAAGCAACGCTAACCACGAGGTGGCCGTGGTGGTGCGATGTCCTGTGACTTTAGGGCCGCTTTGGGCAACCGATCATGTGGTGGCCGCTAGCATTGCGCCTCTTCAGCCATCCCCTTAGCTGATGCATACAGCGATATTGTTGTTGGCATTGGGCATGGCTGTGGCGGTTGCTGCCGGTTCGGTGAGCGATCACGGTGAGCTACTTACTACACGCAACTTGGCAGCTCACCGAGCTGAGCGAGCTGCTCAAACTTTTGTACAAGGATGTGCCAGCGGTGGTTGTCAAAGCGGTGATGTGTCGCAAACTACCTCGCAAAACATTCGCCTGACTGGCTGCATAAGACAGTCAGGCGATTCTACAGCGCTTATGGTAGAGGCTAGCTTGGCTTGGAGTCCGCAGGTGTTTATGGGGTTAACTCCTGCTAAGGCCAGTACCGTGGTTGATTTGGGAGGTTTCGCCGCTTCGGCTGAGGCTGTTTTGCCTCAATGCTGAAAGTACCAAGTAGCCTGAGCATGGATGTCTCGTAGAATTGAGATTGAACTCACTAGCAAGCGTCATGATGGTTCTTGGACCTGGCGCGCCGCTGGCGCTCGTCAACCTAAAGGCGAGCTAGCAGAAGATTTGATTGCTTTTGCTGTGAACGTGGGCGATGAGCTGACCGTGGAAGCTGAGTTCTACATGGACGGCATTGAGATTATTGAGGTGTTTCAGCAAAAGCCTAAAAACACCCCCATGCCAGAAACTTTAGAGATATTAGGTTCTAAGCGAGATCAACCTCTGATCACGACGCAGTTTGTATCGGGTAGCAAGCGTCGTAAAACAGATGCTCGCCAATCAGACGACCAAACCTCAAACTTTAAAGACAGGCCCAAGCGCGTTAGGCGTAGGGGTCAGAAACAATCAGGGGGCAGCGACGACTCGCGCCGTCAAGATAAGCAACCCAAGTTCAAGCGTTTACGCCCGGGTCGTTCACATCGTGAAGCTCTGATAGCGGCCCTGCCAGAGCAAGAAAAACCGATCGCAGAGAAGATGGTGCGTGAGGGTGTTAATGCTGTTGAGCAAGCCCTTAGCAAGCAACGCAAGAAGGATCGCCAAGCTACGCAACTCGAACAGGTTTCAGAGGGGGTAGCTGACCCTATCTTTGAGGTTGAAAACAATTATTTACTAGTTGCCCGTAAGTTGCTTGGAGATGTTAGAGCTGCTGAGTGGCGCGATCGGGTTGATGCTGCTCTTGATGGGTTTGATGAGCTAGATCTTCGTGACCTGCGCTCGGTGGTGGTGGCCGCAGAAGCTGGTGCCGTAGATGAGGATGCCAAGGCTTTAGCTGAGGAACTGCGTAATAAGCTTGCTCAACGAGTAGACAAGGAACACTCAGAGTGGTTGACGGAGGTGGCAGCCACCTTGGCCGATGGCAGGATGGTGCGAGCCTTACGGCTTAGCTCTAGACCTCCTAAAGCGGGCGTGCCGTTACCTCAAGACATAGTGACGCGCCTCACCGAGTCAGTAAATGCTGCTCTTACCAGCGAAACACCATCAAAGCGTTGGATGATGGTTTTGGGGGCTGTGGCGTTTTCGCCGGTACGCCGCACTGTGCAGCCTCAAGGGGTGCCTAAAAACCCTGATAAGGAACTCTTAGACGAGGTTAAGAAGCTGTCGGAGCGAGTACCTCAAATAGCGGCCATGTTTGAGTTAAAATCCGCTGCTCCCCCAAGCAAAACTGACACATCTAAGAGCTTGCAGCCTATTAGCGGGTAACTTTGTGTTTGAGTAAGAAGTCAGCTAGGCCGTCTACCAAATTCCAGTCGTTTATTTGTTTCAAGGGCACCCAAGCAGCCTTTGTAGCATCTGATCCCGCTGTTGGTGTTGTATTGGTTTTCATCCACACCCAAAAGTTTGCAATCACGTAGTGACGATTGCGGTTGATGAGTTCTGTCCATCCCATTAACTCGCCCACCTCACCAGTTAGGCCAGTTTCTTCTAGTAGTTCTCTGGCAACGGCTTGAACCATGGGTTCGCGGTATCTGACACGACCTCCCGGCAGCGACCAACGTCCTTCACCCGGTGGGTTGCCTCGTCGAATTAGCAAAACTGCTTGGTCGCACACCAGCAGGGCACCAACGCACAACTTGGGGTTGCTCACTGCTGTGGTGCTTGTTTTTGAGGCAAGGAGGTCAATTCCGAGTAGACGGTGAGGGCGTGGGCCGTCATCTTAAAGGTTTCAAAGAAATTCTTAGCCTCGCGGTGTCCCGGCAGCACCCAACCTTCAATTGCTTGAGCACCTTCGCTTAGTGCCCAAGTCCTCAATGCTTTGAACAGTGATTCTCCTACGCCTACCGAGCGAGCGTCGGGGGTTACATACAACTCGTTGATGCGTGCTAGTAGGTTGCCGTTATGCCGCTGTTGAGTGCTAATCCAGCCATAACCCACTACAGCGTTTTCCCAAATGCCGACGAACACTCCGACTGCCAGCATTTGTAGAGATGAGTTGAAACTCAGCGTAGATGGTGTGCCTGCAAGCACTTGTTTAAAAAAGTCCTCTAGGGGTTCTTGTTGTGCCTCGGTGTCTAACCAGCGCTTGCCGCCGCGGTATTGCAGCATTTCTTGGCGAGCCTCACGCGCTAAAGTCACCAAAGAACTAACATCGTTGCTACAAGCTAAACGAGCTTTTTCTAGTTGTCTTCGTTTCTGAAGTGCCTGTTTTGAACTCGCGGGCTGCGAAGTCACAGGCGTTCTAAGGAAGGGCAGGGATCTTCTCCTGAAGGACACCGTGGACTATTGCGTGGCCCAAATTGGGCTGAGTTGACGATCAGGAAACAACCCTGACAGGTCCATTCGTTTTCTTTTTTAGGCTTCACCTGACTAACGGCATTAGATGTTGGCTCCGCAACCTCTTCCTCTTCGTCTGCTTCATCGTCGCTAGCTGCCAAACGATCTTTTAAAATGGTGTCTAGATCAGCCTCCACGTTGTCTGGGTCAATGTCTTCGGCTTCCCCATCTTCTTCTTCAGCCATGTTGGAGGTGCGGGCAGTTGAGGTGCGAGCAGAGATCACAGTAGCATCGGTATCATCGTCTTCGTCGACATAGCTATCGTCCTCGGCATCGAGATCATTGGCAAGATCATCCTCGTCGAGACCGTTCGCTAGATTTTCGTCATCGAAATCTTCAGCATCGAGATCAACATCTAGATTATTGTCGAAACCTTCTTCAACATCTTTGAAGTCACTTTCTGAGAAACCGTCTTCAGCAATATCGTTGGGTTCATCGGGGTTTTTCATCGTCCCCTGTTACCTCCCGCAACTTATGGGCCAGCGCGCATCATAGACATCAAGCAACCCTATTGGTGGACTTTATGGCTTATTTTTTTGCTGGCATCATCTTTCTATCGATTCAGGCAAAGCATTTCGTAATTGCCGCAGCTTGTCGGTACGTCGCTCAGCGGCTAGGCGTCCTAAGGGTGTTTCTTCGCGCAGGTCCACAAAACGCATCATTTCTGCAACAGCCGTATGGCCTGCCTTATCTCGGATTAGCCGCCACATTTCCTGACCAATCTCACGGTATGTCGGATGACCTTGAGGTGTCGTACGCAATTCGATGAGATGCATGGCTGAGCGAGCATTAAGCCCAATAGCAAAACGCACCTTGTAAGCTAAGCTGACAACGTAAGAGGCTTGCTCAGGAAAGTCATGGTTCAGCAACTCATACAGGGTTGCTGAACGCTCCATGACCTCATCAAAGATCTTAGCGCAACCAGCAGCTTCTAGGGCTTCAGGTTGGGTATAACCGTGGCGGGGGCTTAACTTTTGCCACTCTAAGGTGAGCATACGGTGGCGTTGCAAATCCCGAAAAGCCCCATAGTCGGCCAAGATGTCAAATTGATATATTGACCGTTCTAGGGCTCGTCCGGGTTTGTGGCGGCGGTTGGAGCGATCCCCCACATAGGCCCGCATAACCGACACACGTTCTTCTACACTCATGGCGGCCACTTCTTGCTCTAATTGCTGTGAGGGCAGGTGGGTGTAGGGATAAAGCATTGAGGCAACCATTTTGATTTCTGCATCGGGATCAAAATCAACCAATTGCACGGTGGGAACATCTGCTGAGGGTGTCTCCTCGGGTAGTAGATAGCTCACAACGCTTTCCATTGACTCTTGCACATCACCCATGTAGGCGCTCCACTCTACGCCCCGATCCTTTAGGTCTACTCGTTTCAAAAACGATGGGATTACCTTGCGTAACTCTGTCAGCATCAACTCGGCGTAGTTTTGCACTTCAGGTAGCTGATGCGAACGCATTCGCATCAGCAGTAGCTCATAAGATTGCCCTGTACCGTACATGCCCACATTGGACATAGTGGCCGCTGGCAACACACCGCGAACAGTGTCTAGGGCTTTAGCTTGGATGGCTTGGCGATAGGCAAAATCAGCATCTTTGGGGGTTTTAGAGATGTGTGTTTGAAAAAACTTGGTCATGACCCCAAGCAGCTCTCCGTAGGCTTCAAACATACGATCCATATCGCTTACATAGCGACCAGAGAGGGTCGACTCCCCCACTTCCGGGTCGCGATAGTAGCGGTAACGCCCACCAATTCGAGTTAGATAGTCAACGTATCGTGTGGATTGCTCCAGATAGGACATCAACCGTCCCCATTCCAACACCTTGGTCAAGATATTGGAGGCTTGCTCACAGGCTAGGTGAACACCTCCAAGTTGTGCCACCGAATCGTCGCCATATTCCAAAAAAATGCGGTCGTATAGCTCTTCGGCACGTCGCAAGCCCACAGTGGCATCGATGCTCACGTCTCCGCTGATGTCCAACTCCCCCACGAACTCGTCCAAAAACAGTCTCCTGAGCGACTTTGTAGAGCGGCTATAGCGAGCGAACAGTGCTCCTTTAACCACTTCGGGCAGGTTCACCAAAGCGAAGACAGGCTTGTCTAGGTTCGTGAAGTAGCGTCTTAAGATGTCGGTTTCGGCAGGAGTGAACTCCTCAGCAAGATATGGGTTCATTGCAAGCTTTGGAGCAGTTCGTGTTTGGCTTGTTCCAATTTTGTTGAGTCTAACCACAGGTCGGCAATGGTCATTGCCATGATCTTGGCCCCGTCTAGTACAGCTTGATCGCCTTGATTAGAACGAGCGTAAACCGCGAACTCAGGGGTGTGGATGGTGACCTCAGGTGGAGCAACTTTGATGATGGGATGAATGGACGGCACCGCATAGCTGACGTTGCCCATATCTGTGCTCCCTACCACCGCTGTTGCAAAGCTGGGTTCGCATACGACCCGTCCAACTGCTTTTGCATTGTCCACGTACAGATGCAGTATCTCTTGGTTGTCGATCATGTCGGCATAAATTGGGGCTGTACGACGGCAGTCCACGGTAACGCCTGCTGCTGTGGCACCGGCCTTTAAACAAGCCACTACCCTCTCTCGTAGTTCTTCCAAAGTGTCTAGTTTGGGAGAACGCACAAACCAGTGTGAAGCAGCGTTGTGAGGCACCACGTTGGGCTTGTCTCCAGCGTGAGTAAAAATGCCGTGGACACGTTCATCTGGACAAATATGCTGACGTAGGGCTGCCACGTTCATGTAACCCAACACAGCCCCGTCTAAAGCATTCCTACCCTTGTGCGGGGAGGCAGCAGCGTGAGCTGAGCAACCTGTATAGGTGGCTGTAATTTGTTCGACTGCTATGGCGTTCATTCGCGAGAGTTCATAGTTGGCTGGATGTATCATCATGGCTGCATCCACCTCAGCGAATGCGCCTTGTTCTAGCATTAGGCACTTGCCGCCCCCGCCTTCTTCGGCTGGTGTGCCGATGATGCTCACCCGTCCGTTGAGTTCTTGCGCCATGTTTGCAGCCGCTAGGCCAGCACCTAGACCTGCTGCGGCGATGATGTTGTGCCCACAAGCATGTCCGATTTCAGGCAGGGCATCATATTCACAAACCACTGCTATGTTAGGGCCGCTGTCGCCTGCTCGGGCTACAAACGCGGTATCTAAATTGAAAGCTGAGCGTTCCACATCCAAGCCAGCATCTTCTAAGGTGCCGCACAACAAATCGTGAGCTGCATGCTCTTCGTAGCACAGCTCGGGTGTTTGATGAATCTGATGGGATACATTGATCAAACAGTCCGACTGCTGCTCAACCTGAGCGTTCAATTGCTGCTTGACCGATTGGGGAGTCACTAAGCAAATGCTAGTAGTAGCTAGCTACATTAATGGGTTTATCGTTAGAGGGTGTGAGGTAGGTATGGGTTCACACAACTATGGTGAGAGTTGCTGGTTCTACTCGTAGTGAAATATTGCTGGCTTGACCCACGCTGATGCCGTCCAAGAACACCGGTGTGGGCTGTGCTAGCTCCACTTGCATTGCGTTAGTACGCCGATAAGAGATGTCGGGATGTGGTAGGTGGTCGCCGGTACGCGCTCGTCTTCGGGCTTTCAACCGCTCGTTCACCGCCAGATTGCCAAGGGAGATGTCTAGCAAACCGTCGCCTGGGTGTGCCTTCGGCCCTAAGTTTAACTTGTTGAGCCAGGCGGCGTTCATGGCAACTAACACTTCACCGCTCCATGTTCCTCTTCGGGCCAGCAGATGAGAACAAAACCAGAAGAGCCGCCCATCTAGTAGCACTGCTCCTACATCTATTTTAAATCGCCAGGCTTTAGGTGAGTGGAGATTACGTTGTTGTGCGCCACCCCCGAGCGTGCGATACAGATCTCCTCCTAGTAAGCCCAATTCAGGCAGTGGCTGGTTTGCTCGTCGGGCCTTTTGAACTACTTCGTTAGCGGCAGCGTCGTTGTAAACGAGCACCCCGCTGGAAGCTAGCCCACCGGCCTCTCCCCAATCTTGCGCTCTATGTATCGGCATCTAGCGCTAACTGGCGTTGCTCACTGCGCACCTGTAGCCAACCGATGAAGATAGCTATTTCATAGAAGATATACATGGGTACCGATAGCACTGCCAGGGTGAAGGGGTCGCCGCTAGGGGTGATAACAGCCACCAAAGCAACTATTCCCACGATGGCGAAGCGGCGGCTGTGGATGAGTTGGCGGTAGGTGATAATGCCTGCCATTTGCAAGAAGATCAACACAATAGGAAATTCAAAACCTATTCCGAAGGCCACCATCATCTTGATTACAAACGATAAGTACTTGGCTGGTGAAAAACCTGTCACCATGTCTTCTCCACCTATGTTGGCTAAAAAGCTCAGCGCACGGGGAATGCTCCAGTAAGCCAAACCCGCACCTAATAAGAACAACAAAGCCCCGACTGCGGTGAA
Source organism: Acidimicrobiia bacterium (assembly GCA_009843865.1). Lineage (GTDB taxonomy): Bacteria > Actinomycetota > Acidimicrobiia > Acidimicrobiales > Bin134 > Poriferisocius. The sequence goes on from VYCQ01000023.1 coordinate 120,331, forward strand.
AGCCGTGGCTAACTTGCGTTCACGGCGAAACAAGCCCGGTTGCACAAAACGCCAGAGCTGCCAAAGCACCACCGGGATAGCTAGGGTCAATCCTCCGTAACCAGCCACGGTTAACCGTACTGAGAAAGGCTCTAAGGGGTCCAGCACCAATAGCTCACAACCTCCAAATAGGTTTTGACGTTCGGCTTCTTCTGCCAATACCTTTGATGAGACAACCTCGCAGTAGGGATTCACCAAGAAGTCCAAGATTTGGGGATAGAAAATCCAGCAAGCTATAGCACTAACAAGCACTGCTAAGGCGCATTTGATCAATCTAGCGCGCAGTTCTGCGAGATGATCCATCAAAGGCATGGTGCGGTTATCAGATTGGTTGCTGGCAGGTTTGTGGTCAGCATCTTTGTTCGAGGTCAAACCCTTTGAGGGTTTGCGAAACCTGCCAAAGCGTAAGCGGCTGAAGCTAGAGCCGCTCACGAGCTGTCGTTTGGCGGGGTGTTGCCATCTCGTTCTTTTGTGGTCGTGGTTGGTTCAGCTTGGCCTGCGATTGGTGTTGGCTTTGCTGATTGGGGTTGTTGGTTTTGGGCAACTGCTTCTGCGCCGCGTTGGCGGGCCTTAGCTTCTAAGGGTTCGTCTAAGGCATTTTGCAGCTCTTGGCGGAACCCTGTTGAGATCTTGCGGAACGCTCGAATCATGCTGCCCAATTGCTGGGCTGCTTGGGGCAGCCTATCTGGGCCCAGCACCACTAGGGCTACCACTACAATCACTGTAATCTCAGGCCAACCGAGGTTACCCACGGCTCAAAGGCTACAACCCTGTTTAGCTGCTGAGGTTGTCCAAGACAATCGCAACGGTCAAAGATACAGGGGTGAGCAAACAGCAGCGAACTCCTCGGATTGAAGCTCTACGGCAACCACCTGTAGGTTTTGCCCATCGGGGAGCTAAGGCTCACGAGCGGGAGAACACTCTGGCCGCGTTTTCAAGAGCATTGGAAATGGGTGCCACCGGGTTAGAAAGTGATGCTTGGGTAACGGTTGATGGTCAGGCCGTGCTTGACCACGATGGATGGGTAAAAGGCAGCCGTTGGTCTCGTCGTCGTTCGTTAGCCAAATGTTGTCGCGCGGAACTACCCGAGCACATTCCTACCTTAGATGATTTGTTTACAGCTTGCGGGCAAGACTTTGAACTTGCCTTAGATCTTAAAGATCCAAAGGCAGCACAGGCAGTGATGCAAAGCGTAGATAAAGCTGCCAACCGTCTGGGCTCATCGTTGCGCCAAAGGGTTTGGTTGTGCCATCCCGACTTAGCAACGCTGCGATCTTTACGAACCTTTTGGCCCGATGTGCGCTTGTGCCATTCCACTCGTCTGAGCCGCATGGATAAAGGCTCAGAACGCCATGCTGCCGAGCTCGCAGAAGCTGGTGTTGAGTCCGTGAACCTGCACCAATCCGACTGGACCGGAGGTTTGGTTACTTTGTTTCATCGGTTTAGGTTGTTTTGTTTTGGTTGGGACGCTCAACAACCTAGAGTTCTCAACGAGCTGTTGAACTTGGGTATTGATGGGGTGTTCAGCGACCATACTGATCGCATGATGGATGCCATAACAACCTGCTATCGCAGCAGCCATGTATCATGATCGAGATGAGCCAGGCCATCACATTTCAGGGTGTAACCGCAGGTTATAGGCGAGGCCAAGAAGCTCTTAACAATATCACCTGTGAGTTTAAGCCAGGCACCTCTACGGCCTTAATGGGGCCTAACGGTTCTGGCAAGACCACCCTTTTGTGTGTTTTGTGTGGGCTGCACCAACCTTGGCAAGGCACCATTAACCCGCAACCAGGCAGCCACACCGCAGCCCTAGTTTCTCAACAACATCGTCACCGCGTTTGGTTGCCGGTAACGGTTATCAACGTGTTGCGCATGTCTCGTTACCGTACTCGTGGCCTCATCAAACCATTGAACTCCACAGATATGAGCACAGTGCATGATGCTGCTCAGTGTTTGAAGGTGATGGATTTGTTGGGACGGCAATTTGGGGAGCTTTCTGGAGGTCAGCGCCAGCGAGTTTTGGTGGCCCAAGCTCTTGCCCAAGATGCGGATGTGCTGCTTTTGGATGAACCTATTACAGGTCTAGACCTACCCAGCCAAGAAATCATCTTGGAGGTCATCGAGAAGGAACGCAACCAAGGTCGAATCGTGGTGATGTCCACTCATCATCTAGATGAAGCCGAGGTGTGTGATCGGGTGCTGTTGCTAGCAAACCGCTTGGTGGCTCAAGGCACACCGTGTGAGGTGTTGAGCAAAGCTAATCTGAGAGCGGCCTTCGGGATTAGGGCAATTTTAGGTGCCCCAGAAGATTGCGCCCTTCATGACACCAGCGAATCTAGCCAACTTCCGGCATTTTTTGATGCTCATCGATCCGAAAGTAGCTACCAGTAACCAATATTGCTTTGGCGGGGCTTTGTTGCTTTAAATGCGTCCCAGTTCGTTAACCGGCCACAGCCTAATAATGGCTTGACCTACGATCAGATCTTCAGAGATAGGGCCAAAAGCTCTGCTGTCAGTGGAGTTGGTGCGGTTATCCCCCATCACAAACACCTCTTCAGTACCTATTAAACAACCTTCTTGTTCAGCTGCTGTTCGGCAGGCTAGCTCTAGAGTGCCTGTGGTGATACCCGAGGTTGTTAGGTAAGGCTCATGCAGCCGCCGATCGTTGATGTAGACATCCCCATCTATTAGCTTGATGACCTCACCGGGCAAGGCGATGACGCGTTTGATGAGATCATCGTTTGGATGTCCGCTGACACCGTTAGGACGCTCAAAAACTATTAAATCACCCCTGCTGAGGTTGTTGTGATGTTTGAGCACCAGCACTCTGTCTCCATTTTGCAAGGTTGGTTCCATTGAAGTGAAGCGAATGTAGTAGGCCTGAAACAGCACCGACCTTAATATCAGCGCTAGCATCAGGGCCGCAGTTAGTACTGTCATCCATTCCACGATGACTCGCATGGTGGTCTTGGGTTGGTCTGCCTCTACCTCTTGATTTGATTCCTCGCTCGCTAAGTTGTTCATGATCTGACAGCTAGAGGTATTTGCGCAGCACCCGTTGAGCCGCTTTTTTGGGTAGATCCATCCGCAAGGCCCCCTCCACGCTTTGAAGCACTGCGTGTGTTCCTAGCTGCAACAGCAACACCTCTAGGCGCCTCACCTCAGAAACTGGCATTGTGAGCTGAATGTTGCCGTCGGAGTGCTGTTCATAGTGTTCAACAGGATATTTTTCAAGCACCCATGCGGCTTCGGGTGCTAGCTCTAGCACCACTCTTGGGTCCTCATCACGGGGTTGAAAAGCTGACGGAGGGTTGGTTTGGTCGGGTGGATCAAATCGCTCTGTCGTTATGTGCAATTTCTTGATGCGATCAATCAAAAACACCCGAATCCCGTCAGCCCACTCGCAATGAGCACGGACATATAGGTTGCCCGTTTCTGAAAAGACGCGATGCGGTTGGATAATCCGATCAGTAATTTGGCCCCGACCATAGCTGAAGTATCTGATCTGTACCTTCAGGTGGTTTTGCACAGCTCTTAGCAAGGTTTGTATCCACTCTTGAGGGGCATCTCCTAAGTTCACTTTTAGATCCTCATCGCCGCTCATCTTCAGACCCGAAGCGAGCTTATCTAGTCCACGCGTTAGTGGGCTATCGCTATGTGTATCGGTTAGTAGCGCTTTGGCTGCTCCGATCAAGCTCAATGCTTGTGCAGGGGTTAGGCGTAGTGGTCTGGAGAAATACTCAGCGTTGCTGATGGCAATCCGGTCTACCTTAGCTTTCTGATGATTAGCCGATTGGATGTCGACGTTCTGGGTTTTATCGTTGTCATCGGAGGTATCTAGCTCGATCACGTTTATCAGCTGATCGGGAGTGAATGGGTAAAGCCCTACCATAAACAGCACTCTTGAGAGGTCTTCGCGCAGCTCATCTGATGGGTAGTCGAATCGTCGTGCGATTTCATCAATTTCAGCGCCGCCTTGAGACATCACCCAAGGCACAAGTTCTAGCATCCTACCTAAGCGATCGCGCGCGCTTAACCTGCTCATTTGTTGATCTTCTCCAACCATCTTACAAAGTCGGTTCGTAGCTTGAGGGGTTTTAAAATTTCAGCCTGCTCCAAGAACTCCAGCACGACGGAGCGAAAAGCATTCACATTGTTAACCTGCACCGTAAACACGGCTGATCCGTCGTCCTTTATGATTTCTGGTTCTTGACCAAGACGGCGGCTAGCCAATGAAACTTGCTCAGCATCCACCCATAGCTGAGCTGTTATTTCTGGCTGGTTTCCTAACCTCCATGGCTGAATGGATACCCATCTGGGAGCATCGGCAGGCTGTTTAAATCCGTTGGGCCTCCCCAGTTCTACTTGGCCGACCATTCGATCTACCCGGAATGTGCGCTTGTCCTGACGAGTGTGGTCAAACCCCATTAAGTACCAATGGCCCTGATCAAAGGCTAATGTCCAGGGTTCCACTGAACGAGGCTGGCCTGAGTAGTCGAAACTTACCGTACGCTGTTCGGTGATTGCCCTGAACAGGTCAGCTAAGCAAGGGTACATGGGCACCGCAGCTAACTCGGTGTCGGTGCCCTCGCCTACCTGACCCCCTAACTTCCAAAGCGCTTCGGCACCTGATATCCCATGAAAGCGTACTGCGGTTGTGGCACGGTGTAGAGCAGCTAGCTCATCAGATGCAATGTCCATCTCTGGTAAGGAGTAGTCCTGCTTACGAATGCGATAACCCCAAGTGTCTTTTTCTGATACCTTTGCTCGCCCGCGTATTACAGGCACTCCTAATGCAGTTAGCTCGTTCATGTCACGATGAAAGGCCCGTCGCGCCGCTGTTAAATCTGAGGGGTAGCCAGCCTCCCCCTGTCCTTTTGCCAAACCCACTTTGGTTTGCAACTCCTCGATGGACAAAAAACGCGGCGCGTTTATCAACGCTGCAATCAGACGTAGCAGACGCTCTAGACGGACTTGTTCTGGCTTGAGCTTTGAGTGGATGATCATAGACGCGTCTTGCCTGAGCTAGCTTTTCAAAGAGTTTCTATAAGTTTTTCGACCCGTTCGTCGTAGGCTCGAAACGGATCCTTGCATAGCACAGTTCGTTGGGCTTGATCGTTTAATTTTAAATGCACCCAGTCTACGGTGTAATCACGCTTGCGTTCTTTAGCTCTTTTAATGAACTCGCCGCGTAGACGAGCTCGTGTGGTGGCCGGAGGATTTGTTACCGCATGGTGAATGTCATCATCGAGACACATACGTTCAGCCATTCCACGATCTTGCATTAAGTAATACAAACTACGTGACTGGTTTACATCATGATATTGCAAGTCAACTAATGCTACGCGTGCATCGTTCAAGGTGAGATTATGGCGCTTGCGATAAGCTTCAATCACCTGATATTTCATCACCCAGTCGCATTCCCGATTTAAGGTGAGAGGGTTTTTAGCGATCTGAGTGAGACAGTGCTCCCACATTTGCAGTGCCTGCTTTTCTTGGGTGTCGAGTTCTCTGCTGTCGGCATAGTTTAGGGCTCGGTTAAGGTATTCAGCCTGAATGTCCCAGGCACGAGCTTCGCGGCCACTGGCCAAACGAACGCGGCGCTGACAGGTGGGATCTTGGCTAATCTCGCGAATAGCACGTATCGGGTTGTCTAGGGTCATGTCTCGCAATGCCACAGAGGGGTCTTCCAGCATTCTTAACAAGATGGCGGTAGCGCCCACCTTCAAAAAGGTGGTGTATTCGCTCATATTGGAATCCCCGACAATCACATGTAAGCGTCGATAGCGCTCCGCGTCGGCGTGTGGTTCGTCGCGGGTGTTGATGATTGGACGAGATCGTGTAGTAGCGCTTGAAAGACCTTCCCAAATGTGTTCAGCTCGCTGGCTTAGGCAGAAGGTGGCCCCTCGTGTGGTTTGCAGGACCTTGCCCGCACCGGCATAGATTTGACGGCTAACCAAAAATGGGATCAAGACCGAGGCGTATTCCGCAACACTATCTTGTCGCCTAGTGAGGTAGTTCTCGTGACAACCGTAGCTGTTGCCTGCTGAATCGGTGTTGTTCTTGTAAAGAAATATGTCTCCTTGAATACCTTCTTCGCGCAGACGGTGTTCTGCTCCATTGACTAGGGTTTCTAGGATCTTCTCCCCTGCCTTGTTGTGAGCCACTAAGTCATACATTGAGTCGCATTCTGGTGTGGCGTATTCGGGATGAGAGCCAACGTCTAAGTAGAGGCGCGCACCGTTAGTTAAAAACACGTTGCTGCTGCGTCCCCAGGACACCACTCGCCTAAATAGGTAGCGGGCCACCTCGTCAGGGCTAAGACGGCGATGCCCGCGCAGCGCGCAAGTTACGCCGTATTCATTCTCAATGCCAAAGATGCGCTTATCCACGCAGGTAGGTGGCTAGCTCGTCGCCTTCGATTCTTTGGAAGGCCCGTCCCGTATGATTTCTAGCTAGCAAGGCCACTTCAAGATCGGCTACACCCGACACCGCCATACTGTTTTCGTGAGCATCTTTTTCGTGATGTGACAATGCTTCTGCGGCTGCTTTAAGGGCATCGGATAGTTGCCAGTCTTGTTCGTAGGTTTGATCAAGCTTTTCGGCAACTGAATTGGCAGCTCCACCTAGCACGGTGAAGCCAGACTCGTCGTTAATCGTTCCATCATAGAGTACGTGAAACATTTGATCCTCAGCAGAGTTGGTAGCCACCTCCGCTATCAGGATCTCCACCTCCATGGGCTTTAACTCGTGGGTGAAGGTTTGCCCCAAGAGCTGTGCATATTGGTTAGCCAAGCTGCGAGCGTCTACATCTTCTCGGCTATAGGTATAACCCTTCAGGTCGGCGTGGCGTACTCCCGCAATGCGCAGCTGATCAAACTCGTTGTAGCGCCCGACTCCAGCAAAGGCTACCCGATCGTAGATTTCGCTTATCTTTCGCAAGGTTCTGGAGTGATTCTCCGCACAGAGCAAGACACCGTCTTGGATACTTAACGCAGCTAGGGCTCGCCCGCGTGAGATGCCTTTACGGGCGAAATCTGCACGGTCTTTCATCATCTGCTCGGGAGCCACATAAAACGGCATGCTCATCGCAGGCTCCCTTGAAGTTGATTAGCTGAGGATATGGCCGTCACCTTGTGTTGGCCTGTTCGTTGTTTAAGCTGACCAGCAAATCACGAAAGCGATGTTCTACTTCTGTGTCTTCAACACGTTGGAAGCCATCAACGCTCAGCACTGCCACAACCGGATAAATCCCACGCACCAAGTCAGGACCACCAGTGGCGGCATCTTCTTCGGCGGTGCGATACAGGGCTGACACTGCTAGATCTATCATCGTGTCGGTGCTGGCATTGGGTTGATAGCCCAGCTTGATCACGGTTCCTGCATGCAAGCTGCCAGAGCCCATGACCGCATACTCTCGCTCTTCATAGCGTCCACCGGTAACATCGTATTGAAACAGTCGTCCTACATCGCGTGTTGTATCGTAACCAGCAAACAAGGGCACTACAGCAAAACCTTGGAGAGCTGCTGGCAAGTTGTTACGTACCATCATGCCTAGCTGATTGGCCTTACCGTCTAAGCTCAGGGCCTTACCCTCAACTTTTTCGTAGTGTTCAAGCTGTAGTTGAAATAGCCGTACCATCTCCATGGCAGGTCCAGCAGCACCAGCTATTGCTACACCGCTGTGACGATCGGCTGGAAACACTTTTTCGATAGAGCGATGGCTTATCAGGTTTCCCGCTGTTGCGCGCCTGTCACCAGCCATCACAACTCCTTCGGAGCAGCGAATGGCCACCACCGTCGTGGCATGAACAATGTTTAGCTGGTCGGTAGGAGATGCGGGCACTGGCGGTGTTAACCCAGCCACACTAAGCAAAGCGGCAAAGTTTGGGCCCGGATCACCCCCGGCTTCAAAAAGGGGCAATGTCACTGCTACCAGAATACTCCGAGAATGTTCCAACGTCCCTTTTTAGATGCATCTCTTTTTAGGGCCGAGGCTTCTATGAAGCTTTAAATGGGGTTACTGTCCGCCCTTTTGGATGTATGACTTCACGAAATCTTCAGCGTTGGACTCCAGTACTTCGTCAATTTCGTCTAGCAAATCAGTTAACTCGGCCTTTAGTTCTTCACCTTGCTCTGTATTACTAGGTGATTGTTCTATCTCGGCCTCTCGCCGTTGGGGTGTTGATTTTTTGATTTGCTCTCGTTCACTCATCGCTATGTCCCTTGCAAGTAGGTGACGATCATCTTAGCGCGCCTACACTTCAACACCCTTACAATAAGTTGCTGGCATAAACCTTGTTGGCCTAGTTAGGGTCTAGTTAGACTTACTGAAGCGTTGCAACAATTCGGTGGCCGACTCGCAGCCTGCTAGTAAATCATCCACATGAGAGGCAGCACCTTGGTTGGGGTCGGCTAGCGGCATCCTTCGCAGGCAATCCTCGCCTAGATCAAATACCAAAGAATCCCAGTTAGCCGACACAATGTTGCTGCTCCAGCGTTTCAGGCACTGACCCCGAAAGTAGGCTCTTGTGTCGCTGGGTGGGTTAGCAATGGCGACTTTAGCTTGCTCTGTGGTTAGCAAAGTTTGGAGGCCAACGCGGGCTGCCACCGATTTATGGGGGCGCAGATCGTGATATTGGATATCTAATGTGCGCAAGCGGGCATCGGTTGGGCTCAACCCATGTCGTTGGCTGAGACCTTGCAAAAGCTGGTACTTGGCTATCCAATCGAGCTGATCAGCTAGCGACATCGGTTCAGATTCCAAAAGCGTCAGCACTTGTTCCCAACGCTCAATCACCGTTTCTGCAATCTCGCCGCCCACACTGTCAAGTCCATGGCTGTTGGCGTACTTACGGGCTTGATCCAACAGATCCCACTGGATCTCTAAAGCTGTGGCGGTGGTTCCGTCTGCCAACTCTAGAGGTTGAGTGAGGCTCACATCGTAAGACACCTGACGCATGGCTTGTACTGGCGAGGCGAAGCGGTGTTCACGGGGCAGCACATCATCTTCGATCATGGCTAATACGATGGCAGTGCTACCCACCTTTAAAAAGGTTGCTATCTCAGACATGTTTGCATCGCCGGTGATCACATGCAGCCGGCGATAGCGTAAGGCATCTGCGTGAGGTTCGTCGCGGGTGTTGATGATGGGACGTCGCAAAGTGGTTTCGAGACCAACTTCTTCTTCAAAAAAATCTGCTCGTTGGGTTATCTGAAATGGCACATCGCCGGTGCTCATAGCAGGCGCTTCTGAGCCCACCTTGCCAGAGCCAGTGAATATTTGACGGGTGACTAGATGGGCGGTGGTGTGTGTCACGATTTGAGCAAAAGGAGTGTCGCGTGACATGAGGTAGTTCTCATGGCAGCCGTAGCTGTTGCCCTTGCCGTCGGAGTTGTTCTTATATACGACCAGCTCTTGTTCTGGGGGCAACACGTTAGCAGCAGCCTCCATAGAGCGGATCAATATCAGCTCAGCGGCTTTGTCGTACAAAGTCACATCCAAAGCGTTGCTGCACTCAGGAGTGGATAGTTCAGGGTGGGCGTGATCTACGTAGTAGCGAGAACCGTTGGTGAGTACCGAGTTAACAAGATGGGTCTCTACCTCAGGTGCTAATGAATCTAGAGGTGTAATGCCACGAATGTCGTTGCCGGGCATTTCATCTTCAAAGTCCCAGCTAACCCCAACGGCAGGCCCACCTTCACCTGAGCGTGCCATCTCCACGAGATAGGAGTTGATTAACAAAGAAGAGGCCACGACCGGATTGGAATCCTCAACCCCGTTATGGATAATCCCATACTCGGTTTCGATTCCACAGATTTTTGGCACCGTCATTGTGGGCACGCTACCCCACAGACACACGCCATCTCGTGCTCTTAAAGCAGATGCTGTTGCGACTTACAGGTATTGCCCCGGATTCACACCTTCAATGGAGCGCCCACCCTCGCTAGATTCTTCAGTGGCCAAGAGCGTGCGCACGAACACGATTCTCTCGCCCTTTTTTCCTGAGATTTTGGCCCAGTCATCAGGGTTGGTGGTGTTGGGAAGGTCTTCGTGTTCGCGGTATTCCTGCTGTATGGAGTTGAGGAGGTCGTTCATCTGAATGCCGCGGCTGCCACCTTGTAGGGTGCGCTTAATGGCCAAGGTTTTGGCTCGTCGTACCACATTCTCGATCATGGCACCAGAGGCAAAGTCCTTGAAGTACATGATCTCTTTGTCACCATTTTGATAGGTCACCTCTAAGAACTCATTGCGTTTTGCTTCTAAGAACATCTCGCTTACGGTTTGTTCGATCATTGACTGAATAGCTTTGTCTGGATCGCCTCCTCCAAGCCCCTCAACCATGTCAGCAGCTATTGGAAGGTCCGAGGTGAGATAGCGAGAGAATATAGTGCAGGCCGCATCAGCATCTGGACGTTGAATTTTAATTTTCACATCCAGCCGACCGGGTCGCAAGATGGCTGGATCGATCAGATCTTCACGATTTGATGCCCCGATCACGATTACATTGCGCAAGGCTTCTACCCCGTCTATCTCAGCCAATAGTTGAGGCACCACGGTGGATTCCATGTCAGAGCTGATGCCCGTGCCGCGGGTGCGAAACAGCGATTCCATCTCATCAAAGAACACGATCACCGGCCAACCTTCAGCGGATTTCTCTCTAGCTCGCTGAAAAACCAGACGTATTTGCCGTTCGGTTTCGCCCACGTATTTGTTGAGCAACTCAGGACCCTTGATGTTAAAGAAATAAGACCGAGCCTCTCTGTTCGGGTTCATGTCGGCCACTTTTTGGGCTAACGAGTTGGCTACGGCTTTGGCAATTAGGGTTTTGCCGCAACCCGGCGGGCCGTAAAGCAAGATCCCTTTGGGCGCTGGCAACAAATACTCAGCAAAAAGGTCTTGGTGTATAAATGGCAGCTCTATCGCATCGGTGATCTGCTCAATTTGAGTGTCTAAACCGCCTACCTGCTCATAGGTAATGTCCGGCACCTTTTCAAGCACCAAGTCTTTCACTTCGGGTTGTGGCAAACGCTCCACCAAAATGCCTGAGCGAGAGTCTAGGAGTACCGTGTCACCGGCTTTAGTCTGTTGTTGGATCAATGTGTTGGCTAGTTGCACCACCCGTTCTTCATCAGCACGGCCCACGATAATGGCTCGCAAGCCGTCGGAGAGCATTTCTTTGACGGTGACCACCTCGCCGGTGCTGTCTCCCGCTCGACACAGCACCACGTTTAAGGAGTCATTCAAGACCACCTCTTGGCCCAAACTGAGGTTCTCCCCGGTGATTTCGGGATGCAATTCTACGCGTAGCTTGCGGCCACCAGAGAATACATCCACCGTGCCGTCGGTATTGCTGCCCAAAAAGGTGCCGTATGCTGAGGGGGGTTGGGTGAGCTTGTCCACTTCTTCGCGCAGCGCAGCTATGTGCTCGCGGGCTTCGCGCAAGGTATAGGTGAGTTTTTCGTTCTGCGAAACAGCTTTGGATAACTGACCCTTAGTTTCTAAGAGCCGTTCTTCTAACGACCGCACTTGCTTTGGATTGTCTTGCATCTGCTGACGGAGCACCGCAACCTCGTCTTCTAACGCAGTAACCTGTTCTTGAGCCCCGATAAGGTTTTGATTGTCGGGTTCAGTTGGTTCTGATGCTTGCCGATCTTGCATTCAATGCGATGTTACACGGCTCACAAGGTATTTTCGTAGTGTGCTTGGTTGCCATCTAAGCGGGTTATACTTTCATCGTTCTTAATGCCTACTCTATACACCGGTAAATCATGCCGGTACTGCCTAATGCCTACTACGGTTAGCGATATGAAAGGGCCACAGCTCCGATGCAAATGAAGGTATGGATCGATCAGGATCTCTGCACAGGTGATGGTCTTTGTGAAGAGATTGCCCCAGATGTCTTCACGCTGCTTGATGATGGTCTGGCTTATGTGAAGGAGGGCGATAAAGTTTTCAGCGAACCCGGCGGAGTGGAGGGGCTGGCTATCGTGCCTGAAGGCCAAGAAGAGGCCACCATTGAGTCGGCTGAGGAATGCCCCGGAGAATGTATTTTCATTGAGGTGTGAGCCTCGCAGAATTACCCCAAACGACGCACCGTGGTAACGAATCCAGTGTGTCCTACCATTCTATGTTCCGGGCGAACCGCCTCATCTTCGATATGCCAGTTCCTGTGGAGGATCTCCACGGTGCAAGCTTGAGCCCATAGCTTGCAGTCACAAGCTTCGCGAAACTGGGTAGCTTGCAGGATGCTGGGTGTGTAGGCAGTTAAGATGCCGCCAGCATTAAGGGCCTTGGCAGCATGGGGCACCACCTGCCAAGGCTCTGGTAAATCTAAAATCACTCGATCTAGACAGTCCACAGCAATACCTAGATAGCAATCTCGTACCTGCACCTCATAGCGCTGCTGAGCTTCTTGGTCTAAAAAGCCAGCCACGTTCTCTAAAGATTGAGCCGCAAAGTCTGCGCGAATTTCGTAACCCAACACATAAGCACCGGCTCGCAGTAGGCTCAGGGATAAAGCCCCTGAGCCAACACCTGATTCCAGTACCCGTGCCCCAGTGAAGACATCGGCCAACATTAAGATCGCTGCGCTATCTTTGGGATATATCACCTGTGCTCCCCGCGGCATTTTCAACACGTAGTCATTCAGTGTGGGTCGCCAAACGGTAAGCGAAGCGTTGCGGTTGGTGCGCACTTGTATGCCCTCGCTAGCACCAATTAGGGAGTCGTGAGCAACCGAGCCAGCATGGGTATGAAACTGTTTACCCGAGGTCAACTTCACTAAGTATTTGCGACCTTTGCGGTCACAGAGCAGTACTAGTTCCTCGACTTGGAGACTGTTTTTCACTTGGTGTTGTCGCTCAGATGGGTGATCACCAGGCTTTGAGCAGGTGGCAATTCCTCACTGAGAACTGTTTTTAGTTTCTTTGTACCGACAGCACGTCTGATAATGCGGATTGCCCAAGCCGTACAGCCTAAGACCAGCCAGATGCGACTGCCATTAGCCACCCCGCGGGTCAAGGTCTGACGACGCAGGTAAGCCAATGGATCGGGCACGGTTCAAACTCTGCGGACTTCTACCACGGTTCGACCGGCGCGACCTTTACGCCTACCTAACCAATACGCTAAACCCATCAAGATCATCAGTAACACCGCTCCACCGCTTAACAATGAGGTTTGAGCTTGTCCAGTTATTTTTTCTGAGCCGCCGGTGAGTTCAGCAAACTTATTGCGAATTTGGTCGCGGGTGATGAATGTCTGAGCGCTATCCGAATTGGTCATGGGCGGTCTCCTTTGAGCTGACCTTGGTTGGCTTTTTGAGTGCTGCGGGAGATTTTTGAACGACCCAACAGCACTAAAGCGATCACAGTCAACAGTCCTACTAGCACCACCAGATAAGCCAGAACGCTTAGGTTGTTGTCAAACACACCGCTCGCTTCAGTTTGAAGTAAGCGCAACCCTGCAATGGACAGGAAGATCAGGCCGATGCCAAGGCTAAATGCACCCAAAATGCCGTACTTAAGGGTCTTACCCAACGCAAGCAGAGGGGCGACGATCTCTTGGCGAGCATAGGCAATTATGAGGTTTTTGAGATCTTCAACCACATAGCCAGCCTACCCCCGCATAGCCGCATTTAACCTATATAATTCCCTTAATTAGGGATTATCCATTGTGTATGGGTAACAGCTCAATATCGTCCACACTGGGTTTGCCTTCCAAGCCAACTAGGTAGGCAACGATGTCTGCTTGCAATTCTTGAAGCGTGATGTTGTTTTGTGCGTTTGGTTGGTTAGCCATGAACACAAAGGTGATTTCTTGACCGAAGCCAATATCGATGTAGCCCATCATCACCGCTGCGTCCCCCTTGGTTGCGGACAATGCTTTCACTCTGGCAGGATCGGCAATGTTGGCTAGCTTGGCTTGGAAAGGCTCAGAGTCCGCCATGCTGGGCAAAAGGTCACTAAAGAGTGGGCGAAGCTCTGAGCTGTCTAACAAAGCAACGAACAGCGGGCAAGCAGATTGGTTGGCAGGGTCTAAGCCAGAGCCATCTAAGCCCAGCATCTGTGTCTCAGAATCAATATCAAGCTCGTTAAAGATGGACTTCACGGCTTCTAAGCCTGCTTGGGTGGTGCCTTGCCCCGTAGCACTTCTGCCGATTTCTTTGAGCAGTATTTCAGCAGTTTCTACATCGCGGTTTTCTAAGATCTGTTGCCAGTACTTTCGTAGGGGTTCTGATTGTATGGTACCTAGTACGAACACTTGTTCGTCTTCGGGTAATGCTTCTGAGCGAGGGCTGCGCCGGATCACCACGTCGCGAGCTTCCAACATGTCGTCAAACAACGCCGCAGCATAAAAGGATGGATCTTCAGCGCTTAGATATGCGGGTTTGTTTTCTTGTGTTAAGTCAGGGTCATCTTGGGTTGTTTTTTGATCGGGAAATCGTACCCAGCCATCATCAAATTGCAACCCTACAAGCGTCCCGATGTTTTCGCTTTGTACTAAGGATTCAGGCCAAGTAGATACATAGCGCAGGTCGTCAAAATGAGAAGCATCCCCCACCACAGCACCGGTGACTAAGCGTAACCCGTTATCCACCAGTTGTTGAGCTAAGTTTTCAATAGGGGTATGCAGGCTGTTGGAGTTGGGTGGTAAAGCTTTTAGATAATCTGCTGTGAGTAGCAAAGGATCACCCCCTCCAACTAAGTAGATATCACCGTTCACCACTCCGTTTTGTGGTTCTACAAGTGCTGCTATTGAGGTTGTGAAGGTGTGGTCGGGGCCAAGCTCTTTGTAGGCTGTTGCTAAGGTTGCTAACAGCGATGCTTCTGATGGCATGAGCCTTAGGTTTGTTCCACTTTCATATATTGGCATGGGTCGCTCGGTTAAAGCCACGCTCATGCAAGCAATAGCCGGAGCGCGCGCCATTAGTTCGTTAAGGGTGTTACGCAACTCCGGTGTTGCCAGCGAGGGTGCCAATACATTGGTAAGGCGTCGTGTTGAGATGAGCGGGGTTTGTACTTTCGCAAGCTGCGTATCATCGGCGATCATCTCGCCTAGATCGTTGTGGAGTTGGTTGCTCAAGGCGTTGGAACTAATCAGCGTGCCGATGGCTATAGCCAACAACACAACGGGCATCACAATACGGCGCACGTCATATCAGGCTAGTGTGTTTATAGCAAGAGGCGTACTACACACTTGCGTTTCAGATATATGCGGTTCAGGTGTATGTAGATTGAACACTTCTTATTTTGTTCATCATCTTATGTAACTCTTGTTATTGCCTGATGGTCACACTCACGCCAATTTACAAGTACGTCAGTAGCACACCTAGCAGCTAGCGTTTGTTAGCCAGCACTTAATGTGCCAAGACTTAATGTGCCAAGACTTAATGTGGGAGAGTTCAGCCCGTGCAGATCCTCATCGCTATCGGAGTAGGTTTAGCGTTAACGCAGCTAGCCAACCTGTCTACCACCGTTTATCTGCATCGCGATCTAGCCCACAAAGCGGTAAGGCTTCACCCTGTATTGCGTAGCACCTTCAAGGTGTTCTTATGGTTCTCTACAGGGATATGTGCTAGGCATTGGGCGGCAGTTCACCGCAAACACCATGCTTATACTGATACTGCCGAAGACCCTCACTCCCCTGCTCGTTTGGGTTGGCTCAGGGTGCAGCTCACCAATGCTGTTCTTTATCGTCGTTCGGCGCGCGATCCTCGTACAGCCGATAAATATGCGAAAGACATTCCAATTACCTGGCCAGACCGCATTTTGTTGAACCAAGGCATCATTGGTTTGGTGCTAGGCATTGCTGTGTTGGTGTGGTGGTTGGGTTGGCTGCATGGTGGGATTGCTGCTGTTGTCCATACGGTGGCTTACATCGGTTTGGGAGGTTCGATTAACAGCGTGGCCCACACCTTTGGAGACCGTCCTTTTAATAACAGTGCCACCAATGTGACTTGGCTGGCTTGGTTAACCTGTGGAGAGGGTTATCACAACAATCATCACGCAGCTCCCACATCAGCTCGTTTTGCTCGCCGTTGGCACAATTTTGATCTGGGCTGGTGGTTCATAAGCATTTTCAGGCTGTTGGGTTTAGCTGAAGTTCGTCATGCTGGTGTGGACATGTTGGTTGCAAAACAGCGCTATCACCAAGAGATGGAGAAGGTCGCTTAGTTTCAGCAACAGCTGATACGTCGGGCTAGCGTACAGTCAGTGAGTAGGTATGGGGCCGCTTTTTCAGAGCACCCCGACTCGGCTAGTGCCGTCGGAGAGGTGATTGGTGAGATTCTAGACGCGGTTGGCCCTGCGCCCGACTTAGTATCTGTGTTTGTAACGTCCTCCCATCGCGATAGCAGTGAACAAATCTTGACCGCAATTGGGCAAGCTTTAAACCCTTCTGTGGTGATAGGCGCTACTGCTGTTTCGGTGATTAGCGGATCCATCGAAATCGAAGAACGACCTGCTATCTCACTATGGGCGGCATCTGAGTGCTCGGTGCAACCAATTCGTTTACAAGCGCGGCAGAGACCTGATGGCTGGTGTATAGACGGCCTAGAAGATGAGATCACGGGGACTCTGCTGCTTTTAGCCGACCCATTTAGTTTTTCTTGCGATGTTCTGTTAGCTCAAAACTCGCACTTGAGAATTGTGGGCGGTTTAGCCTCGGCTGCGGGGCATCCGGGGGGTAACCGGTTGATGTTGAACAACTCTGTTTATACAGATGGTGCAGTTGGGGTACTCATTGAATCATCTACTCAGATCAACACGGTTGTTTCTCAGGGTTGTCGACCTATTGGCAGGCCGTTCATCGTCACCAAATCACAAGGCAACATGATCTTTGAGATGGGTGGTCGTTCTGCCGTGCAACGATTGCGGGAAACCTTGCTTGAGTTAGATGAGGCTGACCGGACGTTGGTAGGCAAGGGGTTGCATATGGGAATTGTCGTGAATGAGCACAAATCAGAGTTTGGGCGAGGAGATTTTTTAATTCGCAGCCTGCTTGGTGCTGACGAGAAAGCCGAGGTCTTAGCTGTGGGTGACTCAATAGAGGTTGGCACAACCGTGCAGTTTCAAGTACGAGATGCCGCTACCGCAGATGAGGACTTGCGTACACTCATGGCGCAAGCCCGCGGCAGCTCAGCGTTGCTGTTTACTTGCAATGGGAGGGGAACTCATTTGTTTGTTGAACCAAATCATGATGCCGGTGTGGTCACAGAAACCTTAAATAATGCCTCAATCGCGGGCATGTTCTGCGCTGGAGAGATCGGTCCAATTGCCGGTCAGAACTTTCTACACGGATTTACCGCCTCGGTAGTGTTGTTCCCTTGAATGCTGTGCAACAACCTCAAAACGTCAACGGAACCCCTTTTGAGATATCCGATCTCAGCAAATCCTCATTTCCTAAAAATCTAGAAGCCCGGGCTATTAATGTGATTCGTGGCTTAGCCATGGATGCTCCCCATCAGGCTCGTTCTGGCCATCAGGGAACCGCCATGGCAATGGCACCTTTGGCGCATGTGCTTTGGAGCCGTATCTTGCGTTATGACGCTGAAGATCCAACCTGGCCTGACAGAGATCGCTTCGTTCTCAGCGCTGGCCACGCTTCTATCTTGTTGTATGCCATGTTGCACTTAACCGGCCACGGTCTCAGCCTGCAAGATCTACGCAATTTTCGGCAGTGGGACAGCCGCACTCCGGGCCACCCCGAGGCGGACCATACCGTAGGAATAGAGGTAACAACAGGGCCATTAGGGCAAGGTCTTGCAAATGCGGTAGGTATGGCGGTGGCCGAACGTTGGCTCAGGCACCGATTCGGCATAGAGGTCTGCAATCACCGGGTGTTTGTATTGTGTAGCGACGGTGACTTCAGCGAGGGTATTAGCCACGAGGCAGCTTCGCTGGCGGGTCATCAAGCTTTAGGCCGCCTGATCTGTATTTACGACGATAACCACATCACAATTGACGGTACCACAGAGTTGGCTCTTTCAGATGATGCCAAGAAACGTTTTGAGGCTTACGGCTGGCATGTGGTGGATCTGGGTGACAACTCTGAAGAAATAGATGTTATTGAAGCTGGGTTGCATGCTGCTATCGCTAACGACCAAGCCCCTTCTTTGTTGATTTTACGCAGCCACATAGGGTTTCCTTCTCCAAACTTAACCGACAATCCTGAAGCTCATGGCTATGCCTTGTTTGATGAGGAGATCGCCGCTACCAAAACAATGATGGGCCTGCCAATCAAGGAACCCTTTCATGTGCCAACTGAGGTGGCGGAGGCTTATCTGGCCTGTGGTCGCAGCGGTACTAGCCAGCGGATAGCTTGGCAGCAACGAGTAGATGCTCTCGGCTCAACCCGGCAATTCTACGAAGCTTGTTTGAGGGGTAAAGGACTCTTGGGTTGGCATGATGAGTTGCCGCAGTGGGACCCGCAGGAGTCACTAGCGACGCGCAAAGCTTCTTCAGCATGTTTAAATGCGATGTTAGATGTGGTACCAGGTTTAATCACAGGAGGTGCAGACCTTACGGGCAACACTGGCACTAATTTGATCGACCAAGAACCGCTTAGCCCTTCCTACCCTGCTGGTCGGCAGATTTTTTTTGGTGTTCGCGAACATGCCATGGGCGCGGTTCTTAACGGCGCAGCTTTGCATGGTGGGGTGGTGCCGGTGGGCGGAACTTTTTTAGTTTTCAGCGACTACATGCGTCCCGCGGTGCGCCTAGCAGCGCTTTCTGGGGCTCACAGTATTTTCGTGTGGAGCCATGACTCAGTAGGGGTTGGTGAAGATGGGCCTACTCACCAACCTATTGAGCAGGTTATGTCGTTGCGAGCCATCCCAGGATTGCGTGTTTTTAGACCTGCTGATGCTAATGAGGTAGTACAAGCTTGGCATTTAGCCATTGATATGCAAGGCCCTAGCGCTATGGTGCTTACTCGCCAAAACGTACCTGTGCTAGTCGGCACTGCTAACGGCAATGGTGTTAGTCGAGGTGCTTATGCTTTGAGTGATGTGGCTGATCCTGATGTGATTTTAGTTGGCACTGGGAGCGAGGTAGCCGTGTGTGTGGAAGCCGCTGAGCGGCTTGGCGCAATAGGTGTTGCTGCCAAGGTGGTGTCCATGCCCTGTTGGGAGCTTTTTGAGGCGCAAGACGATAGCTATCAAGTTGAAGTACTCAATCCTGGGGTGCCTAGCTTATCTTTGGAGGCTGGGGTTACGCTTGGATGGAGTCGTTGGGTGGACAGTGCTGTGGGCATTGACCGCTTTGGTGCTTCGGCCTCGGGTGCAACTGTTCTAGACAAATTGGGCATCAATGCCAGCAACCTTGTTAGCAAAGCGCAAGACTTGTTGACACGATCGCGGGAGTGAGCAGATGGGCAAACTACACGATCTACACGAACACCATGGTCAAAGTCCCTGGCTAGATAACTTGCGACGAGAATGGTTGCACGACGGTGAGTTGGTTCGCTGGGTGGATCTTGGAGTGCGAGGGCTTACTTCTAACCCAAGCATCTTTCAAAAGGCTATGACCACTGGCACTGCCTACGAAGAGCAGTTTTGCAAATTGTTGGCACAAGGATGCAGTGTGGCCGATTCTTACTGGGAAATGGTGTTTACCGACATCAGCGGTGCTTTAGATGTCTTGGAACCTGTGCATGTTGACAGCGGGGGTATTGATGGCTATGTCTCGGTGGAGGTTGATCCTAAGTTAGCTCACGATGCAGCTAGCACCTTAGAGGCAGCGCTGACCATAAGCGAACGCCTCAATCGCCCTAACTTGTTTGTGAAGATCCCTGGTACCGCTGAAGGGCTATCTGCTATTGAGGCTATGACCGCTCAAGGCCGCAGCGTGAACGTGACCTTGCTGTTTTCGTTGGAGCGCTACAGCGAGGTTGTTGAGGCCTATCTGCGAGGTCTCGAAGCATGCGTATGCGATCTGTCAGAAGTGGCTGGCGTGGCATCGTTTTTTATTAGCCGTACTGATACCGCAGTGGATCAGCGTTTAGAAGCAATTGGAACTAGTGAGGCTTTAGCGTTGCGCGGGCAAACCGCAGTAGCTCAAGGGCAAGTGGCATACCAGATATTTACTCAGAAGTTCTCAGGGCCTCGTTGGCAAGCGTTAGCTGAGCGCGGAGCACATATGCAACGACCGCTTTGGGCTTCTACTTCAACAAAAAATCCCCTTTATCCCGACACTCTTTATGTGGATGAGCTAATTGGGCCGCACACTGTGAACACCCTGCCTGATGCCACACTGAAAGCTTTTGTGGATCACGGTAGGTTGGCTCGCACGGTGGATGCCGATCCTGATAGCGCACAGACCATTTTGGATCAGGTTAGCGAAGCAGGTGTTGATCTAAGTGAGGTGGGACAGTGTTTAGAAGATGAGGGGGTGGCTGCTTTTACAGAGTCCTACGAAGATCTTTTAATGAGCCTTACCGCTACCGCAGATCGTCTGCGAACAAACCTCGGGTAATGGTTGCCACCCGCACTCAACCCACCTTAGACCTAGCCGCTGACGGTTATGATTTTGAGCACAGGAGCCTAGATGAACTCTTAGCTGAGGCTTGCATGATACGTCAGCGGGTACACGGCTCACGCATCACCTACTCCCCCAAGGTGTTCATCCCATTGACCATGCTGTGTCGAGACAAGTGTGGCTACTGCGTCTTTGCCCAACCCCCGGCCCGTTTGCAAGCACCGTTTTTGAGTGAGCATGAAGTGCTGTCCATAGCTCGGGCGGGAGCTGCTGCTGGCTGTCATGAGGCTTTGTTCACCCTGGGAGAGCGGCCTGAGCTACGCTATTCACTGGCTGCATCTTGGTTACAAGAACATGGCTTTGGGTCTACGGTGGAGTATTTGGCCCACATCTGTAAGTTGGTGTTGCAAGAAACTGATCTGTTGCCTCATGTCAATGCTGGCGCACTTTACCCTGAAGAGCTAGCCCTATTGCGGTCAGCAGCGGCCTCTGTGGGCATGATGTTGGAGACCACAGCAGACTTGCAGTGTCATCGAAACTCGCCAGATAAAACCCCGCAAAGACGCTTGTCTACTTTAGAAGCAGCAGGACAGCTAAGCATGCCGTTTACGACGGGCATTTTGGTGGGTATTGGTGAGACCCGAGTGCAACGGATTCAATCCCTGCAAGCCATCAGCGAATCGCATCAACGTTGGGGCCATGTTCAAGAGGTGATTATTCAAAACTTTTTACCCAAACCCAACACGGCCATGGCTACAGTGGCACCTTGCGAGCATGAGGAATACTTAGAGGCCATCGCCTTGGCTCGAATTATTTTGCCAGAAGAGGTGCATCTGCAAGCCCCCCCTAACTTGTCGGAAGATTTTGGTCGGCTGCTAGATGCAGGTATTGATGACTGGGGTGGCATCTCCCCGGTGACCCTTGATTATGTGAACCCTGAGCGGCCCTGGCCTGTTATCGAACGCTTGCGGGAGGTGACTGAGGCTAAGGGGTTTGTCTTGGCTCCACGGCTTACCATTTATCCCGAATACGCCTTACACCCTGAGCGCTGGTTAGCAGAGCCCTTGCTGTTTCCTGTATTGGAGCACAGTGATGCTGAAGGATTGGGGCGCGAAGACGATAACGGTTGGTATGCAGGTGTAGATGTTCGACCACCAGATTTGCTTTCTTGTGACAGGATCTACGCTGGTCACGCCATTGTCAACGGACAAGTAGGTGAGGTTTTACAGGGTGTGAACGCTGGTCAAGAGGTGGGGCTCGAAGAGATAGTGGCCCTGTTTGGGGCGCGCGGGTCGCATCTCAGAGGTGTGACACAAGTGGCCGATGAACTTCGTAAGCAAGCGGTGGGCAACGACATCACTTGGGTCGCCAACCGCAACATTAACTACACCAACGTTTGTACTTTTAAGTGCCGTTTTTGTGCTTTTTCTAAGGGTCCTTTGTCTTTGAACTTACGAGGCGATCCATATTTGCTGAGCTTAGAAGACATCGCTGCTCGTACCGTTGAAGCTGCTCAAGCAGGTGCCAGCGAAGTGTGCTTGCAGGGGGGCATTCATCCAAACTTTGATGGCGACTACTACATCCAAGTCACCCGAGCAGTGAAAGCGGCTGTGCCTAAGATTCATGTTCATGGGTTTACTGCTTTAGAGGTAACCGAAGGGGCCAAGCGATTGCAAGAGCCTCTCGCTGACTATCTGAAGCGGCTAATGGACGCTGGCCTGCGTTCGCTGCCAGGCACCGCCGCGGAAATATTGGATGACGAAATACGCCAGATCATGTGCAGCGACAAGATCAGTACTGAAGAGTGGTTAGAAGCTCACCGTACAGCCCACAATTTAGGATTGCGTTCAAATGTGACGATCATGTTCGGAGCAGTTGAACAACCGCTCCATTGGGCCCGACACCTGTTGAGAACACGACAACTACAAAAAGAAACCGGTGGGTTCACCGAGCTGGTGCCTTTGCCGTTTGTTCATATGGCCGCTCCTATTTACCTTCAAAAGCGGGCTCGTCGAGGTCCTACTTTTCGCGAAGCTTTGTTGATGCATTCTGTGGGTCGTATTGCTTATCACAATTGGATTCCGAACATTCAAGCTTCTTGGGTAAAGCTCGGCTTAGCCGGAGCTGCTCAGATGCTTCAAGCTGGCGCCAATGACTTGGGAGGCACCCTCATGAACGAGAACATCTCACGAGCTGCTGGCGCTGCACACGGACAAGAGGTCACCCCCGAAGACTTGCAAGAGCTATGTGTTCTTCTCAACAGGCCCTTGCGTCAACGTAGTACGCTTTATGATGAGGGTTTTCTAGTTACCAAGTAATAGAGATCTATTCCACATTAAGACCATCAAGCAGTGAAACGGCTTTTTCAACCGAGCGCCGGACGCGGATCAGCCTCTTTTCTGCTTCAGGGCGTTGGGTAGCACCATCAGCCACGGCATCGCGTAATAATGTCATCATTAGGTCGTCTATCTGTTCAGAAACCTGCTCTAGTTGGGTTTTTATCTGTTCTATCCCCATGAGGTAGTAGGATACAGCGAGAGAATGCAAGCAATTCGAGCAGCTCGAGGGGCAAGGGTTACAAGATCGGGCGTAGAGTTGCTCGCTTCTTTCCTGCCGCGTCGCATTGTTCCTGCAATGATGTTGTTGTCTGTAGCTATTGGGGCTTTGGTGGGGCTTTTGGTGGCAGCATTTGAACAGCTAACCGTAGAGGTGTTATTAGAGCACCTGCTTAACGGGCCGCTTTGGTGGCAGACCATAGCTCCAATGGTTGGGCTGACAACAGCATTAGTGATACTTCGCTATTTGGGTAAGGGGGCTAACTCATCCACCGCAGATGAGTATGTGCGGGCATTTCACGAAAGACACCCTAAGCTTCCCATTGTTCAACTACCCGCCAAGCTATTAGCAGGCATGGCTACCATCGGCTTTGGTGGATCTATGGGGCTCGAGGGTCCGTCGGTGTATGCCGGAGCCGCTGTGGGTCACAGCACTCAAAATGTGTTCTCTCGTTGGTTACGTCGCGAAGAAACGAAGATGCTGCTCACAGCAGGTGCTGCTGCTGGTATTGCGGCGGTGTTCAAAACCCCCGCCACCGGAGTGATCTTTGCTCTCGAAGCCCCCTACCGCGACGATGTCGCTCGTCGTGCTCTATTGCCTGCATTGTTGGCTTCAGCTGCGGGCTATTTGGTGTATGTAGCCATTTTGGGTACCGATCCCGTGATCGACTTAGGTAGTCACGATACTGACTTGAGTATCATACATTTGGGTGGAGGTGCCCTTTTGGGTTTGGTGGCTGGTCTCGGGGGAAGGGGTTTTGCGTGGTTGGTGCGCCAAGCTAAAGGACTGGAACAGCGGTACAACTTCACAATAAGAATCTTGTTAGGTGGTATGATTTTAGCCGGGTTGGTTTTGGTTACCGACGCGCTGTTTGAGGAACCGCTCAGCTTAGGGCCGGGGGTTGAGGCCACTGAATGGTTGCGAGACGGTGATCACACATTAGGGCTAATCGGGGCTTTATTGGCATTTCGTGTGCTTGCCACGCTCACAACCGTTGGTGCTGGAGGCACGGGCGGGCTCTTTATCCCTTTGGCAGTGCAGGGGGTTATCGTGGGCAGCCTTGTAGGTCAAACCTTAGATGTGGCCGATATTGGGTTATACCGCACCTTGGGCTTAGCAGCCTTTTTGGCGGCTGGCTACAGGGCACCCATCACCGCTGTTATGTTCGTGGCGGAAAGTACCGGCACATCAGCTTTTGTTGTACCAGCGTTAATTGCCGCAGCGGTTTCACAGCTAGTGGCCGGGCGTAGTTCGGTAACGTCCTATCAGCTTGAAAAACGTGAAGGTTTAGTTGAGCGGCGTTTGGCATTGCCGCTTACCTCTGCTCTAACTACCGATACGCTTACGGTGCCTTCAGATGCCACCGTAAGTGAGTTGGTTTACATTCATCTGCTTGGTCGACGTCAGCGGGAAGTGCCTGTAGTAGATAGTGGCATCTACGTGGGCATGTGTGGTTTGGAGGAGATCAGCGGTTTGGAACGAGAGTTGTGGAACGACACTCTGGTTGGCGATATGGCCAACGCAAATCTACCCGTAGCACGCCCATCGTGGACATTACGTGATGTCATAACGCAGATGGACACCCACAATACCGACCAACTAGCTGTCACTGACGATGAGAATACCTTCATTGGCGTGGTGAGAGATGATGAGATCTTGCGTTTAGACGAAATCTTAGATGAGACCGAAGGTGCTTAAGCTGTCGTTGAATAGCTGTTTGATACCTACTTGATCAGCTAGGAAACAGGTCGTCAACATCATCAGACTTTGGGGGATCACGATACTCACACCAAGGCTTGGCTCCTGCCTTTACTAGGCGGCATTCCTCGCCTGGAATAGCACCACATTCTATACAAGGGTTTTCATTTTCTTGGAATCTGGCATCAAAATCGTCGTTTGTATGTTTCAGCGCGCGGGCTTCTTCATAGCGACGGTGGCGTCCCTTTTTCATGGGCGGCTCCACAATATCAAGCCGAGAGCAAACTGTACCCGGCAGCAGGGGGACGAACACCCCCTAGAATCTCATGACGCTTAGTCTACCTAATACGGTAGCTTACAACGCATCTTTACTAGGTATCTAGAACCTTGTGGCGAGCTTGTTCAGCGCTCACCAAGGGCTGTTCAGTAGACCAGGGAAAGTTGATCCACCGTTCAGTGTGTTTCCACACATAGTCGCATTTTACTAAAGAATGGGGCTTCTCATACAGCACAGCAGAGCGCACATCGCCCACTCTGTCTACACAATAGTCGTAGACCATTTTCAGGGTGTGGCCGGTGTCGGCCACGTCATCGGCAATGAGGATCTTGGAGTTGCGATGGTCTACCAAATCCACTGCTGGTGGCAGCATCACCGGCACCGGTAATCGTTCATCAACCCCGGTGTAGTACTCGCAGTTCATCACATAGATGTTCTTAACTGAAAGGGCATAGCCGAGCGACCCAGCACAGAAAAGACCTCCCCTAGCTATAGACAAGATCATTTCTGGTCGATAGCCGTCAGCAGCAACCGTGGTGGCTAGTTCTCGAATCGCTAGTCCGTAGGCTGCCCAGTCTAACCATTCTCGTTTGTTAGAAGAGTTCATGTTGTTTCTTTCTGGACTCAGGCTCTTTTAGCGAACCGTGATTGCTAGTTGCTTGCCATTAGAGCAATGGGACGACCAGACCGCTCTTCAAGGGCAAGCTTGCCATCGGGATCAAGAGCAACAGCAACTGCACCTCCTAGTAGTTGCTGTACAGGCGTTGCAAGAATTTCAGCTCGCCAACCCTTAGCAGCCTTACAGTCGGGATTACCTGCTATTAGATCCTCAATATCGTTACGAGAAGCCAACAAGGCAGGATTTAGCTCTAATTCAACCGCATGCTGTGCCACCCAGGAAGATATAAGGCTAACAGCGGGCTTCAGTTCGACAGGCAGCTTGAGTGGCTTAACAGGTGGTGCGGTTGGTAGATCGGAGTTTCGCAGATCATCTAGTACCTCTAAAAGTTCTTCATCAGCCCCGTGGCGCAGGTTTCTAGGTTCTACCCCTCGTAAATTTCGTAGCTGTTTAAGCGAACTGGGCATTCGTTGAGCGATTACTGCCACCCCTAGATCTGACAACACATGTCGAACCGGCTGGTTCACCTTAGATGCGTGTTCTTCTCGCCAGCACGCTAAAGCTTTTGCTACAGCTTGGGGTTGGCCTTCCATGCGGCTAACTTCTTTGATCTTGCGCCAAGCATTCTTCGCATCGCGCGCTTTGTTAGCTCTTTCCAAAAGCAGCGCACATTCTTCTTGAGCCCAGCTTAAGCGTCCACGAACTCTCAGATCTTCACACAAGATATTTTTGATTTCTAATAGCCGGGCCACGTCAGCTGCGGCATATTCCAACATGTTTTGAGGCAGGGGACGTTGAAACCAATCCCATAATCGAGCTTGCTTGGCTAGTTTTACTCCCAGCAAGCGCTCATGGATGGTGGCTAGCGATGGGCTGGAGTAACCAATGAATCCTGCTGCTACCTGCGTGTCAAAGATTGCTTTGGGCAAGGTGTGACACTCGTGCTTAAACACTTCAAGATCTTGTTCTGCTGCATGTAATACAGCCAGAGCTTTGCTAGCCAATAAATCTTTTAGCGGTGCAATGCTCACGGCTAAGGGATCAATAAGCGCTAGTTGATCTTTCCAGGCAACTTGCACTAAGCCTAAACGAGGGTGATAAGTGCGTTCGCGATGAAATTCGGTGTCGATGGCGTAGCTTTTTGCGCTTGCAGCATCAGCTAGTACCGCGGTTAGCTCACCTTCAGAAGTTATCGGTTGCAAGCGAATCGAGATAGCTATCCCCCGTAGTTCATGCGAGTGTCTTCCATACGCAACACCGGCGTATCTTCATCGGCTTGAAAACCGCAATCTACGATCTCGCCGATGAACAGCGTATGGGCACCAGTATCCACCCGCTGTTGTACTGCACAATCTAAATAGGCAGGGGCACAGTTCAAGATTGGAGCTCCGGTTATTCCTTCGTGAAAACCGAAGCCGTTGAGGGTCATAGCAGCTAAATCAACCTCTACAGGTTTGGTGAACTTGCGCACGATGGCTCGATCTTCGCGAGCCACAGTACATAAGGTGAACACGCCGCCAGCAGCAATGAGTTCATGGGTGAAAGCTGAATGTTCTACCCCAATGCCAAGCAGCTTGGGCTCAAACGCAAGCTGCGTGGCCCAGTTCAAAGTCATGGCGTTGCGTCTCTCATCTGCACGTGATCCCACCACGTATAGGCCGTATGGCAAACTCCAAAGCACACGCCGACGTAATCTGTCGTAGTTTTCTTGAGTTTGAGGATCGTCTCCCACGTTTTTAGGAAATGGTCCGATGGGTCCCGTGCCACCGGGCGCAGCCATGTTCAGTCGTCCAAACTAGCTGGAGGCCAAGACGGGTCTAACTGCCGCAAAAAGTGTAAGCAGCGCTGTTGTTCGTCTTGTTCACCGATGGCTGCGGCTGCGGCCTCTAAACCTGCCAAAGATCGCAAGAAGCCTCGATTCGCCTCATGTGACCAACGAACATAGCCCGATCCTCGCCAACCGTTTTGGCGTAGTCTGTCTAGGCCACGGTGATAGCCCACCCTAAAAGCGCTATAAGCCTCTATGTTGTCGCGCGCTAATTGCCCTAGGTGAGCCCAACCGTCTAAAAAGCGCGGAAACCGAGCTACCACTGCGGCTACGGCAGAACGTTGTTGAGCCGGTGATTGCTTGAGAGCGTTGGCCAGCGCGTCGATGGCCGCAGCGGGTTCTGGATCCAGTACCGTTTCGGGCGGCCCCGATTCGGTTAGGTGTACTGACGCACTGCTCATGTAGACAATTCTCCTACGATTCAGGCACTCGCACCAAGCGCAACATGTCGGTGGCCTCTGTCATCCCTGCTAACACAGCTACTAGGTCACCGGGTACCACATGTCCAGCCTCGATGGCTAAGTCTAAAGCTTCAGCCACACGACTCTCGTAACTTCCAAACTCTTTAGCCAGAATTGGGGTGACCCCCCAACTTAAGGTGAGTTGCTGCACTGTGCGCTCAAAGGTGCTAAAGCCTAATAGTGCGGTTTGCGGGCGAAATCGAGCCATAGATCTGACCGTGAACCCTGATGCCGATATGCAAATGATCGCTGCCAGATTTAGCTGGTTGGCTGCTGCCGCCCCAGAACTGGTCATGGCATCTGTAACAGCAGAGGACGTATCCGTGTTGGTCATGCGAATTGTCTTGATATTCTCGCCCCAACGCACATAGTCAAACTCTTCATCAGCTCGTTCGGCGATGCGAGCCATCGTGGCTACGGTAAGCACAGGATGAGCACCGATAGCTGTTTCAGCAGAGAGCATGATAGCGCTGGTGCCGTCAAACACGGCGTTAACCACATCGGATGCTTCTGCTCGTGTTGGAGTGGAAGCTTGTACCATTGAATCCAGCATTTGCGTGGCTGTGATGACAGGTAGTCCTCCGGCAATACAGTCGCGAATAATCCGCTTTTGTAAATGTGGGGTTTCTTCAATAAGGCATTCGGTGCCTAAATCGCCCCGCGCTATCATGATGCCTGCCGATGCATCAATGATGTCATCTAAGTTGGCGATGGCGGCTTGTGTTTCAATTTTGGCAATTACTAGGGGGCCGTCGGGGTGAGGGGCGAGTTGCACACGCCGAATCTCATCGCCTGTGCGCACAAAAGAAACTGCTACCATGTCTACTCCTTCGCTCACGAAAGCAGCCAAGTTGTGCAAATCTGTGGGCGTAGGGGTAGACATGCTAAGGCGATCTGAAGGGATGCGAAAACCTGGTCGGCCGTGTATCACATCCCCATTGAGCACTCGGGCTATGGCTTGGTTGCCGCTCACATCGCAGATCTCCAGCAGCACCTGACCATCTCCTAGAGCCACATGGTCGCCGGAGGCGATGTCGTTGAGGAGGTTGTCGTAGTCCACCTGAATCAAGTTGGCATTGCTATGGCTGTTGCCTGGTTGAATTGTGAGTTCTGCGTTAGCAAGCAGCTCTACCCCTTCAGAGCCGAAGCTGGCCGTCCGCACTTTGGGTCCGGGCAAGTCCACCAAAACCCCCACACGGCGGTTAGCCTCCTGCGATATGCGCCGCACTAGGTGCATGCGTCCTAAAGCTTCATCTAGGGTTCCGTGAGCTAAGCCAATGCGGGCTACATCCATTCCGGCATCCATCATGGCTCGCATAACCTCAGGCGACTCTGAGGCTGGTCCAATGGTGGCGATGATCTTGGTACGACGCGACACAAGCAGTAACGCTATCGCTCACTCGTAGCGAGTATGTGGACTTGCATTTTAGATAAGTTTGCGATGATGAGTCGTTGGGCCTATTTGGAACACGAAGGGCCTATTCCTATTGCCCACCGTGGTGGAGCAGCCGAAGGCAGTGAGAACACCATGGCAGCGTTCGCAACGACAATAGCTATGGGATATCGCTACTTGGAAACCGATGTGCAACTTACTCGGGATGGGGTGTTAGTGGTGTTTCATGATCAAAACTTGCAGCGTCTTTGCGGGCAAGCTGATGACATTGCAAACCTGACATGGCGAGATGTAACCACGTTGCGAATCAACGGCACACACCTTATCCCCCGGTTTGAAGAAGTGCTGGAGGAATGGCCAGATATTAAAATTGCCGTGGATCCCAAACACTATGAGGCCACTGCCCCATTGATTGAAGTTCTACAACGAGCCAATGCCATTAAGCGGGTATGTGTGGGATCGTTCGTGGGCCGTCGGCTTCGAATGGCTAGGCACTTAGGTGGGCCAGAATTGTGTACCAGCCTTAGCCCGTGGGAAATAGCGTGCATTCAATTCGCCAGCTATGGACCGTACTGGCGCTCAGTTAGCGGAGTTTGCGCGCAGGTGCCGTCTGCTGTTTGGGGGGTGCCTATCGTTCATCGGCGCTTTGTACACACCGCGCATAAAATGGGGTTAGCTGTGCATGTTTGGACGATTGATGACCCAGTAGAAATGCATCGGTTGTTAGACATGGGGGTGGATGGCATTATGACCGACCGGCCCAGCGTATTGCGAAACGTGCTGATAGCGCGAGGCTGTTGGGCTTAAAAGCTAAGCGCCAATCTTGAATATTCCTTAAGACCAGCGAGTTAGTGCTAGTTCGGCAAACCAACCTTAATTCCTACTAAATAGCTGATTAACTCTAGGTTTTCTGGGGATTTCTACTCACAGCAGTGGATAATCCTGTGGATTTTGTTTTTCAGTTTGACATCGGACTACAACACGCTATGGTGAGACCACTGATCAGAGACAAGCGGAGTTCGCTGGGTCGCTGTAATGAGCAATGGAAGTCGGTGGCACCATCGAAATCCGAGGTTCAAAAAAGCGGTTCGGTGCCGCAAAGAACTGATTGGGAGGGTTCGGTAGGCGTGAGTATCAGCTCACCGCCTAACCGAGACCGATGAGACGGCCCCGAGAAGTCGACCGGTTATTACCGGGAGGCTACTCGGGGTCTCTTGCATATAGCAGAATTTAAACCGTGAACCCGTATCTTGGGAACTTCAGACAATACTGTTTAGCGGAGTTGCTGAGCGGTGGGTGGCAGCGGATGGGGTAATAATGTGTCACCGGTTAGATATTTATCAACAGCGGCGGCACATGCCCTGCCCTCAGCGATGGCCCACACAATCAAGCTTTGACCGCGGCCCATATCACCAGCTACAAATACCCCCGCCACGCTGCTCATCCAACCAGCATCGCGCGCTACGGTGCCTTGTGGGGTTAGCTCTACTCCTAAACCCTCCAGTAGTCCCTCGGTTTCAGGTCCCACAAACCCCATAGCCAACAACACCAGGTCGGCTTGAAATTCTCGCTCGGTACCCTCAATAGGGGTGAAGCTCATACGCCCCCTAGAAAAGGATTGTTCCACATCTACAGTTCGTAGAGCTTCTAGCTTGCCGTTTGATCCGCTGAACTCCACCGTATTGATGGCGTACACCTGCGTGCCGCCTTCTTCATGCGCTGACGATGCCCGGTACATCAGCGGCCAAGTGGGCCACGGCGTGGAGTCGGCCCGCTCATCAGGAGGGCGTGCCATGATCTCAAACTGATGAATAGACGCAGCACCATGGCGATGGGCAGTGCCCAAGCAATCAGCACCCGTGTCCCCTCCCCCGATGATGATCACATGTTTGCCTGCCGCCGAAAACGGATGATCAATCAAATCCCCCTCTTGCACCCTGTTTGCTAGGGGTAGGTACTCCATGGCCTGATGAATCCCTTGCAGCTCTCGTCCCGGAGCTGCCAAATCCCGCCATTTAGTAGCCCCTCCTGCTAACACCACCGCCTTAAACTGCTTGGTTAATTCGCTTGCGGTGATGTCCTTACCAACATTTATGCCTGTTTGGAATACTGTCCCCTCGGCGGTCATTTGCGCGAGGCGACGATCTAGATGACGTTTTTCCATCTTAAATTCAGGAATCCCGTAACGCAGTAAACCTCCAACACGGTCGGTCCGTTCAAAAACCACCACATCATGTCCCGCGCGAGTGAGCTGTTGAGCTGCTGCTAACCCCGCAGGCCCCGATCCCACAATAGCCACTTTATGGCCTGTGTGTTGTTTGCTTAACACTGGGGTGATCCACCCCTCTGCCCAAGCTCGATCTACTATTTCCACCTCAACCTGTTTGATGGTGACAGGGTCTTCGTTGATGCCTAGCACGCAAGCTGCTTCACAAGGTGCTGGGCAGAGCCGTCCTGTGAACTCTGGAAAGTTGTTGGTGGCATGCAGGCGCTCAATAGCTTCACGCCAGTGGTCACGATAAACCAGGTCGTTCCAATCAGGGATCAGATTCCCCAGTGGACAACCGTTGTTGCAGAACGGGATGCCACAGTCCATACAACGCGAGGCCTGTGTTTGCACTGATTTAGGGTTGAAGTCGGTGTAAACCTCTTGCCAATCTTTGATCCGCACGGGCACTGCACGACGTGCTGGCAGTTCGCGGCCATGCTTTAGGAATCCGTGAACATCACCCATGCGCAGCTGCCATGATGGCTGCTTCGGCGCTAGTTCCTGCGCGCTCGGCTTCGGTTACAGCAGCCAATACCCTCTTGTAATCTCCTGGCATAACCTTGACAAAGGCAGCAGCTTCGCTAATCCAATTAGCCAAGATGCGTTCAGCTAGCACCGAATCGGTGCTAGTCATGTGTGTGGTGATACGCTGCCGTAGCCACTCCATATCCTCAGCGTCAAGTGCTTCTAACTCCACCATTGCTCGGTTGACCTTGGCGGGAAATGCACCTTCGGGATCGTAAATATAAGCGATGCCCCCCGACATTCCCGCCCCAAAGTTTCGTCCGGTGGGTCCTAGAATCACAGTCCTTCCCCCCGTCATATACTCGCAGCCGTGGTCGCCTACTCCCTCTACAACAGCGATGGCACCGGAGTTACGTACGCAGAAACGCTCCCCTACCAAGCCCCGCAAGTACAATTCTCCGCTGGTGGCACCGTAACCGATCACGTTGCCCGCGATTACGTTTTGTTCGGCTGCGAACTTAGCATCGGGATGGGTGGTGACGATTATTCGTCCACCCGAAAGACCTTTTCCTACGTAATCATTGGCATCTCCGGTCAACTTCAAGGTTATGCCGCGTGGCAAGAAAGCACCGAAACTGTTGCCAGCCGAACCGGTAAAGCTAATCGAAATGGTGTCATCTGGTAGCCCTTCAGCACCCCACTTAGCTGTTACCTCTGAACCCAACATGGTGCCCACAGTGCGGTTAACGTTGCTGATGGGTAGATCAATGTTTACGCTGTGAGCGTTTTGTAGGGCAGGTTTGGCCATGGCGATGAGCTGCTGATCTAAGGTTTTATCCAAGCCATGGTTTTGGATTTGAGTGCAGTAGCGGTCAGCGGTGGGGTCTATCTCGGGGGCAAACAAGATAGGCGACAAGTTTAGACCTGATGCCTTCCAATGATCCACAGCATCACTCATATCCAAACACTCCACACGGCCAATGGCTTCAGCCAAGGTGCGGAACCCTAGCATGGCCAACAATTCCCGTACCTCCTCGGCTACAAACTCCATGAAGTTGATCACAAACTCAGGTGTCCCAGTGAACTTTTTGCGGAGTTCAGGGTTTTGAGTAGCCACACCCACCGGGCAGGTGTCTAAGTGGCATACCCGCATCATTACACAACCCATCACAACTAAGGGTGCGGTCGCAAAGCCAAACTCCTCAGCTCCGAGCAGCGCCGCAATCATCACATCTCGACCGGTTTTTAGTTGTCCGTCAGTCTGCACCACGATGCGATCTCGCAGGCGATTTAACAACAAGGTTTGCTGGGTTTCAGCCAAACCTAACTCCCAAGGGGTGCCAGCGTGTTTGATGGAGGTTAGTGGTGAGGCCCCTGTGCCTCCATCGTGACCAGAAATAAGCACTACATCGGCATGAGCTTTGGCCACACCAGCCGCCACAGTGCCAACGCCTAACTCAGACACCAGCTTCACATGGATACGGGCCTTTGGGTTTGCGTTTTTAAGATCGTGGATGAGCTGAGCTAGATCTTCGATGGAGTAAATGTCGTGGTGCGGTGGTGGCGAGATCAACCCTACTCCCGGGGTAGAATAACGTACCTGCGCAATCCAAGGCCATACCTTGTATCCGGGAAGCTGCCCGCCTTCACCAGGCTTAGCACCTTGGGCCATTTTGATCTGGATATCATCGCTGTTTACCAAGTATTCACTGGTAACCCCGAAGCGGCCTGAAGCAGCTTGTTTGATAGCGGAACGGCGCAGATCTCCGTTGGCATCAGGCACATAACGGCGGGGATCTTCGCCACCTTCACCAGTATTGGATTTGCCGCCAATCCGGTTCATAGCGATGGCCAAAGTTTCGTGAGCCTCTGAAGAGATAGAGCCATAGGACATTGCTCCCGTGGAAAAGCGAGCAACTATCTCAGAGACTGGCTCTACTTCTTCAATGGGCACCGCAGAACGTTGTTCGCTGCGAAATTGGAACATTCCCCGCAATGTGGCTAGTTGTTCCGACTGAGCATTCACCTTTTCGGTGTATTCCTTGAAGATGTCATAACGCCTCTCTTTGGTGGCGTGTTGAAGCTTGAACACCGTTTCAGGATTGAATAGATGATACTCTCCTTCGCGTCGCCACTGATACTCTCCCCCCCCTTCTAAAGTGCGGTGAGCCCGTTCATCGGGATTTTCGGGAAAAGCTATCCGATGACGCAAGCGAATCTCTTTGGCCAGCTGCGTATAGCCAATTCCTCCGAGACGGCTGACGGTACCGGTAAAACATTGATCTACCAAGCTGTGGCCAAGCCCGATAGCTTCAAAGATTTGTGCGCCCACATAAGATTTCACAGTAGAAATGCCCATCTTGGACATCACCTTCAAAACACCCTTGTCGCAAGCCGTGATGTAGTTACGATGAGCGGCTTGGATGTTGTCGGTTGGATCAAAACCATGCAACCCTTCTTGGATCATCTGAGTGATGGTTTCAAACACTAAATAAGGGTTTATCGCTGTGGCACCATAGGCCAGCAATAAGCAGATGTGATGCACTTCACGAGCGTCTCCGGCTTCTACTACCAGCCCAACGCGAGTACGGGTCTTTTCCCTAATGAGATGGTGGTGAACCGCAGCGGTGGCCAGCAGGGAAGGCACCGGAGCATTGTCGGCATCGACACCTCGATCCGATAACACGATGATGTTTTTGCCAGCATCAATGGCTTGGCTCACTTGTTGGCAAATGCGCGCAATAGCTAAGCGCAGCCCCGCCCCGCCGCCATCCACCTTATAGAGACAAGCCACCACCTCACTAGACCAGTGGGCCTTCCCCTCAGGGCCATCCACATTCACAAGATTGGCTAGTTGTTGAGCGTTGATAACCGGATGTTGAGTGAAGATTTGGCGACAAGACTCTGGCTGAGGGTCAAGCAGATTGCCTTCTGGTCCTAGCCAGCCGCAGGTGGCGGTAATTATTTCTTCGCGAATGGCATCCAGTGGCGGGTTGGTGACCTGCGCAAAGAGCTGCTGAAAGTAATCAAATAAAAGGCGGGATCGGTTAGAAAGCACGGCCACAGGGGTGTCAGTGCCCATTGAACCCAAAGCCTCCTTGGCATCTCGTGCCATAGGTGTCAACAGCAGCTTTAACTCTTCGTGGGTGTAACCAAACACTTGTTGACGCACCACGAGCGGAGTTTCTTCAGGTTCGGGCAGAGGACGATCCACCAGATCATCTAGATCAACCTGGTTCTCATCTAGCCAGGTCTGATACGGATGGGCTGAAGCCAGCTTGGCCTTAATTTCACCGTCACGCACGATTCGACCCACAGAGGTGTCAACCAAGAACATGCGACCAGGCTGAAGTCGACCCTTTTCGATAACAGTGCCGGGGTTTACCTCCATCACCCCGACCTCAGAAGCCATAATTACTAGGTCATCCTCGGTTACCCAATAGCGAGAAGGGCGTAAGCCGTTGCGATCCAACACCGCGCCGATGAGCGTACCGTCACTGAATACGATGTCTGCGGGGCCATCCCAGGGTTCCATCAGAGAGGCGTAGTAACGATAGTAAGCCTTGAGTTCTGCCGACATGGATTCATGGTTCTCCCAAGGTTCGGGAATCATCATGAGTACGGCCTGAGGCAGTGAATAGCCACCCATGTAAAGTAGTTCTAAGACCTGGTCAAAGCTGGCGGTATCGCTTACCCCCTCGGCACATATCGGAAACAATCGGCTTAAATCTCCAGGAAGATGTGGGGAGTTCAGCAGCGCTTCTCTAGTACGCATCCAGTTACGGTTGCCTTGCACAGTGTTGATCTCGCCATTGTGCGAGATGAAGCGGTATGGGTGGGCCAAAGACCAGGAAGGAAAGGTATTGGTTGAAAATCGCGAATGAATCATGGCTAACGCGCTTTTCACCCTGGTATCACGCAAATCGGAGTAAAAATCACCTAGTTGTGGCGTGGTGAGCATCCCCTTGTAAACGATGGTGCGGTTGGACAAGCTGGCAAAATAGCCATAACTAAGCTGACGGGTTTTAGAACCTAGTGACGCGCTGGGCTCGTAATCGTCGGTCTCATACATAACCTCATTGCGAATCCTGGTGCGCACGATGTAGCCCCGACGTGTAAGAGCATCGCTGTCTAGGTCTGGAGCTGAATAAAACGGCTGCCAAAAAGATGGCATTGTGGCCAAAGCTTGGGTGCCTAATCCATCAGGACAGGTGGGCACCTCACGCCAACCCAGTGAGGTCAGACCCTCTTGTTGGGCTATGGCATCCATAGCCTGCTGAGCCCTGAGCGCAGCCTCGCAGGTATCGGGCAAAAAACTTATACCCGTCAAATAATCGCCGACCGGAGGCAATTCAAAACCGCAGACCTGACGATAAAATTCATCAGGTATTTGAATCAATAACCCGGCCCCGTCACCGGTATTGGGTTCTGCTCCAAGTGCTCCGCGATGTTGTAAATTGCACAGTGCCCCAAAGCCACCGGACACGATTTTATGGCTAACCCGACCTTGTAGATCCACCACAAACCCAACCCCACAGCTATCATGTTCGTAGCTGGGATCGTAAAGACCTTGGGTGTCTGGTAGTTGCGGTCGCTTATTTAATGCGTTCTTTCTCAAAAAATATTGCGTCCTTTCTCAAAAACCCGGTGCGTCTTTGTTTGCTTTGGTCATTGCTGTTTGCTTAGTGCCTGAACTTTACTCGCGCTGTCCTGCGAACTCGTTCATAAGCTGCTATCACCACCAACAGGATCGCGAAAAACTCCAACCGCCCAATCAGCATAAGCAACATCAACACGACTCGAGATGGTCGGGTAAACACTAAAAAATTGGAGGTTGGCCCCGCTTCGCCTAAAGCCGGACCCATATTACCTAGGGCGCTGATCGTGCCAGAAGAAGATGTGATCAGATCTTGACCAAGCATGGATAACACCAAAGTTCCAGCGAAAGCTGTAAACGCATAAAGCGCCACTAAACCAGCCACCCGCTGTAGAACTGATTCAGAGAGAGCTCTGCTGCCTAGCTTTACCCGTGCTACCACATGGGGGTGCTTTACCCGTAAAAGACCTACCCTCATGTACTTGGCCATCACTTGAGCCCGCAAGACTTTTAGGCCGCCTGCGGTGCTGCCAGTCATGCCACCCATGACCATTAACGGCAACAAAAGAGACTGTGCCCCCGCTGTCCACACTGCGAAATCTCCGCTGGTATTAGAGCCCGAGGCATTACTAAATCCAGTGCTGGTGCCCAAAGTGACGGCATTGAATAAACCATTACGAAGGCTGGTCACAAAATTAGAGATGTCGTTTAACCAGTTCAGGCTGGCCGCAACTAATGCTGTCAGTAAGATCGCCAACAAATAAAAACGAAACTCAGATGATTCACCATAGGCACGAGGGCTACCGGTGATAGCTCGCCAATGCAAGGTGAAGCTGATCCCGCATGCCAGCATCCCTACAATGATGATCACTTCTACAGCCAGGTTATTGAAGTGGCCAATTGAGGCATTGTAGGGAGAGAATCCTCCAGTGCTTGCGGTGGTGAAGGCATGGGCAGTGGCATCGTACAAACTGAGACCTGCCAGCTTTAACGCCACTGCCACTGCAATTGTAAACCCGCCGTATAGCGCCCACAGACGACGAGCTGTAGAACTCACCTGTGGTGCTAAACGGCTGGACATAGGTCCTGGAGTTTCTGCTGAGATCAGGCTTAACCCGCCCACACCTAAAAACGGCAAGATGGTTACCGCCAAAACCACCATGCCCATACCCCCATACCATTGGATGATTTGTCTCCACATCAGCACCCCGCGCCCTACACCTTCAATTTGGCTAAGAATTGTCGAGCCGGTTGCCGTGTAACCCGAAACTGATTCAAACAAGGCGTTGTCGAAGCTGCCGAATTCCCCCGAGAACCAAAACGGCAGGGCACCAAACAAAGACGAGCCCACCCAAGTCCAAGCCACGGTCGCAAAAACTGTGGCTGGCGACATGTCTGGTTCTAGTCGGGTGAAGACAACCAATCCAGCGCCTGCCAACAAGGTTGCCGCAGCGCCCATTCCTAAAGCTGTTTCATTGTGGGACGTAGACGATCCCCATTCCACAAGCGTGGCTACGATCATCCCAGGTGCTAAAAACAACAACCCTAGGCCCACTACAAAGCTCACGCTGCTAGTGACCAGCCAAGGTCGTTCAGCAAGCAGACCTCGCAAAGCCAGTGCCGGAGCCTGCAAAGCTCGTCTTTTTATCACCGAAGCCTCAGCCGTTGTAGTTCGCCAATACCCCAGCCCAACACCACCACAACAGGATATATTGCTAACCACCCTAGAAACATCAGCACCATCAACACGGCTCTAGCAGGTGCAGCCAGCACGGTAGCATCTGCAAATCCTGCTAGCTCTCCTAATCCTGGTCCCGCTGTAGCCAATGCTGAGAGGGCTCCCGAAACTGCGGTGAGAAGGTCTTCGCCAAAAGCAGTTACACCGAACACCCCTACTGCTGCGGCCAAGACCCAAAGGATTTGGAAGTTCTGCACACGCGTAAGCGAATCCTCTGCAACTGATGCACCCGATACCTTCACCGGCACCACAGCTTGAGGATGAAGTTGCACCACCAGCTCGCGCCGCACGATTCCTAAGATCTCAATCACTCGCACAACCTTGAAGCCACCACCAGCTGATCCAGCCATTGCGCCTACTCCGATTAGCATCAGCAGCAGAACTTGAGGAGCGAAATCCCAGCCGCTCCAGTCGGCTACTCGAAATCCAGTGGTGCTCAAAGAAGATGTAGCAATAAAAAAGGCTCTGCGCAACGTTTGCAGACCACCACCGGTATCTTGCCATGTCCATATCGTGAGCAGCATCGTGGATACCAAAACCAACAAGCCGTATAGCTTGATCTCGCTCGAGCGCCAAAGTATCTGCACTTGTCCTCGTATTAGCCACATCAAAGTGGCTAGGGATGTGCCCGCCAAACACATTGCTGATGCTGCTATCCATTCGATGGTTGCCGAGTCAAAGTGGGTAAAGGAATCTTGATAGTTAGCAAAACCACCGGTGGATGAAGTTGTTAATCCAAAGGTAACAGCATCGGTGATACCCATACCTGCCAATCCGTAGGCCATCATCACTGCACCGGTGAATCCTGTATATATCAAGATCACGCGTGTAGCCATACGTGATTGTTGTCCAAATAACATTGCTCGTTGCCCACGACCCTTAGCAGTCTGGCTTAAGCGACGGTGACCCCCAAAGGTGGGCACAACCAACAGAGCAAACAGCAACGTACCCGCACCACCTATCCATTGAGTTGTAGCCCGCCAGATTAACAACCAACTAGAAAGCTCTTCTGGGTTTAGCACTCCTAAAGAGGTGGTGGTTAGCCCAGCGGTGGCCTCAAACAATGCGTCGTCCACCCTATGCACTTCTCCAGAAAGCAAATAAACAACAGCGCAAAGCAATATGGCTGAGGTTGCTGTGATTACCATGGTGGTCAACGCCCTGACTGAAGAGCGGTGCCACCGTAAGCGAACCCTAGAAGGGTCGCTCATCCGAAAAAGCGCATCATTTCGTCTATGGTGTCAGGTCGCGCAAAGACAATGATGTGATCGCGGCCGCGAAGCTGACTACGACCTCGCCCAATTTGAGCTTTACCGTCGCGCACGTAGGCACCTATAAGCACGTCCTTAGGTAAACCCAGCTTGCTGATGGTGGCACCATCAGCTGACGAACCAGTTTTCACCTCAGCTTCGATGATCTCAAACTCGCCTGACAAATTCGTGGCTACCTGCGTCACCCCGCCCCGCACATAACGAAGCACACCGTTGGCACTAACTGTGCGGGGTGATAGGGCTACGTCAATGCCCACATCTTGTAGCAAGGTTCGCAATGCCAAGTTGTGTAAAACAGCGATGGTTTCGCTTGCCCCAAGCGACTTGGCATACAAGCAAGCCAAGATGTTGGCATCGTCTTTACCGGTAAGGGCGATGACAGCGTCAAATTTGCCTACCTCTTCAGACTCCAAGAGCTCGGCATCGGTAATATCGCCTTGTAGTACTAGCACAGCATCTAGTTCTTCGCTGAGAGCTTGAGCTCGCTCTAAGCTGTTTTCGATCAACACCACCTCGGCGTGCTGCTCGCTGAGGCATCGTGCCAATATTTCCGCAGTACGACCTCCTCCCAACAGCATGACCCTTCGGTGGGTGCCAGCAGCTAATCCCAATAGCGGCAGCAACGTACTGCGTGCTCGTCGTTTGCAAACCACCCGCAGCACATCTTCTGGTTCTAATGTTGTATCTGCACGGGGAATTTGCGTTTCACCATTACGGGTTAGCACGGCTACTAAAAAATCCCAATCCGGCTCTGATTCTGCCGCGATCTCGGCTAAGCGACGGTTGACCCAAGGAGCATCCGGCGCTAGCTGAACACCTACTACGATCACTTCTCCGTTGGCCATCACGGTTACATCGATGGCCCCAGGATTAGACAACAGGTCAATGATCTCACGGGCTGTTTCTTCATCAGGATCAATGATGGTGTCCACCTGCATGGCTTCTCGCAGTTCACGGGCATTCTTTTCACGCAAAGAATGAGCTTGAATACGAGCGATGGTGCGCTCCACTCCGTGCTGACGAGCTAACAAGCATGCCAGCAGGTTCACCTCGTCACTGGCCGTCACAGCTACCAGCAGATCGGCTTTGCTTATGCCAGCTTCCCGCAAAATATGAGGATGGGAACCACTGCCCTGCACCACCAGCACATCAAGTTCTTCAGAAATGTGGTGAAGCTTTTTTTCGTCCACCTCCACCATCGATACAGTGTTACCTTCTTCACTTAAAATCTGAGCAACATAGGTGCCCACCTCTCCTGCACCCACTACTACAATCCGCACTAGCTACGTCCTTGCTGATGGCTCGTTAGGCCGCAAGCTGGTTTTGAGCGATAACGACTTATTAAAAATACGCACTTTTACTTCGGTCACCAGCGCGTCCATAATTATATCTTTTGAATGAGAAGCAACCTTCTCTACAAGCTGACACTCATAGGCTAAACCGATCACTAATGGCTTGGTTGGCCTCGGGTCGTCTAGCAAGAAAGACAGTGCTCGGTCATAGTAGCCCATACCTCGCCCAGCACGATATCCAGCTTCATCAAACAGCACCACTGGAGCAAAGATCATATCTAACTCCTTAGCTGCTATGTACATTGTTGAATCCACATTTGGCTCATCAATACCATAACGATTGGGCACCAACGGAGTGTGGTTGTCGCTGTAAGCAAACTGCATGGGTGCAGGATCGCACAGAACTGGCATACACACGGTTATGCCCCGCAGCCAGCAGGCACTTACCAGCGGAGCGGGATCCAGTTCACCGTCATGCACCATTGTGGCAGCCACTTTTCCAACACCGTCTAACCACTCTAGCGCAATAATTGCCTGCGCCACCGCTTCAGCAGCGCTAGTAGGGTCGGGGTGAGATTTGCGGGCCTCCCTAGCTTGTGCCCGCATCTTGCTCAGGCTGACCACCAACTCAGATTATCGCAATTGCCACAGTCTCAGACATCTTATGTGGCAGCCTTAGAAAGGCAAGTCTTGCCCCAATATTCTTGCTTCGTCAACAGATCAGGGAGTCAAAAGTGGACGTGGTACCGTATCTAGCTGGAATTAGTGCAATTTTGGCGCTAACGCTCGCCTTTTTCTTTTATAGATTGGTTAAGTCAGCACCACCGGGCAACGACCGCATGGTGTACTTGATGAAGGAAATCCAATCTGGAGCGCGAGCTTTCCTTAAACAAGAATACACCTGGGTGGGTGGGTTCTTGATCATCATGGCCATCTTGATCCCGCTGCTTACCGGGGTAGCACTTACTTTTGTTAGCTATATCTTGGGCGCAGTGCTCTCTGCTGGTGCTGGTTATGTTGGCATGACCGTAGCCACCATGGCCAATGCCCGTACCACGCAGGCCGCTACCCAAGGCCCAGCTAAAGCTCTGCCATTGGCTTTTAGAGGAGGAGCGGTCATGGGCTTTTCCGTAGCTGGACTGAGTCTTTTAGGTTTGGCGTGTACCTATCTGATCTTTGTGGAGTGGTTCAGCGTGGATGATCCGTTCGAAATCTTCACAGCTTTTGGTTTGGGGGCTAGCTCAATTGCTTTATTTTCCCGTGTGGGTGGCGGTATCTATACCAAGGCCGCTGATGTGGGGGCCGATTTAGTCGGCAAAGTAGAAGCTGGTATACCCGAGGACGATCCCCGCAATCCCGCCACCATTGCTGACAACGTGGGCGACAACGTGGGCGATGTGGCTGGCATGGGTGCTGACTTGTTTGAGAGCTACAGCGGATCGATCATTGCTCCAGTAGCTCTTGCTGCGTTTTCATTCTCAGTGGCTGCTAACGAGGCCAGCGAAACCTCGATGTTCTCGTCAATTGCTTCTGGGACTGATGTGACTGATCATGCAATTGGTTCAGCAGCACTCTTGTTTCCGCTAGCAGTGGCATTTGTAGGAATGGTGGCTGCCATGATCGGCTCTTTTGCCGTGCGGGGTAGCACACAAGGCGATGTCAAGAGCTTGTCGCGGCAGCTTCATATGGGCACCAACGTGGCTATGGGTTTAACCGTGATAGGAACGATCCTGGTAGGTCTGTGGTTTTTCAACGGTGATGAGTTCGACAATCCAATGGGGCTTCCCCTCTCTGTGATTAGCGGTTTGTTGGTAGGTTGGGCCATTGGCAAAGTGGCCGAAATCTGGACTAGCGATCATTATGCTCCGGTTAAAAAGATTGCCAAGCAGTCCGAAACTGGTCCAGCTACCACCGTGCTCTCGGGTATCAGCGCTGGCATGGTCTCGGTGGCTGCTTCGGTGATTTTGATCGGTGCTGGTGTGTTGCTGGCTTATTGGGGTGGACAATTGACGCTAGGTGATACTGGCGGTGCTGGCATTTATGGCATAGCGGTGGCTGCTATCGGCATGCTGGCCACCACCGGCGTGGTGGTATCTGTGGATGCTTATGGTCCTATTGCTGATAATGCTGGAGGCATCGCCGAGATGTCCGAACTTGACCCTAAGGTGCGAGAAGTAACCGATGCCCTCGACTCACTAGGCAACACAACCGCAGCTATTGCGAAGGGTTTCGCAGTAGGCTCAGCAGCGCTTACAGCTTTGGCATTGTTTAAGACCTTTGAAGTAGCGCTAAAGCTTGAAGATCCTAACTTCGCTCTGTCGTTAAACGTAGGCGAGGTGGACGTATTTATTGGCCTGTTCTTAGGAGCAATGCTGCCATTTTTGTTTGCTGCGTTGACGATTGACGCGGTAGGTCGGGCAGCCAACAAGATGATCGAAGAAGTACGACGGCAGTTCCGCGAGATACCAGGTTTGCGTGAAGGCTCAAGTGGAGCTACCCCCGATTCTGCCCGTTGTGTCGCTATCTCTACACGAGCTTCCTTGCGGGAGATGCTCCTTCCAGGTGCGTTGGCTGTAGCCGTACCCCTGATTATCGGATTCATTGATGTGGATACCTTAGGCGGCTTTTTAGCTGGAGCTTTAGTAAGCGGTTTCGCGTTGGCCATTTTTATGGCTAATGCTGGTGGAGCTTGGGATAACGCCAAAAAGTACATTGAAGCTGGTAATCATGGCGGCAAGGGCTCAGAACCTCACAAGGCCGCAGTGGTTGGCGATACCGTAGGAGACCCATTTAAAGACACCTCAGGGCCGTCTATGAACATCCTCATCAAAGTGATGACGATCGTATCCTT
This sequence comes from Acidimicrobiia bacterium, assembly GCA_009843865.1. GTDB lineage: Bacteria > Actinomycetota > Acidimicrobiia > Acidimicrobiales > Bin134 > Poriferisocius. The sequence goes on from VYCQ01000023.1 coordinate 164,166, forward strand.
AGTATTTGCCTCAGCATTCGTTTAAACCTAATGCTACTTGTGGTGTTAGCTATCGCTGTCGCTTAGACTAACTACTCACCTCATGAAATATCTGGCAGCCAAATATCCTCGACGACAAATGCTGATCGGATTACTACTCGCATTGGTCATGAGTGCTGTGGTGCCTGTTCATGCTTTTGCGCAACAAACTCAGCAGGATGTTCAAATTCTGCACCTCCAAATCTTGTACAGCGATGGGTTGATTTATCAGCAAGAAAAATTGCTCAACGCCTATCGTTGCAGGTTTAATATCGACACCATCGTGGTACCGGGAGGATGTCAAGACGGTGTGTCAGCAGTCCCGCTACCGGTACCACTGCCCTTTACAGGCATCCCTACGACAGAAGAAAAGATCTTGCGAGACAGCACCGTGTTGTCGCAGGAAACCTTATTAAATGTCTACCGGTGCATGTTCAGCATTGATACTCAGATAGTGCCTCAAGGTTGTCCTGAGCGCAATCAAACAGCTGCAACGCCAATAACAAGTGGTGGCTCTTCTTCTAGCAGCGCTGGTAAGGTCGTTACGCCTTTGACCGACACCTCAAAGTGCAGCTTTGCCGACTATGCCACCAATGCGATAGATGCGGTTTGGCAAGTTCGTGCAGGTCAGAATCTAGGCACAGCTTTTCATCTGGGTCAATACGCTGAGCATTCTTGGTGGCTAACAGCTGAGCATGTGATACGTGATGCCGGTTCAATACGACTTACTCACGGAGGACAAAGTCTTATAGCCCGCATCGTGCTAGCCGACCGAGGCGAGGACATTGCGGTGCTGTCCACATCTCCATCAACGGCGGCTGAGCTTCAGCTAGGCGGGCTGAGCACTACAAGACCAGGTAGCGACATCTTCGCAGTCGGCTTCCCACTTTATGTGGCATCCACGCCATCAATTACACGCGGTATCGTCTCAAGGGTACTTGAAGACCCAATTCTCGGCAGAGTTTTGCAAACAGACACCGCAGTGAACCCGGGAAATAGCGGTGGTCCCATGCTGAACTCATGTGGATATGTGTTAGGCATGGTGGTAAGCAAGGCAGCGGCAGTCGGCAGTGAGGGTATCAACTACTCGGTTATTGAGCCAAAGTTGTTAGATGCTCTCACATTTGCTCAAGCCGACCCCAATCAGTCGCCTGCTCCACCTTCTCCCCCTAAACCTGCGATAGGCGTAGATGCCCCTGGCCCGGGAGAATGGCAGCAAAGTAGCTATAGCAACGGTGATGACTACCTATGGCATGTGTACTACTTGGACGAAAATGGCAACGGGGCTGTCGTCTATGAGTTTCCTTGCGGTAAGGACTACTACAACCTGGCAATTTGGACCACACGCTGGGATGCCTTAGCACTTGACAATCTTGGATATATCCGTTTTTGGGAAGAATCAAGCCAGTCTACTGTCAGCTTTCTGCGAGCCAATGTGTCGCAACACACTAGCAATGGCGCAACCCGTTTTGCTCTACGCCGTGAGTTCAATACAGGGGCAGTTCAAGATTCAGATCGCTCTTACCGCTTCTACTTCGAACTGTTGGACAGCTTCCAAAATCGTGGGGTGCTGTTGAGCTTTATTTCCTCACCAGCTCACACACAAATGGTTGAGGAAGCCCTAACCGTTACACGTAGGGAAGTGGCCTGCTAACAAGTCGAACCTCAACTAGCGTGAGTTATAATCGTTCCTGCTATCACACCTGAGTTGGGGTTAATGTTGGTCAGCTTGAGAGCAATGAGCATGTGGAACTCTCCTTTGTGCGCATCGCTATCGCCTTGCACTGAGTGATCAATGCTCATGATCTTGCTGGCAATTGGCTTGTCGCCCACTTGCACTAGCACCTTGTCGCCCACTTGCACGCGCCCACAAATTGCCCGCCCTATTACGAAGAAGTCCTCTTGTGACATAGCCTCGGTACGTATCACTTCAAATCGCAGCTTCTCCTTGCTACGTTGCCACCGCTTGAAGAAGGTCTTCCAATTATGGGGCTGATCTTCCCACTCCCCTTCCACAATTCCCAAATAATTTCCCATTATGGAAAAACTAGCGAAATGGGAGACAGACTTCGTAATTACCGACATACTCACCTATGCTGATTCGCTACAAACTAGTGGCAGTACACCTGTAAACTTTTCCCGTTGGTTCCTCGCCACTCTCTTCTGATACCACCCAATCAGAAAGCGTACACATGTCTTTTCCTTCTGATCTGGAAATCGCCCGCAACGCCCACTTGCGCCCCCTGTCTGAGGTAGCTGCTCAAGCTGCTATCCCCATCGACTTGTTAGAGCTTTACGGGTCGGGAGTAGCCAAAATTGGCCTGGATGCTATAGAGGCACTTGTTAACCGCCCTCGTGCTCGTTATGTGGTGGTAACGGCTATTACTCCTACCACGTTGGGCGAAGGAAAAACCACCACTACCGTGGGTTTAGGACAAGGATTTGCTCATATCAACAAGCGTGCCACTATAGTCATTCGCCAACCCTCTCTAGGGCCTACCTTCGGCATTAAGGGGGGTGCCGCAGGAGGCGGTTATAGCCAGGTGGTGCCTATGGAGTTGTTCAACTTGCATCTCACGGGCGACACGCATGCGGTAACCGCAGCTCACAACATGTGCTCAGCTATGTTGGATGCTCATATTTTTCATGGCAACGAGCTGGGCTTAGATCTGCACAACATCACTTGGCGACGAGCATTAGACATTAATGACCGTGCATTGCGGAACATGGTTGTGGGTCTTGGCGGTCGCCTAGATGGTGTGCCTCGTGAAAGTGGCTTTGATATCACCGCAGCTTCTGAGGTAATGGCAACCCTGGCCTTGGCTACTTCGCTTCAAGATTTGCGAGTTCGATTAGGTCGTATTGTGGTGGGCTACACAAAACAGAACACTCCAGTAACTGCCGAGGATTTACAAGTAGCAGGAGCCATGGCAGTGCTATTAAAAGATGCTCTCAAGCCCAACCTGATGCAAACTCTCGAAGGTAGCCCCGCATTAGTACACTGCGGACCTTTTGGCAACATTGCAACCGGCCACTCATCTATTGTGGCCGACAAGATTGCTATAAGTACCGGCGACTATCTGATAACCGAAGCTGGCTTTGGAGCCGACATGGGAGCCGAACGCTTTTTCAACATCAAGTGCCGCTACTCGGGCCTAGTTCCTGATGCCGCAGTGATGGTGGCCACCGTGCGAGGGCTCAAAGCTCATTCTGGCAATCATCACATCGTGGCAGGCCACCCTCTGCCCGAAGCTCTGCTAGCCGAAAACCCTGATGAAGTACATGCTGGTGGTGATAATCTTCGCAAGCAACTCGCCAACATACAGGTCCACGGGGTCACGCCGGTGGTCGCCATCAACGCGTTTCCCGAAGATCATGATGCCGATCTAGCCGCCATCGCAGAGATTGCAGATGAATACGGTGTGCGCTGCGTGAGAACAACTCATTTTACCGATGGTGGATCTGGGGCGGTTCAGTTAGCTGAGGCTGTGGCCGAAGCTTGTGAGGAACCGAGCACGTTCAAGCTGCTCTATAGAGATGACTTGTCGCTTAAAGACAAGATTGCGGCAGTGGCCGACACCATCTATGGAGCTGAAAAAGTGGAGTACTCCACAAAGGCTAACCGTCAGCTAAACATCTATGAGGCTGCTGGTTTCGGGCATTTACCGGTCTGCATTGCTAAAACCCATCTGTCTATTTCTTCCGACCCATCTCTTAAGGGTGCTCCCACGGGTTGGACGCTGTCAGTACGCGAGGTCAGAGCATCGGCGGGTGCCGGGTTCGTGTATCCCATTTGTGGAGATATGCGTACTATGCCGGGGTTAGGCCGCCAACCTGCCGCGATGAACATAGACTTGGATGAAGACGGCCAAATTGTGGGTCTCAGCTAGGGCCATGTCTGTGATCAAATTAGACGGCGAAATGCTGTCAGCTGAAATAAAACAAGATCTTGTGACTCGAATAGCAGCTTTAACTGAGCAAAGCATAACGCCTGCTCTGGGTACGCTTTTAGTAGGTGACGATGGTCCTTCGGCCAATTATGTAGCTATGAAGCACCGTGACTGCGTAGAGTTAGGCATAAGTTCGCGCTTAGTCCACTTGCCATCTACCGCCAGCCAAGCCGATGTCGCCGCGGTGGTTGAGGATTTCAACGCCGATTCTTTTTTGCATGCCTACATCTTGCAGTATCCGTTTCCCGAGCATCTGGACTATGAGGCTGCTCTGATAAGCGTGCTACCTGAAAAAGATGCCGATGGGCTACACCCGATCAACTTGGGTAAGCTAGTACAAGGCATTGAAGCCCCTCTGGCATGTACTCCAAGAGGCATTCAGCTATTACTCAAGCGCTATGACATTCCCATAGCGGGCCGCCATATAGTGATAATCGGTCGAGGACTCACCATCGGTCGTCCCTTAGCCAACCTCTTATCGCTGAAACATCCTGATGCTAATGCCGCTATCACGGTGGTACACACTGGGGTTAACGACATCGCTCGATTTACAAGAACCGCAGACATCCTTGTGGCAGCCGCTGGAACTCCTCACATAGTGAAACCCCATATGGTTAAACCTGGCGCAGCAGTGGTGGCCGCAGGAGTGAGTTTTGTGGACGGCAAATTGGTTTCTGATGTGGATGATGAAGTAGCTGATGTGGCAGGCTGGCTATCACCCAGAATTGGTGGTGTGGGCCCAATGACACGCGCCATTCTCATGGCAAACACCGTTGCTGCCGCAGAGCGAGCCACCAGCTAGGAGTGGCTCACCACTGAGCTTATATTGCTGTTCATGCCAATGTGCATGAACAGCAAGGTCATTGGGGCAAAACCCTGACAATCTGGATTTGCCTGTTTGGATCAAGCAATAACGCAGCAGCCTCTTTCACATCTTGCAGGGTTATCTCCTTCAAACCGTCAATCAGATCTTGATGCGTGATGGCATCATCGCCTCCTGAAACGACCCACGCACTTAAGGATTCGATGATGTCGCTGTTCGTCAATAATTCAAGATCATCGCTCAGCACAGAGTGACCCTGAACAAACTCTTCGGAGGATATCTCACCAGCATGAAATTCCTTGAGGATGCGAGCCATCTTTGCTTCTATGTTGCTCATCTGCGTGGGGGCTCCGGTTGCTAGAGCTGAAATGGTGATATTAGGTGTTGGGGTGAGCCCTATGCGCACTGACGCTTCCGCACCATAAGACTCGCCCAATTCTTCGCGCACTTCGTTGAGAAGCTTGGTGCTCAAGATGACTTGAAGCACACGACTAGCCAGGAACAAGTTACGGTTGAGTTCTACTTCTGTTTCAAAAATATACGTGGCTCTTGTGGATTGATTCTCAGGACTCAGAACCACCTCTTGGCGCACAACTTCATCAGGTAAGGAGCCTCTACGATCCATGTAGGTGTCGGATTCTTTAGCTGGCAGGGTGCCAACATAGGTGCGGGCCAGCTCAGCGACCACATCACGCTCCACATCGCCGACCACGATCACTGTTAAGTCGTCAATCCCGCCTAAGCGCTTTTGATAGATATCAAGCATGTCTTCAGCAGTTAGATCTGTTAGCTGTTCTTGCGAAGGTATTGGGTTGTACCAAGAGTAAGCATCACCGTGACGAGCTTGAAGTAGTGCTATAATCTCGCGTACATCTGGATCAGATTGGGCTAGGGAGATGTAGATGCCGCCAACATTAATGGCCTCTGCAAATGCTTGTTCGTCCACTCTCGGTGCTGTTACATACAGGTACATGAGCTGAAACATTGCTTCTGTTCCGACAGTGGTTGAAGAGCCAACAACACCTTCAGAAAACTCACCGATATAAGAGCGAACATTTATATTGTTTTCTGAGGAATAAGCAGTTAACTGATTTCTGCTGTAGCTCCCAAGCCCACTGGCATTCACAGCACGCGGTACCAAAGTTTGAGCGATCGGTCGCTCACCTTCGGAAAACAGCGACCAGCCACCCCAAGAAAAAGCGTTCAAGACTACTGCGTTTTCTGATATGCCAGAGTAGGCATACAGCACTTGAGCGCCATTATCAAAGACCCATCGATATGGGTCGTTCAGCTCGTCTGTAAGCGTCTCAATTGGGCCTTCGCTACTTGGTTCAACGCTTGCTGGCGGCTCTATTAGCTGTGTGATGATTTCCAATTCGGCAGGTAGCTGTCCTGGTGCAGCAGCTTCTAATGCAGCCTTTAATTCTGAAGCTGTCGGTAAATCAGAATCTTGGGGTGCCACCCCAATGATAATGGGCTCACTTAAAGCTAAAATTGCTCGGTATCGCTCGGTTAGCTCCCCTATTTGCAAGTCATCTAAAAGGGTGTTTACCCGTGCTGCGCGGCTTTCTGGAGTAGAAATATCAGAACTAGCTAAGAAGTGTGCCGTATATGCTTCAGCCAATTCAGTATCTCGTCTTGTGGCCGCAGCATCCACCGATGCTTGCAATTCGGCTCGCATTTCTCTAGATGCCCGATCAAAATCAGCTTGGCTAAATCCTAGTTCGGCCAAGCTCAACAATAAAGACCAGTAGTCTGTTAACGCCGTAGCAAAGTTGTCTGCACGCAAGTTGGTGCCGTAGTAACGCAACCCACGAGTATGAGAAAAACTTGACCAGAATGCTGGGTCAATCTGAGATAAAAAACCTTGTTCATAGGCATCTTGCAAACGATTGTTCACCATGCTGGCGATGATTCGCTCAATCCAAAGCTGCCGGTTACCTGCGATGGTACCGGGATCCCAAGACGGTAGGCGTATGTCCAAAGATAAATAAGGATAAGCCTGCTCAGAGGAAGTGGCATTAGTAATGATTAAGTCATGGTCAATAGCCGACCGATGTTCAACCTCAAGGGGTACCTCCCCTGCACCGATGTCATCGAAATACTCCTCTACCAGAGATTGCAGCGTGTCTACCGGTAAGTCGCCTACCGCAATAACTGCCATGTTGGAGGGCACGTACCAGGATTCATAGAACGTCCTCAGATCTTGAGCAGTAGTAGCTGTAATGCTCTCTATAGTGCCAATTGGACTGCGGCCCTCATAAGGAGTGCCCTCGGTATAAACATTATCGAAAACGCGGAATATTTTACCGTCTCCGGATTCAACTCGTAACCGGTACTCATCGCGGATTATCCCCTGTTCTTCCTCCACATCCTCAGCACTAATGGTTGCGGCATGCGCCCACTCAGAAAGAACCCCAAAAGCTGTAGCAACTGAGTCCTCTTTTTCGTCAATAATAAGATCTAGCTTGTACACCGTCTCGTCGTAAGACGTGTAAGCGTTGATATCAGGGCCAAACTCAATACCGATGCTCTGAAGGGCATCGGTAATTTCGTTACCAGGATATTTCTTTGTGCCGTTGAACAACATGTGTTCTAGATAGTGGGCATAGCCAGCTCCGATAAAAGGCTCGTTCAAGGAACCAGCATTGACGGCAAGCCGCAAAGACAAAGACCCGCCCGGTGATTCGTTGGAACGCAGATAGTAGGTGAGGCCGTTGGCCAAGGTGCCGATACGTACTGCGGGGTCTACAGGTAACGAAATCGCAGCAGTATCTGTGCTCTCAGCATCAGGGGTCACAGCACCGTCGCTGCTACTTGATGTAGATGAGCCTGCCAGCTCACCCTCATCGTTTGCAGCCTCACCCTCATCTTGCGGCCCTTCGTCGCTGGTAGCACCATCAGCATCACCACCAGCATCACTATCAGTACCAGTATCACTATCAGCGCTATCAGCTGACTCTGTTTCACTAGCAGATTCTTCTTCACTGATGGAATCGCCTTCATCAGCGGGACTGTCTTCATCAGTGGATGTCGCTTCACCGATAGATGTTGTTGCTTGCGGGGTTGCAGTGTTTGGTACCGCATTCTCCACAGCACTATCGCTACAGCTAGACACAAACAGGACTGCACAAAGCAAAAGGGCGAAAGTTTTTCTCATGGTTGTTCAGCTCTCCTCAGCATTTAGGGATCTTCAGCCAGTTTTTTTTTAAGGACTAAACCCTGTGATGATTTCAGAATTGTGAAGATTTCAATCGTTTAGACTACTTATAAAGTGTAAGCCTTTGGTGGTTTAGATTCTGAATTATCTGAATGTGTTGGGTCTCTTAGTTTGTCCGGTAAGTTAGAAACCGGTGTCTGTCCCACAATCCGAATAAGGGACGTTCATACACATAATAAATCAAGGTTGACATGATCTGCCCCCCCACCCCTTCTATCGCCGAGTTAGATAACCCTCAAGAGTTTCTAGCTCGACACATCGGCCCCACCACCCAAGAACAAGCGCTTATGTTAAGCGAACTGGGCTTCGACAGCATTGATGCGCTTCTAGACGCTGTTGTGCCCTCCAACATCCGTTCAAAAAGCCCACTAGACCTTCCTCCGCCAATGACCGAAGCCGTCACCACTGAGGCTTTGCGAAAAATAGCTGGCCGCAACATCATAGCCACCTCGCTGATAGGCATGGGCTATTACAACACTATTACTCCAGCGGTAATCCGCCGCAATGTGCTAGAAAACCCAACCTGGTATACGGCCTATACCCCATATCAGCCCGAAATCTCTCAGGGGCGGCTTGAGGCTCTAATTAACTTCCAAACAATGGTCACTGATTTAACCGGCATGGGCATGGCTAATGCTTCATTGCTTGATGAGGGAACTGCGGCTGCTGAAGCAATGACGCTGTTGCGGCGTTTGAATCGTAAAACCGCCAAGGATCGCTTCGTGGTGGATGCAGACACCCATCCCCAAACTATGGATGTCATTCATACTCGTGCCGCTCCACTAGGTATCGAAGTAGAGATAGCTGATTTAAACGCTGCCAACATCGCCCGCCTAGCCGAAAGAGCGTTTGCAGTGCTTGTGTCATACCCTGCAAGCTCTGGTCGCATCAACGACATAGGTAGCATTATTTCTGAAGCACACAACGCAAATGCCCTAGTGTCGGTGGCCAGTGATTTGTTGGCATTGTGCCTGTTGACACCCCCCGGTGAGTTAGGTGCCGATGTGGTGGTGGGATCATCGCAACGCTTTGGAGTGCCGTTGGGGTTCGGTGGACCTCATGCTGGCTTTATTGCAGTACGCGAAGCAGCCATGCGTTCTCTGCCAGGGCGACTAGTAGGAGTATCGGTAGACGATACCGGAGCCGTGGCTTACCGTCTCGCCCTTCAAACTCGCGAGCAACACATCCGCCGCGAGAAGGCCACCAGCAACATCTGCACAGCTCAAGTGCTGTTAGCCGTCATGGCTGCCATGTATGCCATCTATCATGGTCCTGAAGGACTTACCCGGATCGCTACACGCACTCATCGCCTCACCGCCATTGCCGCTGCTGGCCTCCGTGAAGCTGGCTATGAACTTGCCGCAAATTACTTTTTTGACACAGTTACCGTAAGCACCCCCAACCAAGCCTCCCAAGTTACAGCAGCAGCCCTTAGAGAGGGTCTCAACCTTCGTCGCGTAGACAACAAAACGGTGGCTTTTTCATTGGATGAGACCAGCACTGCTACCACGCTAGATGTCCTATGGCGGGCATTTAATATTCAGCGAAGCCCGGATAGCCATAATGAAGCTATCCAAAGCCTTGATAGCAGCACTCCTGATGCGTTGCCAACCAACCTACGCCGAAGCAGCAGCTTTCTAACCCATCCCGTTTTCAACAGCTATCACAGTGAAACTGAGATGTTGCGTTATCTTCAGCATTTGGCTTCCAAAGATTTAGCTCTAGATCGCAGCATGATCCCACTGGGGTCATGCACTATGAAACTCAATGCCGCTGTCCAAATGGAACCGATAAGTTGGCCAGAGTTTGCTCAAATCCACCCGTTTGCTCCCTCTGATCAAACCCAAGGCTATCGAGCATTAATTGCTGATCTAGAGCAAGCGTTGCTAAAGATTACCGGCTATGCAGCCATCTCATTGCAACCAAATGCTGGTGCACAAGGAGAATTGGCTGGCCTGCTAGCTATCCGCGCTTATCATGCTGCTCAGGGACAAAACCAACGAAACATTTGCTTGATTCCCGCTTCGGCGCATGGCACCAACGCAGCTAGCGCAATCATGGCCGGGATGCAGGTGGTAGTGGTTGCCTGCGATGCCGATGGGAACGTGGACATAGCCGATCTGAAATCCAAAGCGGTGCAACACGCAGAGCAACTCAGCACTTTGATGGTCACATATCCTTCCACTCATGGCGTGTTTGAAACACACATAGTTGAGGTATGTGACCTAATCCATCTTCACGGCGGGCAGGTTTACCTAGACGGTGCCAACCTGAACGCCCTAGTGGGTATAGCTCAGCCGGGCCAATTTGGTGCCGATGTGTCTCACTTAAATTTGCACAAAACCTTTTGTATTCCACACGGCGGCGGCGGCCCCGGAGTTGGTCCCATAGCGGTGGGCGCTCACTTAGCGCCTTACTTGCCTAAGCATGCGTTAGTTCCCGAAGCGGGCCCATCAAGCGGAGTAGGAGCCGTGTCTTCAGCCCCTTGGGGCTCTGCGGGTATATTGCCGATTTCTTGGGCCTACATCACTGCTATGGGAGCAAATGGGCTTACTCAAGCCACTCGAGTTGCTTTGCTCAATGCCAACTACCTAGCAGCACGATTAAAGAACCTGTTTCCCCTGCTCTACACCGGCAGCAATGGTCTAGTTGCCCACGAATGCATCATTGACTTACGTCCTTTGCACGACCGCACAGGTGTCACTGTGGACGATGTGGCCAAACGCCTCATCGATTTCGGGTTTCATGCCCCTACCGTTTCTTTTCCGGTCGCGGGCACGCTGATGGTGGAACCCACCGAATCGGAATCCAAAGCAGAACTGGATCGCTTCGTGGCTGCTATGAGCGCCATCCGCGCTGAAATCCAGCAAGTGGCTGACGGCATCATCACTATAGAAAAAAGCCCACTGCGCAGAGCTCCTCACACTGCGACAGCAATAGCCGACCATGATTGGGATCGCCCCTACTCGCGCAAACAAGCTGTGTTTGGTTTACAGGGAATCGCCGATCACAAATATTGGCCTCCTGTAGGGCGTATTGACGGTGCCTACGGTGACAAGAACGTTTTCTGTACCTGCCCACCCCTAGAAGACTTAACTGATAGTCAATAAACAAGTTCCCGCAAAAGGCATGGGGCTTATTGGATGCTAATGGCATGATTGCTAATGAGCTTGTCCCACACCTTGTCTACCGCGTCTGCCAAATCATCCAAACTACCATTGTTGTGGATCACATAATTAGCTAGCGCGCGACGTTGCCTGTCGCTGGCTTGGCTATCCATGCGAGCCTTAGCTTGTTGTTTGTTGAGCCCTCGCCGAATCAGCCGTCGCATGCGCACTTCTTCGGGGGCCTCAACTACCACCACCCTGCTGTAGCCCTTGCCGGAGGGCAATTGTCCCAAACAGCTTTCGATCAGCACTGCCATATCTAACACCACAACATCCACATCTACACGTTCGGCGAATGCCGCTAGGCGCTGTTCTAACACTGCATTGATGGCCGGGTGGCTGATGATCTCAAGGGCCTTTAACCGTTCGGGCTGCGCAAACACCTCAGCAGCTAATTTGGCCCGATCTATGTTGCCGTTTTTATCTATAATTTTTTGTCCGAAAACCTCAATCACTGCTTGGGCGGCAGGGTTTTGTGGTTCTAAGACTTCCCGTCCTATGGCATCCACATCAATCACCACCGCACCTAGCTCACCAAAGCGGTGTGCCACAGATGTCTTGCCAGCACCGATGCCTCCAGTAAGGCCCACGACCAACACACTATGAGGCTAGTCAATCTAAGCAGTAGCGTCTTGCAGTATGACTAAATCTGCTGAACATTTCGATCTTATAGTGGTTGGTGCCGGGTCGGGCAACAGCGTGCTCGCTGCCGATTTTGACCACTGGCGAGTTGCCATTGTGGAACGGAACACTTTTGGGGGTACCTGTTTGAATAGGGGTTGTATACCATCCAAGATGTTTGTCTACGCCGCCGATGTTGCCCACCAAGCTGGCAACACCGCCAATTTGGGAGTAGACAGCTCTTTAAACGGAGTACGGTGGGGGGACATTGTAAACCGTGTCTTTGGCCGGATAGACCCCATCGCTCAAAGCGGAGAGGAGTACCGTCAAAGCCAGCCTAACGTCACTGTTTTCAAAGGCCAGGCACGCTTTATAGGCCACAAGACATTAGATGTAAACGGGCAGCAAATTAGCGGCGAGCAAATCATCTTGGCAGCCGGTGCCCGACCCTTCGTACCACCAATTCCAGGGTTAACAAGTGCATCTGAGGCTCAAGTTGAGTATCACACCTCAGATTCGATCATGCGTTTAACGAAGCTGCCTGAGCACTTGATAATTTTGGGTGGAGGCTACATTGCTTCAGAACTAGCCCATGTTTTTAACGCGTTGGGTAGCGCTGTAACCATCGTGAATCGCTCTGAAAGGCTGTTGGCGGTTGTCGATGAAGATATCTCGGCTGCTTTTACCAAACACATGGTTGAACGGATGAATTGCATTTTGAATTCACCGGTCATCAACGTGAAGCAAGTGGGTTCGGAGATTACGGTTACCACCAAGGCTCGCGCGATCAGCGGCGACGTTTTGCTGGTGGCTGCTGGTAGGGTGCCCAACGCCGATCAACTAGAAGTGACCTGTACCGGTGTGAATGTAGGGCCTCAAGGCCATGTGATAACTGATGAGTTCTTACGCACCAACGTGGAGGGGATCTGGGCACTAGGTGACATCTGCCACTCTATTCAGCTTAAGCACACCGCTAATGAAGATACCCGGGTGGTAGCCCACAACATCGCCCACCCCGAAGATCTACGCCGCCCTAACTACTCGGGTATTCCCTATGCGGTGTTTTCGCATCCCCAAATTGCCTCAGTCGGTGCCACCGAACAACAGCTACGAACAGAAAAGCGCGTCTACAAGCGGGTTGTACGCTACTACTCTGATACCGCCTACGCCTGGGCTATGGAAGACACCAGCAGCTTCGTCAAACTACTAGCCGACCCGAAAACGAACCTATTGTTGGGTGCTCACATTATCGGCCCACAAGCCCCTATCCTTATACAGCAGCTCATACAAGGCATGCAGTTCCAACTAACCGTTCAACAGATGGCACGAGGACAGCTTTATATACACCCTGCCCTCACCGAGGTAGTAGAACAAGCTCTTTTAGAATTCTAGAGAGCGCGGCTCTTTAAGGCCCCTGCGAAAAAGTTTTTACACTCCTTATATGTGTCTATGTCTATATGTGTCTATGTGTCACACGTCCTATATATATTGCTCCCCATGGTGAGGTTTGTTCACACAGCCGATTGGCAGCTTGGCCAATGTCGCGACTACCTAGACGAAGATGCCCAGACGAGGCTTAATGAATCAAGAATTGAGGCCATATCGGCTATAGGGTCGTTGGCTGTTGAGGAGAGCTGCTCGTTCGTGGTGGTATGCGGTGATGTTTTCGAGCACAACCAAGTGAACCGGCGCGTGTTGAGTAGAGCACTGAGTGCCATGAAGGAGGCGCGAGATGTTGTGTTCTACCTGCTCCCCGGCAACCACGACCCGCTTAATGCGTCATCTATCTACTACTCACCAGATTTCCAAAGTCGACCTGACAACGTGTACTTGCTAGACAGCGCAGACCCTGTTGAGATTGAGCCAGGGGTTGAATTAATCGGAGCCCCATGGCCAAACAAAGAGCCGACTTCGGATCTAGTGACCGATGCCTGTTCCTACCTGTCCGATGACGCGCTAGACAATGGGCGTGTGCGAATCGTTGTTGGCCACGGTGGGACGGATACCCTCGCTATGGGAAGAGTCGGATCAAAAACGATCTCTACTACTTCGTTAGAGTCACTGATCGGACAAGGCCGTATCCATTATGTCGCTTTGGGGGATCGGCATTCCACAACTTCGGTAGGTAACACGGGCCGAATCTGGTATTCGGGGTCACCCGAGCCGACGGATTTTAGAGAGACAGACCCCGGCAATGTCCTTATTGTAGATGTTGATGAACAGATAGTGGAGGTAACACCTAAGCCAGTGGGGAGGTGGAGTTTTGTCGAAGAGGCGAGAGTTTTGACCTCAGGCGAGGATGTGGATTTACTCGGCGAGTGGCTAACAGCGATTAGCGACAAAAAACGAGCCATCGTCCAACTTGATCTGAGCGGGCAGGTATCGGTGAAACAGAAAGCACGACTTGACGAAATCCTAGCTAGCTACTGCGATGAGTTCGCTCACTTAACAGAGAAGTCTGACTGGACCAGCCTAGTGTTAATCCCAGACAACATGGACGAACAAGAGGTCGGCTTGTCTGGTTATGCCCTAGCCACATGGAATGAATTAAAAGCCGAAGCATTGTCATCTAACCCCGAAAAGGCGCGAATCGCCAAAGAGTCGTTAGCCATCATGTACCGAATAGCAAAACACTAGGCATGAGACTCCACCGAATACATTTGACCAATTTTCGCGGAGTTCAAAACCGCTCCATTGAGTTCAACACCAACGGCATCACGATTGTCGAAGGCAACAACGAAGCAGGCAAATCCAGTATCTTCGACGCACTCCATATGGTTCTCTACGAGCGCGATTCGGCGAGGTCGCACAGGGTGAAAGATGCCCAACCTGTCAACAGAGATGTTGGGCCTGAGGTCGCAGTCCACCTTTCTGTAGGCGAATATCAATTTGAGTACTGGAAGCGGTGGCTGAAGAACATTGGGACTACACTGGAAATTTCGGCACCCGTTCCTGAGAACCATACTGGCAGAGCTGCTCACGAGCGGGTTGAGCAAATCCTTGCCGAGACCCTAGATGCGGACTTATGGGACGCGTTGAGAATGCTTCAATCGGGCGATTTAAAGATGCCAGCGTTCACAGCAGAGTCATTCGGCAAAGCACTAGACATATCTACAGACAAGGTTGCGTTAGATGATTCGCTGAGCAGCTTGCGTGACAGGGTGGAAAAACATTACTTAGCCTTTTGGACCAAAACGGGCAGAGTGCCCAAGGAACGCGCCAGCAAGAAAACCGAGGCCAAAAGAGCAAGAGAGGCAAGAGATGACCTGCAATATCGAATGAACAGTGTGGATGCCGACCAAGCCAAGTTGGTGAAGCTGACAGACACGCTCGGCCACTTGAATGATCAGGAGCGAGAACAGGCAGTCAAGCTAGAACACCTTACTGAGCAGTGGGACTCCACAGAGTCGCTTCGCCGCGATGTGGACAGGTTTGCACTAGAGACCGGAAAAGCCAAAGCAGAATTGGAACATGCTAGAGCAGAGCAGCAAGACAGAAAACGTCTCATTGAAGAAGTTAAAACAGCCGAGAGCAGGGCCAAGAAAAGCCAAACAGATTTGTCCACAGCTAAAGAAAATCTCAAGGTGGCTGTTGAACAGGTGACAAAAGCAGAAGAAGCATTGACTTGCGCCATTAGTGTCCTTGAACACTTAACACAACACCTACAGACAGCAGAGCAAGACCGCGAGCACTATGCCCAACTCAAGCGATTAGGCGAACTGAGAGGCAACCATAACAGGGTCAAAGAGGCACAGCAGCAACAGGTTGAAGCCAAGAAAACGATTGATGTTTGCTTGAGCAGGAATGATGCTGACCGGATAGCGGATGCCGAAGGTGCGAAGAACGCTGCCGAGGCAAGTTTCACTCAGTCTACAGCAAAGGTTATGGCCACGGCTCTGTGTACTATCGCCGTAGAGATCAATGGGGAAATGGTGTCCCTCGAACAGGGCGACATCAAAGAAAGACACGTCGTCGATGTCTGGGAACTCGTCCTCCCCGAGCAGCTGCGGGTCACCGTTCAGATAGGCGACGATTCCAAACACTTCGCCGACAAGTTTCAAGCAGCTCAAAAGCAGTACGAGACTCTCTGTTTAGAGGCTAGCGTAGCCGACACCATCGAAGCCCGTCAGCAGGCCACTGCCCGCGAAGAGGCAGAAAAATTATATCAGGAAGCAGAAAATGTCATCACAGCATGTCTTGACGGCACGATCATTGATGCGCTGGTCGCTGAGATCATCAAACAATCTGAAGTGACCGACTCTTATAAGAGCGCCAGGACCACAGACTGTCCCTTTCCTGCTGACGCTGAAGAAGCGGAAAGAGCTTTTGATGAAACAGTGCAACAACACGAAACTCAAAAAGCAGATATGGATGATTTGAAACAAGCGCTCAACGATGCCCAACGCGACTTCGCAACCGCCGAAACGAAGGTAGAACAAGCCAACAAGAGCCAAGTGGAAACCGAGAAAGGGTTGGTGATAGCCGAAACTGCTTTAGCCGACGCCCGTAAGGTCACAGATGACGATGCCGTCAAAAATAACCTAGATACCAAGTCTCAGCAGTTAAACGATTTGAGAGCATCAGAAGACAATGTCCGGTCACAATTAGAAAGCAAAAATGTCGAAGCCCTCAAGCAGTCGTTAGAAAACGCTCAAGACGATCACGAGCGAACTAAAGAAAATATCCAGGCCAATGAGCAGGAGCAGCGGAGACTAGAAGGGGCGCTTCAGCAAGCAGGCGCAGATGGAATCAGCACTTTATTGGATCAAGCCGAGAGCAAGCTGCAAGCCATTGAGCGGACGGTCCGAAGCGAAGACTTAAAAGCAGATGCGGCAAAACTGCTCTATAAGACGTTTGAAAAGCACAGGCAGTCAGCCCACGAACGGTGCGTCGAGCCGTTTAAACAAGAGGTTGAGAAGCTCGGCCACCTCGTATTCGGAAACGATTTCATGGTGACCTTGGACGAGAATATGAGAGTCGTGAGCCGTACCCTGAATCAAGAAACGTTGAGCTTAGATCAGCTCAGCACAGGCACCCGCGAGCAGATCGGGGTATTGTGTCGACTGGCTTGCGCGTCTATCACAAGCATCGACGGTAAAGGTGCTCCCGTTGTCATCGACGATGCTCTCGGTTGGAGCGACTCGGATCGCTTGCAAACGATGGGCCAAGCCATCACTCAAGCAGGTAAAAGGTGTCAGGTCGTCATCCTCACTTGCATGGCTAGCAGGTACGGGAATGTAGGCGAGGCTAGAACAGTTCGACTCTGATCGGACATTTCAGCTTGACGAAACAGACAATAGCATGTAATTGAACCGCGCCATGAATAATTTGTAAGGAAATCATTACATAGAAGTCCATCACATAGAAGGATTGTGAGGCAACCATGCCACTGCTATAAGGCTTGCTAAAGGCTACAGTTCTGTCAACAGCAACCACAGTGCCGATAGCCTTAACTTACAGTGAGTAGTTCAACGGGGAGGTTATTTCGGGTCACCACTTTTGGTGAATCCCATGGCGGAGGTATCGGCGCGGTGGTGGACGGTTGTCCGCCACGCCTGCCGCTCACTACCGAACTAATCCAGCGCGACTTAGATCGTCGTCGCCCGGGACAAAGCAAGCTCACAACACAGCGTAATGAAGCTGATCGTGTAGAAATCCTTTCTGGCGTGTTTGAGGGTCAAACCCTGGGGTCGACAATTACTCTTTTGGTACGCAATGCTGATGCCAGCCCTAATGCCTACGAACATCTCAAAGACGTATACCGACCTTCTCATGCCGACTTCACTACATATGCCAAATTCGGTATTCGTAACTGGCAAGGCGGCGGACGTGCGAGCGCCCGCGAGACGGTTGGCCGAGTTGGTGCTGGTGCCATTGCACGTTTGCTGCTGTGTTCAGCAGCAAACGTGCAGGTCTTGGCTTGGGTGAGACAAATCGCTGACATCGCTGCTGATGTTGACCCAGAGGCAATCACCCTGGATCAAGTGGAAGCTCATCCCACTCGATGTCCCGCCAGCGATGTGGCAGAAGCCATGGCGAAGGCCATTGAAGCAGCACGTCGTGATGGCAATTCTCTAGGTGGGATCGTGGAATGCGTGGCCAAAGGTGTGCCCGCTGGCTTAGGCGAACCGGTGTTTGACAAACTTGAGGCCGACTTAGCTAAAGCTGTTTTGTCTATTCCTGCAACCAAGGGTTTTGAGATCGGCTCAGGCTTTGGTGCTACTACCATGACCGGTAGAGATCACAACGATCCGTTTGTGCCGGGCACTATGGGACAACCTCGTACTTCTTCTAATCGCTCCGGTGGCGTACAAGGGGGAATTAGCAACGGTGAGGACATCGTGATTCGAGTGGCGTTTAAACCAACAGCCACAATCGCCTCAACCCAAGACACTGTAGATAACCAGAATAACCCCGTAGCTTTAGAAGCAAAAGGCCGTCACGATCCTTGCGTTTTACCTCGTGCAGTGCCCATCGTTGAAGCACAAGTGCTTTTGGTATTAGCAGATCACTGGCTACGCCAACAAGCAACAGATGTGCTGCCCCGCAATGGCTAAACCAACATTGATTTAGCTAACGGTACATTAGACAGAACTCAAGCAGATGCCAGTAAAACAGTTCCAACATGAACCAGAAGAGCAAACAAAAAGCTTCAAGCAGGCTCTGCTCAATAACCTAAATAATAACAACAGCTCAAGTATCGCGATCATTGCTGAGATCAAAAGACGTTCTCCTTCACGAGGTGACCTTAATGCCGAGCTGAATCCGGCTCACATAGCAGTTGCTTATCGCGATGGCGGTGCTAGCTGTTTGTCGGTGCTTACCAACCAGACCATGTTTAGCGGTAGTATCGACGACCTCAAACAAGCAGCTCAAGCATCAGGACTACCTGTTTTGCGTAAGGACTTCATCACCACCACTCAAGATGTCTATGACTCTCAGCAAATGGGTGCGGCTGCTGTTTTGCTGATAGTGGCTGATCTTTTGCTGCCTACACATAAGGGACCGGATCTCGCTGAATTGCACCACCTCGCATTGACTCTAGGAATGGATGCGCTCGTTGAGGTGAAGTCTTCTCGTGAGCTTGAAGTTGCTCTAGCAGCAGGTGCTCAGATTATCGGTGTCAATCAGAGGGCCAAGCCCAAGAGCCAGACCTACACGATGGACTTTCAACGTGCCGAGCGGATGGCATCGCTGCTGCCAGACCATGTTGTGAAAGTAGCCGAATCTGGTATCGCAGTTACAGGAGGAACGAGCATTGCCACGATACGTCAAGCTGGTTATCACGCTGCGCTCATCGGTGAGGCTTTGGTGACCGCCGAAGACCCTGCAATGCGTCTTCGGGAACTGCTGGCGCAAGATTAAACGGAAAGCTCTGAGCTGCTGGTCGCGTTAAGATACAGTGCATTAAGACGCAACCGACCCTCAGCTGAGCTGGAACGGATCCCTAAAGACACCACACATGAGCAACCACACATGAAGTTAACCAACAGCGTCGTTATCAGGTCTTTGGCACTGCTATTTGCCGTAGCTTTAGTTTGTATGGCTTGCAGCTCAGATAGCTCAACCGCGTCTCACACAGGGACACCTGTAACTAGCACGCCCAATCAAGCTCCAAGCGATATTAGCAGCGATCCAGCAACAACTTCACCCACCTCTGAAACCATGCAAGCTCAGACCCCTGTTCCTACTACTAGGGTTGAGCAGCCAGTACCTTTCGATCAGAGTCAAACCCCAGAGCCAGTTTCTGATTCTGCTGAAACACCAACACCGCAATCCGGGCAAAACTCTGCGCAGAACCCCTCAGCAACTCAAGCCCCAGAACCGCAAACAGAACCCCAGACCACCCCACCAACCGAGCAACAAGCTACGCCTCAACCCACCCCTACCAGGCCATTAGCTACACCATCGTCAAGCGCAACTCCCACATCAAAACCAACACCAATCCCCGAATCGGATCTGCCATCCATCAACGTTATCAACGTTACCAGCGGCGCAACTGTAAACCTCGCAAGCTTTGCGCCAGGCCAAAAGCCCATTGTGTTGTGGTTTTGGGCACCCCATTGATCTACTTGCCGCCGGGAAGCATCCGGCCTCGAGCAGTTGGCTCGACAGAACAGCGACAAGTTCACCCTCATCGGCTTGGGGGCACAAGACAGCCTCTCGCACGCTGAGAGTTTCGTAAGCTCCACTGGTACTACCTTTACCATGCTTTGGGACTCATCAGGAGCCTCCTGGCGAGAGCTAAGTGTTTTTGGTCAACCCAGTTTGATCGTCATGGATCGCTATGGTCGCGAAACCGACCGCCGTGGTGGTGTTTCACCAAGTTGGATTCTGCACGCGATTGAAAACATTAATTAAATAATCTCAGATCAGACAAACGGCAACTTCGCCACCTGAGCAGGCACCTCGGTGCCTCGCATGTTTAATGCCACAGCATCACCAACTTGTACATTGGGAGACATAAAAGCCAAAGCGATACCGGTTTCCAAAGTGGGTGAAAAATTGCCTGAGGTGACCTCGCCAATAACCTGCTTGTGGCGCATCACCTGTTGACCTTGTCTAGGTGGACGACGCCCTTCAACGATCAAACCCCTTAAGCGACGAGCAACACCACGGTCCTTCTCAGCGAAAAGTGCCTCACGTCCCTTAAACGTTGGTTTATTCCAACTCACCACCCAACCCAGCCCGGCCTGCAATGGGGTGATGGCTGGGCCTAACTCGTGTCCGTGTAAGGGAAACCCTGCCTCTAAACGTAAGGTGTCACGCGCTCCCAACCCCGCCGGAACAATGCCCGATGCAAGCAACGCATCCCAAAGCCGCGAAGCCGCCTCTTGCGGTACTGCAATCTCTACACCGTCTTCACCGGTGTAACCAGTACCTGCCACCATGAGTTCCACCTCCTCCCACCGAACAGTTGTCACGCAATTACGTTTAACCGCAGCAGCGCCGGGGCAAACCGAAGCCAACTGTTGCCTAGCTTGTGGTCCTTGCACTGCAAGCAGGGCTCTAGTAGCAGTAACATCTATACCACCCACCACAGCACTCACCCGCTTGGTGTTAGATGCGTTAGGTATCACCTCAAAACTCTGTTCAGCCACCCACCAAACAATGATGTCATCCATCACAGAGCCATCGTCTTCTAGCAGATGTGTGTACTGGGTTTGACCGGGGCCAATCTTGCTCAGATCGTTCGTCAAGGTCTTTTGCAAACGAATAAATGCATCAGCGCCAACTACCTGAAGTGTCCCCAGATGACTTACGTCAAACACCACCGCAGTGGTGCGACAGGCCCTGTGTTCTGCCAAGGTTCCCGAAGGGTAGGACAAAGGCATCTCCCATCCCCCAAATGGCACCATCTTGGCGTAGAGCTTGCGATGGTCGCTGTCTAACACAGACAAGCGCACCTCGGCCCCCACTAGCTTCTACCGGCGCAAGTTAGGTTGCCTTGGGTGCCCGAGGTGTCTTCAAACCCATATTTGGTTAACAAATTCTGATAGTCCCGCTGACACAACACCATCAAATCCACCTCGGGATAAGCTTCGCGAAGTCGACGTACCTTAGCATTCTTGCGTGTGATGTATTTTTGGCGGGTGGTGGTGATTTCCACATAGCGGTCAAATCTCGGAAGGTAGAAGTCTGGAGTGAAAGCCTCTGTTACCTCACCCAATTCATTGCGAGCGAGCACAAAGGTTGTGGGTTCATAGCTCCACTCAATGCCATAAAAGTCCAGCAACTCTGCGAACTGCCGTTCAGAGTTGTGGGCGAACACGCTAGCTGCTCTCTGCTAGCCCAAGATTGGTCTAGCTGCCAGTTTGACTAGCCGGTTGCTGGTTTATCCGAAACGAGTCATTAGAAGCGACACCTTTGATGTTACTCCGATCGCCAGCAGCTTCAACAGGCAACTTCTGAACCGCAGCATCTACCTGCTGCACCAGATCATCCATGGGTAAGTACAGAGCTCCTTGACCTTGGCGCAACGCGTCTAAGAGCTGCTCATCAGTGCGTACTAGCAACGACTTCTTGCCTTTGATCACCAAATCGGCACTGACCAAATCCTCGCCTAGTTCATGGCGCACATAGTCAAACACCTCACGCACTCGCTGCAACCCAATGCCTTCATCCATCAATCTTTTAATAAGCTTCAACTCCAGCAAATCCCGGTAAGAGTAGCGGCGCCGACTACCACTACCGATTGCTTTTTGGGCAGTAGAGGTGACCAAACCCGTGCGGGTCCAATAGTCCAACTGCCGGTAAGTAATACCCACAATTGCAATGGTCTGAACCGAGCTGAAGTCACTGGCTACCTGTTTGTAGACGGTCATTTGATCCTCCCAGGTATAGATGAGAACAGGTATCAGCGAAGAACGAACGAGCCCTTCGCATTTTGATTACATCAAAGAAACTACGCCCTTGATGTTCTTCAGGCTAGAACTCTGCCTGTGAATTGTCAAGGGTTGTGAACTGGCTGATTCAGCCGTTGAAATCCTCAGGGTTAACTTGATCTAGGAACTCTCTAAACTGATCTAGCACCTCTTCGGGAGGTTCATCTTCAGAATCTAATGGCATATCCGCCACATGACCTGCTGCCGCTAGAACCTCTTCAGAGGCAAAAATTGGTGCCCCAGATCGCACCGCTAAAGCAAATGCATCAGAAGGACGACTCGAGATGCGCCGCTGTCCATTAGCATCTGCGAATTCCAGCTCGGCAAAAAAAGTACGTTCCCGCAACTCGGTCACGATAATGCGTTCCAAACGCACACCTAGGTCATCCAACACGTTCTTAAACAAGTCGTGGGTCATTGGGCGTGGTGTTTCTACCTCTTCTAATGCCAGAGCAATTGCCTGAGCTTCGGTACCACCAATGAAAATGGGTAACAGGCGGGCTCCCCCGTTAACTTCGCGGAGCAAAACAATGGGCGCGTTGGTTGGTAACTCAACACGCACTCCGATGAGTTCCATCTCAATCATCGTTGCCAGGCTAGTAGAGGACAGACACAAAGGCATCCGGGTCAGCAGCCAAGCTTGCCGGATGGCAGATGAACAGATCTTGAAGATTGCGGTAGCGGCCCAACCAGTCCAATCCATAGCCCAAGAAAAACTCGTCTGGCACCTCAAAGGCTACGTAGTCAGGCACCAAGGGCAATATCCGGCGAGCCTTGCGATCTAACAAGGTGGCTACCGACACCGAAGCTGCCGAACGACGTTGCAACTCCTCCACCAGGTAGTTGAGGCTTAAGCCGGTGTCAACGATGCCCTCGACCAGCACAATCTCGCGACCGGTCACGTCCTGATTCAAATCTTTCAAAAGCCGCACGCGCCCCGAGTCTGGTGCAAATCGGTTCAGAGCTAAAAAATCAATCTCTACTTCAATATCGAGTGCTTTTGCTAGATCAGCCAAAAACAATAGGCTGCCCTTGAGCACCGAAACCAGCACTGTGCCGTTTGAGCGCTCCGCTGAAATTTGCTGCGCTACTCGTACAACGGCAGCGGCGATTTCGTTCTTGCTGGCAAACAGCTTCAATGGTGCGACCTGCACGAGAAATTAAGGATTTTGAGTATGGTTGGCTAAAGCCATCCGCAAAAGTGATAAGCGCAACTCCGAGCCAAGGTCAATCAACTCCTCTAACATGTCCTGACACTTATGTCGGGCCGACTGAGTGTGCAGCATGGCTAGCGGCCTGATTCGCCGCTCTAACAAATCAGCCTCATGTTCTACTGCGGTCTTGTAAATACGCAGATGACGAGGTTCTACTCCATGCTGATTCAAAAAGGCCGCTACGGTCTTAGCCACGATCACCGCCTCGGGGCTGTAATGCAAGTTGTGCCCATTGTCGATCTTCTCAATAAGGCCGAACTGCTCAAGCTCAGAAATCCGACCCACCAGCAACCCGCTAGCCGCAACCAACTCATCGACAGTTAGCGGCCCTATAGTTCCCCCTATAGCTCCTTTTGCAGTCCTTTTTGAAGTCTCTTGTGGACTTAGGTTTCTAGCATTACTTGAGGGTTTAGAGCGAGATGCACGCTCAGAAGTCTTCAAGGTATTGCGTGTCGGCTTGCGTCGAGTGCTCGCTTTTGGCACATCGCGGCTGAGCTGTGGTTCAGCAAACTGTTCCTCAGCCAAGCTTGCACCAAAATCTTTGGTGTCGATTAACTCTTTGATTACCTTGAGGGGCAGGAAATGGTCACGCTGTTGCTCCAAAATCCAACGTAAGCGATTCACATCTGCTTCTGTGAATTTGCGATAGCCAGATTTGGTGCGGTCTGGGTCTATCAAACCTTGGCTCTCCAAAAACCGGATTTTGGAGATGCTGATGTCTTTGAACTCATCCTTCAACAAATCCAAAACCTGCCCAATGGAACGATGTGGGCTGCTCACTGGCCCGTTCCATCTTGGTAGAACAACTTAAAACGACCCACCTGCAACTCATCACCGTTTTTAAGGCCAACATCTTCCACCCGACGACTGTTGAGGTAAGTACCGTTTAGCGAACCCATATCTTTCACTCTGCGTACCAACCCATCTCTATAAATCTCTGCATGGCGGCGTGAAACGGTGATGTCATCCAAGAAAATTCGGGAGTCGCCATGTCGTCCAATGGTCACCAAATCTTCCGATAGTTCAAAGCGGCTCCCCGCAGCTAGTCCTTCAGTAATCACCAACACCGCAGGGTGGCGAAATAACTCAGCGTCAAGCTTAAGCTCAGTAGTGGGTTCACCCGCTGACGTGCCTGCTTGTAAGTCACAGTTGGTCTTCACTAAACGGACACCACAGGCGGCGCAGAAGTTGGCACCATGCTCGTTAATGTGGCCGCGCAACTTGCAAGGCACCTGCTCATCATCTGCTGGTGTTGCATCTGGACGGGGGTCGGAGATCACTCCACGCTCTCCGTAAGTTGAGAATAAGCAGCGCCGTCCATGAGTTGATCCACCTCAGATAAATCAGTGGTCTCAATCACGCAGATCCATCCCTCGCCATAGGGGTCTTCGTTAAGGCGCTCCGGGTGATCTACAAGATCAGAGTTAATTTGCGCTATCACCCCTGACACTGGGGCGTAGATTTCGGAAACTGATTTTGTTGATTCCACCTCACTAAAAGCTTCACCTTTGTGTACCGCAGTGCCCACTTCCGGCAAATCAATGTAAACCACATCGCCAAGGGCATCTTGCGCGTAGTCAGTGATGCCCAAATAAACACGATTACCTTCAATTTTAGTCCATTCGTGGTCTTCGGAGTAGCGAAGTTGGCTTGGAACATTGAAGGTCTGCATCTGCTATAAAGTACCCGCTCGCAGTCAAAGTCTCAACCTCAACTTGAGCTTGTTTGACTAGATGCCTGATTAGCACGCCCTTCGGTGAGGGCTTGACGTGCCTGAGGAATGTACTGAATAGCAGCGTAATAGCTGAGCGCTAACGACAATATAGCGATGCCCCATCCCACACTACGCAAGGCCACTCCTCCACCTACATTAGAATTTCCCAACAACAAAAGCGGCAAGGCAAACATGAGACCGAAAGTGGCTGTTTTGCCTGTCCATGTGACATCCATGCGCCTTGCTCCCAGTGCTGCCAGAATCAGCACTACCAACGACACCGCGGCCTCTCGCATCAGCATCAGCACCCCAAAGACTAAGTGCAATGAACCATCTATGAGCATTGCTGTAACAGCGGCTAAGAACATGAGCCGATCGGCAGTGGGATCTAAAATCTTACCCATTTCGGATTCTTGTTTGAAGCGTCTAGCGATGAACCCATCCACCCAATCGGTAGCGCCTAATACACCAAGCAAAATAGCTGCTCCTACCCGATTGCCCATAGCCAGCAACAAAACACAAAAAAACGGCACGCACCCCAAACGTAAGCCTGAAATAAGGTTGGGAATTGTGGCTAGGTTAGACGTAATTTCAACCCGCCATTGGTTGCTGCTCATGGGTTACAGACTAGACAGGTCGACGCTAAGTGAGTCATCGCAACCACCGCTTACAAAGGTAACCTTACCGAATGCCCAGCGTGTTTACGAAGATCATGAACAAAGAGTTGCCAGGTCATTTTGTCTGGGAAGACAAAGATTGCATTGCCATCTTGAGCATCAATCCTATTCAAACAGGCCATGCGTTGGTGATCCCTCGTGTTGAGGTTGATCACTGGCTAGACGTTCCACCACAACTAGCAGCGCATCTGTTCTTAGTGGCCCAAAAGATTGGACATGCGCAAAAAGCAGCCTTTCGGTCCCCCAGGGTAGGGCTCATCATTGCCGGAGAAGAGGTGCCTCACACTCACCTTCATGTGATCCCTATGTTTAACATCGCCGACCTCAATTTCGCTCACGCTAAAACCTCAATCCCCCCTACAGACCTAGCCGCCACTGCCCAACTCCTACAATCTCACTTATCCTCGACCTCCTAACACCAAGCACTTATTTTTCAAGCACTTATTTTCTTTGTGTAAAAGAAATAGCCAGCCAGCGTCCATTAAGAGGAAAAACCACTAGCTGAGACATGGCATCCACCAAAAACATCAGCACGTTTTTTGGGTCTTGACCTTCGGGTAGCTCATAAACCAAACCCCGTTTGATGTGGTCTTGCCGACGATGCCAACCGTCTGGTTCAATCACACCCCGCTCTTCTAGCAATTTGGTGGCTCCGCCCCCTCCCCCATGCTGCAAACCCACACACGCCGGTTGCCACTTATTTCGTTTATGGTGGCCAGGCACCCAGGTGCCCAGCGGGACAGCAGGGCCTCTAGCTGTAAACCACTTGAATAAAGGCGGCTCAGCAGGACGATCTTCCTCAGCTACTAAGGGCTGCACATTCAACCAGCCAGAACCATCACCCCGAACAGCTAGAGCTAACATTTCATGGACCACTTCGTCTAGCTCTGTAAGGTCAAAGCGAATGTGATGCAGATCAAGTGCCATAACTACAAAAGCCAACCCTAATTCATTTTGACCTTGCCAGTAACCTCCACGCGTATGGCCATGCACACCTCACAAACAACCTTGCTGTGACAACACCTTTTAGTCAACCTGCTCAGGTAATTGCCCCTGATCGTGTTTTGCGTGTGGCGGTATTGGCCAAGCAAATTCCGGCGTTTGAAAACATGATGCTAAACCCCGACGGTCGTCTACTGCGAGACGGGGTGGGCATGCATATAAACGACTACTGCCGACGAGCAATCGCCAAGGGCACCGAGGTGGCCAGAGTCAGCGGTGGTACCGTCACAGTGTTTACCTTGGGACCTCCTGTAGCTGAAAACGTGTGCCGAGAAGCCATCTTGTTTGGTGTGGATCAGACAATTCATATCTGCGATCCAGCCTTTGCTGGCTCTGATACCCTGGCTACAGCTAAAGCTCTCGCAAGAGCACTAGAGCATTTTGGGCCATTTGATTTGGTGTTCATGGGCCGGAACTCGGTGGATGCCGACACCGGACAAGTGCCGCCGCAGCTTGCAGAGATGCTGAAATTACCTTTTGCCGCAGGCGTGCGCTGTTTCTCACTTCATGGAGAACAAACTGAACTTCGTCTAGAACACGACGACCGATGGGTGGATGTAACCGTACAGCTACCCGTTGTGCTGTCGTGTGCGGAACGGCTCTGCGAGCCTTGCAAGATCAAAGACCCAAGGGCTTGGGCTACAGTGGATGCTTCGCTTATTCAAACCTGCAAAGCTGCTGAATTGGGCACGGGGCCATGGGGTCAAGCAGCTAGCCCCACTTCGGTAGGCGCAGTTCATAGCCTAAAAGTGCAACGTAAACGCCGCATGCTAAGCGGCACCATTGAACAGCAGGTAGCCGAGGCAGCCGCGATTTTCGCCGACCTAGGAGTGTTGGATTCTAGCAACGCTCCTAATCCAGGTACCGTGGTTCATACAACAACACTGATTCATGCAACAAGCAACACTGCTACAGACACAATCACTACTACAGATACAAATAGCGCAACCGACAACGCTGGGGTTGTCGTGCTCGCAGAACCAGGCAAAGATCGTATCAACAAAGAGTTGCTAGCTACAGCAGCCGAATTGTCCTGTGAGGTTGGTGGCAGGGTTACCGCCATTGGTCCGGGCCTAGATAATCCTGATCTGGAACTTGGCCCGTGGGGAGCCGATCAGCAGATTGCAATCACCGCCAGCAACGGCTCCATGAAGATAATGTCAGAAAAAATAATGTCAGAAGAGATTACGTTTGAGAAGATTGCGGCAGAAGATGTGGCTATAGCCATCACCAAGTGGATCAGCAACACGCTACCTTGGGCAGTGCTAGCACCAGGCACTATATGGGGTCGTGAAGTAGCTTCACGCATAGCAGCTACCCTCAACGCAGGACTGACTGGCGATGCTGTAGAACTGCGTATAAACGACCAAGGCAGGCTAATCGCCATGAAGCCAGCTTTCGGGGGTTCGATGCTGGCAGAAGTTCTTTGCTCCTCACCCATACAAATGGTTACGGTACGTCCCGGGGTGCTGCCCTATCGTCATCCAAATCTCAAACGACCTGAAGCCAAACGAAGCGTGTTACCATCACCAGCACACAGCCGCATGAAGATCGTGGCTACTCATACCACAGATGACAGCACCGAGCTAGCGAATGCATCTGTGGTAATCGGCGTAGGCCAAGGGGTAGATCCAAAAGACTATCCAAAGCTGGAACAGCACCGACGCGCTATTGGCGCTACTCTGTGCGCCACCCGCAAAGTGACCGATAACGGCTGGATGCCCCGAGCCCGCCAAGTAGGTATCACCGGCCATAGCATCAGCCCACAGCTTTATCTGGCCATCGGTACCAGCGGCAAGTTCAACCATACCGTGGGAGTGCGCAACGCTGGCATTGTGGTGGGTATCAATTCCGATCCCACCGCACCTTTGTGGGATGTGGTGGACATCGGCATCGTGGGAGATTGGGCCGAGGTGTTAGATGCTCTGATTCCGCGTCTACTATCAAATAGAACAACAGACAATGGCACTAGTGCGATCATCAGCTCACCTATTAATTAAAACAGCGGCTTGGTTAACCATAGCTGGAATCATCACCGCTAGTGCCTGCGGGTCGGAATCCAGCAGCAATCTTGTCCCGTCCATCCCTATCACTACCACCAACGGCTCTGCTCCCACGCCTGTAACTGAAATGCATGACCCATCATCTGCTCCCAATAAAACCTTTCTAAGCCCCGTATTTCAACCTAACGGCAACCGCTTAGCCCAAGGATCAGGTTTAGCCACGGGTTTTATTCAAGAAGTCACCACCAAAGACATTGAATTGAACGGCATCCCCACCTGGATTACCGGTGCAAGCACCCCAACGGGTGACCTATGGGTCATAGCCCTCAACGATGGGTCACTTCTTAGCTATCAAGTGCCCATTGGCGAACAACCACTTACTGCAACAGTTCCAGTTGATCGCCTCAAGGCACATCAACCCCCTGTCCTCCAAGTAGCAGACAATTTGGTACGTTTAGTAACTACACCCGTCAACGCCTCGGCCAACAGCATCGCTGTACATCTAGCTGGAGAACGAACGGCCTACATAGACAACCTACATCGGCTCACCGTCCTAGAACCTGACGGCAACTTGTGGCGACCTGACATTGAGGTATTACCCGATAGCAGGCTAGTACAGCTCAATAAAGAGCAGATATTGGTGCTAGCCAACCCCACTAATCGTCACCCTTATTCAGCACTAGGCGACGACCTTGAAGCCACGACGGTTGTAAAGGTAACCGTTGGCAGCAATGAGGTGACCACCATCTATAACTCAGGAGAGACTGTTATTGAATCCATTGCGCCATTACTAGCTGATATGGATGGCGATGGAACTGCTGAAGTAGCACTTACCTTGAGCGACGCAACTCATATATGGTCGGTGTTAGTTTCTACCACTGGCTCAGGAGAAATTGCCCGAAGCGAGCCCGTTGACCGGCTTTTGGGCTGGCGTCATATCTTGGCATTAGGACCTTTGGGTCCTAATGGGCAGATCCAACTTGCAGAGGTGCTGTATCCCGACGGACAAGGCAACTTGGTTTTTTTGCAAAAACAGGGCAACTCCCTAGAGGTGGCAGCTTCCCTAAAGGGTTATCGTTCCCACGAGTTTGGCTCTCGCAATTTAGAGCAGGCTCTAGCCGCAGACCTAGACCGCGACGGCCATATAGAAGTAATCGTACCCACATTAGATCGCCAAAACATTGCCGCTGTTCGTAACACCCCTGAGGGTGCAACAGAGCTGTGGCGACGATCAATAGGGGGCGCTTTAGCCACCAACATTGCTGTTATTGAGCGACCTGACGGCACCTTGTCGCTAGCAGTAGCGACAAACCAAGGCACTCTACGCATCTGGCAATAAACAGCACCTAAAAGTACACAGTAGTGAGGCGATCTTGTATCTTCAAAGCGTGCCCATTGTCTTCGCAATATGCCTGAATCTAGCGTGAGCAGCCCTAGCTATAGTGCTCAGGCTACCGGCGATCCTGCACGCGGACTTACCCAACAACAGGTGGCTGAACGGATAGCCAGCGGTCAAACCAATCAGGTGCCCGACGCGCCGGTACGGACGCTATCGCAGATCTTGCGAGCTAACTTGTTTTCTCCAGTCAACGGAATCATGTTGGCCTTGTTCTGCGTCATTTTGATTGCCGGTTACCCACGAGACAGCCTGTTCGTTGGAGTGGTGGTATCCAACGCTGTGATTGGGGTCGTCCAAGAAATCAGAGCTAAACGCGAACTAGACCATCTGACGGTGCTAAGCGCCCCTAAAGCCAAAGTAGTGCGCGACGGCGAAGTGCTAGAAGTTGAAGTGAGTGAGGTTGTAGCTGACGAAGTTTTAGAAGTTACCTCAGGCGATCAGATTGTGGTGGATGGCAAGGTTCTAACAACCTCAGGCTTAGAAGCTGATGAATCGCTGCTCACAGGTGAAGCTGATCCCATTGAAAAACAGGTAGAAGATAAGCTGCTCTCAGGCAGCTTCGTAGCCGCGGGTAACGGGCGCTATCAGGCAACTCATATCGGGGCAGATTCATACGCTAGCTCACTATCAGAAGAAGCCCGTCGCTTCACCCTGATTAACAGCGAGTTGCGACGGGGCATCAACACCGTGCTGCGCTGGCTTATCGTAATCATTCCACCTGCTTCTGCTCTTTTAATCTTGGTCTTGATCGACACCGAGGAGCGTTGGCAAGAAGCTTTACAGGGTACCGTAGCTGCTGCTGTTGCTATGGTTCCCGATGGCTTGGTGCTGCTCACAAGCCTGTCTTTTGTGGCTGGTGTAATAGCATTAGCTCGTCGCCATGCTCTAGCCAAAGAACTCGCCACAGTGGAACTGCTCGCTCGAACCGATGTGCTCTGTTTAGATAAGACAGGAACCATCACCACCGGTCAGATCAGCTTTGGGGATGTAGAAGTTCTTTCTGACAATGACTTAATCGAGGCGACAACAGCGCTAGCTGCCATGGCCAATGCCGACGAAGCACCTAACGCCACTATGTTGGCTGTGCGCGACGCTTACACGATGCCAAGCAATTCCAGCGAGTCTTGGCAACCATTGAGCACCATGGCGTTTTCCAGTGCCCGCAAATGGTCGGCAATGGAATTTGTAGGACGTGGCACCTACTACTTCGGCGCTCCAGACGTGATGGCTAGCGAAAGACATGATGTGATGCAAAGCGTGATCACACATGCCAACGCTGGCAAACGAACCTTGTTGCTGGCTCACAGCTCTGAACCCTTAGTTAGCGACGAGTTACCAACAGCTCTGAACCCTTTGGCTCTAGTGCTTCTTGAAGACACAATTCGCCATGATGCCCCCGAAATCTTGGCATTCTTTGAGCGACAAGGCGTACACCTCAAGGTAATTTCGGGCGACCACACCGCTACCGTTGCCTCAGTGGCGCAGCGCGCTGGCATTCCTAACGCTACAGCCAGCATAGATGCTCGTGAGTTACCGGAAAATCCCAAACAAATGGCTGATTGTTTAACATCCAACACAGTATTTGGCCGCGTCACCCCGCACCAAAAACGTTCTATGGTGAACGCATTGCAGGCCAAAGGACACACGGTTGCTATGACCGGTGACGGTGTTAACGATGTGCTAGCACTAAAAACCGCAGACATGGGAATCGCTATGGGCAGCGGTTCAGCTTCCACTCGAGCAGTAGCTCAGCTAGTGCTGCTAGACAACTCTTTCGCCAACTTACCAGAGGTGCTAGCGCAAGGGCGTAAGGTGATCAACAACGTGGAACGGGTGGCTAATCTATTTGTCACCAAAGCTTCCTACGCAGTGCTGCTAACCATTCTCGTAGGCATCTTCACCGTAGAATATCCGTTCTTGCCTCGACATCTCACCTTAGTGGGAACGTTCTCTATCGGCGTACCTGGCTTATTTTTGGCATTAGCACCGAGCACGGAACTCATCAAATCAGGCTTCTTGCGGCGAGTACTTCAATTCTCAATTCCTGCTGGGTTTTTAGCAGGAACCGCATCTTTTTTCGCCTATGAAATAGCTCGTCGCCACGAAGAGGTCACTTTGGCAGAAGCTCGCACCGTCGCTACCTTGACCCTGCTAGGTGTAGGGCTGGTGATATTGGTGGTGATTAGTCGTCCCCTGCGTCCATGGAAAATTGGCTTAGCTGCGGCCATGGCTGGCTCCTACTTGTTGGTGATGGTGTGGCCCTTTGCACGTAACTTTTTTGAGCTAGATGCTCCTCCAATGTGGATGTGGGGCCCAACTATCGTCGCAATAGCCGTCGCCGGTACAGGGGTAATCATGATCCCCCGCGCGCTACGAAGATACAACAATCACTAGCCCTGATTACCCACTAATAAATATTGACCCGTACCCCACAAGCAACGCTGCGGGGATAGCTGCTTAGGGGGGGTTAAGACCCGTAAACAGGAACCCCTTGGGCATATTTGACAGCGAACAAATCAACAACCTCACCCGGATGAGCATGACGATTAGTAGCATCTTTGGAATAGAGCATCTCGCCGTTTACCTCCACATCGAAAATACCTGAGGTGCCGGTTATCAAGTACACTTTTTCAATGATGTGCTGGTACTTCTTTAGTAAATCGTTAGCAGCGCTCACGGCGTGCTCGGAATAGTCTCAAGGGACACAGTAAATGATGGAAATGCTGTGTTTATTTGTCATGGGGGATTCCGGACTCATGTGGCAATACTAACGCCTAGCTACCGTCTATTGATACGTCACAGCAGTACCTGCGACAGTTGCTCTAGGGTTCACAGATGCTCCAACGTCTCTGGTTTCTAAAATGTCCGCGATCTCGGTGCCTAACCCTGCCGACTCCACGAGTTCCACCAAGTTATCTGGATCACAGTCCATAGTTCCGGGAGCAGCAGGGTGACGACGAATCCAACCGCTGGTGGTGGGGGTTACCAACATGAAACAGCTTGAAGGGTGACCCTCGGCCGGGTTGGTATACCCATGCAACCCGCGCCCGTTCCACTCGGTGATGGTACTAGCAGCTTCAATCACCAGCTCTCGTGTCAACCCTCCACCGCTTAAGAACCTGGCCTTGTTCACGGCCTCCTCAAACAGCAAAGCCGAGGCCCAACTAGACAACCCGATCAAGTCCAACTCGGCCTCTTCATCCACTTGCTCTCGCAATGAAAGCACGTACCTAACCAACTCTACATTGTCGCCTGGTTCCTCAAAAGGCAACATGTTGATGCTGACCCACACATTTTGGTTTAACTCGCCAGCCCGCTCAGGCCAAGTTTGCGAGTAGCAGTCGGCCCCACAGTAAAAGAAAAACTGCCCCGACGACAGCTCATTATTCACTCTGCGAATTGCTGCTAAGTCCGCAGCGTTCAGTTGGTTGTTGGTTGCGCTTGCATCAACCAAACGTGTCCAAGCTTGCAACAACTCCAACATCCGCTCACTATCTGCTGTCCATGTCACAGAGCGCGCCCCGCTTCGCAGCAGTTCTAATGCCAAAGCATCGTAATCCTGCCCAACCACATCGGCAGTGGCCTGATGGACATACCTAAAGCCAGCCCCAGTGGCTGCCTCAATCTCTCTCTGTGCCTGATAAAACGCCACCGGCATGTCCAACACCACCGTTGCCACTGCATCAGTCAGCTCACTAAACCGTTCGCTTAAATACTGGGCAGGCCCGGCCTGCCACACTGTGTTGGAAACCGGATTGGACACGAAGGTCACCGGAGATTCCCTTCGCTTTGGGCTAAGAGCTGCCGCCGGAAAATCGGGTAGCTGACAAGACTCCTCATTCAAATAATCCACGCCTTCACCGTCTTGCAGAGCATAAGACCCAACTAAGGCAAAAATGTCGCTCTCACATGCCTCTCGCATGACCTCCGCGTGGCGAAATACGTTGGCATCAAACAGCACAACCTCTACATCCCGCCCGCCTAGACCGCCTCTGTCGTTAATCGACCGGGCCCAAGCTCTCATGGCTAACCAGGCAGCCTCACTCCCCTTGGTGACAGCTTTGCTGTTGGTTATGTCGGCGATCACACCCAATCGCATCACCTCGTCGCTGAGGCCCGGAGAACGAGGCTTAGAGGGGTCGATCGCCGAGGCAGTGGGCTCTTCAAACACCGCAGGTGTGGCTGTGTTCAGATCTGATGCACCCAACACCGGGCCCTGCAAATCAGGCTTTTGGCAAGCTACAACCCCAGCTGAGAGGCCAACCGCAAGCATCAACCCAACTAGCCGCCACTTCCTCCTAGACATGTGTCGAAACATGTATCAAGAAGGATAGGCGGCGCGCTAAGCCTTAGCCGCTGCGAAACCCTGTTCTAGGTCTGCAATGATGTCTTGAAGGGTTTCTAGCCCCACCGAAAGACGCACCAAACCAGGGTAAACCCCTGTGCTGATTTGTTCATCTTCGCTGAGTTGTGAGTGGGTAGTGGAAGCCGGATGAATAACCAAACTACGCACATCACCAATGTTGGCTACATGGCTATGCAAGCTCAGAGCATTCACAAACTTTTCACCAGCTTCGCGACCACCCTTTATGTGAAAAGCTGGTACCGAGCCGTAACCCTTACCACCGGTGTAATAGGTCATGCGCTCATGCCACGGGCTAGAAGCCAGCCCACCAAATTGCACCGACTCAACCTGATCGTGTCCCTCCAAGTACTCAGCTACAGCTTGGGCATTAGCCAAGTGACGTTCCATGCGCACGCTAAGGGTCTCTAACCCTTGTAAAAAGTAGAAGGCATTCTGCGGTGAAATGGCAGCACCGATATCACGCAAGAGCTGCACACGAGCCTTGATGATAAACGAACCGTGCCCCAGCGCTGGCCAATAAGCCAAACCATGATAACTCGGATCAGGCTCAGTGAAATTGGGAAAACGCCCGCTAGATCCAAAATCAAAGCTGCCACCATCCACGATTACCCCCCCTATAGAGTTACCGTGACCACCAATAAACTTGGTCATTGAATGCACTACGATATCGGCACCATGAGCTAGCGGTTGGATCAAATACGGTGACGGTACTGTGTTGTCCACAATCAACGGAATACCCTCAGCATGACCCACCGCAGCCACGCTCTCAATGTCTAGGCAGTCATTTTTGGGATTGCCAATGGTCTCAGCATAGAGCGCTTTGGTGTTATCCCTGATGGCATTCTTCCAAGCCCCTAGATTATCTGGGTCTTCAATGAACGACACCTCTATGCCCATCTTAGGCAAGGTGTAATGAAGCAAGTTATAGGTGCCTCCATAGAGCGAGGCCGATGACACGACGTGATCGCCCGACTCAGCCAAGTTCAAGATGGCCGTCATCTCTGCTGCCTGACCAGACGACAGGGCAAGCGCCCCCGGAATACCTATTGCAGTGGCTGTGCCCCCTTCTAAAGCTGCAATACGTGCCTCTAACACCATCTGAGTGGGGTTCATAATACGGGTATAGATGTTGCCCACCTCGGTTAGCCCAAACAGCGCCGCAGCATGCTCTGTGTCACGAAACACATAAGAAGTGGTCTGATGGATCGGCACCGCGCAAGACCCAGTTGTCGGATCGGGTGCTTGACCTGCGTGGATTTGCTTGGTTTCAAAACCCCATTCTTCGCTCACTGCTTTACCTGCTTTCTGTTTTTCTATCTCTCTGTTTTTTAAGTTTTCTAAGTTTTCTGAGTTGGATTGACTGACAATGTTTGAGTTGAAGCGATGTTTTATTTCAGGCAATCTAGCTCTGGCCACCAGAAACTGCTTGTACACTCTGGCGACCCTCAGCAATCCAAGGCATCATCGAACGTAGCTTGGCTCCCACCTGTTCGATCAGATGAGTTTGCCCATCAGCTTCCATGGCCAAAAAGTTGGCACGCCCACCACGGCTTTCGTTCATCCACTCGGTTGCAAAAGCACCACTTTGAATTTCAGCAAGAATCTTCTTCATCTCTGCACGAGTATCTGCATTGATAATTCGATCTCCGCGACTTAAATCCCCGTATTCGGCAGTGTCAGAAATGGAATAGCGCATTCCGCCAATGCCCTCTTCATACATAAGATCAACGATCAACTTCAGTTCGTGCAAGCACTCAAAGTAAGCCACCTCAGGTTGATAACCAGCCTCACACAGGGTCTCAAAAGCAGCGGTGACCAAAGAAGTAAGCCCTCCGCAAAGCACCACTTGTTCACCAAACAAGTCGGTCTCGCACTCTTCAGCAAAGGTGGTTTCAATCACCCCAGCTCTAGTACCACCTATGGCATCGGCATAAGCCAACGCTAAATCCCGTGCATTGCCGCTAGCATCTTGGTTCACGGCTATCAGGCATGGTACTCCTCCACCTTCTAGATAAGTGCGGCGGACGAGATGACCTGGACCTTTGGGTGCCACCATTGCTACGTCCACTTGTGCGGGAGCAGTAATCAGATCAAAACGCACGTTAAAGCCATGCGCAAACAGCAAGGCATCACCTGAGTTTAGGTAAGGTGCTACATGGGCATCATAGATGTCAGCCTGTTCGGTATCAGGCAACAGCATCACAATCACGTCAGCTTCTGCTGCGGCTTTAGCTATAGACATCACAGACAAACCTGCTTCAGCGGCTTTAGCAACTGAAGCAGAGCCATCTCGAAGCCCTACCCGCACATCAACACCGGATTCTTTGAGGTTCAAGGCATGAGCATGGCCCTGCGAGCCATAACCTAAGATCGCTACTTTCCGATCAGCAATCTTAGAATTATCTGCATCTTTTTCATATAACACGGTTACCATCTTTGTCCTTTATTTCTGTGTCTCTAAGTTGTGATCGTTCTGTTAGATACTTAGGTGCTTAAGCGAGCTGCTCTGAGACATTTTTAGTCAGCTTAGGTAAGGCCACTTTGCCGGTTCGCTGCACATCCACAATCCCGTAAGGTCGCAACAGGTCTTCAAAATCATCTATCCGACTGAGCGACCCGGTAAGCGACACCATGATCTCATCGTGGCCCACATTAAGCACCGTGGCTTGGAAAATCCTCACCAAATCTAGGATTTGACCCCTAATCTCAGGCTCTGCGCGCACGGTGGCCATCATCAGCTCTCGCTCAATGCTTGCTATCGGATTCAATTCCTGGATTTCCACCACGTTTACAAGCTTGTCTAGCTGTTTTACCACCTGTTCCATGGGCGCAGAACTAACCCCCACCACGATGGTCAAACGGCTAAAGCGTTCGTCATCAGTAGGTGCCACAGTCAACGACTCAATGTTGAACCCCCTCCTAGCAAACAATCCAGCCACACGAGCTAACACACCAGCCTTGTTTTCCACATGCACCACCAAGGTGGTGGTTTCAGCTCCTCTGTATCTACTTGACTGGCTGTTCATCGGGGCAAATCTTGCTGAGAGGGATCTACGACAACCTCACTGTTGGTCTTGCCCGCAGGCACCATGGGCAACACGTTTTCTTCGGCCTCGCAACGGAACTCCACCACCACGGGACGGTCATCAACCTCGTTGGCTTTGACTATCGCAGGTTCCACCTCTTCAGGAGAATCCACCCGAATTCCCACACAACCCAAAGCCTCAGCCCACTTCTTATAGTCAGGCACATCACGATCTAGATAAACCTCAGAGTAGCGCTCTTCGTAGAACATTTCCTGCCATTGGCGGACCATGCCCAGATAAGAGTTATTGATCAACGCCACCTTGATGGGAAAACCCTCGGTGGTGGCCGTCACCAATTCTTGAGCAGTCATCTGAAAGCAACCATCACCGTCCACCGCCCAAATCATACGATCAGGCTTGCCAGCTTTAGCACCTATAGCAGCAGGAATAGCAAAGCCCATGGTACCCAAACCGCCAGAGTTCACCCAGGTGTAGGGATGGTTGAACTTCCAATACTGGCTTGTCCACATTTGATGCTGGCCCACCCCCGAAGCCACGATTGTGTCATCTGGGGTTGAGTCACGCAGCTTTTCTAGCACATACTGCGGCTTCAACAACTCACCTGGCTGCGACTGCTCGTAGGTAAGCGGAAAACGTTCTTGCCATCCGCTAATGCGAGAACGCCACTGGCTGCGATCTGGCTGGCTCTCAACTCCTCCCTCAGCTTTAAGCACCTCCACAAGCTCTTCGATTACAACACGGCAATCACCTTGGATAGCTATATCAGGACGACGTACCTTTCCTAGTTCCGCGCTGTCAATATCAACATGGATCACCTTAGCCAGCGGGGCGAAGCCATCTACCTTGCCTGTTACACGGTCATCAAAACGAGCACCTAGTGCGATAAGCAGGTCAGCTTCTTGCATGGCAGTAACAGCGGTGTAGTTGCCGTGCATGCCAGGCATGCCCAAACCCAACGGGTGCTCATCGGGAAAGCCCCCTCGGTTCATCAATGTGGTAACCACATGAATGCTAGTTAGTTCGGCCAACTCCAAAAGTGCCTCTGCCGCACGCGCTTTCAAAATACCGCCGCCCGTGTAAAGCACCGGACGCTCAGCCGCACAAATCAACTTAGCGGCATGGCGGATTTGCTCAGGGTCACCGTGTAAGTTGGGAGAG
This sequence comes from Acidimicrobiia bacterium, assembly GCA_009843865.1. Classification (GTDB taxonomy): domain Bacteria; phylum Actinomycetota; class Acidimicrobiia; order Acidimicrobiales; family Bin134; genus Poriferisocius. Next base: position 202,930 of record VYCQ01000023.1, read on the forward strand.
TAACCTGGCAAGTCATGATCTTTAGGCGTGCGCCACTCCATAGCTGAACGGGGATTATTAGGGTCAACGATGTCCTTGGGGATATCCACTAGTACGGGGCCCGGTCGACCCGTGGTGGCGATGTGAAAAGCATCATGGATCACCTGAGGAATATCAGCAGCCTCGGTAACCAAGTAATTGTGTTTGGTAACCGCCATGGTGATGCCGGTGGTATCACACTCTTGAAAAGCGTCGGTCCCGATGGCGGCATAAGGTACCTGACCGGTCACCACAACCATTGGGATGGAGTCCATGTAGGCATCGCAAAGCGGGGTAACAATGTTGGTGGCCGCAGGGCCGGAAGTGACCATGGCGACCCCGGGTTGTCCGGTAGCGTGAGCATATCCCTCGGCCATGTGTCCCGCGCCTTGTTCGTGGCGGACCAGCACATGGCGAATGGAGGAGTCTAAAAGCGGATCGTACACCGGCAAGATTGCACCGCCGGGCAGCCCAAACAAAATGCTTACCCCCTCATTTTCGAGGGCTTTCATTAGGGCTTGTCCGCCGTTCATCTTCATGTGAGCACAACCATCATCAAGCTTCGGTCACAGCACCCTTTTCGGCACCTTGAGCTAAACGAGCATACTTGGCTAATACGCCTTTGGTATAACGGGGCGTAGGCGGCTTCCAATCGGCGCGCCGTTCAGCCAAGATGGAATCATCCACCAGCAGGTCAATGGAATGGTCTCGCACGTTTATTCTAATCCGATCACCCTCGGCCACTAATGCTATCGGCCCACCCTCGGTGGCCTCAGGAGCCACATGGCCCACACAAAATCCGTGAGTACCTCCTGAGAAACGACCGTCGGTAATCAGGGCAGCGTCTCCGCCGCGACCAGCGCCCTTCATCGCGCCGGTAATGGCCAGCATCTCTCTCATTCCGGGACCACCCTTGGGCCCCTCATAGCGGATTACCACGATGTCGCCAGCTTCGATATGCCCATTCAGCACCGCGTCCATAGCCGTATCTTCGCCGTCGAACACCCGAGCCCGGCCTTCAAAATGGTCGAAGTCAATGCCAGCTACCTTCAACACTGCCCCGTTGGGAGCTAGCGACCCCGTGAGCACGGCTATGCCACCAATATCATGTAGCGGATTATCAAAACCATGAATCACATCTCCGTCAGGGCCGGGCGGGTCCAGCAGAACAAGGTTCTCGGCCATGGTCTTTCCCGTAACGGTGATCTCATCGCCATGCAACAGGCCATCCTCCAGCAACATCTGCATCACAACAGGGATACCACCGATACGATCAATGTCGGCCATGTGGTACTGCCCGTGGGGCTTGGTATCAGCCAGATGAGGCACCCGAGCTGCCACCTTATTGAAATCGTCTAGCTTTAGCTCTACACCGGCCTCCCAGGCGATGGCCAGCAAGTGCAGCACTGCGTTTGTGGAACCGCCCAAGGCCATGGTCACAGCAATGGCGTTTTCAAATGCTCCCTTCGACATGATGGTGCGAGGACGGATGTTATCTTGCAGCAACCCGATAATCGCCGTACCGCTGGCATAGCTGTAGTCATCGCGACGGCGGTCCACTGCTGCCGCCGAGGCACTTCCCGGCAAAGACATGCCCAGCGCTTCACCAATTGAAGCCATGGTGTTGGCGGTAAACATCCCCGCGCAAGAACCCTCAGTGGGACATGCATTGCGCTCAATAGCATCAAGCTCTTTGTCATCAATGTCACCCACAGCGTGTGCGCCCACCGCTTCAAACACGCTCACGATGTCCAGCACCTTACCGTTGTGCTGTCCAGGCAATATAGATCCACCATAAACAAACACCGAAGGTAGATTGAGCCGCGCAGCAGCCATCAGCATGCCAGGCAATGACTTGTCACAGCCTGCAAAGCTCACAAAAGCATCCAGCCGCTCAGCATGCATAACCGCTTCTACCGAGTCAGCGATAATCTCTCGGCTTACCAACGAGGCTCGCATCCCTTCATGGCCCATGGAGATACCATCAGAAACTGCGATGGTGTTGAACTCAATGGGAAAACCGCCAGCATCCCTCACGCCTTGTTTGGCTCGCTTAGCCAAACGGTCTAACGGTAAGTTACAAGGGGTCACCTCATTCCACGACGATGCCACCCCCACCTGGGGCTTGTCCCAATCGTCATCTGTCATGCCCACTGCGCGCAGCATGGCCCTAGCTGGGGCACGCCCAACCCCAGATGTAACCTCATGCGAACGTGGCTTCATGTCGCTCATAGCGACAGGCTACTGAATGGCAAGACAAAATCAGGCATGAGAACACCTGATACGACAACTGACATAACAACTGAAATGAAAACTGACACAATAACAATCCCACAACGACAATCCAAAGTGTGCATACACGGGAACCCTATGTCAGGTCAATAGCAACTGCTTAGAACTTTCGGGCTGCCGGTTGACAATCTCTGTTTTTTGTAATGAGTCTGGCTCCTTGCAAAACATTCGGGGCTTGGGTTGCCAAGGTTGAAGGTCGGCGTAGGGTTTGGGTGGTGGTCTGAGTTCATATGTGCCGTCTTTTCGCCGATGCACAACCCAGCCGTCATCATGGATGTTGTGGTGGCAACTCGGGCACACTAACACGAGGTTGTCAATATCAGTGCTTCCGCCTTTGTGCCATTCGATAATGTGGTGAGATTCGCACCATACTGCTGATCGCTCGCAACCAATGCAGTGTTGATCACGAGCGATGAGCACGGCTCGTTGCGCCTCGGTTGCTGATCGGTGTTTACGCCCCACCCGAAGCTCTTGGTTTTTAGTGTCAAATACACAAGGCAAGATGTCAGCATCGCAAGCCAACCGCACCGCTTCGCCCATCGGCAGCAGATCACCATCAGACAAGCGCACATTAGCAAGCTTGCTGCTAGCTGCATCCCACTCGGCGGTCAACACTAGCGTGACACCCTGAGATCTGCGGTTGCTGGTATTGGTGCAGACCAGGCTTTCCAAAGCATCAGCAAGCCGCTGATCGAAAGTTGTTTGCTCACCTGTCTTGTCATCGTTGCGTAGTCGGCGTTCCTCAGCAGCCAGTGCTGCCTCAATCTTGTTTCCAGCTTCTGGATCAAACCGCCCATTCAAGACATACATGCCATCATCTGAAGCCTTAAAGAAGCTCAGCGAGCGACGCTCGCGCTTTTTAGCAAAAAGAGATTTGCCAGCATCACCAGACTGTTCGTATTGATGATCGCGCAATGTCCGAGAAAAGGTGCCGAAGTCCTGGCATCGGGCCGCTTCTACTAGCAGCGTCTCATCAACCGACCCTTGAGAAGCGGCCTTGGCGATTTGAGTGGCATGAGCTGTAGGAATCTCACCGGCACCCAATGCATCGAGTGTCTCAGGAACCTGAGAGAATTGAGCAGCGGTCTCCACCTCACGGCGAGCTTGCTGTTTAGAGGTTTGAAGCTCATCTAAAACCACCCGACGAGCCATACCTTCGCCGCTCCGATTAGCGTATTCAGCCAACGCGGCTGTCTTCATTGCTGCTAGTCGTGCCTCAGCCCGCTTAATCAACCCTAACCGCCCTCGCAGTTCAGACAGTGACAGAGATGCAACATTCGCTACCTCCGGCCATATTGGCCCAGATGGCTGTCTATCAGCCTGTTTATCCTGCTCACATAACCTAAACTCCATGTATGCAAGTATACTGGCCTTAGTAGCAATAACAACTTAAATAATCAATAATTAGTCAATTTATATGATTATTTACCAGACTTTCTAGAAAATAAGCAACATAGCCTATATTCTCAGCAAGCCACGCGTTTGATAAACTCGTCAAACAGCGGCACGGTGAAGGCGGTTTCGCCATGGGCAGGGTTGTAGATCATGCCTTTGCTAATGAGCGCAGACCGACGGGATGCCACCGAACTAACCTGCATACTCAGATGGTCGGCAATATCCCCCGAGCGGTAGGGGCCATAACTTTAATAATCAAGTAGTATTGTTATCATTAATTAGGCAAGCCTTCTAGTTTGCTGTTATATCGGCTTCTATGTTGACAATACGGCCTAAACAGTAAGTACTGTCAGCTGGTTGCATTCGCTAAGCTATCCTTCCCAACTTTGTAACCAGCCAAGCACTGATCTGAGTTGACCGCCTAAATCAAAAATGGCTTCAATCTGGATGCAGTCGTTATCACTATCAGTTTTGATATGCAACTGTTTGGCATCAAGGTAAGCCCCTAGGAACTTGTCCGCAGGTGGTAATGGAAATAGGGTTTGGATATTGGATTGATTCCAAATAGGGATCTGCTTATCTTTTTGATACCAAAAAGATTCTGAATTTTGATTATCGAATTGGTAGGAAATAGGAAATGACTCGCTGCAAGACAAAGGCGCAGATCTCAAATCGATAAAGACTTCTGTCGTTCCGGGGCTAGTAGTATGAGCATGAGCAGCAGTTAGAGCTTTTTGAATAGTAAACGTTATGAGATTATACCAACTAAATTGTGGTGTGGCCTGCCAACGGCAAACAGCATACGCACCACTATTCGGGCGGTTTATTGTACAGTTTGCAGGCTTAGCAGCTGTTGACGTAAGTGATGCAGGGTCTGAGTTCACGCAGCCTCCGGGTACAAGCTGAATATCAATATTAAACATGCAGCGATACACATTTAATAGTTTCTCTTGTTCAACAATTAATCGATCGCGAGCTGCTATGTCTGCTGCTGGGTCGTGCGCAACAACAGGCATCGCAAGCAGCAGCACCAAAACTATTGCCACAGTTAAAAAAGTTGTTAGGCGGTTCATAGTCTTGTTTCTTTCTGGTTCGTGGTCAGACTGCTTACAACTTCAGCAGTCCTAATTTAAAAAAGAAAGCCGTATCAGACTCTAAACATTTATCCCGTATATCGAACACCCAAGAAGGATGCATAGGTCGAGCATTGGGGCCTGACTCACCTCCAGCTATAACCCAATCTATAGCATGAAGATCAAGAGAAGGTAAACCTCCTAATAAAGGCTCAGCAGATACAAAGCGAACGGCTGCTGGCACCTCTCTCAAATGATCAATACGAAAACAATAGCGATCTGTTTCCACACTCACGCCTATCCAAATGTTGTCAGGCCAAGAAAGTCGTGATGCAAGTTTAGTAAGTCGCTGTGAACGCTTGGTAAGAACTTGATATGTATGACGAGGAGTGTCAGCCATAACCTGAAAAACATCTTCTATGAATTGATCGGATACGTCCGAATGAAATAGATCGCTCATTGAATTCACAAAAGTCACCCGTGGAGATTTCCAACGATGTGGAAGAGCTAGCTCTTCTGTATGGACTGTGATGCCAAAACCAGGACCGCTGGATCGTGAATCGCCATCTCTTTGATATTTTGAATTGCCCATTGCCTTGAGCCGTTTGGCGAGCGTAAGCGCGTAGCAGTTATCGCAGCCTGCTGAGATTTGATCGCAGCCCGTTGTAGGGTTCCACGTTGCCTCAGTCCACTCAATCGTTGATTGAGCACTCACAGGCACCTCCCTCGTCCATTGCTGGCTTTACTCGGTGCAGTTCGAATTACATACAGCATAGAAAACAAGAACGACGGTTTACCGGTCGGCGGTTCGCGACTCTCTGGTGCTCTTTGTCAAGGTACTGTTCCGCGAACTGCTCAAGGCTCTAAGCGTGAATGTAGAAGCTGGGTCACGACCTTGCCGTCGGCTCGGCCCTGGGTGGCTTTCATAACTTGGCCGACAAAAAAGCCAGTAAGTTTAGTTTCGCCAGCACAATAGCGTGACCACTCATCAGAATATTGGGCGATGAGACCATCAACGATAGATGCAAGCTCGCTAGATTGAATGGCTTCAAAACCCAACGTCTGAGCAACTTGGCGAGGCGATCCCCCGCCGTCCACCAGCGTACTCAGCACCTTCTTGGCTTGAGTAGCGGTCAGTTCCCCCGCCTCTTCCATCTGCACCATCTCAGCTAGCGCCCCGGCGGTCAACTCTCCAGATCCCTCAGCCAGATTGTGAACAACATGGGTCATCACCCGCTCTGGTGCCCCGCCTTCATCGATGGCAACCAGGGTCAAGGTATCCATAGAACGTTCTACCACCAACGCAATATGATCCACGTCCACAGACGGAGCCGCCTTAGCCAGCTCAAGTCGACGGTCACGAGGAAGCGCAGGCAGCCTTTGGCGGATTTCCTCCACCCATTCGGGATCGGGATCTAAAGGCAGCAGGTCAGGCTCAGGAAAATAACGGTAGTCATAGTCTTCTTCTTTGGAACGCAGCGCGTGAGTGCACCCGTCATCTTCATTCCAATGACGAGTTTGTTGAGCAACCAACTCGCCGCTCATAAGCAACTCAATTTGACGACGGGCTTCATAGTCAATCGCCCGGCCCATGGAACGCAAGGAATTGACGTTCTTAATCTCACAGCGAGTGCCTAGGGCTTCACTCCCCATTGGGCGTACCGACACATTGCAATCCACCCGCAAAGAACCCTCTTCCATTTTGCCGTCGGAAGCCCTTACCGCTACCAAGATTGCCCGCAACTCGGCCACATATTGGCGAGCCTCTTGAGCTGACCGTAACTCGGGGCGGCCCACTATCTCAATCAGAGGAACACCAGCCCGGTTGTAATCCACCAGAGAATATCCGGCCTCATGGATGCGCCCCGAACCGCCGATGTGGGTGGTCTTGCCAGTGTCTTCCTCGAGGTGGGCTCGCTCGATACCAATCCGTTTACCACCCGGCAACTCCAACCAGCCGTTTGTATTAATAGGCTGATCGTATTGGCTGATCTGATAGCCCTTAGGCATGTCGGGATAAAAGTAGTTTTTGCGGGCAAACACAGACGGCCCAACAGTGCAGTTCAGAGCCAATCCCACTCGAATAGCTAGCTCCACGGCTTTTTGGTTCACAACCGGCAATGACCCTGGTAGTCCCAACGACACAGAATCAATGTGGGTGTTGGGCTCACCACCAAAACGGTTGGAGCTAGCGCTGAACAGCTTGGTTTGTGTAGCCAGTTCAGCGTGAACCTCCAATCCCACCACAATTTCCCATTCAGTGTCGGCTGACACCCCTAATCCAGGTACATCCAATCTGTCCGCAGTCATCACAAACTCGCTTCCAGCACCGCAGCCGCCCTGAACATAACCGGTTCACCAAGAGCAGGAGCCATGATCTGCACGCCAACCGGCAGACCGTCGTCACCGCATCCATAAGGCACCGACATGGCTGTCTGTCCGGTGAGGTTCACCGGCACGGTACAGACATCGCTCATGTACATGGCCATAGGATCGGCAGTGCGCTCCCCTAGCAAAAACGCAGTCGTAGGCGAAGTAGGACTCAACAGCAAATCAAACTCCTCCCAAGCTTGAGCGAAGTCCTGAATAATCAGGGTGCGCACCTTTTGGGCTTTGCCGTAATAGGCATCGTAATAGCCTGCGGAAAGAGCATAAGTACCCAGCATGATGCGCCGCTTCACCTCCTCGCCAAAGCCCGCTGAACGAGTGGCTATGTTCATTGCCGGACTGCTGTTGGCTGCCACCCGTAACCCGTAGCGAACCCCGTCGTAGCGGGCCAGGTTACTAGAGGCTTCTGCTGGGGCAATAAGGTAGTAGGCCGACAGCCCGTAAATCGCTGCGGGTACACTGGCTTGGCCAATTTGCGCACCAGCCTCTTCTAAAGCAGCGACTGCCTCTTGCAACCGAGCTGCCACATCAGAGTCAATCCCCTCACCGCAAAGTTCAGCCACCACACCAACCCTAAGGCCCGCTACACCTTCATGTAGCACCCGGGCCGTTGACTGGGCAGGTTCGCTTATGGATGTGGAATCGCGACCATCAGGGCGAGCTATGACATCTGTAACCAGAGCTGCGTCGGCCACCGTCTTAGTGAAGGGGCCGATTTGATCCAGTGAAGAAGCAAAGGCCACCAAGCCATAGCGCGATACCCGTCCGTAGGTGGGTTTCACACCGACCACACCACATAAGGCAGCCGGTTGACGAATTGAGCCGCCTGTATCACTGCCCAAAGCGATGGGGGTAAAACCCGCTGCTACAGCCGCAGCACTACCCCCCGAAGAACCACCCGGCACCCTGCTCAGATTATGAGGATTACGAGTGGGTCGAAAGGCCGAGTTTTCGGTAGAGCTGCCCATGGCAAACTCATCCATGTTGGTCTTGCCGATAATGACAGCACCAGCCTGATGTAACAGCTCAACCACAGTGGCATCATAAGGCGGCTTCCACCCCTCCAAAATACGTGAAGAGCAAGTAGTAGGGATGCCTCGAGTACATAGGTTGTCTTTAAGAGCCACAGGCACACCAGCTAGTGGCCCGGGATCTTCGCCAGCGGCTATCTGAGCGTCTATTTCATTGGCCCGGCTACGGGCCTGTTCTACCGTGACAATGTTGAAAGCACAGATTTCATCTTCAAGTTGAGCTATTTGCCCAAGGTGCTGATCCACCACAAAACTGGCTGAGATCTGTCCTGATCGCACTGCCGCAGCGATGTCGGTTGCGGTGCCGAAAGGTTGGATCACGGGAGCTTGACTCTGTTCACGAAATATCAGCTCAAATCACAAAGCTTCACCGAGCACCGGAGGCACACGAAATTGCCCATTTTCAAAATGCGGTGCCTGAGAGAGCACCTCCTCGCTATCTAAGACCTCACCAGGCTCATCAAGACGCATTGGGGTAAACAGCTCAAAAGGATGCATGGTGGGAGCCAAGTCTGCAATATCCAATGACTCAACCTCGGCCACATGATCTAAAAGCTCCCCAAGCTGAACACTGAAACGTTCGAGCTCTTTATCGGTTAGTTGCAAGCGAGCTAGCGCTGCCACATGAGCACAATCGTGTTTGGTTATACGTTTTTGGCCCATAGCAACTAGCCATCGTACCGCCAAAAATATCCTTCAACTCTTGTACGGCTAAGGCCGTGTTATAACAGTCACACAAGTGCCGCTTGGGATGGTTACCCCCGCAGGCGGAGTGGAGGCCACTATTTCAGTGTCTGTTGGACCATCGATTTCACTAAGACACAGCATGGCCTCGTTCAACAAAACATCGGCTTCCCTTGTTGTCAATGTAATCAGATCGGGAACCACCACCTCTACAGGACCAAGAGACACTTCAATAATAACCATGTAATCAGCTGGCAGCTGAGTGCCTGCGGGCGGTTCGGTGCGAATAACACGGTTAACCGGTATCTCGTTGCTATTAGCTTGCAACTCCAAAATACCGAAACGAGCTTTCTCTAGCATCTCTCTGGCAAGCGGCAACGATGTGCCCGCTGGTATATCTGGCACCGTCCGAAGTGCTGGGCCTAGCGAAACAAGTAAGTCCACACTGCTAGCTGCTTCGACCTCAACGAACATCTCTGCTACTTTGATGATGATGCCATCAGGCACCACCTCATCATGCTGAAATTGGGTTTGTCCCACCACGAGACCCACGTTGGCTAGAGCTAACCTTGCTTCCGAAATAGCCATACCAACCAAGTTTTGAGGGATCAACACCAGCTCAGGCCCAAGGGAAATAAACACAATGAGGGTGTCACCTTTTGCCAGATGAGCCCCGGGTGCAGGAGCCTGCCGAACTACTTCACCCGGAACGGTTCCATCTAAGCGCACCTCACGACGCTCTAATACCCAATCAAAGTTACTAACAATTGCACTGAGTTCGGTTTCGGTCACCCCAACTAAGTTGGGAACTGTTGGGTGATCTGTGCCAAAAAGACTATTCCACAACCAATAAGCTCCGGCACCAATCCCCCCAAGCAACACAATCGCCAACAGCACCAAAACTGACTTGCGAACCGTTGCAACTTGTTTCGCTAGCGGTGCAGCAGAAACTAGCTTTGCATCAGCAACATCAGCAGCATCAGAATCCAGCGGGAGAACAACCTCAGGAGTGTCAACACCTTCGCTTGGCAAGGGCAAGGGCTCAGGTCGGGGTAACCTCTCAGCAGCCGAAAGCAACGACCTAACTAAACCTTGTGCATCCGGGCGCGTGTCACGTTCTGGAATGGCAGACGACTCCAGCACCTGCCCCAAAGCGCCAAACTGTCCAGCCAAGTCTAGTTGGCGGCTCATCTTGAATATGTGAGAAACCTCAGGGTCGTCAGAGTCGAACGGTACCCTGCCTACTAACGACTCGGTAACCACCAGTATTAAAGCGTACACATCGCTTTTATGGTCGGGTGCCAACCCTTGGGCTTGTTCTGGGGACGCGTAGCGCAAAGCTTGTAAAGGTTGCGGCTGCAACCTCCGCAGCAAGGTACCCGAGGCTTCTGCGGTGGCTAACACCTCGCTGATACCAAGATCAACAAGCAGGGTGCTACCTCGTCTATCAAACATTAAGTTGGAAGGACGAATGTCGCCGTGAACGTGGCCTTGGCGATGTATTAACTCAAGACCACGGGCAGCCTCTAGCCCCACCACAAGCGCCTGAGATGGGGACAATAAGTAGCCTGTGGCGAGCATTTGACGAAGGCTGCCACCAGCAAGAAAGTCACTTACGATGTAAGGGCCAAAATCAGAATTGCCCCAACCCCACACTGTCACCAGATGAGGATGCTTTAAGCGCATAGCCGTCTCAGCAGCCTGAAAATACTGGCTGACGAGAACCTCATTATGTGCCTTAGCATCACCGGGTACGCAGTCGCTAGAGAGCAGCTTGATAGCCACCCTACGAGATCGAGCTAGGTCATAGCCCAGATAAGTGTCGGTGAAGCAACCCTTGCCGATCTGATGTGCAACCCTGTAGCGACCACCCAGAACTTGACCAATTACCTTGGCGAAGTCGTCTTGGGGCACTCAATGAGAGTACTTGCTAAATGTGCAAATTCTGTGCCTCTTGAGTGCATTCACCAAAGGTAAGCGGGCACACTAACAAGATGTTGGAGTCTGTGGCGCTACGCCGTGCGATTTTGGGATTAGCAGCTCTTGCGGGGGCTACGGCAGTGATTTTAGCTGTGCTGTTGACTGACACCGATAGCAGCGATATAACCGTTACTGGCAATGCTTCTATTGATGCGCTGATTCCTCCCAGAAACGCTGAGGTGCTGTCACAAGACAATGTGGGTATCGACTTAGTGCAGGGCTATGAGGTGCGGTTGGTGCTGAATGGAATAGAACTGCCCCGAAATCAAATTCGACACTCCCCCGACATCAACCGCTACACCTTCAGGCCCGATCAGGGCAAGGCAGTGGAGAGCTTACGAGCAGAGCAAAACTGTATTCAGGCAACTTATTGGCATCAAGCAATGGGACCTTCAGATTCCACCAACATCACCTGGTGCTTTACTGCTTCCTAATCAGCGCAACAGAGTAAACAAGCTTGGAAGTTACAATTTACTAATCCAGCAGCCGCTGACGGGCTAGAGCTACTGCCATGCCGGGTCTAGAAGGAGCAACCAGCAACGCTTCTGCTTGAGTATTGCTGATTTGCGGCTGTTTCTTGGCACCGAATCTGTGCGGACGTTTTGCTGGTGACAAAGCAATCTGCTGCTTAGCGGACACCTGCAAAATCAAGCCTGCGGCCCCTTGAGTCAAGTCAACGGCATTAGTGCCTTGTTGCGCTGGACAAAAAGAGGCAACGACCTTACGGTGCAACAAAAGCGGATCTTGTATTGCTAGATGATCGTGCAACACCACACCAGCAGACACGAACACCAACCATCTTTGGGTAAGCGCATACAACGAACGAATGCTGATGACAGCTAAGACCAAACCCAACGGCATAGCCACCGCTCCTAAGGTCCAGTGCTGTGCAGACAACAACAAGGGCCCACCTACGAACCCAGCAACACCTAAAAAGGCTGCGGCTGGAATAGGAGCCAACAGCAGCACCACGGGAGGCCGTAGCAACAGGCGCACCTCGCTTCCATAAGAAATGCCGTTAACGTACACATGTCCAACCGGTGCGCTGAGGGCTATAGCAGCAATACCCGCAGTGATCGCTGCCATCAACCCTGCATCAATCCAAGCCGCATCAGTCATACCAGCCCACAGCAACGCAGCAACCGCTGCGGATAGCGCCATACGGGTCAACAGCAACGTTGCGGGATGAACTATCAGTGATCCCATCAACACCAAAGCCCAAATGACCCAAGCCCCCAACGAAGCCGTAGAACGCCAAGCAAAGGCTGTGTGATGCAACCCGTCAGCCAAAATAGGCCCAGCGCTAAAGGGTAATGCTGCCCACCATACCCGCACTGCCCAAACCCATACTCGATCGCCTCGCCTGATCCCCAATGCAGCTTGACTTGGCGATTGCTTGGACATAAGACGTGAACGAACGAAAACGCTCTACTGACTAAAGGTCATTACGAAGCAGGTCTTGGTAAGATTCGCGGCGCACCACGACACGAGCATCGCCTTGGCGAACAAAAACCACCGCTGGCCGAAGCACCTTGTTGTAGTTGGACCCCATGGAATGACCGTAAGCACCGGTGACCGGTGTAGCCAAAATGTCACCCACAGCGATATCGCCGGGCACTCGACCCTCTCGTACTAGCAGGTCGCCAGATTCACAGTGCTTGCCCACCACCCTCACTTGTTTATTACGTTTGCTGTTAAGTGCCCGAGGTAAGAAGGTCTCATAACCACTGCCATACAACACAGGGCGAGGGTTATCGCTCATTCCCCCATCCACAGCCACATACGTGCGTATGCCATCTAGCTCCTTGATCGTCCCCACCTCATACAAGGTGATGGCAGCAGCAGCCACCAAGGCACGACCAGGTTCCACGCTCACCGGAGTATTAAAACCCACCTTGGCACACGCTACAGCTATGGCATCAGCCCATTCACCAATCGACGGAGCCGATTCTCCCTCAACGTAAGCGACACCCAAGCCGCCCCCCAGAGACAGTTCAGACAAGCCATAAGGCTCAGCAAACCTAGCTACAACCTCTACTGCGCGCTGAAAAGAGCGCAGTTCAAATACTTGGCTGCCTATGTGGGCGTGAAGGCCCACCAACTCAACCGCATCTAACTCATTGGTGCGTTGTATGGCTGCATCAGCTAGCCCCGAAGAGACTGTAAACCCAAACTTGGTGTCATCCACGCCGGTGGTCACATATTCGTGAGTGTGGGCTTCCACGCCCGGGGTGATGCGCAGCAAAACTTTGGGACGATGTTCTGTGGAGCGACCCAGTGCTTTTAGACGATTAAGCTCGTCAAACGAATCCACCACAATGCGACCCACCCCAGCATTGACGGCTACGGCGAGCTCAGATGTCGATTTGTTGTTGCCGTGCATCACTATGCGCGCAGCAGGCACTCCAGCAGTTAAAGCCACATGCAATTCGCCGCCTGTAGCCACATCTATATCAAGACCTTCTTCGCAGATCAGTTTGGCCATGGCTAAACACAAAAATGCTTTGGAAGCATAGGCCACCGACCCCAGAAAAGCCTCCCGCGCTTGACGACAACGTATACGGATATGATCTTCGTCATACACAAACAGCGGCGTGCCGAACTCTTGAGCTAACGCAAGCACATTACAACCTGCGATACACAGGCTGCCGTTGGTGTCTACGGTGGCATTATCTGGTAGCAATTCGTGAGGTAAAGCCGACACAACCCCTCCCTACATGGCCTCGGGCGCGCTCACGCCAAGCGTTTCTAAACCCACAGCAAGTCCAATGCGTGCAGCATCTACCAAAACTAGACGAGCTTGGGTGAGTTCTGGCGCGATACCAGTGCCCACCACATAACAATCGTGATAAAAACCATGCACTGTGCTGGCGAACTCGCGTAGCCACACGGTTACCCGATGAGGTGCCCTCTCATTGGCAGCTGCGACGATCACCTCTGCCAACACCGCTATTTGACGCATCATCTCAAGCTCACGCTCATGAGATAGCAGTGCGAGATCTACGTCTCGCCAATCGGCCCGCACCACGCCCTCGGCCCGGGCTCGAGCAGCAATAGAACACAGCCGAGCATGAGCCATCTGCACATAGAAAACAGGGTTTTCCATCACCTGAGCAGCCACCTTGTCCAAATCAAAAGTAAATGAGGTATCCATGGATTGCAGCAAATAGGCAAACCGAGCAGCATCTGCACCCACCTCTTCAACCACCTCTCGCAGCTCAATCAAATCGCCAGTGCGTTTGGATATGCGCACCTCTTCACCGTCGCGCTCTAAGCGCACTAGTTGGGTGATGACCACCTCTAACCGCTCGGGATCGCAGCCGAGTGCTGTCATTGCGGCTTTCATACGAGCCACATAGCCGTGATGATCAGCGCCCCAAACGTTGATTAACAGACCATGAGCTCCAGCCCGTTCTAATTTGTTGCGATGATACGCAATATCTGGCAGCAGATAGGTGTACTCGCCATCTGTCTTTATGAGCACTCTATCTTTATCATCACCATAGTCGCTTGAGCGCAGCCATAGCGCGCCCTCAGAGCGGTAGGTGGCACCAGCATCGGCCAGCGCTACTAAGGTTTGTTGGATGGCCCCCGAATCCAACAACGTTTGTTCGCTAAACCAATTGTCAAACCTCACAGACAAAAGCGCCAACGCTGCTCGTTGATCGGCCAAAGCTCGCTGTTGACCCCAACTGCGAACATCCACATCTCGGGGCATCTCTGCTGCCCAATCCTCAATGTACTGGCCACTGTAGCCTTCTTCAGGCACTGCCTTGCCGTCTCGTCGCGCAGCTAACGAGGCTGCATAAAGGTCCATCTGAGTGCCACGATCATTGATGTAGAACTCGCGATACACCTTGAAGCCGCAGCGTTCCAACAAGCGGGCCAAAGCATCTCCGTATGCGGCACCCCTACCGTGCCCAGCATGCACAGGGCCAGTGGGATTGGCGCTTACAAACTCTACGATCACGGTTTGCCCCGCTCCGAAATTGTGTCGGCCATAGTGATCCACACCCGCCGCCACGGCATCGGTTACTACGCTGTGTAACCAGGTTGGTGCCAATCGAAAGTTCACGAAACCAGGGCCAGCCACACTCACCTCATCCACATGTTCTGGAAGGTTCGCCCTCAGATACTCTGCTAGCGCATCGGCCAATTCCCTGGGATTACATCCGACGCGTTTCGCCAGCGCCAGAGCAGCATTAGACGACCAGTCGCCGTGTGTACGCCGTGCCGGTCGCTCTAAGCCCGGCTGAAAACCTTCTGGCAAATCAACACCGGTGCTGCTCAGTGCATCATGCAAGGCATTTACTAGAGAAGAACGAATGTCAGCCATGAACTGAGCCATGCTAGACGCAAACCGCTCGATATACTCGCCATACTCACCAAGTTATAAGCCCACGTAGCTCAGGGGAAAGAGCACTTGCCTCCGGAGCAAGGGGTCGCAGGTTCGAATCCTGCCGTGGGCGCTGCCCAGAGTTTTCTGTTGTTGCCAGTGGGTCTGTGTTGTTCCACATTTGCCCAGCGTAGCGACCGTTTATGCCAGTAACCGGTGGTAGGCTGTTTCCAGTATCGTTCGAGATATCCCCGAAAGAGTGGGGGATAAATTGGGGGATAGGATGCCGCATCTGACCGCCGCGAAGGTCAAAAACGCCGGTGTGGGAAAGCACCAGGACGGCCAAGGATTATTTCTGCGAGTGTACGAATCCGGGTCGAGATGCTGGGTTCTGCGCCTCACTGTGGACGGGCGCCGCAGCGAGATCGGGTTGGGAAGCTGGCCCAAGGTGAGCCTGACCGACGCCCGCGCCAAAGCGTTCGAGCACCGCTCCGCAGCACAGCCAGCGGACGTGATCCTTTGGCCGAAAAGCGCCGGGATGACATGCCGACGTTTAGGGAGGCGGCGAAGAAGGTGTTGGATACGAACCGGGGCAGGTGGCGCAGCGACAGGACCGCGACCCTGTGGTGGGCGTCGCTGGAGAACCACGCCTTCCCCATCATTGGGGGCATGGCAGTAGACCGCATCTCACAGTCCGACGTGCTTCGATGTGTGGAACCCATGTGGGCCACGCGTACTGAGACAGCCCGCAAGGTCCGCCAAAGGATCCGCATGGTGCTGCGCTGGTGTCAGGCCCACGGCTACGTCACCTTCAACATGGCCGGAAAGGGCATCGACGGGGCCCTGCCGGCGAGGCCCGCAACGCCACATGGGATGAAATCGACTTCGCAGCCCGCGAGTGGAATATCCCTGCTGACAAAACGAAGGCCGCATCAGAGCACCGGGTGCCCCTGAGCGACGCCGCTCTCGACATGCTGTACCGAGCTAAGGACTGCCACTACGGCTCTGACTTGGTGTTCCCATCCCCGCTCAAACCGGGCAGGCCCCTGTCAAATTGCATAACTGGTCTGCTAGTTACCAGCCTTCTTTGCGGCCTTCTCAATCCAGTTACCTAAGTTCTTGCGCCCGTCATCGTTGTTCCAAAGATAGAAAGGGTACCCCTTTGGTATCTTGTCGCACCGTTCAGTAGTTTTGCCGTTAAAGTCTTTGATTTTGCTGATGTCTATTCCGAGTAGCCCATTTTCCTTTTCTATGCTCTGCTCGATCTCATATTTGACATACTTGCTAGAACAAGTATGTAACCCTACGAGCACTACAGTAACCGAAGTGCCTTTCAATTGATCTCTTATCCACTTCTTTATTGCCGCATCACCACCCTTCTTGACTTTCTCAAAGGCCGCAGCGTCCACGAAACCCGCCGCTTCCTTTCCCTGTGTCACCCAGCTATTGCGAACGACGTTGGCTCGCGAGACATCGTGCTCGTACTCGAAACTGAAAAAGACTCTACGTGCCATGTTTGGCTACCTCCGAGGTCTCATTGAGAAGTACGGCAACAACAACAGCAATGGCTACTGCCGTATAGAAGGCAGTCAGTGTGACGGATAGTAGCGCACTGTGCCAAGTCAGTCTCTTGCCTCGAAATCTACGAGTCTCCATTGAGAAATCGATCTCGCCTGAGTCCAGTCTTCGTACATGGTTGTAGAGGGCAATGTAGAGTCGCTCTTGGCACAGGTAGTAGGCGTCCAGACCCCAAAATACGACTACGGGAAACAGGCCGATGAAGGCAAGTTCGCTCTTGTCCTCCCGAACGACCAGAACCAGCAGGGCTGACACCAGCACGATGGTCCACCCCTTGAGTCGAAAGGAGTTGGAGCCCATACGATTGATCACGCCCTGTATGAACTCGAGGTGCTTGAGTTGGGATTCCACAAAGTCCACCTTTGGTAGGGCTAGGAATCTATGGTAACCGTCTCCTAGCGCGGCGTCATTCCAAAGCACTGCCCCCACAACTGAACCGGCCGAAAGATCGCCTTGCTTGTCGCTTCACGTAAGCGGCTACCGAATCGCCAGTGAATCGAGGGCTTGAGATTTGGTGGCACCTAGTGGCAGATCCCCCCACAGAGGCCGTCCACGTGAGCGACGGGACCCCCGTCTGTCCCCACAGAGACGACGGGCCAGAGGTCGTGGTTCGAGGTGCGGTGTGGCGCTTGTGATTGGCTGCGGTGACGTTAGAGCTCGAGTGAGGGGCCTGGGAGGTGACGGCGCGGGAGGGTGGTGTTGATGGTGTCGATGGCGTCGATGACGTGGTGGGCCACCCACACATGGGACCTGTCGGCGCGGTGAGAACTAGGTCGGAGGACGTCGGCGTCGGCGAGCTGGTGCAGTATTTGCGATGCCCGGCCGGGGGTTACGCCGTAGGTATCTTGTATGTGGCGGGCGGTGATGGCCGGTGTGTGGATGAGCGAGTTCAAGATGTGCTCGACAGCGGACCCGGCCCGGGTGGGGACCCGGGCCCGGTGTTGTTGTGCCAGTTCGTCGATGCGTCCGACGAGGCGGATGGCGGCGGTTGCGCCGTCGGCGACGGCGGCCGCGAAGGTTGCCATCCATGTGTCGATGTCTCCGGCCCGGTAGGCGGTGAGGCCCTCCACGTAGCCGACCGGGTCGTGCAGCAGGCCGTGGGCGACGGGAACCGGAGCGGGGCCGGCGTCGAGAAGGGGGTGGACCAATAGCCGGCCGACGCGGCCGTTCCCGTCGACGTAGGGGTGAATCGTCTCGAACTGGGCGTGCGCTATCGCCGCATGCACCACCGGGTGCAGGTACCTTCGGGCGACGAATCGGACCAAATCGTCCATTAGCGCCGGCACCTGGTTGTGGGGCGGCCCCTCGAAGTCGGCGGTCTGGCGGTTCTCCCCTATCCACACCGCGCAATCCCTCCACGCTCCACGGTGGCGCGGCAGGATCTCACGGTCCGCGGCCAGCAGGTTGCGATGCCGGCGATGGAACCACTCGGCGTCGACCGGCTCGTCGGACCGGAAGGCATGCAGCGCGGTCGCCACGTTTGCCGCCACCAACTCGGTGCCCCGAGGGACAGGATCAGCCTTCTCATCTCCGAATCCGGCCAGAGCGACCGCCAGCGCCTCGCTGGAGGTGGTGATCTGCTCGATCTGCGACGACGCTACCGCATCGGCGCGGATCAACACCGCGCTCAGATGCCCCAGCGCACCGGTCGCATCCCCCGAGTGGGCCCGCAACCGGCTGACCTCATCCCGCGCCTCATAAACCGCCTGGGCCGCATGCTGCTCAGGCGGCGGCACCGGCTGATCCGCTATCGCCGCGGGCACCGTCTGCATGACTGTGATACGCTGCTCGCTGTCGTCGATCCACGGGCGATACAGCTCATTGTCGACTACTACCGCCCGGCGACCTGCGGCCGGCCACCTCTCAACTGGCACTTCAACTCCTCCCCAAGATGTTTAGGCAATTATAACTTTGCCTAAACTTTATGTGCCGGTGTTTAGGCTCAGTCCCAACCC
>VYCQ01000038.1 GCA_009843865.1 Acidimicrobiia bacterium
CCCCGCCGCGCCCCGCCGCAATAAAAAGAAAAAAAAATTAGCTACCCGTGCTTACAGACTGAGCGATCCTCTTCAAGGCCGGTGCATCGGACCTCAACCTACCGATCTTGTCACGGTAAAGCACCTCAGCAGTACCCTCGGGACACTGAGTCGCAAACGGGCACCACCCACAAAGCGGGCCAGCGGATGCTTCAAACTCCTCGGAGATACAGCTTTGCATGATGTCCAGCCAGGTACTGCGCAACTCATTAACCGCCTCGGCGAGGTTCTCGTCGGTGATTTCCACTTCCACCACCTTCTGACCCAAATACAGCAGCTGCGCTTTAACTGGCTTGTGGCTATGCAACTCGGTCAGTGCGGCCGAGTACAGCAGCATCTGAGTGGCGTAATTAGAAGAGAATCGCTCGGAGGGGGCTTTACCTGATTTGTAGTCGGTGATTACCAAACCCCCTTCAATCTCATCAACCCTGTCAATGACACCCCGGAACGGAACCCCATTTATTTCAACTTTGATGTCTTGCTCGGTAGCGGCCACCTTCACTTGGCTGGGGTCTTCAAGAGCCCAGAGCCCTTCAATTGCTTTCCAGCTGTTCTTACGAAAATCCAAACCCCCCCGATCGTCTAGCCCAAGGCACTGATAGTCAGGCTCTTTTTCCATGCGAGGCCACAGTTCGCGAGCCAGCTTCTTAGCTCGTTCCATAGTGCGATTTTCTGCTGATTCTTGCATCAACCTTTCCAACACCATATGGGCAAATGTGCCGGTCACAGCAGCTTCGCCGGGCGGGTCGGGTAAGCGATCTACATAGCGAAACTTCCAGCGACGAGCACACTCCTTGAAAGAAAAAACACTGGATGGGGAAATATACTGAGGTACATACCTTGCCGAACTTTCTATGAGCTGAGGCTTTAAGGTCTGCGCATCGGGTGTGGGAGCACCTTGGATTTTGTCAGTAGTCAAGGGCATCTCTATCCACCAATTCGCTATGGTTTACGAGGAAATCCTTACGGCGGCCCACATCAGACCCCATCAAGGTTTCAAACATTTCTTCGGCAGCTTTGGCATCATCCAAGGTGAGCTGACGAAGGGTGCGAGTTGCGGGATCCAAAGCACATTCGGCTAGCTCGTTGGTGTCCATCTCGCCTAGGCCCTTAAACCTAGCCCAGCGGATGTTCTCAGCTTTACGGTTGCGGGAGGAGAACTCGACAACAATTTGATCCCGCTCGGCATCGCTGAAGGCTCGGTAGGTTTGATCGCCCACCTTGGCGGTATAAAGCGGTGGCTGGGCGGCATACACTCGGCCCTCCTCCAACATGGGATGCATGAAGCGGTGGATGAGCGTAAGCAACAAACATCGAATATGGCTACCGTCCACATCAGCATCACACAAGATCACGATGCGTCCATAGCGCGCTTTGCTGAGGTCAAAATCATCGCCAGAGCCTGCCCCCATGGCTGTAAAAAGTGCCTGGGCTTCGGCATTGTCTAGCACTTGCTTTACCGACGATTTGGCCGCGTTCACCACCTTACCCCGCAACGGCAAAATAGCCATGTTCTCAGCGTTACGCCCCGCTTTAGCCGGGCCCGCTGCCGAATCCCCCTCCACCAAGATCAGCTCAGACTCTGACCCGTGTACTCGACAGTCAGCCAACTTGTTAGGCATGCCAGCCGAGCCCAACGATGCTGCTCGACGTTTGTTCTCTAGAGTTTGACGCGCAGTCACCCTATTCATTACCGCATCAGCGATTTTGGATTGCAGTGCATTGACATGGCTCTTGGGACCTGTGTGGAACCAACTCTCAAGACCATTCTTGAGCACGTTGTAAACGATGGATTGCACCGCGGGAGTGCCAAGTTCTTGTTTGGTTTGTCCTCTGAACTGAGGTTCGGGCACCGTGATCTTAATGGCTGCTATCAACCCTTCTTGAACATCATCGCGTATGGCTCGGTCGTTGCCTTGTTTGACTAACTTGGTCAGCTTCTTAGAGTCACTTAGTAAGCTGTCGTTCACAGCACGGGTTAAGGCTCGTTCAAAGCCTGCTACATGCGTGCCTCCGTGAGGAGTAGGGATGTTGTTCACAAACGACACAACTTGGGTTCCATAGCCCTTCACCCAACGCAGGGCTATATCCACCTGACAACTCCGGCTGACCGTGGTCATAACACCTGCTACTGGCACCTTTTCGGCGAAGGTCTCCTCTCCGGGAATGCAAATCACCTCGGTCACCGTTTCAGCATCGCTTAGGTGGTTTAACAGGTCGGCTAATCCGCCGTGAGACACCAACTCCACTGGTTCATTGCTGCCACCGCGGCGCTTGTCTTCTAGTTGGATCCGCAAACCAGGTACCAAAAAACACGCCTGCTGTGCTCTAGTGCGGATTGCCTCAAAATCCAGGGTCGCTCCGGCTTCAAACATGTCCATGTCGGGCCAGAAACGAATACGGGTGCCGGTCTTACGAGTAGAACGCACGCGGCGCAGCTTGTGATCTGCCCTAAAGCGGTCACCGTCAAACTGCCCGGCCTTGCGTTTGAAGAACCAAAGTTGCCAGGTGGCTCCATCACGGTCTACCTCGGCGCGCACACGGACGGAAAGGGCATTGACCACCGAAGCGCCAACGCCGTGCAGCCCTCCTGAAGCACCGTAGACTTCGCCCCCGAACTTGCCTCCCGAGTGCAGTTCGGTGAGCACCACTTCTAAAGCTGAGACCTTCTTGGTGGGATGTGGATCAACTGGAATGCCTCTGCCGTTGTCGCTCACTTCAACCGATCCGTCAACATACAAGGTTACTTGGATGCGTGTAGCAAAACCGGCCCCAGCCTCATCTACACCGTTGTCGATTAGTTCCCACAGCAGATGCATAAGCCCGTCGCTACCAGTGCCACCGATGTACATGCCCGGGCGTATGCGAACAGCTTCAAGACCTTCCAAAGTGACGATATCAGAAGCGTCGTAACTGCTATTAGCTTGGCCATTGCTCACAGCACGGCTGTTGGAGCTAGCCGGAGTATTTTTGCGGCTGATTTTGCTGCTGTCTGTTGCCGCGTCTTGCAGACGAGTCACCATCGGGGCCTACCCAAATTCAAAACAACATTACTGTCTACATAACCATCTTCGAACGAGAAAAGTATTGGAGCTTTAGCAGGCTTGCCATTATCAGCTACCTCGGCCAACAGATCCGTTGGCGGTGCGATAACTGCTATGACTAAGCGATCTGCATTGACCAACTTGGTTCCCACCCCGCCCCGTGCAGTGAGCGCAATATCGCTGGTATTAGTAAGGCTCACCGATCCTGATCTGTCTACCGCTATTACGGCCTCATCACCATCTGAAGCCGCTGCGGCAATGATCTGATCGCCCGCACGTAGCTTCATCCCCACAACACCGAAAGCTGAGCGTCCTTGTACAGGAACCAAACCTGCTTGAGTTCTCAAAACTCGCCCCTCGGCACTAATCAGCACTACTCGTGACGTGTCGTTAGCGCAAAACGCGGCAACCACCTTGTCATTAGGCTTAAGCTTTATCACCGCTTTGGCCGTTTTTCCCTTAGCGGCATCTATCAAGTCCACTCTCTTCAAAGTGCCCGCAGCAGTCACCAGCATTAACACTCCGCTGTCAGGATGTACCAACGTCAACACCATTTCGCTGCGAATTGTGCCGAACACCTCAGCAGCATTGGTGCCGCGACTACGGCCCGAAACCTCAGGCAATGAGGCTACAGGTGTGGCGATGATCCGCCCTGCTGAGGTGACTGCTAGCACAGCATCGCTCATGTCTGCTTTCACTGAGGATGCGAGCACATCGTGACGACCAAACTGCAAACGGCGACGCTTGCCCACATACGTTCGCCCCACCAACCCAGTGGTAGACAGCGTGAGCAGACATGGCCCTTCTGATTTGGGTGCAAGCTCTGCTATGGGAGTTGGTTCGTAAACCGGAGCATCTTGGTGGGCGATTACCTGAGTGCGCCGATCTTGGCGAAACCGATCTACCAACTCATCTAGCTCTTTGAGTACGAGAGTGCGTTGACGTTGTTCTGAACCTAAAAGCTGTTCCAAGTGTGTGATCGATATCTTCAACTCATCGCGCTCCTCAACAATCTTTTGTTTCTCCAGCGCGGTTAGGCGGCGAAGCTGCATATCTAGAATATGGGTAGCTTGAACTTCGCTTAGCCCTAAGGTCTCTTGTAGGTGTTGACGAGCGATGTGGGCATCTGCGGCACCTCGGATAATTGCGATCACCTCATCAATGGTGTCTAGAGCACAAATCAAGCCTTCCAGAATGTGACAACGATCTCGAGCTCGACCTAAACGGTGCTCACTGCGCCTCACAACTACGTTTTGACGATGTTCGATGTAGTGGCAACACAAGTCATAAAGGCCCACCGTAGTAGGTACGCCGTTGACCAATACCACATTGTTCACCGCGAAGGTTTCTTCTAGAGGTGTGAGCCGAAACAGGTCGTGATAGAGCTTGTGGGGTTCAATGTGAGGCTCACACTCAATTAAGACACGCAGCCCATGGTGGCGGTCAGACAAGTTTCGAGCATCGTGAACGCCCGGTAGCTTGTCTGCCACGATCAACTCGTTGATGCGCTTCACCACCTTTTCGGGGCCAACCATATAGGGCAACTCGGTTACCTCGATACCCCAGCGACTGCGAGTTAGCTTCACGGGCATCATTTTGGCCTGGATGCGAAAAGTGCCTTTTCCAGTGGCATAAGCCTGCCGCAGACCCCCTTCTGCGGCATCAATTATCACACCACCCGACGGGAAATCTGGTCCAGCCACTGCTTCCATTAGTTCTTCGATGCTGGGCTTAGGCCGTCGCTTGGTCATCACCAGCTTGATGGCTGCGGCCACCTCTACAAGATTATGTGGGGCCATATTGGTAGCCATACCCACCGCTATTCCGGTGGTACCGTTCACCAGTAAATTCGGAAGCCGTCCGGGTAAGCATTCAGGTTCGCTGCCTTCACCATCGTAAGTAGGACGATGATCAACCGTGTCTTCATCGATCTCAGAAAGCATCTCCATGGCAGCATCAGCTAGGCGGCACTCTGTGTAACGGGGGGCAGCCGGAGGATCATCTAAGGTGCCGAAGTTGCCATGCGGGTCGATGAGCGTAATAGGGCGGGAAAAATCTTGACCCAACCTCACCAAAGCATCGTAAATGGCCGCATCCCCGTGGGGGTGATATTTACCCATCGTGTCACCCACCACTCGAGCGCTCTTGCGATGGGGACCTTCGGGACGGATGCCCATATTAAGCATGGCGTAAAGGATGCGACGCTGTACGGGTTTGAGGCCGTCGCGAGCATCCGGGATGGCCCGAGAGGTTATAACCGACAAAGAGTAGGCCAAGAACGACTCGGACATTTCCTCAGCCACCGGCACCGCCACTACTTCATGAGCGAAACCTGTTTCGGCAGTAAGGGTGGCTGAGGGATTCTTAAATAAGGATTGTGGCTGCTTTGGCATGATCGCTTTGCAAGGTTGTGGGATAGGAAAAACGGAACAGTTGCGTCGGGTTAGACGCTACTCGCTTACGGTGACAGTTACAGGGAATGACCGGTTTGCAAGAACTCACTGATTGAGGTTGAAGGTACTGGGGACATAAACCCTGCTTAGACGGGCAACTTGAACAAACGATCTAAACGCAGTACGAACTACACGCCAACCAAGGATGGACACCACTCCAGTGGTGCGCTCGTGATGCGGTACCGGTACCTCAACCAAACGGGCCCCCGAACGCGCGAGCATCCCCGATAGTGCCACATTAGGAGCAAAGGTGTAATCGGGCACCAAATCCAAAAGAGGGGCCAACGTTTTTGATCGCATGAGCCGATAGGGACAATTGACATCGGCTATACGACAACCAAAAACAGCTCGCACAGTTAGACGCGCTAATAGTGTGATGACCCGACGACCCAGCGATTGTCGCCTACTCATGCGGATACCGATCACAGCATCTGTGATACGGCGCAGTTCCCACAAATCACTAAAAGAGCCAGCAGGCATCTCATTGTCGGAGTCTGTTTGGAATACCCACTCAGCATTGTCAACTCCCCGTCGGTACCCCTGCAAAATGGTGGGACCGTGACCACTATTGGGCTTTGTATCTACCACTAGACGCGGGTGTTCTGCCGCCATCTCCAGCAGTATCGCTTCGCTGGCATCGGTACCCCCATCCACGATAGCCAGCAACTCATAATTAACCTGCTGTTCGTCAAGCATCTGAAGCCAGCTACTAACAACCTGCCTGATGATTTCCTGTTCATTGTATACAGGCATCACTACGCACAGCTCAAGGCGTTTGGCAATCTGCGGATAGTGCCTATGTGGGCCAGCTGCCAACATCTTTGCGTATCTTACTGGGCAGGCAGGTAAGCTGATGGCCATGCAGGTAGATATACGTCATGCCCCTAGTTTTGCTGTGGCCCGTTGTGGCCTAGGTGGGGGAGAGAAGGTCAAGGTAGAAGCTGGAGCGATGTCGGCCCACTCTTCAGGAATGTCCCTAGAGGCAAAGGTGGAAGGCGGCATGCTCAAGGGCCTTAAGCGCAGCGTGCTTGGTGGAGAGTCGCTGTTCGTATCCACCTACACGGCCCCCACAGAAGGTGGTTGGGTGGATGTGGCCGCCAAGCTGCCCGGTGATCTACATGTCATTGACCTAGACGGTTCGCTTTCCTGGGTTATTGAGCGAGGCAACTGGCTTGCCTCAGACGACGCGGTAAACATAAACACCAAGTGGAGCGGGTTCAAGTCGCTGGTAGGTGGCGAAGGCGGCTTCATGGCTCATGCTTCGGGTGTGGGCAAGGTAATTGTGTCCTCCTACGGTGCCATTGACGTGATCAAGCTCGCCCCGTCAGAGACGGTAGTAGTAGACACCAGCCACATGCTGGCATTTCCCGACACGGTAACTTACAACCTGCGTCGTGCAGTACAAGGCCGTTCTATTCAGTCTATGAAGTCAGGCGAGGGTTTCGTGTTTGAGTTCACCGGCCCCGGCGACATTTTGACGCAAACCAGAAATCAACAGCAGCTCATCGCCTGGATCAATACTGAGATTGGCAGCAGAGAGTAGCTGCTATCTGGCTATTGTATTCAAGTTACCGAACGTCGCCAGGCTTATCAGGCTGGTTTGGGGGAATACAAGCAACAATGAGCAGGGCAAGGCGACGGGATTGACCCAATCGCTAACTGCGCAATCATCGCCACAAAAGTTGGGTGAACACCGACAGTAGGCACCCGCTGAAATCGAAGTCCCAGCGAGTCTGCACGCTTGCGGGCTTCGATGTCTAGATCGTAAACCACCTCCATATGATCGGCCACAAATCCGATAGGAACCAAGATCACAGCCTCAACCCCGGTTGCGGGCAAACGCTCTAGCTCTTCGCAAACGTCGGGTTCCAGCCAGGGCACCTGAGGAAGCCCACTACGGCTCTGGTAGGCCAACCGCCAGTTGGCGCAGTGAGCACGCTCAGCCACCGCGGAGCAAGCCTCATAAAGCTGTGCTGCATAAGGAGCGGTTGCTGCCATTGTCTGAGGCAAACTATGGGCGGTAAACACCACCGCAGCATCAGGCTCTTGTTGCAGGGCGGCTGCCAGATGTTGACCCATCACAGCCAAGAAGCCCTCCTGGTTCCAAAACGGCGGGAGCTTATGAATTGCTGACGCACGAGGCCCGACCGCTTTGCGGGCTTGCGCTATGTCTTCTGCGTATTGTCGACATCCTGCATACGAACCAAAAGCAGAGGTTACACAGGCCACTGCCTCGGAGATGCCATCGTTGCTCATCTGAGCCACAGCATCAACCAACATGGGTGGGGCATTGCGATTCCCCAAATAAACGGGAATTGGTACTCCCCGCTTGGCAAGCTCTGAAGACAGAGCAGCCACAAGCTGACGATTGGCTTTGTTGAGGGGACTAATCCCATCGAACAGGTAATAGTGTTCAGCCACCTGAGCGAGACGTTCATCGCTGATATTACGCCCACGGGCGACATTGCGCAGAAACGGCATCACCTCCTCGGGCCCCCCAGGGCCTCCGAACGACACAATCAACAGTGCTTCTGGCAAAATAACTCCCTAGCTCGCATTAAGAGTTGAAAGATATTGTAAGAGCAGCCGACAAAAGGAATGTGTTTGCAGGATCAACAGCGCAATCGGTTGAGTGTCTTCAGCATTTTTTTGTTGGCCGTTATACTTTGCGTGAGCAATGCCGCAACAGGGCAATCTGATGGCAGACAGCACTCAGCTGAACCAGCCGATGTGCGATCCATCTCTCCGCCGTGGCGCGACCTGAAAAGGGCTATCTACAACTTAGAAGTAGCTATGGAGATCAAAAACTCCTTAGTAAAGTCAATCAATCGCATCACACAGGAACTGCGACACGAGAAGGAGCGCAACGAACAGCTTAGTTGGGCCGAATCGGCTGCAAGATTGCTTAACCAAGAAGCTCAGCAGGTGGTGGTGATGGATTATATCGCAGGCAGTCCTTTAGATGAGTTGGTGTTTGTTCTAGCAGGATCTAAGCCCACCGATGCCCTGTGGCGTCTAGCATTGTTGGAAGAGGTAGCTGAAATTGTAGATGAGGTGGCGGATGCGCCAAATGATGTATCTAAAGAACAAGAACGAACTCAACTGCGCATACACAGGTTAGAAAGCACATTGACCGCAATAAGGCTCCAACTGAGCGATGCCGAACAAGCCATCGATGAAGCGAAGTGGGTGGTCTATATTGCAGAGATCAACGACATGGCCGACCGTGAGCTGGCGCAAAACGGATTTATCGAACCAACTGAACGCCAATGGTACAATTTGCGTTTTTGCGAATCCACCAATGACTACACCGTGGCAAGCGCTAACGGCCTGTTTTTTGGAGCCTACCAATTTGAACCACGAACCTGGCGGACTGTGGGTGGCACCGGCAACCCGGCCGCAGCCCCACCCGAAGAACAAGATGCCCGAGCCCGTTTGCTCTATGCACGGCGCGGCGATCAACCTTGGCCCCGTGCATACTGCGGCAGGTGGTTGCCCCGTAACTAGCATTAGCAGCCAATGAAGTTGTGGGTAGCTCTGCTACTAGCCGATTGCGTGTTTGTCGGCATCGGCCTGACCTACTTAACCGGCATCAAGTTTCGCGTAGAAGAACGCTTCGCATATGGAGCAGTGCTGGGCTTTGCAGCACTGACGTTGCTGGGGTACACCAGCGCCTGGGCGGTGGGCAACCTTAATGGTCAGGTAATTTTAGGCGTTGCGGTCAGCGCAACAGCGCTGTCGATAGCGGGCTGGCGGGTTGGGGCAAGCCGTTTCATCGCAGAGTGCTGCGACTTCAGCCACCGGCTCAGACTACCTATTTCGCAGCCTGAAAACCCTGTCCCCTTGCTTGTGCTCACTACTCCGTCTTGGGCCATTGCTACATGGATATTGCACCGGGCCTATTTGCCTGACGGCACAGGCGGGGTACTAGCTGGCCACCTCTCGTCTTGGACCGACTGGCAAGTCCACCTCACCTACGCTTCTTCGTTTGCTCACGCTGAGAACTTTCCTCCCACCCTCCCCACTGCTATAGGCATAGAACGATTGCCATACCACTTTGGCATTGACTTTTTTGCAGCCATGTTGGACCAAGCTGGCCTGAGCGCCTTTGGTGGCATAGAGGTGTCTTCTGGTTATCTGGCGTTTGCCTTTGTACCCGTGATGTATCTGGCAGGAACGCGGCTGTTTGATAGCCGCGCGGTAGGGGCGATGGGAGTGCTGGTGTTTGGGTTGCTAGGTGGACTGGGTTGGACAAACTTGTTTTCTGATATCGCAGATAGGGGCTGGAGTGTTATTTGGAATCTGCCCACGGATTACACCCGCCACCACACCGTTAACATTTTGCTGGAGAACGCGGTTACCGGAAACCTCTTCCCGCAACGTCCAACCTTGGCTGGCTTTTCCCTTCTGCTAATCGTGATCGTGCTTTTACATGAAGCTCATCTAAGCGGCTCACGTCATCTGTTTGCTATCGCTGGTTTCGTCGTGGGGCTGATGCCCGTTTTTCACGTTTACTCCTTCGGTGTGGCATTAGGATTAGGTCTCATCTGGGCATTGCTGGATAGACGCTGGCAGTGGCTCTTGTTTGGCTTGCCTGCCGTGGTCTTTTCATTACCTGCCGCATTGTGGATCAGGCCATTCAACACCGAGATCGTGTTTGAGCAATGGGTAAACGGCCCATGGATGCAAGCCCCTACCTACTCGATGGATCAAGACACTCTGTTCAGCTTTTGGTGGCGCAACGCTGGGGTGTTCTTAGGCTTGATGCTGGTGGCACAATTTTGGCGGGACACCCTGCCCCGCATCGTATTATGGGGCTCGGTGCCACTTTGGTTGTGGTTTGTGGTGCCCAACTTTGTGAGGGTGGCACCGTCGCATCCTTGGAACAACACCCACTGGTTCGTTCCTATGCTGCTATTGGGAGCGTTTTTGGTGGCCTCAGTGCTAGTACGGCTAGCAGCGGTTGGGTTGTGGGGCAAAGTGGGGTCGATAACACTGCTGCTGACGCTCACCTTGGCTGGCGCGTTGGACATCTACAAGGCAGTTGATCCAGAGGTGGATGTCTGGCCTCATCCCATTGCTTCAGCCGACGGCGTAGCTGCGGGGCTGTGGGCTCGCGACAACACTCCGGTTGACAGCGTTTTCTTGGTGGGCTTTGAGCACACTCACCCCGTACCCGCCTTGAGCGGCCGGCAGATCGTTGTGGGCTTTGCTGGCTGGATAAACGACCTAGGCGTAATCGACTGGCATCAGCGTCAACAACAAGCCCTTATGATGCTAAGGGGATCGGCTGGCACCCCAAAACTGTTGGACGCTTTAGGGGTCAACTACGTGGTTGTAGGACCCATTGAGCAACGCGCTTTGGTTAATCGGCAGTATTGGGCTGAACGAGGAACCTTGGTGTTTAAACAGGGCGAATACTCTATTTACGAGGTGGCCTGATGGTCCTGCAGCAAACGCTATCTGATATGAAGCGAGAGCGACAAGTACCGCTGGCTAGCTGGCACCCCGCAGAGTTCTGGCGATGCCGTCCCAACACGGCCCTGGCCATTGTCATAGGAGCCATAGCCTTGACAGGCTTGGTTCTGCGACTACTAGAGTTGGCTGAGCGGCCCCTACATCACGATGAAAGCCTAGATGCCTGGTACTCCTGGCAGTTTCTAGAAGGCATCTATGAAGGCTACGACCCCGTCTATCACGGGCCTCTTCGCTTTTATTTAACCGCCGGGTTCTTCTGGCTATTTGGCGAGTCCCACACCACTGCTCGTTTGCTAGCGGTGCTTGCTGGCGTAGGTCTCATAATCCTGCCTTGGTTCCTACGACGATGGCTAGGTTCTGTGCCCACCGTTGTCGCATCAGCAGTTCTAGCAATCAGCCCAATCTCGTTATACATGAGCCGTTTGGGTCGAGAAGATGCGTTAATGGCCTTCATCACGTTGGCCTTAATGGTAGCTATTGCCCGCTTTGTAGAACAGCCTCATCCGCTGCTACTCGCCGTGATGGGGTTTTTATTGGCCGCAGGATTCGCGGTCAAAGAAACCATGTTCATCGTGTTGTTCATCTTTGGTGGTTTCTTTTTGGCCTTACTGGGCGAACAGGCTGCTCAAGCAAAACACCAAGGCCAACAATCTGATGCAAATAGCTTACATGTAGACAGCCGATTTGCGGGTTGGGCATGGATGCTGCCCGCTGGACTGCTACCCATGGGCATCGCCTTTGTTGTCAGTGGCTACTACAACATTGAAGTGTTCCTAACCCTGGGCATATACGGGGTGCTCATGGTGGAAGCCATCTTGTTGTTAGCAAGCCCTCGCAGCATCTGGGATCTGCCGTTAATCAGATCAGCACGCCAGGCTGCTGGCTGGGCTTGGCTGGTAGGGGTCGTGGTGTTCTTGTTCTTCTTTGCGCTTTGGTTCACCGTGTTCTTTCAACATCCAGAGGGATTTTTGGACGGCTTTACCAAGGGCATCACCTATTGGCGTGGCGAACAAGCAACCAACAGGGGAGGCGAATCTTGGCACTACTACCTCTACACGGTGCCTCTGTACGAGTATCTACTGTGCATTCTCGCAGCTATCGGTGTTTGGCGGGTGTTTCACAAACCCACCTTTTTGGGCAAGTTCATGGTTTGGACTACGGTAGCAAGCTGGTTTTCTTACTCTTGGGCCAGTGAACGGTTTCCCTGGTTGGCGCTTCATCTTGTGGTGCCGATGGCTTTTCTGGCTGGCTATGGCACCGAAGTGCTCTGGCAGACTGCTAGGAAGGTTTGGGGCAGCAATGCTTGGGGCACAAAGGCACAACGGCCGACATTGTGGGCATCCGTTCGTGTGCTACCTGGGGTTACCAGCGGCGTGGTCATGTTAGCGTTGCTGGCTTCCACAGTGTTTTTTTCTTGGAGGGTCAACTATCACAACCAACGTGACCCTCGTGAATTGCTTACCCAAGTACACACAACACACGAATATCTAGACACAGTGCGACATATCGAAGCCCTTCAGCAGCACGCCTCTGCAACTAGCTCACAGCCGGTTACAGTAGCAATAGACACTGCACTATCTGTACCCAACCTTTGGTATTTTCGTAAGCATCCGACCCTTCAATGGGTTGATGCCAACTCTGTGGAGCCGCTCACCGCAGACTTTGTGTTGCACGCTCTTGAAAGCAACTTATTAACTTCTGAAGCTGACTTGACAGCTTACGAAACAACTAGGTTGCCGCTACGAGACTGGTGGGCACCTCAGTTTGATTCCTACCATCAAGGCTGGTTCTCAGGCTGGGCTCGATGGCTACTAACCAGAGAAGTGTGGAACGAAGACACTCTGGGCAGCAGCGACTTTAACCTTTCATTAAGCCCTCGAGCGCTGCGACTAACCGCAGCGTTAGCAGCGGGCTAGCGCCTCAATCACCTCATCTGGCGTAGGGTTCACCAGAGAAATATCCCCTACCACCACAGTAGGCACAGTTTCGTTGCCGTTAGCCAAAGAACGAACCACAGCGGCTGCGTCAGGATCTTCCCAAATGTTATGCATCTTCAGAGGTATATCAAGCTTGTCCAAAGCTAAGCGCAGGCTGGCACAAAACTCACAGCCTGGTCGCCAATAGAAGATAACAGCGTCAATCATGATGAGGGCAAAATAATAAGTGCAAACGCATAGCAAATACTAAACATAAACCTCCAATATGAAACACCCTAGCGTCAAATCTGAGCCCGAAACATGGGCCCCAAGCGTTACGAATCAATTCTGTGTTAGGCGATCAATACAGTAAGCAAGGTGGTAGAGTCAACGCCGGTGGTCGCCGCTATTTCTGCTTGTAAGTTGCGCCGCACATACGGCGATATTGTGGCGGTAGATTCTGTTGACCTTGAGGTTGAAGCTGGCGAGGTGTACGGGTTTTTAGGGCCCAACGGAGCTGGAAAATCTACCGTGGTACGGATGCTGTGTACGTTGGCCTCGATGACCGCAGGGTCGGCTTCGGTAGCTGGCTACGACGTAGACAGCGAGGGCGACCAAGTGCGCCTCAACATAGGTGTGGCCTTGCAAGATGCTGCACTAGACGGCAAACTAACGGGGCGCGAAACGCTTACCCTGCAAGGTCGGTACTACGGCTTGAGCAGGGGGTCGATCTCTACCCGAATCCAACAAGTTGCCCCTCTATTAGATATGAGCGCCATCGACCGGCGGGTATCCACATATTCGGGAGGCATGAAGCGGCGTTTAGATTTAGCTGCTGCGCTAATGCATAACCCTGAGGTGTTGTTTCTAGATGAGCCCACCACCGGTTTAGATCCCATCAGCCGTTCGATGGTGTGGGAGCAACTCAAGAGCCTCAACAAAGATTTGGGAATGACCATCTTTCTCACCACTCAGTACCTAGAAGAAGCGGATGCGCTTACCGACAGGGTGGGCATTTTAAATGAAGGTCGGCTCGCCGCTGAGGGGGCTCCCGAGGACCTCAAACGAAATGTAGGCGCTGATGTGGTTGTAGCTCGGGTGGTTAATGATCCTGCTCGGGCGGCCGACGCAGTGTCTCAACTAGCAGGCGTGAGCAATGTAGAGGTTTACGGCAACGAGATAAGCGCCGCCACAACCGATGGTGCCTTAATTATTAGCCCCGTCGCAGTGGCATTAGCCAACGCAGAAATAGAGGTAATCGAACTGTCGATCCGCCCCACCACGCTGGACGATGTTTTTTTGGAACTAACCGGTGCTCGCATTGAGGTAGAAAAATGAGCGCAGCTGCCATTACGGAGGTTGGCGAACCAACCTCGCCCCACATTGTCATCCGAGCTCGCCCCTCAGGGTTCTTTGGCGACATGGCCTCGGTATCTAACAGAGCTTTGCGCCTACTGCCTCGAGATCTGGAAACGATCCTGCCAGCGTTGCTCATTCCGTTGTTTTTCTTAGTAGTCACCATTGGGGCCATTCAAAATCTAGCGAGCGATGCAGTGCCTGGTTTTGACTACAAGGCTTTTCAACTTCCGGTAGCCCTTATGACCGCAGTTACCGGCATGTCAAGGGCCAATTCTTTAGCGTTGGATATTGCCAACGGCTACTTCGACCGATTGTTAATGACACCGATCAATCGTTACGCCCTGTTGCTAGGTCTGATGGTAGCCGACTTTGTGCTGTTCCTTGTGCTCGCCACACCAGTAATTATTTTGGGCTTTGCTATTGGCGTGAGTTTTGGTGCAACTGGCGTGCTGGGATTGTTGGTTTTTGTGTTGTTCGGGGCCTTCTGGGGGTTAGCTTACACCGGTTTTCCTTACGCTATTGCGCTTCGCACCGGCAATCCTGGCGCGGTCAACTCCAGCATACTGCTGTTCTTCCCATTCATGTTTCTAACCACTGCATGGGTAAGCCGTGAGGTGATGACCGACTGGCTTGCTGTCATAACCTGGTTTAATCCCATGACATACGCTCTAGAGGCAATGCGCTCTTTGTTCTTAAATTGGGATGGCTGGGCCTTGAGCAGGGGAATACTTGCAGTGAGCATCGTAGGTCTATTGGCCCAAACCTTGGCCTTGAGGTCGCTGAACGGCCGTGTCCGCCGCGGCTAAGATATCCTCACCCTATAACTCGACAACTACGGTTCTGCGAAACTGTAGCAACAAACCGTAGTGTCAGACCATAACCTCCGATAACCTAGAAGAGTGAGCGAAACTATAGAAGCCCAACTGTTTGAGGTCACCGAAACTGCCATAGCCAAGGTGCTGGAAATCCGATCCAACGAGGAAAACCCGGAAGCGTTGGGCTTGCGCATTGAAATCACCGGCGTAAGCGGTGCCGATTACACCTACGACCTAGCGTTCGAAGAGGTGGCTGATCGTACCGAAGGGCATCGTCACATCGTCACTAAGGGGCTTGTGATCATGATCCCAGATGAGTCGGTGGCAAACTTGAGTGGGGCTACATTGGACTTGCCCAACAACCCCATGCAAGGTGGCCTAGTAATCCGCAACCCCAACAAACCTGATCTGTTAGCTGATGCCAACTTAGAACTTGCTGGCACTCTTCCAGAGCAACTGCAACAACTGCTAGATCAACACATCAACCCATCTTTAGCATCTCATGGGGGTTTTGCAGCGCTTAAGGGAGTAGACGGCGCTACTGCCTATATCACGATGGGAGGTGGCTGTCAGGGTTGCGCCATGAGTGCTGCCACCTTAAGAGAGGGCATCACGGTGATGATCACAGAGGCCATCCCCGAAATCACCCAAGTGGTTGATGTGACCGACCACACCGCAGGAGACAATCCTTACTTTTAATCGCTTCTTGACAGTGCGCAGGAATTACGCGCTAAGAGCTTGACGGACAGCGGAGGCGATACCAGCAGCATCAAGGCCACAATCGGCGAGGATTTGATCGGGTTTGCCGTGAGGAATGTATTGATTGGGTATCCCTAGCACCCTTATTACAGGCATCGGCTCGGCACCGTTTGACAGCGCTAACCGATCGGCAACCCCGCTGCCAGCACCACCTTCACGCCAACCGTCTTCTACCGTCACCACCACCTTGTGAGCTGCGGCATTAGCTAACATCTCGGCATCTAAGGGTTTTACACAACGCACATCCCAGACCGTGCTAGATACCCCTTCAGCTTCCAACTGATCAGCAGCTTGTTGAGTGGACTCCAGCATCTTGCCCACTGACAGCAGACAGACATCGCTGCCTTGTCGCACCTTGCGACCTGCAAGGCCACAACCCACCTGTTCTATAGACACTGTTGCAGCAGCGGTCTTGGCCCAGCGCAATGCCACAGGGCCGGTGGTTATCTCTAACGCATCATGCAGCATCTGCTGAAGTTCTTGATAAGAAGATGGTGCTAGCACCGTCATGTTGGGAACCTTGGTGAGCAGCACCATGTCGAGCACCCCATGATGTGAAGCTCCGTCATCTCCTGTTATACCTGCACGATCCAAACAAAACACCACCGGCTGGCTATGCATCCCCACATCTAGGTTCACTTGGTCAATGGCCCGAGTTAAGAACGTAGAGTAGATCGCAACCACGGGCCGCAGCCCACCCATAGCCATGCCCGCAGCAGCGGCTACAGCGTGCTGCTCAGCAATGCCCACGTCAAAGCAGCGCTCGGGAAACCGTTCGGCAAACGGCAACAACCCGGTGGAGTCGGGCATGGCGGCAGTTATGGCCACCAGCTCAGGTCGTGACTCGGCCTCCTTGATAAGCGCATTAGTAAAGGCCTCGGTGTAGCTTCCTGGTTTAGCGTATGAGGTGTCGTGCATGTTCTTGATGGAGTCGTTTTCGGCAGGTGCGTAGCCCCTACCCTTTTGGGTAAGCACATGCACCAAACACGGCCCGGAAAGGTTGGCTACCCGTCGCAGCACCTTTTCCAGTTTGGATAGGTCGTGACCATCAAAGGGCCCGAAATAGCTAATGCCCAGCTCGTCAAACAACGTACGAGATTCCACCATCTCCCTCACAGCAGCCTTAGTAGCTCCCAGGGTACGTCCTGCCAGATCGCCCACCCAAGGAATATTGTGCAATGCCTTGCGCAGCTGATTATCGGATCGCACATAACGAGGATCCATGCGTACTCGCAGCAAACTTTCGCTCAACCGAGAGACGGTTGGGGCATAAGAACGCCCGTTGTCGTTGAGCACTATCGTCACATCGCAACCGGAATGTCCAATGTTGTTCAACCCCTCAAAAGCCATGCCGCCGGTGAGCGATCCATCACCCACCACAGCAATAACCCGCCGTCGCTCCCCCCCCGCTGCTTGTTGTGCGGTTGCTAAGCCGTGGGCATAACTGAGCGCGGTAGATGCATGGCTGTTTTCAATCCAGTCGTGGGCTGATTCTTGCTGGCTGGGATAACCAGATAATCCCCCAGGTTGACGCAACGTAGCAAAATGTTCGGTACGTCCGGTAAGCATCTTATGGACGTAGGTCTGATGTCCTGTGTCCCACAAAATAATGTCACGAGGCGAATCGAACACCAGATGTAGCGCCATCGTAAGCTCTACCACGCCCAAGTTAGAGCCCAAGTGTCCACCGGTTTGATGTACGGTATTCACGATAAACTCACGGATTGCTTCAGCGAGTTCTTCTAGCTCTGCGGCATTACATCGTCGCAGATCGGCCGGGCAGGTGATTTGATGCAAGTACTTGGTGTTCATTTCCACAACAAAGCTAAGCGATATGGACGCTACTTGCTATCTCGCCACTTGTGATAAGCCCATGCCGGATCGGCGCTGGACTCGTTGGTACCGGGTACCGCCGAACACCAATGCTGGCAAGCCAACCAAGCTGGCAGCCAGGGTCAAAAAGTAGATCAGCAACCCCATAGCGATTGCTCGCTCGTCGATCACCCCTAAATCGTGTAAAAACAACACCAGCGCTCCTTCTCGCAGCCCTAGGCCGCCCAGCGCTATCGGCAGCACCTGGATCATGAGCATCGCGGGAATGAAGGCAACCAACACAGTGATACTCAGCCCATCTATCCCTACCACCTTGGCTGCACATCCCGCGGCCGCAATCAACACTGACTGATAGGCAAAAGCTGTTGCTAGCACCCGGGCGGTATCACGGGGCTTGCTCCTCAATTCGTTAATGCCAGTGTGTAGTCCGTTAACGAAGCGCACCCAGCCTTGGCGTTTGCTGACAAGCCGACCAAAACGCTGATTGCTGACCAACATCACCATCAACCCAAGAGCCAGCAGCGTCATGCCAGCAGTTATGGCAGCTACTCGTGATGGTACACCTAAGCTGCGCAGTTCGTGGTCAGCCAACAGGCCCACCAAAGTAAACACCGGTAGAACGATCCAGCCGGTCATCCGCTCTAACATCACCGATGCAAAACTGCCTGGACCGTCGTTATTGTCTACGGTTAAGCGCGACACCCGCAACACATCACCTCCCACCGTGGTAGGCACGAAGTTGGAGATGAATAATCCAGCCATGTAATGCGAGAACATCTTGCGCCTCTGTGTTTGCACATTCAAGGTTCGGGCCACCTCATACCAGCGAGCAGTAGCTAACACATTGGCACTCACGGTGAGGGCTAAAGCGCTCAGAAGCCACCAAGGAGTGGCCGAGTTCACCTCGGGCCAGAGTTCTTCGGCATCAAAAGATGGTGCTCGCCAAATCAATACCCAAAGCAAGGCAACGCTCATGGCCACCCGCAACAAAAAGCTGAGAGCCCGGCGCAAAGGACGATGTTCAGCCAAAGTGAGGTCCGTCGTCAACCAACCGCACCGAGATCAACCACGCGCCGGTATCGTGTATTGCTCTGAGGATCATTCTTCTAAGGCTATTACCCTAGCCAAGTACAATTGATATTGCGCATTCACTAATCACGAGGTATCGCAAGATGGACATTCCAAGGAGTGAAGCATTAATGATTGAGCAGTCACTGGTTTTGGCAACGCTTTCAGAAGCGTTGAAAACAGGCGGCGAGTTCGCCGAAGTGTTCGTGGAAGACCGACAGTCTTCCACAGCAGTGCTAGATGATGGCAAGGTTGAAGAGCTTGTCTCTGGTCGCACCCGAGGCGCTGGAGTTCGGGTGGTGGTAGGAGACACCACAGGGTTCGCTCACACCTCTAACCTAACTGCCGAAGGGTTGACCAGAGCCGCCCGAGCTGCTGCCGCAAGTGCTAGAGGCAGCAGCGGTATAACCAAGGTGGTAGGACTAACAGAGGTGCAAGCAACGCCACCGCAGCAGGTAAAAGTGCTACCTGAAACCGTGGCCAAAGTCATGAAAGTAGAGCTGCTCAAAACCGCAGATAACGCTGCTCGTGCCACGGGAGCAGCCGTCACACAGGTCAGTGCCTGTTATGCGGACGGTCGTCGTCGCATCCTAGTAGCCAACAGCGATGGCTTATTGGCTAGTGATGACCAAGTTCGTACTCGCTTCGCAGTGTCGTGTGTGGCATTGGGTGACACCGGCATGCAAACCGGTTATGAGAGCGTGGGCCGTCCTATCGGCTTTGAACTCTTCGATGAGTACGAGGTGGACGCGTTAGCCCGCACTGCGGCAAACCGAGCACTCACCAAACTAGCCGCTCAACCAGCACCTAGTGGCTCTATGCCGGTGGTAATCGGGCCAGGCGGTGGTGGAGTGTTGTTCCACGAAGCTTGTGGTCACGGTCTTGAAGCCGACTTAGTAGCTAAGCAGGCTTCGGTGTTTCGCAATCGGGTGGGTGAGCAGGTGGCCCACCCAGAGGTCACCCTCATCGACGACGGCACTATGGCCCGTGAGTGGGGTGCCTATGCCATCGACGATGAAGGCCGACCTGCTCAACGCAACGTGCTCATCGAAAACGGCGTGCTCACCGACTACATGTGGGATTTGCTCCGAGCACGCAAGGAAGGCCGTGAAAGCTCAGGCAATGGCCGTCGCCAAAACTATCAGCATCTGCCAATGGTGCGGATGACCAACACCTACCTATCTAACGGCACTGAGAATCCCGCTGACATCATCGCCGCCACCGATCGGGGTGTGTACGTAGCACACTTGGGCGGGGGTCAAGTAAATACAGCTACCGGCGACTTCGTTTTTGGAATGAACGAGGCCTACCTCATCGAGAACGGTCAGATTACAGCGCCGATTCGTGAGGGGAATTTAATTGGCAACGGCCCCGAGGTGCTTGCTGGCATCGAGGCACTAGGCAACGATTTCGCCATGGGATCGCCGGGCACATGCGGCAAAGACGGTCAAGGTGTCCCTGTGGGCGATGGCACTCCCACCCTACGAGTGGCATCAATGACTATTGGCGGAACCGCAGCGTGACCGCTCACTCACTGCAACCCAATACGATGGGCCTGTCACATGAATCCTGAAGAACTATTGGAGATAGCCCAGCGCATTGTGAACTGGGGCCGCGATGGCGAACAGGTTGAGGCGATCGTAGGCCATAGACAAGAGACCGAGGTGCGGGTTTATAAGGGCGAGATCGAGTCACTGTCTGTGGCTGAATCGCAAGGAGTGGGCATCAGGGTGATCACCAACAATCGCCAAGGCTTCGCCCACGCTGGCACGCTAGATCAAAAAGTACTTGCCGAGACCTTGGCTGAAGCCCGTGACAACGTTGTGTTCGGCTCGCCCGACAAATTCTTCGGTCTAGCCGAACCCGACGGAGTCGCACCCCCCAAACTCAACCTCTACAACGAAGCTCTCTTACAGGTAAGCACCGAGGCCAAGATTGACATGGCACTAGAGTTGGAGCGGGCAGTACTAGCTGGCGACCCTCGCATCGTGGGTATAGAATCAGCTGACTACGGCGATGCCTTAAGCGCTGATGCTATTGCCACCACAACTGGTATTCGCAGTACGGGAAAAGACACGTCGTGCTACCTCACCGCTTATTCGCTAGCCTCCGAAGGCGACGAGATTCAAACCGGTTTCGGGTTCTCAGTGAGCCGAGAGCCTGGCACTCTTGATATAGCAACCGCAGCATCTGATGCAGTAGAGCGAGCCACAAGGATGCTAGGAGCCACTCAGCCAGCTACCGAGCGTGTCACCGTGGTGCTTGACCCATTCGTCTCCGCCCAATTTCTGGGCATCATTGGCGGCACTTTGTCAGGCGAGGCGGTGCTAAAGGGCCGGTCGCTATTCGCCAACCGCCTAGACGAGCAGGTAGCCGCCACAAGCGTCACCTTGGTGGACGATCCCACCAATCCAGACGCGTTCACCGCATCTGATGCCGATGGCGAGGGTCTCGCCACCCGACGCAATCAGCTGATTGGCGGCGGCCAACTTGAAAAGTTTTTACACAACAGTTACACCGGCCGACGCTCGGGTAGCACATCCACCGGCTCGGCTGTACGGGGTTACGCCAGCACTCCCGGCGTAGGTTGCCAAGCACTATCGTTAGTGCCCGGTGAGCGATTGCCAAGCGAACTCATTGCCGAAATTGACAACGGGGTGCTCATTCAAGGCGTGTCGGGATTGCACTCGGGGGTAAACCCAGTGAGCGGTGACTTCTCTACCGGGGCCGAGGGGCTGCGCATTCGCAATGGTGAGTTGGCTGAGCCGGTGCGAGAAATCACCATCGCCTCTACCCTCCAACGAATGCTGCTAGATGTGACAGCGGTGGGGTCGGATCTCACATGGCTGCCCATGAATTCGGCAGGGGTCACGATAGTGGTAGCCGAGGTCACTATGTCGGGTGCCTGATGGTAGGCCACCCCTAGTCCATGTCGGTTTTACACGCTATCTTGCTTGGCATAGCTCAGGGGCTAACCGAGTTTCTACCTGTATCATCTAGCGGACACCTTCAAATCATCCCCTGGTTGGCCGATTGGAACGACTTTGAGGGCAACGACGATCTTAAGAAAGCATTCGATGTAGCTCTTCATTTAGGCACATTAGTGGGATTGGTAACCTGTTTACGGCGCGAAGTGTGGATGTTGATCAAAAACGGAATTGCCGCCGTCGTTGATCGCCGAACCCCGATAACTGATGAGGGACGACTGGGGTGGCTACTGATTTTGGCCACCGTGCCAGCGGCGGTGGTGGGGGTGGGGCTGAGACCACTGATAGACGAGATCGACGACGAGATTTGGCTCACCGCGGTAATGTTGGGCGTTTTCGGGATTTTGTTGTGGTGGGCCGATCGCCATCAAGGTCAGCGGTCAGTCGAGGCCGTTGGGATTCGCGATGTTGTGTTGCTGGGGCTAGCTCAGGCGTGCTCGCTACAGCCGGGGGTATCGCGCTCAGGTGCGATTATCACCGCTGGACGGCTATTGTACTTAAACCGAGAAGCTGCGGCTCGTTTAGCCATGTTGATGAGCGTGCCGGTAATTGCCGGAGCAGGTCTTTACACATTTGTTGATATTGGCGGCTGGAAGGGTATCCCCACCGATGCCCGCACTGCATTCGCATGGGGCATAGCCGCCTCAGCGGTCACTGGATTCATAGCGGTCAAGGGACTACTAGCTGTGGTACGTACCTATAGCCTCAGACCATTTGCGGTGTATCGAATGCTAATGGCCCTGTTAATTTTAAGCTTAATTTCAACCAACACCCTAAGCTGAAAATCTCATCAACTAGCGGCGTTCTACTAGAGCGAGGGTGATAGTACCTTGAATGACTGCTGATACAACCGGCAGCAATTCTTGATCGGTCACGGCGATGGTGATCGCGTCTACGGCTGTGTGGGTGACTATAGCGGCGGTTGCCACGATTAATGTAGCCCCATTTTGGCTACCCAATTCATCAGACACAGCCAAGGTCACCAACACATCTACCAAGTCGCCCGTTGTTAGCGAGGGCAAGGCGGTGTGAGCTGGAATAGCCACCTCGGTTCGATCGCCAATTTGTAAGCCTCCTAGACGAGCAGTGGTGACCACGTCGCCCACGTAAAGCCCTGCTGAAGCCACTTCGCCACCCCCAAGCGCTGCTACCGAACCATCGGGCAAGCTCAAAGCTGGATACTGTCGCACCTCGGTGTTGGTCTCGTCAACACGCTCACCGGCTGCAATGGCTTGAGTAGCCACCACCACAGAGGTGCGTTTGCCCAACGACGAACCGCTATCTGCGAGCCCTACCACTGCTGCCACTATTAATCCGGTAATTGCAGCAGCCGCAGCCACCACCATCCAATAGCTGTGTCGACCACCCGGTATACGGGCCCATACAGACCCCTTCCAGGTAAGAGACCGCCCAGAATCGCTCACAAGTGATTCCACCTGCACATACCTTGACTCGAATGCTGAACACATCCGGCTCTGTTTAGGAGGAAGCAGGCTCCACGATACTGGGCTGTGGCCACACTTTCATGCTGATTGCCATAGTTCAATTTGGAAAATCTGGTATATATAAAAAATTTTTTCTTGCCTTTGGCTTTTTGACGTGGCAAAGTTACGTTATTGAAATTACAAATATGTTGTTTCCTCAACAACCACGCTACAACTGGAGAAGCCAATGGGAAATGCAATGAGATTAGTGCAGAACAATACAACTGCTGAGAAGAAGTTGAAGGAGCCCAAGGGCTGGCAAACCATGGCAAACTGCTTAGGGGTTGACCCCGATTTGTTCTTCCCAGAACGCGGAGCCTCAACGCGCGAGGCCAAAGAGGTGTGCCGGGCCTGTGTAGTACGTGAGGATTGTCTGGAGTATGCCATCATCAACGGCGAGAAGTTCGGTATCTGGGGTGGCATGAGCGAGCGAGAACGGCGGCGAGTACGCAAGGCCCGAGGTCTCACGCGAGTGCGAACCCCGCTGACCGCGGTTTCAGATGGCTCAGGAGCTTGAGCTAACGAAACATCAACGGCGAAAGATACCAGCCCACCAAAACTGGGCCCCCAGAAACTTATCCACCAACAGTTTTTGAGGAATTATATATGAAGGTTGTAGGCAGCGTTTGTGACGTATTTAGTCATCCATGTCGCAGTAATATCCCACTAAGAAAGGCGTTCTTGTGACTTGGAAGCCTAATGATATAGCAGTGGCAGAATGTGCTGCCTATATGCAAAACGAGATGCCCCCCGAGTGTGTTGACTTGGTAGTAACAAGCCCACCATACGATGATTTACGTGATTACACCGGCTACAGCTTTAATGCCAAGGCCGTAGCCGCAGGAATTTTGCGGGTTTTGAAGAACGGTGGTGTGGCTGTCTGGGTAGCTGGTGACCGTATTAACGGCGGGCGAACACTCACCAGCTTCGAATACGCCATCATGTTCCGCGATCTCGGGTTCCGCGTCCACGACGTAATGATCTATCAAAAGAAGAACACGCCGTTTATGCGATCCAATACCTATACCAACGCCTACGAATTGATGTTAGTTCTAAGCAAAGGAGCACCCAAAACGTTCAATCCACTCACCTGTGCGACCAAGCGCAACGGCAAAGAAACGGCAGTTTACGGCAAAAGACCAGATGGTGACAACAGTAAACGGCGCGAGGTGATGCTCCGCAAGAGAAAGACGCGTACCAACATCTGGGAGTACGCGGTGGGGTTGGGAGGTACCACCAACGATCGATACGCCTTTACACACAAAGCCATGTTTCCCGAGAAGCTTGCCGCTGACCATATTCTTTCTTGGTCTAATCAAGGCGATTTAGTACTAGATCCTATGTGTGGAGCGGGAACTACACTAAAAATGGCCGCGTTTAACAAGCGGCAATGGTTTGGCATCGACATCTCAACCGCGTACGTAGAAATTGCCCGCTGCCGCGTAAATGAAGCCGAAGTTGCACTGTTCGTAGCCTGACAAAATGGGTTGTCATTAAAGACACGCGGCAGCTTGCTGTAGTGGAACACCGATCCCCCAAAGGGGTGCGGGTAAAGTTTCCAAAATCTGGTGATACCGGTGTTTACGCAATCGAGCGAGTAGAGATATTTGATCCCGCTGAGTACCCCAATCAAAACTTACAGCAATGGGAACGATAGATTGAGCTGGTGCGTCCGCAACCTTCATATATAACTTCGTTGTTTGTATGGTGGCACGAAACATCTCGCAAGTGGGCGCGATTCAAGATAGTCTTTGCCCATGAGTACCGGTGGATCAGAACTAATCATTATTCTCATCATCGTGTTGGTGTTGTTTGGCGGGGCCAAGCTTCCAAAGCTGGCACGGTCATTGGGCCAAGCTCAAAAAGAGTTCAAACAGGGCGTAGCAGATGGCGCAGCCTCTGCTCCTGACTCAGCTTCTCAGCCCAATAGCGAAAACAAAAGCGATGAACCGCCAGCAACAGGAGCAGAAAATTGACTGACACCGTTGATGCTCTGCCTGAACCACCAGCTGGACATGTCAAAGTAGTTTATTTAGGTCCAATCTCACCTCATTGGGGCTTTACGTCGGATTTTGGCGATACCAACCTAATTGAGCAGTTTAAAATACGAGCCGAGGCACGTCTGCTGCTACTTCCTCCTCACGATCCTCAGTTTCGACGCAATCGGGAACGTATCAATCGAGACGCAGAACGTGAGAACCTGCTACTGGACTGGGATTTAGGGTACGACGAAGAAGATGAGCGAGCGAGCGAAGTCGTAGAGAACTAATGCCGGTAACCGTCCGCCATGGTCACCGCATCCGCTAACTCCCAATCTGGAGACCCCGAACCCGCAGAGCCGAGGTGTATAGACATAACATCAGCGGCG
The DNA here is from genome assembly GCA_009843865.1 of Acidimicrobiia bacterium. Lineage (GTDB taxonomy): Bacteria > Actinomycetota > Acidimicrobiia > Acidimicrobiales > Bin134 > Poriferisocius. The sequence goes on from VYCQ01000038.1 coordinate 25,604, forward strand.
GGCCGCTTCATCAACCGCGAACTCTCTTGGTTGGCATTCAACAGCAGGGTGCTGGCCCAAGCCGAAGACCCTTCGGTGCAATTGCTCGAGCGGATCAAGTTCTGCGCCATCTGGAGTGCCAACCTAGACGAGTTCTTTCAGGTGCGTGTAGCTGGACTCAAAGATCAAATCGCCGGACAATTTATCGGTACCACCCCTGATGGTCGTACCGCATCTCAGCAACTTCAGGAAATTCGCACCGAGGTAGATCAACAAAGCGAGCGTGCTTTGTGCTGCTTACAACAACTCATCAAAGAGATGGCTGAGGTAGGTATCGAAATCCTCAATTGGCGCGATCTAAATAATGAAGAGCAAAAATTTCTCATCGGGGAGTTTGACAACCGCATCTACCCCGTACTTACTCCCCTAGCTGTGGATTTGGGCCACCCCTTTCCCTACATCTCCAACTTATCGCTCAGCTTAGGCGTGCTGATGATGGACCCAAGCGATAGACACAAGCGGTTTGCTCGTCTGAAAGTCCCAGCTATTTTCGGACGTTTCTTGCAACTCGGTGGTGAAGATCGTTTTGTGCCAGTCGAACAGGTGGTGGCGGCACAGTTATCCACGCTGTTTCCAGGCATGGAAATAACAGAGACAGTTGCTTTTCGAGTTACCCGCAACGCCGACATTGCTGTTGACGAAGGCGAAGCGCAAGACCTCTTAGAAGCTGTAGAAATTGAGCTTCGTCGTCGCCGATTCCGCAGCGTGGTGCGCTTAGAAGTGGAGCGCAAAGTGTCTTCTGAGATTCGTAACTTGCTCATAGAAGAGCTGGATATTCAACAAGAAGACGTTTACGAGGCCGACACCCTCCTAGAGCTTTCAAGCCTTAGAGAAATATTTGACCTTGACCGACCAGATCTCAAGAACCAGCCTTGGAAATCTGTTAAACCACTGCCTGGAACAGGGCCTGGAGAACAAAACGTTGACCTGTTCTCTTTAATTCGTCAGGGCGACATCTTGGTACATCACCCCTATGACTCCTTTACAGCCACGGTTCAGGAGTTCATTTGGCAAGCCGCTAACGATCCACAAGTTTTGGCCATCAAGCTCACCTTGTACCGCACATCTGGCGATAGCCCCATTGTACGGTCTTTAATTCGAGCTGCGGAAAGCGGCAAACAGGTAGCGGTAGTGGTAGAGCTGAAGGCGCGCTTTGATGAAGAAGCCAACATCGAATGGGCGCGACGATTAGAACAAGCTGGCGTGCATGTGGCTTATGGGCTGGTGGGGCTCAAAGTGCATGCCAAAACCTGCCTAGTAGTAAGAGAGGAAGTTGAAGGAGTACAACGCTACTGCCACATTGGCACTGGCAACTACAACTCTAAAACCGCTCGAATCTACACAGACTTGGGCCTATTAACCGCTGATCCCGACATAGGCTTGGATCTCACACAGCTCTTTAACTCTTTAACCGGCTATGGGCGTCATGTGAAGTTTCGCCATCTTGTGCCTGCACCCCACATGTTGCGGTCTACTATCACCGAGCTAATCGCTCAAGAAGCCGAACAAGGCACACAAGGTCGCATCATCTTAAAGCTAAACAGCCTGGCAGATCCCGACATGGTGGCGGCGCTTTACGATGCCTCTCAGGCTGGAGTGCAGATTGACCTCATCGTGCGAGCCATCTGTTGCTTGCGGCCTGGGGTGCCTGGTATGTCGGAAACCATCCGGGTGCGCTCGCTCATCGGGCGCTACTTAGAGCACAGCCGTATCTACTACTTCCGTAACGGTGCAAGCGTTGGTACCCCTGCCTATTTCATCGGCTCCGCCGACTTAATGCCCCGCAACCTGAATCGCAGGGTAGAAGCTCTTGTGTCCGTTAACGATCCAACAGTACGGCAGCGTCTAGATGAAGTATTAAACATCAACCTGAAAGATGATGTGCTGGCTTGGAATCTGCGAGCTGACGGGCGATGGTGCCGAATATCACCTATCACAGGGCTTGAGACCCATACTGCTTTAGAAAAATTGGCCCGAGCAACAGCTTCCTAGCTGGGGTATCCACCAAATAGAGACGCGCAGCGCGTATGGTAATTAATCGTGCAGTTAGGGAAAACAGCGGTCATACTCGGTGGCGGCGGGTTTATTACTCGGCAGTTCTTCGGAGATCTAAGCAGCAACACATTAGAAGTGCTGATGGTGCATCGTCCCAAGCATCAAGACTGGTCTCTGCCAGCAGGCAAGCTGGATCGGGGAGAAGACTTAGCTGAATGCGCGCTGCGCGAAGTACACGAGGAAACCGGCTATGTGTGTGAACTAGGACGTGAACTTGGGTCAGTGGACTATCTGGATCAGCGGGGTCGGATGCACCAAGTTCACTACTGGGAGATGGATGTAGTAGACGGAAGTTTTGCTCCTAACTCAGAGGTCGATCACATCATGTGGGTACCGCTTGAAGAAGCTTCAGACTATTTCAGCAACCCGCGAGATGTGCAGATACTGAACATCTTCATGACCCTTGCGGGCAACAACGTTTTGGTCTAAGCATCTCCCCCACTCTTCTACCATTGTTCACCTGCCGTTCACCTAAACGCGCAGAGCAGTAAACCTGCACCTTCTAGCTTAGTAGCAGTACATTGCGTCGTTCGGTGTGTTCGGCGTGTATACAAGGAGAAAAGGTGCGGTCAAACAAACTATTCATAACTATTTTTGGATTGCTGGCGGTATTAGCTCTCGTGACCACCGCTTGCGGCAACGACGACAATTCTGACAGCACCGTAAGCGCAAGCACATTTGAAGGGTCACGAGCTACTGCTACAGCGGCCCTACAATCAGCTCAAGCAAAAGCCATTGCGGGTTCGGTTATCATTTCGGGTTCTTCTACTGTGGAGCCAATCTCAGTTCGGGTGGCTGAATTATTTGAGCCAGTGCAGCCCGACATTGAAGTAACTGTAGATGGCCCCGGCACAGGTGATGGGTTCAAGCTGTTTTGCACTGATGAGACTGATATTTCAAACGCTTCTCGTCAGATCACCGATTCTGAAGCTAAAGATTGCGCTGTCAACGAAATTGAATTTGTAGAGTTGCGGGTTGGAATTGATGGCATCGCTGTGATGACCGGTGAGAACAACCCTGTTGAGTGCGTGAGCTTCAACGACATCTACGGTTTAGTTGGGCCCGAGTCGACTGGTTTTAGGTCTTGGACTGATGCGGGATCGTTGACGGGTTTAAACACTTCTAGCTTGCCAAACGCTAACTTAGACATTTTTGGACCTGGCGAAGAATCAGGTACCTTCGACAGCTTCGTTGAAATCGTGCTGGAAGACATTGCCGATAAGAGAAGGCAAGATGCCACCACCCGTCCTGACTACAACGCCAATGCAGACGACAACGTGATCATCCAAGGCATTCAATCTAGCGATAGCAGCTTCGGCTGGGTCGGGTTTGCTTTCGCAGCTCATGCATCAGGTGTAAAGTTGTTGGAGGTGGACGGCGGCGACGGCTGCGTGGGCGCTAACGCTGACACAATCGCATCGGGTGAGTACCCTGTGTCGCGCTCGCTGTATATCTACGTGAACAAAGCTAAGGCTGCTGACAACCCTGCTGTCGCTGCCTATGTTGATTTCTACATGAGCGACGAAGGTTTAGGCACCGCGGTTAGCGATGTGGGCTATGTAAACCTCATCGATGATGCTAAAAATGACACTCGGGACAATTGGGCCGCACGATAGGCGCTAGAAGCCTAGTGGCAATGCCGATGGCCGCTAGCGTGTGAGATCGTGGCCGATACTCAGATCAATCTAACCGGGAGGTTGACCGTCGAATCGTTGACGGCAAACCCCCGACAGGTCCGCAAAGAAAGACTGATCCGCGACTCCCTCGGGATCACCGCTCTGATATCGGTGCTCGTTTCCGGCCTCATCATCTGGTCGCTGTTCTCTGAGGCATGGACGTTCATAGTTGAGGTGGACTGGGGTGCGGTGTGGGATATTGGCTGGTTCCCTCGTCGGGGTATCTACGACATCAAAACGTTGATCGTGGCCAGCCTCATCATCACCGGCATTGCCATGATCGTGGCTGGACCACTGGGCCTAGGTGCTGCCATCTACCTGTCGGAATATGCCCGACCGGGTGTCCGCCGTACTCTCAAACCCATTCTAGAAGTCCTGGCTGGGATTCCAAGCGTGGTGCTTGGTTTCTTCGCTCTAGAGTGGATCGCTCCCAACGTGGTCAAAAACCTGTTCGGCGGACCGGTAGCTGGCTCGCTGCTAGCCGCTGGTATCGGGGTAGGGGTGTTAGTGATTCCGCTGGTGGCATCCATCTCTGAGGATGCCATGAAGGCCGTGCCAATGTCATTGCGGGAGGCTTCCTCCGGGTTAGGAGCGCGCAAGCTCACTACCACCGTTCGTGTGGTGCTGCCCGCCGCGATTTCAGGGTTGATGGCAGCATTCATTGTGGCCATTTCGCGGGCACTGGGCGAGACCATGGTGGTGTTCATGGCCGGGGGTGCGGCTCAAACCGCTGTCTATACTCACGATCCACTAGACGGAAGCCTCACCATGACAGCGGGAATGACCTCGCTGGCTCGGGGCACCGACAATGTGGTGGGTGAAGGGCTTACCTTCCAGAGCCTGTTCTTCGTAGGATTGGTGTTGTTTGTCGTGACCTTTGGCTTGAATCTGCTAGCTGACCGGTTTGTCCACCGAGTGAGAGAACAGTACTAATGGCCAAGAGCAGGCTGATCGGCAATCGCACCAACAAGATGATGGTGCAAGCCATGCAGCAACGAGCATTTGATGTGCGAGGCCGCACTTTTCAGATCACCTTGCTAGCTATGCTGCTGATCTCGCTGTTCATCCTCACCGTGTTAATCGTGGACGTGGTGATCGACTCTTGGGGCATTCTAACTGGCCGACCTGGTGGCTTCTTATCCGGCACCATGCGTTCTCTCTCCGACGATCCCAAGCAAGGTGTGCATCAAGCCCTGGTAGGCACGTTTTGGATCGCCGTCTTCGTGGTCGTGCTGTCATTTCCCATCGGCATCTGCGCCGCCATCTGGCTTGAGGAATACGCTCTTAAAAATCGGTTCACCCGATTCATCGAACTAAACATCCGCAACTTGGCTGGCGTTCCATCTATTGTCTACGGCCTGCTCGGGTTGTTTCTGTTTGTGAAGGGCTTAGAGGGGCTTACCGGGGGTAAGTCGATTGCTTCAGCGGGAATCACCTTAGCCATCTTGGTACTTCCCATCGTTATCATCACCGCCCAAGAAGCCATCCGAGCTGTGCCACAAGAGCTGAAAGAAGGAGCTTACGGAGTGGGGGCCACCAAGTGGGCCATGGTGCGCAGCCAGGTGCTGCCCTATGCTGCTCCCGGCATCTTTACAGGAACGTTATTATCGATGTCACGAGGCATAGGTGAGGCCGCGCCGCTATTGCTAGTAGGCGCGGTCAGCGGTCGTTTGGGATCCAACTCTGGATTCTTCGACCTCAGCGGTGTAACTGCCGAGCACTTCATGGCCATGCCGGTGATAATCGTAGAGTGGGTACAGAATTCGGGCCGCGATCCAGGTTTTGCTGAAGCAGCAGCTGCGGCCATCGTGGTGCTGTTGGTTTTCGTTATCCTGATGAATGCAGCAGCCATCTTCTTGCGAAACCACTTTGAAAAAAAGAGAGGGTGATTCGTGGAAACAGTCACTAAGACGATAAAAACCGATCAGATGCAGCAAACAGAACCTCAAGCTGGTCCACGCATCAACCTAGATATAGATCATACGGTGCAATCCACGATGCAGGCTGATACAACAAATGCCGCAGAAAACGCAGTGTTTGAGATAGAAGATCTAAACGTATACTACGGAGATTTTCAAGCTGTCCACAATGCCACCTTTACCGTATACAAGCACGAGATAACAGCCATGATCGGCCCATCAGGCTGCGGTAAGACTACGGTTTTGCGCTGTTTCAACCGAATGAACGACCTCATTCCTAGCGCCCGAATAGAGGGCCGTTTAAACTTCCACAATGTACCGATTTACGACCCCCGGGTTGATCCGGTAGAGGTTCGCCGACGCATCGGCATGGTATTCCAAAAACCCAACCCGTTTCCTAAGTCGATCTACGACAACATCGCCTTCGGTCCTAGGGTTACAGGGATAGCCAAAAAGAAAAGCGATCTAGACGACATCATGGAACGATCTCTTAGGCGAGCCGCCCTTTGGGAAGAGGTTAAAGATCGACTCAAGGATTCTGCCTTAGGGTTGTCTGGTGGACAACAGCAACGATTATGTATTGCCCGGGCCATCGCTGTTGATCCTGATGTGCTGCTGATGGACGAGCCGTGCTCAGCCCTTGATCCTATTGCCACCGCCCACATCGAAGATCTTATGCAGAAGATAAAAGATGACTACACCATCATAATCGTTACTCACAACATGCAACAGGCTGCCCGCATCAGCAACCGCACAGCGTTCTTCACGACTCATTTCGACTCCACAACTGATCAGCGATGCGGTTTGCTAGTGGAGTACGACCGCACCGAAACCATCTTCTCCAATCCTACCGATGAACGGACTGAAAACTATGTAACAGGGCGGTTCGGCTAAACACCTATCAGGAGGCGAATGTGGGAGAACTGCGAAGGTCTTTTCATGAAGAGCTAGAGGAGATAAAAGCTGGCATCGTACAGATGGCAGCCTTAGTAACCGAGGCAGTGCCGCGGGCTACCGAGTCGCTTTTGGAATCTAATCTGGGGTTGGCCCAACAAGTAATAAATGCCGACGACGAGCTAGATGATCTGGCCGTTCATTTAGAAGAACGCTGCCACCATGTGTTGGCCCTGCAAGCACCTATGGCTAGTGATCTACGAGCCCTCAGCTCGGCCCTGAAGCTAAATGCCGAATTAGAGCGCTCAGGGGATTTGGCTGTGAACATCGCTAAGGCCACGCGTCGCATTTACGGAACCCGCTACGATGCTATTTTACGCGGCTTGCTGGTGAGGATGAACGAAGAAGCCTGCCGTTTGGTGCGCTTGTCCATCGACGCTTATGTGGATGGCAATGCTGGATTGGCTTCTGCCCTAAGCGACATAGACGACCAGCTCGATAGCCTCAATCGCGAGTGTGTACAAGCTGTCTTTCAAGCTCACCAAGCTGACACCATTGACTTACAAGCTGCGGTACAGCTTTGCTTGATAAGCCGCTACTACGAGCGTATCGGCGATCACGCGGTGAACATCGGGGAGCGGGTTGTCTATATGGTTACGGGTTGGCTGCCGGAATACACCGGATCGGCCCGCTTGAAGATCCGCCAGAGTCAGCACATAGACGACACACCCGAAGAGTGAATGGGATTCTGAAGTGAGTGCTTACTTGCTGCCGGTGGTTGTGGGAATTGGTATGTGCTTAATTGGGGCTGTTGCCTGGCGTAATCATCAGCAACATTTAACTGCCGCAGAAAAGCATCGCCTAGATGATGAAGCGCAGCGTCGGTACCAAGATGAAGCTGCTGAAACCAAAATCCAACTACAACTATCGCTAGATGCCGTCGCTCAGGGGGTGGTTTTAGCTGACGCTGACGGGGTTGAGCTTTACCGCAATCCCTACGCTCAAACCTTCGCAGAAGCCCGTCATTCAGAAGCCTTAGTAGAGGTTGCCATCACCGAGTTGTTAGCTGAATCGGTACAAGGAAAATCGGTAAAAAGGCAGGTAGAGCTTTTCGGGCCACCGCGGCGCTGCTTTGTTGTGAACGCCAAACCGCTGCAAAATACCAACAACACCTACGGTTCGGTGGTACTAATTGATGATCTAACCGAGCCTCAGCGCCTAGATGCGATGCGGCGAGATTTTGTGTCCAACATCAGCCACGAGCTGCGGACCCCTATGGGGGCATTATCCTTGCTAGCAGAGACCCTCGTTGAAGAATCAGATCCGCAGGTTGTGTCTCGTTTGGCCGCAAGAATCCAAACAGAGGCGATTCGCCTGTCAAGCATCTTGCACGATCTTTTGCAGTTGAGCCAGATTGAGTCAAACGATGCTGCCGAACGATCTTTAGTGGATGTGCGGCTAATAATCCAAGAGGCACTAGCGCGGGTATCGCAATCTGCTCAAGACAAACAGGTAACCGTTGAGACCTCGCTTCCCGCTTGGCCCTTAACGGTAAAGGGCGACCATCGCCAGCTCACCTCGGCGGTGTTTAACCTGATGGACAATGCCGTCAAGTACTCGGATGCTCAACACAAAGTGTGGGTGACTGCCACGATACAGCAGAACTGCCTCAAAATCGAAGTACGCGACCAAGGACACGGCATTGCCTCAAACCATCAAGAGCGCATCTTTGAGCGCTTCTACCAGATAGATAGTTCACGAGGAGAAACTGCCGGTGGGGTGGGCTTAGGGCTTGCCATAGTGCGCCATGTGGTCACCAACCACCAAGGCGAGATTGCAGTAGAGTCCAGCTTGGGACGAGGTTCTACCTTCACGCTTATGTTACCAGCGGCTAGCGAGGTTTCTAACGAAAACGAAGCTATCTCAGATGACGAACTGATTGGAATGGCTAGATGAGCGATCTGCCCCGAGTCTTGGTAGTAGAAGATGAGGAGTCGTTTGTAGATGCGTTGACCGTAGGTCTAACCCGAGAAGGCTTCATCGTAAAAGTGGCGCGCGACGGTAAAGAAGCCCTTGACTATTTCAACGCCATCTCTCCCGACATAGTTCTGTTGGATGTGATGCTGCCATTGGTGTCAGGCATTGACGTGTGCCGACAAATCAGGGCCCGCTCTCAAGTACCCGTAATTATGGTAACCGCCAAGGGCGAAGAAATAGATACGGTGATTGGCTTAGAAGTAGGTGCCGACGACTATGTGACCAAGCCTTACCGCTTGCGAGAACTCACATCTCGCATGCGCTCACTTTTGCGGCGATCTCGCTGGACTACCGCAGAGGAAATATATAGCAGTGATGCCATCGTGGCGGGTGATGTCAAAGTAGATCCCGAACGTCATGAAGTTTTCGTGAGAAACGAACTGTTAGATTTACCTCTCAAAGAGTTTGAGCTCTTAGAGATATTGGTTGCCAACGCAGGTCGTGTGCTGACCCGTGATGCATTGATAGATCAGGTATGGGGCAACGACTACGTGGGCAACACCAAAACCTTAAATGTGCATATCAAGCGTCTTCGCTCCAAGATTGAGCTAGACCCTTCCAACCCCTGCCGCATCGTGACAATTCGAGGTTTGGGCTACAAGTTTGCAGCCTCTAAAAGCCACGACAACACCGAATCAGGTAAGAAAACACTGGTTCTCAAATAAGCCAGCGCCCCTGAGTCCCCAAACCCCATAGTCTTAGATTGTGATCAACACCTCATTCTTGCGGTTGGTGAGGGTTCACGCCTTAGCCGCCGCAGGCGATGCCATGATCACTGTTGCGCTAGCGGGTTCCCTCTTTTTCTCTATTGATCCCAGCGCAGCTCGGGTGCGCATAGCGCTCTACCTGTTATTAACCATGGCCCCCTTTGCAGTGGTCGGTCCGTTGGTAGGACCAGCTATGGACCGCTTTAAAAGCGGACGACGCACCGTGATCTCCACCATCAACTTTGGTCGAGCAGTTGTGGCCTTCTTAATGATCTCCAATCTGGATTCGTTGTTGCTGTTCCCTATTGCCTTTTTGATGCTGGTACTGCAAAAAAGCTACGGGGTGGCCAAAGCATCTATGGTGCCGCTGATCTTATCTAACGAAGAACAGTTTGTGGGCGGCAACTCACGACTAGCATTAGTAGGGGGGATCTGCGGTTTTGTTGGGGCTGGTCCAGCGGTGCTCACCAACTGGCTGGGGGGCTCATCGTGGACGGTGTCATTGGCCATGGTGCTTTATTTGCTGGCGGCTTTATCATCGCTATCACTAACCACCGCTCAACCTAAGATTGACCAAACAATTACATCTCAAGCTCAGCTTGTGCAAAGTACCGACATTCGTCGAGCCGCAGCAGCAACGGGCACACTGCGTGGAATGGTGGGCTTTATGACATTCTTAGCCGCGTTTGGCTTGCGGGGCGGCACCGATGACGTGGACTTATCAGGAATAGGTAAGGCTTTCGGCGCGGGCGTGCGCCACGCACTACAAGGTGATGTGGCTTCCGATGCCAGTCCTGTGTGGAAACTAGGGCTAGTAGCGATGGTGACCGTGGTGGGATTCTTGGCTGGATCTTTGCTGGCACCACAGCTTCGCTATCGAATCCGCGAAGAGAAGATCATCGCAGCAGCCTTGTTGACGCTGTTGTGTATGGGTAGCTTCACTGCATGGACTGGTGGGTTCAGCTCAATGCTGTTTTTAGCTCTGTCACTAGGGGTTGCTGCTAGCACCGCCAAGTTGTCTTTTGATTCTATTGTGCAGCGTGATGCTGAAAACGCTAACCACGGTAGGGCATTTGCAGCCTTTGAAACCCGATTTCAGATATTTTGGGTGTTAGGTGCGTTGCTTCCGGTAATCATTACCATTCCCGTGCGCTTGGGGTACTTGCTTATCGGCGTGGTGGCTGCGGTGTCGGTAGCACTGTTTTGGCTACATCGCAGCCCTAGTCTGCTAGATCAATCCGAGCCAACCACAGACCGGGTGCCTCAACCTCAGCAGGAGTAGGTAACTCTTTAGGAGTATGCCACAAGCGTGCCAATCCTTCACCGCCAGCCCGCTCTAGCACTCCTGAGACGAACGCAGTTCCTCGGTCGTAGTGGTCTTGACTAAGTTCTAACCCGAGCATCTTTTCAATGAAACGATCGGCAGAACCAGTGCTCACCCGCCGCCGCCGCAAAGCCTCGCTTAGTTGCTGATAAGAGCCAATCAGATTGCGTCCCACGCTGTCTACTACCCAATCCACATAGCCTGCGATCACGCTCACCAGAGCAGTTATCTGAGGCAGCAACGCCCGCTGAGCTGAGGATTGAATGGCCCCCAACATCATCTCGGGATCACCCCAAAGTGACTCTAGATTGTCTAGGGAATCGCGATTGGCTAAATCCAAGTCGCTGAGCTTATGACGCAAGGCGGCGGGATCAGCCTCAAAACTAGCAACATAATCCTCAAGCAAGTCTTGCATTCTTCGCCCCACATGAGGCACCGACAACACTGTGTGGTGGGTTAGTTCGCTCAAGCACACCCAAAGCTGTAAGTCGGACAAATCCAAACTCCACTCAGAGGCAAGTTGGGCAATATTAGCTGGAATGACCAAGATTTCAGCGCTGTCACGAGGAATGGGCAAGTCGTATTGACCGAGATTACGTCGCGCCAAATTACCTACCATGCTGCCAGCGGTCATGCTCGTGAGTGCTGGTCCCAGCATTTTCATGATCTGACCAATCATTGCCTCAGCAGGATCACTCATATCATCTAGAGGGGTTTTTAAAGGATCAGATCGATGGGAAGCACCAGCAATAGGTTCTAGCAGAGGTCGATAAGCCTCCAAGGTGGCCGATACCCATGTGGTGCGGGTGCTAGCCACGATGGATGCTGCTTTACCGCTGCGCACGTTGGTGAGCCCCGTGACACTGCTCACCTGCAATTCAGCGACCCTTGCCAACTCTTCTAGGGCTATGCGTTGAGTAGGTTCTACATTGGATTCTGCACCCCCTTGAGTCGCCACCGCTATGGCAATCTGACGAGCATTATCCCAGGAAGATGAGGTCTGCTGAGCGAAGAGCTTGCCCAAATCACCAAAGATGGGCATGCCTTTAAACGGGTTGAACTCCTCTGGTGGCTCAGCCTCGCTCACGTTGGGATACTATCGGCTCAACACCAGATGAAGTGGTGGGCTGAACCTAAATAATCGCTAAGATTTAAACTCAAACCTATGCATCCCCCACAAACAGCGCAGGTATGGGCTGGCCTTAGTGCTGAGCCACTGCCATTGGAGCGTGTGCTGCGCTGGGTGGGACGTGACGATTGTGGTGGTGTTGTATTGTTCAGCGGAACCGCCCGCAACCATTCTGAAGGTCGACCTGAGGTAAGTGTTTTAGAGTACGAAGCTTATGAAGAGCAAGTGATTCCACGTTTGGAAGCTTTGGCTGCTGAGGCTCTTGCAAGATGGCCTGAGCTAGGTCGACTAGCATTGCTGCATCGCATCGGCCGTGTACCCATAGGAGAATCGGCGGTGGTGGTAGCAACATCAGCACCTCATCGTAAAGATGCCTTTGCTGCGGCACGCTATTGCATTGATGATCTGAAAGCCACCGTGCCTATATGGAAGAAGGAAGCATGGCAAGGAGGTGAAAGTTGGGGCCTAGAAGCACAGCACATCACAGAAATAGGCAGTGGTGAAACAACAATACACCAAATTGAAAATAAATCATGACGCGCGATTTAGCAATTGACTTGGGCACCGCTAACACACTGGTTTATGCCCGCGCACAAGGCATCATTCTAAACGAGCCCTCGGTGATTGCGATGAACCGTAAAACCAACGAGGTTTTGGCAATTGGGCGGGAAGCCTGGCAAATGATCGGACGCACTCCAGCTCACATCTCAGCAATACGACCTTTGCGAAAAGGGGCCATCACCGACTTCGCAGTAACTGAACGAATGATTCGTCTGCTTCTGACCAACGCTGGCGTGAACCGATTTAATCGTCCCAAGGTGGTCATTTGCGTGCCTTCAGCCATCACTGCTGTGGAGCGACGGGCAGTGATGGAGGCATCTCGTCGTGCTGGCGCTGCTGAGACACGACTAATCGAACAACCTCTGGCCGCTGCTATCGGAGCCAATCTGCCCATTCAAGCACCAGTGGCCAACATGATAGTAGATGTTGGTGGAGGTACCAGCGAAACGGCGCTCATTTCTATGGGCGGGGTGATATCCCTCAAGGCCATCCGAGTGGGATCATTTGACATTGACGCTGCCATACAAGCCCACATGCGCCGTCAGTTTGGAATCGCTATAGGTGAGCGCACGGCCGAGGAAGTGAAGATAGCCATAGGTTCAGCGGCGTATACACCCGGTGAACGCGCTGCCGAGGTAAAGGGCCGCAATCTGTCAAACGGCTTGCCGGAGACCATCGTGCTTACCCCCAATGAAGTGCGAACAGCCATCTCTGAAGTGGTATCAGCCATAGTGGACTCGGTGGTGTCCTGTTTAATTGAGGCACCGCCTGAGCTTTCCCAAGATGTAATTGCTCAAGGCATCAAGTTGGTAGGAGGTGGATCGCTGCTAACTGGTTTAGGTGAGCGATTGTCTCAGATCACTGATGTGCCCGTCAGCTTGGTAGATGCCCCATTAGAAGCAGTGGTGATGGGCGCGGGACGTTGTTTGGAATCTTTCGCTGATATCCAAGCTATTTTGACAGAGTAACTGAGGACTGGGTTAGCAATTCAGCGGCTTCCCTGGTCTGCCAATCCTTATCTGTCAGAGCCCGTTGCAATGCGACGGTAACCTCAGGCCCCTCAAAGGGCGCTAGCGCCAGCACTGCCCGACGACGCACCGCTATTCGATCGTTGGTGGCGGCCAAAATGGTGCCCAAACCATCAGGGTGTCCAATAGCTCCCAAAGCTGCTACCGCTGCCTCTCTCACAAGTGGATTAGCATGACCTTTACCCATCTCACACAACTTGGCCACAACAGCGTGGTCGGCCTCCACGCGCTCGCCATAAGCCCAAACTGCGACCTCTACCACAGTATCATCTTCATCAACTAGCAGTGCGCGTGGGGATACTTGAGGGTAATTGATGCTAAGGGATGCAGCTCTGCGACGCACGATGGCAGATGGGTCGCTAAAGGTGGATCGCAACGTGTCATCGCTCAAGCTTCCTATCCTATGCAGCGCTGCGAGAGCCGAAGCCCGCACGCGAGGGTCATCATGGCCCATGGCTTGCCGTACGACCTGCGTATCGCCAACATAGCCAGCCACAACCACAGCACGGCGCTGCGCTTGAGCATCAGCCCCTGAGCTAACCCCTGAGCTGCTTGGGGTGGTCATACCAACGTTTCTATAAGGATAGTCAAGCCCACAAAAAACATGCCTACCAACAAAGTCAGTCCAGCCCCCAATAAGGTCACTACAAAAAACAACCCTACTCCAGCCCGCAACCTTTCCCACCAATGTAAGTGAACTCCAGCCCCATAATCGGCTCTATAAGCAGCCAGCACATCTCGCTCAGCCCTTGCTACACGCCAAGATCGCCAACGCTCTTGAAGCCAGTTTTTTACCTTGTCTCCGGTATGGTCGGAGTAGGAAAGACGAATGCGCGACCAGTTAACCACAGAGGCTTCTAGAGTACTCTCGCTTTCACCCTCAAGCTCATCAAACCCACGCTCATCAAAATGGTGGAGTAGCAACCGAAACTGGCTAGTGCCAGTGTTGGCAGTACTGATGATCGTGGGGATACTGGCGGTAGTTTTCACCTTTTGGCGAACCGATGCAGTTGCCGTGCGGCCCGGCACTGTTCAAAACGTGCCATCGCTGATTGCCATCACAGGTGCTGAGATTTATCCTCCCCAAAATGAAGTGTCCCTGATAACCGTGCTGATCAGCCAGCGCTTAAACATCTGGCAGCGCCTAAAGGCTGAATTTGAATCGGATATCGACATTGAGCCCGAGAGAACCTTCACCGGCAATGGCACCCGGCGCGAACTGCAACAACAAAACCAACAGAGGATGCAGGCTTCTCATGAAATCGCATCAGCAGTAGCCTTGAAATACCTAGGCTATGAAATTCCGCTGCTTACTTCGGGGATTATCGTGGGTGACCCCATCCCCAACAGCCAAGCAGCTCAAATGCTGCGCCCTGAAGATGTGATTGTGGGAGCGGCTGGCACGCCTGTAAACGACTTAAGCGAGTTGGCAGATGTGCTTGCCTTCCATACTCCTGGCCAATCGATCACCCTGGATGTGGAACGAACAACAAAACCAGACGATACCCCTGAGAGACTCATGGTGACATTGGAGCTCATCGAATCCCAAACAGAGCCGGGACGAGCGTTAATAGGTGTGGGCGCAACCGAACGAATAGCCGATTTTAAATTACCGGTGAACATCAACGTGGACAGCGGCAGCATCGGTGGTCCCTCGGCAGGTTTAGCCCTCACCTTGGGCATAATCGATCTTCTTAGCCCTGGCGAACTCATGGGCGAGCTAAAGGTAGCAGCTACAGGCACCATTTCATTAGACGGCTCAGTGGGCGCTATCGGCGAAGTAGACCAAAAGACCATCGCGGCGCAACGCGCTGGAGTGAGCTTGTTGTTGGTACCTGTCGATAACCTGTCCGAAGCCCTCAACCACGCCGCTGGCAACCTGCAAGTGGTGGGTGTGGCAACTTTAAAGGATGCACTAAGCGCTCTGGCAACAACTTAAACGCAACTAGAGGCTAACCTCACCTCTATATGCGTAATCCACGGGATGTGCTCAAATCACGTCAACCTTCGCGGCCCCATTTCTCGCGTCGCTCCAAAGCAATCACAGCGTTCATCGCAGTTCTATTACTAGTGGGGATATTCTCGGTGCGCGGTATCGCCGGACTGTGGACCGACTACCTGTGGTTTGACTCTCTAGGCCAAGGCGAGGTTTGGACCGAGATACTGGCTTACAAATCTGTACTAGTGGCCATCTTCGTGACGCTGTTTTTCTTGTTAATGTTCTTCAACTTGGCAATCGCTAATCGAATAGCTCCCCCAACACGCCCAGCAGGACCAGAAGAAGATCTGCTGCGCACTTACCATGAAGTGGTTGGTCACCGTCATCGGCTGGTAAGCGTGGTTGCGGCCTTCTTACTTGCATTGATCGTAGGCGCAAGCAGCGGCAGTGAATGGCAAAAAGCCATGTTGTTCTTCAACAACGTTGATTTCGGCAGAGAAGACCCGCAGTTTGGCTACGACATAGGTTTTTACGTTTTTCAACTTCCTTTTATCCAGTTCCTCCTGAGCTGGGTCTTCCGTGCCCTTATCATCGTAACGATTTTCACCGCCATCGCCCACTACTTAAACGGTGGTATCCGTTTTCAGACCAGCCAACAACATGTGACCCCTCAGGTAAAGGCCCACCTGTCGGTGCTGTTGGCGATGATTGCCCTAATCAGGGTAGTGGGCTACTGGTTTGATCGCTTCAGCCTCAACTTTTCTTCTCGGGGTCCGGTAGATGGCGCTACCTACACCGATGTCAATGCCCAGATCCCAGCACTCAATCTGTTGATGTTAATCTCGGTGCTTTCGGCTGTGTTGCTGATCATCAACATTTGGCAACGAGGCTGGGTGCTGCCGGTTACGGCTGTGGGCTTATGGATGATCGTGGCCGTTGTAATGGGGGCCATCTATCCGGCCATCATTCAGCGTTTTCGGGCTGAACCGCAAGAGTCTCAAAGAGAAGCCGTCTACATCGAACGCAACATTGAAGAAACCAGATTCGCCTTGGGCCTAGATAATGTGATTACACGGCCATTTAACCCTGACACACAAATCAGCGCGGGCGAACTGGCCGATAGTGGCAGCGTGCGCAACATTCGCCTTCTCGACCCCGATATCGTGCCCAATGCCTTTCAGGTAGAGCAATCCGAGCGCACTTTCTACACCTTCAACGATGAGGTGGATGTTGACCGCTATGAAATCAATGGTGAGATCACTGAAGTAGTTATCGGAGCACGCCAACTCAACGTGGCTGATATTCCCCAACAATCTTGGGAAGGACGCCATGTGCAATACACCCACGGCTATGGAGTAGCTGTAGCACCGGTCAACGAAGTAACGGTGCAAGGGTCACCCAACTTTGTGGTGGGCGATGTGCCGGTGACAGCTAACCCAGACTTTGAACTCACCCGTCCGCAGCTTTACATCGGCGAAAACCTCAACGGCTATGCCATAGTCGGAGCCACCATTCCTGAGGTGGACTATACCGAAGCTAATGAGACGGTGCCTTTCACTTATGACGGCGAAGACGGGGTAAATATCGGCGGCTTTTTGCGCCAAGTGGCCTTCGCCTTACGCTTCGGCGATATCAACCCACTGATTTCGGGCTTTGTAGATAACGATTCCCGCATCATCTTTAACCGAGATTTACGCACCCGAGTAGAGACCTTGGCCCCGTTCTTAGAGTTTGATGCCGATCCATATCCTGTGGTGTCCAACGGCAGGGTGTATTACATCGCCGATGCCTATACAACCACCGACCGCTACCCCTACGGACAAGTTCCCGATGTGGCAGATTTGGATGATAAAAGCGGCCTGAACAAAAAGTTTAACTACGTCCGCAATTCAGTAAAGGCTGTAGTAGATGCTTTCGACGGCACAACCACCTTCTATGTGATTGACCCTGATGATCCGATCATTCAAGCCTGGCGCAAAATGTTCCCGAGACTGTTTAAAGATTTCGAGCAAATGCCCGCCAATCTGCAAAACCATCTGCGCTACCCCGAGGATTTATTCAAGGTGCAGACCACCATGTGGGCCCGTTACTTCATTGATGATCCCGAAACCTTCTACGCCAACTCCGTTACCTGGGCCGTGGCACAAGACCCAGGTACCCGTATCACAGCGCGAACCCTGCTAGATGAGGTTGCCGATGTTATCACCGCCGATGCAGCTACAACGATTGCCGCCACACGGCAGCTAGAACAAAGGATCAGGCCCTTCTATCAGCTTTTACAATTACCCGAAGAAGATGACCTAGATTTCGTGATCTTCAGAACCTTCGTGCCGGTATCGGGCGCAGGTGATAATGAGGACGAACGTAAAGAACTCACGGCCTTCATCGTGGCTAAAAGCGATATCGACGAGTACGGAGAGCTAGTTGTTTACACCGTGCCGGGCACGAACATTCCTGGACCTAGCATTGTGGATGCCAAGATCCAAGCAGACACAGAGATTGCCGATGCCTTCACGCAACTAAACCAGCAAGGCTCAACCGTGCTGCAAGGCAACCTGCTAATGATTCCGGTGGGCGACTCCTTACTGTTTGTGCGCCCTGTTTATGTGCAAGCGACCGGTGACACAGAATTACCACAGGTAAAGCAGGTAATTGTGGGCCTCGGCAACGAGGATGACTTCGTGTTGAGAATTCGTTCCACGCTGGAAGAGGCATTGACCGCGCTTTCAGATGCCACTGACTCGGTAGTAGCACCAGCCGAGCCTATCTTATCATCAGATGAGGATGTTACAGATGACGCTCAGGTTGGCAGTGAAACAGAAGACCCCGATGATGGCAAACCTACAATAGATAACGACTCAGCTATAGATGCAGACACCCGAACAGCTATTGGAGAACTCCTAGAAGAGCTGCGTTCAACTCAAGAGTCCATCGATCAAGATCGTCGTCGCCTTGACGGACTAATCGGCCAACTAGAAGACCTACTGAAATAGCGCTATTTCTACGACACACCACTAATCGATTTCAGTACGAGTGAGGTGCCATGAGGTGTAAACAACTGCTACCAAACCAATGACTACGGGTACCACGTATGAAGCTACGACGGCACGGTCAGCTAGGCGCATCTCCACTCCTGTGGCATCTGCGAGTACGCTCATAGGATAGCTACGCACCGACAGACGCGCGAACCAATCACCTAGCCGAGACAACAGCAGCTCCCAAATGGCGATGTAGCCCAAACCGATAAGCAACGACCGCTCAAACCGCAAACCCAGGGCCACGAATAACCCCGAATAGGCCACTACTGCCAAAGCTGTTGCTATTACTGTGGCCAGAATTAGATCATGCACTTCGGTTATAGCTGCTGCTGCCGTCATGATCGCTATCGCAAACGACCCCACCACTGAAATCACAGCAGCAACCGCAGCAGTTGCGATCGTGTAGCGAGGTACGGGTCGCAACCACACATATACCAGCGTACGATCTTCGACTAGATCGCCAAGAGCTGCTGAGCCCAGAGATAAAGCCATAAAAGGAACCAAAACATTGATACCAAAGATGCCTGTGCTCTGTGTGGCGAACTCCACCGTGTTGTCAGCGGTTCTGGCCAGCACCCCCAACAAGATGGCAACACCGCTTAGCGCTGCCATACCCAACAGCCGCGCCGGACTCATCTGACGACGTAACAATACCTTGTAGATATGAAAGTTCATTGGCCAACCAAGTACCTAAAGACGCTCTCGAGGTCATCGTCTAGTGGGCGTATCTCCAAAAGAGAAACTTGATGGTCGCGCGCCGCTAAGGCCACGGCTCGGCGAAAAAACATAACATCAGATGTGCTCACCACCAAAGCATCGGGGTCTTGCAACTCACAACCCGAAATCACACCACACTCCAATAAAGCTATAGCCAAGGTTCGAGGTTGATTGCTACGAATGCTGATACGCAATGGTCGGTCATCCATGAGATCGCGGATTTTGTGAAAATCACCCTCGGCAACCAAACGTCCTTGAGCGATCACAAGCACCCGTGAGCCAAACCTCTCCACCTCATCAAGCACATGGCTCGAAACGATTACACACTTGCCAGCATCGCTCAGCCTGTGAAACAAGGCAATCATGGCACGACGCTGGCGAGGATCAAGACCGGTTAAGGGCTCATCTAGAACCACCACCAAAGGATCGTGGACAATAGCCTGAGCCAACTTGATACGTTGGCGCATACCCTTGGAATAGGTGCTAAGGCTACGCTCGTCGTCTGCGTCTAATTCTACCATCGCTATAGCCCCACGGGCAGCTTCAACAGGGTGACTAAGACCGTGAAGTTGAGCAGCGAGCTGCACAAACTCTAAGCCGCTAAGTTGATCCCAAAGGGTTTCTTGTTGGGGTGCCATGCCAATGCGCCCCAACACAGCCACATCCCTACGAGGATCTTTGCCCAAGATGGTAAGGGTACCCTTAGAGGGTCGTGCCAAACCGCAAATGATCCGCAGCAAGGTGGACTTTCCAGCTCCGTTAGGGCCAAGCAGTGCAGTAACCCCTGCCCCGATACCAAAACTTACGTCGCTTACTGCCACAAGATCGCCAAACCATTTAGACACGCCAGCAGCTTGAACCATAGATGTGGGCGAGATTTCAGTGGAAGATAAAGAGATTGCGCTCATCTCTCAATCTCAATTTGTTGATAGCGCCAGCAGGCAAACCAGCAAGATGCCACTATGAGCCCCGAGGTCACTGCGAAAACGAGCCAGGTATCAATGCGAACAATGGCCCCTTCAACAGGATTCACTTGACCGTAGATGCGATACACCGTTTCAACCGAAAGCGAAAACAGGTTGATGAGTTGATAAGAGTCGCTGAACTCCGTGGCTTCAGATAAACCGTCACCCACCGCAGTGCTAACCAGCGGGATCAAGAAAATGACCACGCTGGCGCGAGTGCGACGCTCAAACAAACAAGATACCGCTATCGAGAGCGAACCCCAGAACACAGCCATCAAAAGACCTGCGGACAAGAGTCGCCCAAGTTCAGCCAACCAGTCTACCACCCCATCAGGACCCACCCCTTCCAAGGTATAAGCGATGAGCATCAGCAGTGGCGGACCAATGGTCATAAACGCTAAGACCCCCACAATCGCTGCGAACTTTGAAACTAGATAGGTATTGCGATTCAGCGGTGATGCCATATACAGACCTAACATTCCGCTGCGTCGATCGGTACACACGGCTTCTGGGGCTACAAAGGCAGCAAACAAATACAGTGCCCCGACGATGATGACGTAATACTCACCTGATTCGCCTAATTCAAGCTCCTCGCTGCCGGGCAGCAACACAGCGAGACCCACAAACACGATGGCAGGCATGAAAGCAATTATTAGGGTGAGTGCTGGTAGCACCTTTTGCCAGTTAGAGCGTTTGAGGCCCAACACCCGCTGCACTGTGTGATAGGCCAAATTGCACATAGCTCGTGACGGAGAATGGCGTGGACCTTCATAAGCCAAATAGCCACGAGCGTGGATACGGGCTTCGCTCACTTTGAGACCTCAATGAACACATCTTCTAACGTGGTCCGGTGGGGCTCTAAGCGACGC
This sequence comes from Acidimicrobiia bacterium, assembly GCA_009843865.1. Lineage (GTDB taxonomy): Bacteria > Actinomycetota > Acidimicrobiia > Acidimicrobiales > Bin134 > Poriferisocius. Next base: position 46,501 of record VYCQ01000038.1, read on the forward strand.
AACCCCATGCCTAGTTCGGCCACCGTGTCGCGGATAAGGTCGTTCGCTGTTGCACTGCTGCTCACGGTAAGAGAGTTATGTTGGATGCTGACCTCGGCACCGCGAGCCTCTAAGACATCAGCTAACAGTTGAGAATCACCATCCACCTCAACTCTCATGCCAGCTTCAGGCGAATCCAGATCATCTAGTGCCCCGCTATAGCCCACAACGCCGTTGGCCAAGATCACCACTGAGTCACAAACCCGCTCAATCTCCTCCAAAAGATGTGATGACAATAAAATGTCAATTCCAAACTCGCTTCCAACCTGGCCGATAAGCGCCAGCATTGCATCTCGCTGCACCGGGTCGAGACCATCGGTAGGTTCGTCTAATAACAACAAATCGGGATCATGGGCTAGGGCCTGAGCCATCTTCACTCGCTGACGCTGACCTGTAGACATGGTACCAATGGGTCGAAAGCGTTCTTCGCCTAATCCCACCTGCCATAAGGCATTGCTGGCCCGCTCGGTAGCGATACGTTTGGGCAGACCGTGAAGCTGTGCTACGTGTTGCACCAGATCTGCTGCTTGCACATCACCCGGCAGGTTGTGATGTTCAGGCGCATACCCCAAACGCAGCCGTAGCTCAGGCCCGCTTTGATGGGGGTCTACCCCCAATACCGAAAGAACCCCACCGTGGCGAGGTCGCAATCCCAAAATCAGACCAATAAGGGTGCTCTTGCCTGCTCCGTTTGCGCCTAACAGCCCGGTTATTCCCGAACCCACCTCGCAGTCCAACCCCAACAGCACATGATTAGTGCCGTAGCTCTTGCGCACTCCCTCTGCGAAGATGACAGGAGCATCTATCAAATCAGACACAAAACCACGCTACCGTTGCTGTTGGTTAGCCGATAAGATGCAGTCAAGATTATGTCTAAGAACATGCGGCTTAAAGACATGGGTTGCAAAGAGTTTAAATGTAGATCGATTGAATTTGGATAAGGAGAATAACCAGTGACATTGGAAACCACCCGCAACCCAGCCGCTCTCGTTGAGATCACTGAATTGGTAGACCGCTTGCTAGATGCTATTGACGGAGAGCTGACCAGTCGCTCCAGGGTGGTAGATGGACTCTTAGACTTACGCTTAGCTGCCGCTGAGTTGCCCGAAGTGTTAATTCAAGTAGATGAGCACTTGGCCGCCCTACCTGGAAACACCACAGTGGCTAATGGCTGGTGGATGGAAGCGTTGGCCGATCTCCGCAACACTGCTGCTAACTAGTGGTCTGCTAAAGCGATGTCATAAGGGCGGATGGGGATGCGCTCTAAGCTGAGACCTGTGGCATCTCGCACCGCTGCGGCCACAGCAGCCGACGAAGAGATGGTGGGGGGTTCGCCAATCCCTTTTGCACCGTAAGGAGCACCGGGTTCAGGTTCTTCAATGAAGGCTGCGATGGTCACCTCAGGCATATCCAAGGTGGTGGGGATCACGTAGTCGGTGAAGGAGTTGTTGCGCACCAAGCCATCGTCCAGCACGATTTCTTCCATGAGTGCAAGGCCCACGCCTTGTGCAATGCCGCCCTCTATCTGTCCTAATGCCTGAGTAGGGTTGAGAATACGACCAACATCTTGCGCTGTGGTGATGTCACGTACCCTTACTAGACCCAGGTCGGGGTCCACATCAACAATCACACGGTGTGCAGCACAAGCAAAAGACACATGGATGTTACCTTGACCGTTTTCGTCCAGCGTCTGTGTAGGGACATGTCTGAACACAACATCGGCTTCATAATCTTGTTCAGCAGTCAGCTGAGCTAGCGAAGCTTGTCGCTGGCCATCTATGCAGACAACCATGCCATCGCGCAGCACCAAACCGTCAGGCGACACATCCCACTTAGCACCAACATCGCTCAAAATCTGTTCTCGCACCTTCCGACAAGCCGCTTGCACAGCTCCGCCTGACATCCAGGTTTGGCGACTTGCCGAAGTAGAGCCAGCCGACTTGCTGGTTACAGTTTGGGCTGGTGCCAAAATCACCTCGTCCACACTGAGCTCGGTGCGGGCAATTTGCTGAGCCAACGTTACGAAACCCTGGCCCACCTCGGCGCAAGCGCAGGTGATGGTGGCTACACCGTTAGACACACGACAAGCTGCCGAAGAGTAATCGTCGAAACCTTCCGAAAACATAAGGTTCTTAAAACCCACCGCGAAACCGGTACCTCGTACGGTGTCTTCAGCTTTGGTGGTACGTCCCGAACCTCCGGGCAGATCACGATAATCGTTAGTGGGTGGCAGCACAGGGCTTGGTGCTTGGGCGCATTGGCGAATCACTTCGGCTACTGGGAAGGCACCGGTAATCACCTGCCCAGTAATAAGGCGATCGCCCGGGGCCAAAGCATTCAGCAGCCTCAACTCCACTGGATCCATACCCAGCGCTGCGGCCAGCTTGTCCATCTGCGCCTCATGAGCGAAACATGTCTGCACCGCGCCAAAACCACGCATAGCCCCGCAGGGGGGATTGTTAGTGCGCACTGCTAGCCCTTCCACCTCTGCGGCCAACACCTTGTAAGGGCCAGCCGCAAAACAAGAAGCATTGGCAATGACAGCCGCTGAGGAAGAGGCGTAGGCCCCACCATCAAGCACAATGCGGGCTTCAACCTTGATGAGATGGCCCTGTCGATCAGCGTGATGGCGGTAACACATTTTAGCAGGGTGACGATGTACATGACCGAGGAAAGATTCATCGCGGCTGTAAACCATCTTCACCGGTTTTTGAGTGTGCTGAGCCAAAAGACACAGATGAACCTGCAAAGAGAGATCTTCGCGTGCACCAAAGGCTCCACCAACACCAGCCAAAGTGATGCGCACCTGCTCTTCAGCGAGCCCTAAGCAAGCAGCAATCTGGCTTCTATCCACATGCAACCACTGAGTGGAGACAAACAACTCCACCCCGCCATCCTCTTCGGGCAGGGCCATGCCCGACTCTGGACCCATGAAAGCCTGATCTTGCATACCCACTTCATAGCTGCCTTCTACCACCACCTCGCCAGTAAGGCTTAGATCACCATGGCGGATACCTAGGCGACGGATCACATTGCCATCGGGATGCATAGGGGGTGCTTCAGAGGCAGCTTCAGAGTCGGTAAGCGGCGCAATCACCTCATAATTCACAACAATGGCTTCTGCGGCACGGCGGGCTATGTCGGGGTGCTCGGCAGCTACCAGGGCTACTGGTTCACCCACATAACGCACTTGGTCGGCGGCCAACACCGGCTGATCTTGATGATCGAGGCCGAAGTTGAGTTGCCCTGGCACATCGCTGGCCAACAACACCGCATGAACTCCGCCAAAAGCTAGCGCTGGACCGATATCAATGTTGCTTATAAGTGCTGAAGGGTGGGGTGAACGCAAGGTGTGACCCCATAAAAAGTTGTCAGCCCACAGGTCGGATGAGAAGGCAAAACGGCCCTGCACCTTGGGCACACCATCGGGTCGGCTGACATCTGCACCAACCCCGCGGTCTCTACTACGTTCTTTTGTATCTATGACAACGCTAGTGTGTTCAACGGCGCTAACAGCCGCTTGTAGACAGCTCACAGCGGCGATCGCATTTGTTCGCAAGCCGAACGCACAGCAGCCAGAATGCGGCCATAACCAGTGCAGCGACAAAGATTACCCGACAAGGCTTCACGCACATCACCTTCGCTGGGGTTGGGATTAGCCTCTAAGAGATCGTGTACGGCCACGATCAAGCCAGGGGTGCAAAAGCCACACTGCACAGCACCCTCGTCTACAAAAGCCTGCTGTACGGGCAACAGGCCACCACGTTCATCAAGCAGCTTCTCATCGGCCGACTCTGCAATGCCTAGACCCTCAATCGTGGTGATCTCTCTACCTACAACGGTTGCAGCCAGAACTAGACAAGAACAAGTGAGCACACCGTCTACCAACACGACACAAGAACCGCACTCGCCTTCTGTGCATGCGTTCTTAGTGCCGGTACACCCTAAACGTTCCCGCAACACAAAAAGTAGGCTCTCAGATACCTGTGAATCGGCTACCTCACGATTAGCGCCATTAACCCGCAGCGAATAGGGATTTATATACAGCGAGTTGGAATTAGACATAGCCGTTTGTGCCTTCTGAGAACACCCGCTGTAAAGCACGAGCTGCTAACACTCCAACAGCATGGCGACGATAGGCCGCTGTGGAGCGATGATCGTCGATGGGGGAAGATTCCGCAGCCATCCGTTGACCAAACTCTTGAGCCAAAACCGAATCCACTCCAGTGCCGCTATCCCAGTTGATGCGTTCACCTACCCAAGCTTCTGCCTCGCTTGCTCGTGGAATGTTTGCAGCCACCGCGCCCAAGGCGCACCGAACCTGCTTAGCCTTACGATCAACCGCCAACGCCACTCCCGCCATCGAAATCACCATGGCATTGCGGGGGCCAATTTTGAGATATTCCTGACCTCCGCTGAGATGATCCATCTCGACAGCCTTAATTAACTCTCCGGGCGCTAAACAGGTACGCTTCACCCCCACCATGAACTCCTCTAAGCTTAAGCAGCGTTCTCCACTAGGGCCATCCAATACAATGCTGGCGTTGAGCGCCGCCAACACCGGCAAGGTGTCACCTGCGGGAGACGCGGTTCCCAGATTGCCCCCCAGGGTGCCGGCATTGCGAATAGGCGGTGAGCCCACCGTGCGAGCTGCTTGTGCTAGGGCAGGCGCAGCCTGAGCCAGCTTGGTGTTCAACATCGTGGTGTAGGTAACCCCAGCACCGATCATGAGGCGATCTTCGCCAATACTCCAACGATGCAACTCGGGTACTTGGGCCAGCGCTATCACGCTGTTGAGCTGGCGCAAGCCGCGGTTGATCTCCACCATAAGATCAGTGCCTCCAGCTAAAATAGTAATATCAGGTGCTTCAGACAGCGTGGCGAGGGCTTCATCAACACTACGAGCCACGATTACATTAGTCATCAAAACTCACCGGGGATCATAAACCCACTTCTCTTCGGTCTTTAGTTTATGCAACACCTTTGGCAACATATCCCACATTTGACTACTGTTATAAGTACTGCCGGTATCAGCATCTACCGCGGAGCCCCATGATCCGGTGAGTTCAAGCACTTGGGGAGGCGAACCACCCAAATATGCCTCAGCCACCACGCCCGGATTGGTGTGCGCACATCACCATCTATACTCCGCTTTGGCTCGAGGCATGCCCGCTCCACCACGCACCCCAAACAGGTTCAGCGAAGTGTTGGAGTTGGTTTGGTGGCGCTTAGATCGTGCTTTAGATCTCGACACAATCGAGTGGTCGGCCAAATTGGGCGCTTTAGAGGCCCTAGAATCAGGATGCACCGCGATAATCGACCACCATGAATCCCCCAAAGCCATCGAAGGGTCGCTAGATGTCATAGCTAGTGCTTGCGCAGAAGTGGGGATACGGGTGAGCTGCGCTTATGGTGTGACCGATCGTCATGGAGCTGAAGGTGCCCGGCAGGGTTTAGCCGAAAACGAGCGTTTCTTACGGGCAGGAGGTCGCGGCATGGTAGGAGTCCACGCTGCCTTTACATGCACCACAGAAACCCTAGAGGCTGCCGCAGGGCTGGCTACAGATCTTAAGGTTGGAGTGCATATTCATGTAGCTGAAGGAGATGTGGATGCGTCTTCAGCACAGCGGTTGGCATCCCTAACTACGCAAGACTGGTTGTTGATACACGGAGTGCATTTACCCGATAACCATGAGTTGGCTGGCACGGTGGTACACAATCCTCGTTCCAACATGAATAATGCCGTGGGCTACGCGCACCCCAGTCGTTTTGCTAATCCGGTGGCATTAGGCACAGATGGTATTGGGGCCGACATGCTAGAGGAGTTCCGAATGGCCTATGCCCGTCATCGCGAGCACGACATTACTGCCACCCCTGATACCGCTTGGGAATGGCTAACCCAAGGCTGGCAACTATTCCCCGAAGCTCTTGGCGACATGGTGAGATGGTCGTATGAACCAATTGACCCTTGGCGGCTAGCTTTTACCCCCGCAGTACATGCCAAGCAAGTGATAGTGGACGGTGAAACTCTGCTAGCTGATGGTGCGGCCACTCGAGTTGACCCGGATGAAATTCGGGCAAAAGCCGCTGAGGCTGCTGTCCGGCTGTTCAAAGAATTGGGGACTATCTAATCATGAGTGCATATCCGGTAGCGCTGTACTTACAAGATGCGCACTCCATGGCCGATGCCATGGAGTATGTACGTTACGCAGAAGAACGGGGATTTAAAGCCGTGTGGCAAGCCGACTCTAGGTTAGTGCGCGAGGCCACCGTGCCTATGGCAGCCTTTGCTGCCAGCACAAAGACAATCAAAATCGGCAGTGGGGTTTTGGACATGTGGACTCGTAATCCCGCCCGCTTAGCGGCCACTTTCTCCACGCTCGATGACCTAGCCCCGGGGCGTATCTTGTGTGGGCTTGGAGCATGGTGGGAACCTTTGGCATCAAAGGTAGGGGTAAACCGGCATCGTCCTCTTAGGGCCATGCGCGAGGTGGTGACCGTGGTTCGAGCACTGTTAGCTGATAAGAACGTTACCTTCCACGGCGACTACGTCCACTTAGATGGGGTGGAGTTGGATTATGTGCATCAGCAGCGTCAACCCAAAGACGTGCCCATTTACATTGGTGCCACCGGGATGAAGATGATGGAGCTTACCGGTGAGTTGGCCGACGGGGTGGTATTGAACTACTTGGTGTCGCCCGATTACAACCGCAGGGCTATAGCCGCGCTAGGCGAAGGCGCTGCCCGAGCAGGGCGCAGCATAGATGACCTAGATCGTCCTCAGCTTGTGGTGTGTTCGTTAGCCGAAGATCGTAACGAGGCACTAGACGCAGCTCGCTTGCTAGTGACGCAGTACTTGGGTCAGCAGCCTCACATAATGGCCGCTTCGGGGGTGCCTGATTCGCTGTTAGAAAAAGTGAACGCGGCACTAACCTGGCCTGCCACCAAAGATCAGGTGGCCGCGGCAGCGGTGCTCGTACCCGATGAGGTGGTGCAGATGCTTTGTGCTGCGGGCACAGCCGATGAATGCCGCGCCAAAGTAGACGAGTACGTCGCTAACGGCGCTACCTGCCCAATTCTATACCCTCTAGGCCCTAACGTGCAGGCCATGATCGACGCTTTCGCCCTCAACTAACACCCCACAAAAAGCGAAGTCAAGCAATCTGTTGCTGCTGCTTTATCGAAACAGGACAAACGAATTCGCCGCCAGCGGGCCATTGTCGATGTCACGCCACCCCAACTATTGCAGCAAGCTGCTAAAAAAGCCGGAGATGGACATCATCTTGTTGAGGAAACGCTCGACCTGCGTCGAGCGCTCGGAGCGCCTTCTGAATGTTGTGGCCTAGTCGTTCAGCAAATTGGATTGGGACGGCGTTGCCGATTTGAAGATGAACGTCACGTTTGTTACCACCTACAAACGCCCAAGAGTCTGGGAATGTTTGGAGACGGGCATATTCCCGATGAGTAAGCGACCGAAGGCGGTCGGCCTGAACACGCCACAGGGTGACATCAGTGTCTGGATTCCGCACAAACTTTGCGTTGTTACTTCGATCTCTTGGCTCGCGGCGGGCAGAAACATGCCCTTGAGCGAGGCCCCATACCGTAGCGGTATCTACTGCGGGAAATGAGCGATCCCAATCCCGGATCGGATTCCCGTCGGAAGCCGTCCGAGAGAACCGTACAACGCTAATGGGCGCATCCTGGCCAAGATCCATTCCTCGATCTACATGCACATGGGACTTGAATCCCCATAAGGGATCATGATTGGGCAACGAGATCTTGTCGTTATAAGCGAGATCCCATAGCCATGGGCGAATCGGCTCGTAGCCTGAGGGGGCTGGGAGATGCCATCTGTCGGGTGCCTCGTCTCGAAATGCCACAAACACGAACCGGCGGCGAGTCTGAGGCACGCCGTGACCATCCATCTTGAACACGTCCCAAGCAATGTCCCCATATCCAGCCTCAGCCAGCGACACAGCGATCTCCTTGATGAATGGCCGTCCGGTGTCGGGATGCAGCATTGTGCGCAAGTTCAGGACGTTCTCGATAATGACAACGCGAGGACGCACTTGTTGGGCTACACGGCACACCTCTCGGAACAGCCCGTTTCTATCGTCCGCTGCGTGGCGGTGCCCACCGAGGCTGAATCCTTGGCATGGCGGTCCGGCTACCAGCACATCCGGGGTGTCGGGCAAACCGTCAGGCGTCCAATCCCGCACATCAGCCTCGACTGGATTCCATTCGGGCCGGTTCTTGCGGAGCGTGTCGACAGCGTGCGGGTCATGATCGACAGCAGCGACGGTGGTGAATCCCGCGGCCTCGAATCCAAGGTCGAGCCCCCCCGCCCCGGAAAACATGCTGAGTACGGTCAGATCACCCACAAACCCACTCTAGGCACTTGGAGTGACACTGTTGCTCATGGTCACCTCGGCACCCGAACCTTCAGACCGGGCAATCCGCCATGCCCGGAAATGATGCTGCCGTCCAGCCGTTGGATTCCTGCGATATGTGGCACTCAACTGGTTTGTGACGAAATCAAACGAATAGCCGGTCATCACGTCTTCAACCTCAACCCGAGTGACCTCGCCGACTTGCACAAACCCGTCACCGGGATCCTCGCCAGCGGGGAGCAGCAAGGTGCGAGTACCCTCAACCCCTTCAAGCAGGGCTACCGGGGTCGGCATCACGTACATCTTGCGGTCGCGGAGCAAGATATCGCCATAGCTGCCGAACCCCCGAGTGCTTGTATTCTTATGCTCGTACGCATCGTCGGCATTGAGGAAGGAGCCAGGGACAACCACAAGGTCCACAACTGGAAAGGTGTTGCCCTTCGAGGACACCGGGTACCTACCGAACGCGTAATAGATAGTCCGCCCATTGTGCGTCGGTCGGGCTACCTGGCTATTCCCATCAAACGAAGCATCGCGCCCCGGTGTAGCCAGCCCCTTCACCTCGATGCCTTCGGGGGCGTTTACCAAGGTCAAATCCGGGTAGCTGTTCCTACCGGGATCGTCGTGATTGATGCCAGCCTCGCCGAGACGAGCCTGTACCCAACGCTGAAAGTGAAACTCCTTATCGTCGCGTCCCTCACGAACTATTAGCTCACCACGAACAATGGCAGCATCCATCGACCGAAAAGCAGCAGGGATCAGCGAAGACACCGTATAATTTTCCCATCCCCAGCCATCAAGTATGAGGATCCCTGGCCTTCAGGCAATGGATAGGTCAGCCAAGTCATCAGAATGAGCCCCGCGAGTAAACCATAATTCACCTAGCCTAAACCTTCGTCGCGCCACCATCACCCCCGTTCGCGATGAGAAGTTCTTTCAAAATAACTGCACAAAGTTGGTGCGTCGCCGATCATCAGAGTCAACTTAATCTTCAGACCGACGCTGGCTTAAAGAACTCAGTTCCTCTAAATTCGTTCTCCCGATGTCCATCATTAACGACATAGGCAAACGGCCTCGCCTAACACTAACGCCACCATCCGATATAAGTCCCTAAGACTTAAACCAGAACCATCCACCGAATCTAAATGCCATACGTATTGGACTGATATCACTTGACCTCGAATTCGTCCCAAAAAACATATGAGCAGCCAAACATCTACGCTTCCACCAATTGCCTTTATCTTTGGGCACAATGTGATGGGACACGATGCGTTTTTCACGGTCTTGTCCGTTGTATTGCGTCGCGTTTATGTGGACGGCACACCTTAAAAGCCAAAGCAGTATGTTGTTGAGCAACAGCATCAACATGACTACAAGCACAATTCCAACACTTATTTTGATAGGCCACTCAAGCCACCAGAAGATGAAGTCTGACCAGTCCATATAGCCTTCCTTTCAGTTCGATAATCGGCTGCACACTACCGGCAGTGGGTGACAATTTATGCTTTCCCTAGTTAGATCGTGGTGTCGCCATCTGCGATTCGTCGTCGCTTAGTTAAACACGGTTCTTGTTGAAACAAATCCTAAAAAGCATCCAAAGTCCCCTTATGCACGTTTCACCGCTAATCTGCCTAATGAATGCTGGCAGTCAGAGGTCTATTACTGGGCGTTCGGCGATGGCTCTACGGCCAATATCATCACTTGGAGTGATGGTCATTCGCGCTACGCTTTGTTGATCACCGCCCACCGACGCATTATCCAGTCCCATAATTACCGCCATATTTGCTCAAATGTGTCTTAACTACGGTATTCCCACTTCTCTGTTGACCGATAACGCTATGGTTTACACCACCCGGTTTTTCAGCAGACACGGCGAATACAAAATGTTAGAAACTTGTAGGTGCCGCCCAAAAACACTCCTCGCCCTGCCATCGCGCCACTTGCGGCAAAGTTGAACAGCTCCAACAAACAACGAAAAATGGCTCAAAGCCCAAACCCCTATCAACACCTCAACCCAACTCAACGATTTCACCAACACCTACAGCTATCGCCAACCTATCAATCCCTCAATCGCTGTACCACCTCAACAGCCTATATCAACTTGTCTAAAACTAGCCCCCTAAAACCACGAACCCCTCGCTCACCCGACGGACATTATCCAAACCGGTAACACTCCAAACCAAACCAAGAATAGCCACTGCACAACTACGATCAAAACAGAATTCTACTCAAATACAACGACCAAGGCCAGCATTAGTGATTGACTACATCTGAAGCTATGAGAATAAACTCCAACGATATCATATTCTTTTCATTATTATTTCATATTATCATGCAAGACTAGGCAGGGTGCAGGGTTGGGATTGCGTATACTTTGCCTCTGTGAGCGAGTGGTTCAGAGAGAGATCGTGGATGGCCCTTTGAGCGAAAACTCATATGGCAGGAACGGCGGATTCGATGGCAGGGCTGAGGCCGCCCGTTTACAGGAGCGGCTTCACGAGCACTTCACCTCGTTGTCGAAGGCTCGTCTCGCTTCAGGGTTGCCTGTTTTTGCACTTGAGCACGGCCTCAGTGAAGGCGAATTTGCGCTTTTGCAAACTTCAGTTCGCTGGCTAGTCAGACGTGGCGAGACGCTTCGCCAGACACCACTACCCCTTGTGATTTACGCTGCCGAAATCGGATACCGATACGACGGAGGCGAGATCTGGCCAATCTTCTTTGACGAAACTCCGGGCTGGGTCGACAAGCCCCACGTCAGAGCAAGGATCAAGCAGTACTTCAGGGCATTCGCCAAGGAATACTCGGGCGCTGTCCCGACCGGCGCGTGGGCTCGGCAGTTCTCCATCATCTGCTGGCCCGTTGTCCACGCCGTCCTACCCAAGGTATTT
>VYCQ01000034.1 GCA_009843865.1 Acidimicrobiia bacterium
GAACATGCACTTACTTTGAAGAGTGCTTGGATCTCGAGTCGCCCATGCGGTCGAAATCTGCGGGCACGTTGATGTCGGTTAGGAATCCTGTTCGGTGTATGGTGCTTGGTTATCAGGTGCTTAGCCGATGGTGATGAGTTTGGGGAGGGTGTGGTGGTTGGAGAACAGGGTGGAGGCGGGGGAGATACCCAAGAGGGCATCAGCGGCCAAGATGACGGCGGCGGCAGTGTAGGTAGTACGTTCGTTGGCGGGGAAGTGGACTTGCTCGGGATAGACCATGCCGGTGAAGTAGGAGCCATCGTTGGCACGCAGGTTTTGCACCCATTTGAACATCTCAACGGCGATGTCCCGCTGACCCACGCTCAAGTGGGCGATGACGCTTTCGCAGGTCTCTGCTGTGGTGACCCAGGGCCGGTCGGACACACAGCGCACGCCGAGGCCGTCCATCACGAACTGATCAAACTGAGAGGCTAGCCGGGCTCTGCCCTCTTGTCCGGTGATCACGCCGGACAAAACTGGATAGTACCAGTCCATAGCCCAGCGGTCTTTAGGCGCGAAGGCATCGGGTTGGGTGCGGATCACATTCGCTAGTCGGGCCGTGCTGAGTTCCCAGTCGGGCCGCTCGTGGCCCAACTCTTTAGCAATGGCTATGGCAGAGCGCAGGCTGTGGTAGATGCTGGATGATCCGGTGAGCAGGGCGAACGACCACGGAGTGCCATCGGCATGGCGGGCCCAGCGGATTTCGCCTCGGGGCAACTGCAAATCTAATACGAATCCCATTGCTTTTTGAATTGCAGGCCACATTGATTCTAAAAAACTGCGGTTGCGGGTACAGAGGTAGTGGTGCCACACTCCGGTGCCTATGTATGCCACACAGTTGGCATCTAGCTTGTCTTGCTCTACTTGGTCGGCTAGGTAGTACTGATGCCAGGCTCCATCAGGACGCTGGCGATTCAGCAACCATTGGTAGGCCCGCTCGGCTTGGGTTTGATGGCCCATCACCGAGAGGGCCATGGCTGCTTCCACATGGTTCCACGGATCGGCGTGGCCATCAGGTAACCAAGGAATCATCCCGTTGGGTAGCTGTTGAGCTGCAATGTTGTTGGCGGTGTCGGCAAGCTGAGGCAATGACAACACATCCGCAACATTCGCAACAGCAGGCGTAACCACAGAACGGGTCTTGATTTGGTTTTGCGGTTTAGGCATGAGCAGATGATTTATTGATCGAAAGGCTATTTATATGAGGGTTATTGTTATATGAGGGTTACTGATTTAGGGGTGATTGTGGGTGGTGGCTGGTTTACGGCTGTAGATGACCAGGCTCTTTCCCAGGAACGGATTCAATACTTGTTCTGTGATACGAGTGATTGTTGGTTGGCGTACAATATCCCATTCCAGAAATCTGCGATAAGCCGTTACTAGGCAGTGATCTTCATGGCTAGGCCCCATAGCGCAGCGCAACCACCAATATGGACTATGCAATGCATGGGCGTGGTGTGCTGCAAACGGCGTTAACCCAGCTTGGCTCAGGCGTTTTCGTAGCTGACTGTGACGATAGATGCGCACATGTCCACCAACTGCTTTGGGCGCGTGATATTCATCTGAAAGCATCCAGCAGATCTTCTCGGGAAACCAGGTTGGCACTGTCACGGCGAGCACTCCTTCTGGACGTAACATACGGGCTAGTTCTCTCAGTGCTGTTTTGTCGCAGTTCACATGTTCCAGCACCTCTGAAGCGATGATTTTGTCGAAGCTATGGCTGGGGAATGGCAGACAAGCCACATCAGCTCGGGTCACCTGACAAGTGCCCGGGTAAGGTTCGTTTGAATCGCTGATGGCCGCATACATGGCACGCACCTGTGTCAATTCCTCCCAAGCAAGGTCGCAGGCCACAACCTTCGCACCTCTGCGGGCAGCCTCATAGGCATGGCGTCCAAAGCCGCAGCCTAAATCTAATAGTCGGTGCCCTGAACGCAGGCCCAAGCGGCGGTAGTTTACGCTTAACATTGCTGGCTTAACATTGCTGTTTGAGCTTTTTGGCAATTACCTAGAGCTAAGCTATCGGTTATCTAGAGCTATTGCTGGCTTGTCGTTGTATGAGCATCTCTAGATATTGTTGCTCTGTTTTGGCAGCCGTGTGATGCCAGCTCCACCGCTCAAGCACTCGTTCTCTTCCCGCAGTGCCGATGCGACTTGCGAACTCTGGGTTATCTAGCACCTGCCGCAGCGCCGCTGTTAGGGCCTCGGCATCACCGGGTGGCACCGTAATGCAGGTTTCGCCGTTGGTTCCTGCCACTTCGGGTAGTGCTCCGCCTGTTGTGGCCACCAGCGGGGTGGTGGTACACATGGCCTCAATGGCAGGCAGAGAAAATCCCTCATAAAGCGACGGTACAACAGCAGCAGCACTTTGGGCGTAAAGCTCCACGATGCGCTCATCTGTGACGTTGGTCACGAATTTTACGGCATCGTTTAGACCTAAGTGCTCAATAGCTTTAATTGAAGCACCATCTTCACGAGGTTTGCCGATAACCAGCAAGGATATATCTCGTTCGGTGCGTAGCTTGGCCAGCGCTTCAAGTAGGTAGCGTAGCCCTTTCATAGCCACATCGGCGCTTGCGGTGGTGATGATCTGCTTGGCACAGCGCTGGATGTTTGGCAGGGGTCTGAAGAGGTTAGGGTCTACCCCTACGGGCACCACATGCATTAGATGTAACGGCACCTTGAGTTCTGACGCGATGTCGTTGCGGGAAGATTCTGACACGGTAATAATGCGCTTGAGTCGACGAGCTACTCGGGCTTGCATCTTTGTAAAGGAGTACCAGCGCCGCTTGCCAAAGCGCTCCATGAAGCCTGTGGTTTGTTCTAATTCGAGCTTGGCATCGATGGTGATGGGATGATGGATGGTGCTGAGTACTGGCAATCCTTGTCGTTGGATGCCCAATAGCCCGTAACCTAAAGATTGGTTATCGTGTACGATGTCGAAGTTGCTTAGGTGGTTGCGCAGTGCTTGCCAAGCTCGTAGCGAAAAAGCTAGTGGTTCTGAGAAGGTGCCGGTCATGAACGAGCAAACTTCGATGGAGTCGGCCCAGGTCTTAACCTCCCAGTAACCAGGGGTGCGTCCCGGAAAAGCGTCGTTGAAGATGTCTAGGCTGGGAAGTCGTTGAAGCTTCACCCGCTTATCAAGCACCGGATAGGGTTGCCCGCTTAGCACTTGCACACGGTGGCCACGGTCGCTCAGTGCTTTGGAGAGGTGGTGGACGTACACTCCCTGGCCTCCGCAGTGAGGCTTGCTCCGATACGACAAAAGGGCAATTTTGAGTGGTTTATCCGTCGAGACCATAACCACACAAGGTTTTCGGAATTTGATTGGTTTAGCAAATGCTCAACCATCGAAGTGGGTCGTTATCTTGGTGCTGTGCGAGTGTTAGTACAGCGGGTGGCCGAGGCTCGGGTTCGGGTAGACGGCAAGGTCATCGGGGAGGTTGGCTCTGGTCTGTGCTGCCTGGTTGGGGTGACCCACGACGACGATGTTGACACGGTTAAGAAGATGGCTGGAAAGCTTTGGAACCTGCGTATTTTCACTGATGAGAACGGGCATATGAACCTCTCTGTAGCTGATATCAGCGGAGAGATGCTGGTGGTGAGCCAGTTCACTCTTTACGCTGACACCAGCCGTGGTCGCCGCCCCTCGTTTTTGGGTGCGGCTGCTCCTGATCAAGCTGCGGGATTAATTGACGAGTTAGTTGCTGAACTGCGCTATCTTGGTGCCACCGTCGCTACTGGTTCTTTTGGAGCTATGATGGCTGTTGAGTTAATCAACGACGGTCCTGTCACTCTAATGCTTGAGGTCTGATAATGGTGTAGGTCATCAGTCCCGGCGGCATCCAAGCAGATCGCATCCACGTTTGACACTGCTTGAGGTTTGATATGCGGTGCAATATTTTTCTGGATTATCAGCTAGCTGGTCTGGTGATGGAGTGGAGTTGGGTTGCGTTGGTGGGTGATCCAAGCAGCCAGCAGGGCAGCTAGGGCAAGGGTGATCATGGGCCAGGGGCCAGTGCGCGTGGCGAGGGTTTGGCCTGCGCGGAGTTCGATATTGGCTTGAATCACCTTGCGTTCGGAGATGGTAGTGCGTTGATGCACGTTACCCTCTGGGTCGACAAAGGCGCTGAATCCAGTAGGGGCGGATTGCACCACCCAGCGACCGGTCTCTAAGGCTCGCAGTTGGGAGCTAGCGATTTGTTGGGTTTGTACGATGGTGAGCCAGTAACTGGATCCGTTGGTGGGGTTTAGCAATACCTCACCGCCTTTGCTGATGGCATCACGGGCTCGATCTTCAAAGAAGATCTCCCAGCTTATGGATATCCCGAGGCGGCCCGCGGGGGTATCCACCATCGCCGGGGCAGTGCCTCTACGCATGTCGCGGGCTGGCAAATAGTTGGGGGCCAGCGGTTCAATCAGTGACCGTAGTGGCACGAACTCACCAAATGGCACTAGGCGTATTTTGTCGTAGCGGCCTATTAGCGATCCGTCGGGGGCGAAGACCGCGGCGAAGTTGGCTGCCTCGGTGCTTGATACATCTTCGACCACACCTGCCACCAGAGTGGCATCAAGTTCTTGGGCTAGTTCTGCAAGCTGTTGACGCTGTTGGCTGTTGGCGAACAAGCCATTTACATCTACTACGTCTTCGGGCCATACCACCAAATCCACCGGTTTTTGTATTAGCTGGCTGGCTTCAAGATGGCGTTTGAACACCTCTTGTAGCTTAGTGTTGGCGGCTCGGGTTCGCTGTTGCCCGCCTCCTTGCACTATGGCCACCTCAATGGTGTCGGTGGTTGAGCCATGAGGAGCCAACACCGCCCAGCCACAAAAGCTCAGCATCACCACTGCCATGACTAGCGCTGTTTGCCATTGGCGATCTAAAGCGGCGGCCAGCATCATGGCGATGACCACGCACACCCCAACTAGCAGCAAAGGCCCTAGCACCCGCACGGTGGAGGCCCAGGGGGTGTCCACCTGGCTCATGGGCAGGGTGGCTAGAGGTACTCCGCCGAATGGCCATCGCCACCGGATAGCTTCGGCTAGCACGAAAAGGCCAGGTAGTGCGATCCAACGGCTGCGTCCCGGTGGGCAGGCGGTGCCAACCAAGCCATATAGCGCTGCAAATACCACGCACACGGCTAAATAACCGGGCAGGGTGAAGTCCACCATCCAGAATGTGGTCGGAAAGAGCCAGCCTGCCCCGAAGCCGAATCCTCGCCATCCCCGAGCCCAAGTCGGCTGATTGGCTATTAGGCGTTCGAAAGTCAGCAGCCCGATTAAGGCCAGGGGCCACCACCCCCACGGGGGCATTGACAGGGCTAACATTCCGCCTGCTGCCAAAGAGCCGGTGGTGGCCCCTCCGCTGTTGCGAGCCCACACTAGCCACTTCGGGTTACTCATCGGGCGAGCTTGTTTTGAGACATGCTGGCTCGGGCTGCTTGTTGGCCCTGATGGATGCAGGTCGCAACCCCTAAGCCCCGCGCCCATCCGCCGGTCACCTGCAACCAGGGGACATCGCGAGCCAGTGTTTGTTCGATGTCGGCTATTAGCTCCAAATGACCGGGCCGGTACTGCGGCAGCGATCTTTTCCATCGGCTGAAGCGCATCGTGTGGGGTTTGACATCCAATCCCATCGTGGTTGCTAAGTCAGCTTGTATCGCTGCCAGAAGATCATCATCGTCCATGAGCATTGCCCGATCGTCTGTGTATCGCCCTGTCGACACTCGCATCACCACCGTGTTGGCCGACCCAATGTGAGACCATTTGCTTGATGCCCATGAGCAAGCAGTAATGGTTAGACCTTCAGTTGCGGGCACCAGATAGCCTGAGCCAGCCATGGGATGGTTTACCTTGGATGCGTCGAAGGCCAAAGACACCAACGCTACAGAGGCGTAGTCAATTCTTCTTAGCAGATCGGCGGCGGTTGTCGATACCGGGGTCACCAACGTGCTGGTTGTGTCCGAAGGAAGAGCCAAGATCACCCGGTCGGCATCTAAATCGTTCAACTTGATTACTGGAGATAGCAGATGCAAGCGGTCACCTAGGCGATTGGCCAACTCGTCGGTTAACCGCCCTAGGCCGTTGCGTAGGGAGAAGAACACCGGTTGGGCAGGGTTGGTGGTTGACGACGCGGCCAGCCGACGAAGCTCTCGTACCAAGCTATGCCCCCGAGAAGCGGCTTCAGCCAATTGCGGTGCAGCCGCCCATATGCTTAAGTGGTCTATAGAAGAGGCGTTGATGCCCCCGATCAGCGGATCTACTAGTTGGTCGGCCAGCTCATCACCCAGTCGTTTTCTTATCAGCTTGCCTATTGATTCATCGCCGATCAGCGGCGATCCAGCTAAATCGGGCTCTTGACATGCGCGGTGTACCCCATCAGAAGAGATGATTCCCGAAACGGCTAAGGCATCGAAGTCCAACGGCACGCCCAGCACATTGGGTTGGGGCAGAGCCCGCAGTGCTCCTCGAGAGTACACAAACGCTGTTTGCTGGGCCGGTGTAACTATCTCAGCTTCTAATCCCAGATCCTGGCACAGCTTTGTGGCCCACGGTACCCGGGCCAAGAATGAGTCAGCCCCCTCGTCCACCGGTTGACCAGCCAACTCGGTGGTTAGAAGTCGTCCGCCAGCTCGTTTGGTGGCCTCATATACCACTACCTCGGCTCCGGCTTGGGCCGCCTCATAGCCTGCGGCCAGCCCCGTGATGCCTGCTCCAACAACTGCTACCTTCACGGCGTGAGCTTGTATTCGTGTACCAGATGAACGATTTTTTCCAGCATCTCAGGATTGCTTTCGGGTAGTACTCCGTGGCCTAGGTTGAACACATGCCCTGGCTGCCTAGCATTGCGGTTGAGCACGTTGGTAGCTTGTTCTGACACTATTGGCCACGGGGCCAGCACTGTGGCCGGGTCTAGGTTGCCTTGCACTGCTACGTGGGGCCCTAGCCGTTTTCGGGCATCGTCTAAGTGAATTCGCCAGTCTAACCCCACTACATCGGCTCCAGCTTTGGCTAAGAGTTCCAGCAATTCGGTGGTTTCTACTCCGAAGTGGATACCTGGTGCGTCTGCGTGCTTGTTGTGTAGCTCGGAGAAGATTTTTTGGCTGGCGGGTAACACGAAGTGTTGATATTCGTTGGGGGTCAGCACGCCAGCCCATGAATCGAACAATTGAAAAGCCGTAGCTCCAGCATCAAGCTGCGAGCTGATAAAGGTGATAGCTAGGTCGGCGAGGCGATCTAATAGGGCATGCCACAGGCTGGGGTTGTTGTGCATTAACTGCTTGGTAAGGTTGTGGGAGCGCGAGGGGCCTCCTTCTATTAAGTAGGAGGCAACGGTGAAGGGTGCGCCTGCGAAGGCTATTAGTGGCACGTTGAGTTCTGCCACCAGGTTGTCTACCGTTTCCAGCACATACGGGGTGTCGGTCTCAGGGTTGAGGGGCCGTAATCGGTCGAGATCACGGGTTTCTCTGAACGGTTGTTCTGCTACAGGCCCTATTCCTGGCACGATGTCGATTCCGAATCCGATGGCGTGTGTTGGCACAACGATGTCGGAGTACAAGATGGCCGCATCTACCCCGTAACGGCGCACGGGTTGAAGGGTGATCTCGGTTGCCACATCAGGTCGGGCGATGGTGTCCAGCATCGCTCCTTTTCCTCGCAGGGCACGGTATTCCGGTAGCGACCGTCCAGCTTGGCGCATGAACCAAACCGGTACTCGTTCGACAGGCAGCCCGCGACAAGCTCGTAAAAATGTGTCGTTGGTGATGTCAGGATGAGCAGCCACTCCTAGAACCGTACTGATTTACGGTACGGGCTTTGTCATTGCCAGAGTTCCGCTACCATCAATTCAGTGCGCCGATCTATAGATGATTACCCCTTTGACCCGGTTGACCTCCCTCCGGGTGATGATGATGAGTTCTCACAGGTGTCGTGGGCGGTGGCTATTGCTGATGATTATGAGGATGCCACCCCCAGGGTGGTGCTTACCGTTGAGGAGGTGGGCCAGGCTGGCTATGGCCTGGTGGTTCATTTGTCCCCAGCGTTGGCACGTCGCTTGCGGGTCGCTATTGGCGATGCTCTGAAGGAGATTGGAGAAGGCGATTTCTCTTAAGGGATATTACCTTTTTGGCTTTAATCGTGTTTATTTTAATGATTTTCGCGGCGCTTATATGAGATCTTCATATAAGCCCATATAAATATCTTGAAATCAAGGCAGGCTGAGCCAGATGATGTTGAGGTTGCTCTTCCTGCGATTACCGATGGCCTGGATTCCGGATTGTTTCGGGTTCGTGTAGATCGTACGACCGCAGCAGAACGGGACTATCTCAAAGCCATGGTATCGCTGTGCATGGGCTTGTATAGTACTAGTGACATCGCGTCTTTTTTGAACAAGACAACCCCTTAAGTCAATCAGTTTCGCGATGCTCTCATTAAAAGGGGTCTGTGCTACTCCCCGCGTCACTGCCACATAGATTTCACCGTGCCCATGTTCGCTGACTTCATCAACCGTTGCCTTTAATGAGCAAGCTTGCTGTTAGTTAGCCCTCGGTAATCCTTGTCAGCGCCTGAGTGGTGGTTCGGGAGGTTTTTGCCAGGGGGGTCGCAGGTAGGGGCGGCCTATGTCGGGGTGGTGTTCGACTGTGTAGTCTCGGTGATGCACCTTGACATGGCAGTCGTGGCAAAGCAGCACGAGGTTGTCTGGTTGGGTGAGTCCGTCGTGTTGCCATTCGATGATGTGGTGAGAGACGCACCACTCGGGTTCGGCTCGGCAGCCAATGCAGCCTTGGTCACGAGCGGTGATGGCGGCTCGGAGTTGGGGGCTGGGATGTCGTTGGTGTCCCAGTGACAGACATTGGAGGTCGGCATCGAAGATACCGGTGAGGATCTCAGCATTGCATGCCAACTTGCGGAATTGGTCTTGGGGCAGTGGGGTGCCGTCGGCCAGACGGGGGTTGTCGAGCTGCTTGTCGATGGCATCGTAGTCGGCCAAGATTAACAACGTGGTGGGCTGAGGCTGCTCGGAGTCGCCGTTACCGGTGCGGGTTAACAACTCGGCGATGGCATCGGCCCGTCGGTGACGAGCTTTGAGCCGTTCGCGGCCGGTTGTGGCGTGCCAGGCCATGTCGGTCTTGTGGTTCAATGCAGCCCGGATTCCTTGCGCTGTAACAGGGTCGAACAGGGCGAATAGTCTCCACATGCCGTCGTCTTGCTCGGTGAAGCTGGCCATTCTGGCCCGTTGCTGACGCTCAAGACGCTTGGCCACCATATCGCCGCCTGCTAACTCGTCTTGGTGCTCACGCACGGTGCGCCGTAGTTGTTCGGGAGTTTGGGTTTCTGCGGCTGTCACCATCTTGTGCTCATTTAGCGGACCTGACTGGGCGGCCGTGCCAAGGATGCGGGCGTGTTCGGAGGTGATGCGACTGTCAGTCAGGGCTCCGCGAGTGATCGACAGTTCTTCAAGCTGATCGGCTTCGCGCATGGTCCGCTGGGCTTGTTGGCCGGATTGGCGAAGCTGAGATTTCAGCGCGTGGGCGGTGTCATAGGGGGTTGTACGCCGCTTCTTTTCAGCCACTGCCTCTGCTAAGAACCCGTCTAATTGATTCCGCGCCCGCCCAATTTGGCACAACCGCAAATCGAGGGCAACATCATCCAACCCAGCAACGTTTACTGCCTCAAGGTGTACGCCCGTTGTGCTGTTTTCCCTGGTCAATAACCTAGAATCCATATCAATAGTATATTGACGACAGTGACAACTTCTTTTTGTCTCTTGTTGTCCAGCACCTCAGTTGCCGTTGTTAGTATCAACAGTAAGCGTTCAAGCATCTCTGCTAGGCTGTTGCTTTGATTGATGCTCGTTGTCCTAACATAGTCTGTTAGGCTGCTTTATGAAGGATGTGATGGTTGAGTGTGGTAGCGCTCGCAGAGCAAAAGAGCAAGATGTCTTTGGGGGGTCTTCGCTATCGTCATCCTGAACATTCCGATCTGCCTCATATCGTTAGTTTTTCGGGTGGTCGTTCGTCTGCGGCGCTGGCGTTCATGGCTGCGGAGGAAGGGTTGTTGCGTTCTGAGCGGGGTGATGCCTTTTTGTTCGCCAATACTTCTGCCGAGCATCCAGGGACTTATGAGTTTGTTGCCGAGTGTAAGGTGCGGTTGGAGAATGATTATGGTCTCCCATTCTTCTGGTTTGAGTTTTGCACCGTTGAAGATGCCTGGCGAGGTGAATATTGTCGTAAAGCCTCATATCGCCTTGTGAAGCCGGTGCCGATAGAAGACGACCCCGATGGTTATCGTTCGTCTGGAGAACTTTTTGAGGAGATGGTGTCTCATCAGGGGATGCTGCCTAACCCTCATTCTCGTACCTGCACGGCCAAGCTGAAGTTATATCCCTCTCATGCACTGTTGGCCGAGTGGTTGGGTGGTACCGCTGGTCCAGCTCATTCTGGTCACCATTGGGATGAAACTACGGGGGGGGGGGGGGGGGGTTTTTTTTAAAAGTTTGGGCCCCCCCCCCGATACCCGCTGAAGGGCGCACAGGAAAGAGAACCCAGAGAACGCTGGGATACACAAAAATAACCCCCGCGAACCACA
>VYCQ01000029.1 GCA_009843865.1 Acidimicrobiia bacterium
GTTTTGGTGGCCGATCATTTCCTAACCAACTAAACTAGATACATCCTCCTCAGTTCAGATCCTTTGAACTGAGGAGGATTCTGCCTACAACAACACAAGCTGGTCACGCTCAGCTCTCCTTGCCTCTCGCGTCCCCCCGCTAAACACTCTCATGCGCCCGTACTGCTTATCCGTGAATATCAAGATGCTGACATGACCTTCGAGAGGCATTTGGTACTCTACGCGCCGAGCAAGCGCGTCTGCGGCAGGTCTACCGCCACAGAACTTCATATAGACCGAATACTGTGCCATTTCAAATCCAAGGTCCAACAGATCATTGCGGAACTTCGTCGCTCGCTTACGCTGCCGTTTAGTAAGAACCGGCAAATCGAACATAACCATCATCCACATAAAGCGATATCCACTAAAGCTGCTCATCCGACCAAGACTGTGCCTTTAGGAAGACACAATAGGTTCTTTCCTTCAACCACTGACTGAGCAAGCGACTGTGCTGTCCATTCAATACAACGGCTCAACGGTGCTGTTCCTCGTTCAGTCCACACACTCTCAGACATCACCGCTACAAGTACCGACTTTGCTTTAGCTGTCACACCTTCACATCCTGATTGCCAAAGTGTGATAACAGCGCTGTCTACAACGGGACGAAAGGGTTCCATCAGATCATCCGCTAAACAAAAAGGATTAAAGCGATTGTGATGATGCAATCCAAGAGAAGGATGTAACCCTGCCGCGCAGAGCTGGCGTGCCACTGTCGCTCTCAAAATCGCGTAACCATAGTTGAGTAAACCGTTGGGTTCGTCTCCGAACCGACGGCGCCTAAAGCGCTCGTCAAACAACAACTTCCAATAAAGTCGCGCTGCCTGTGCTTCCACATTGCCTCTATCGCCAGGTAAAACAGCACGGGCAAACTCAAGGAGTACGTCGTCCGAAAAACCCTCACCCCGCACTACGGCAGCCTGAGCTTCTAATTTGGCTCGCACAATGTCCGCCCACAGGTCATCCCGTAATTCATCATGCAAAGCAACCTGTGCCATCATGCGGCGACCTTGTTCGAAGTTCCCCTGTACTGGCCACAGCCAAGCTGCTGGCGTGTGAGTTTCGTCACAACACACAAGAGGAATGCCTCGTCTGGCAAGTTCAAGCATCGCGCCATTGGAATATGAAGCCTGCGGCGTGTGAACAATCACCGACTCAATCTCATCAAACGGCACGAGAGTTTCTGATGCTTCAGGTGTGCCTTGATCGCATACGACAGCAAGCGAACCACGCTTCTTATATAGATAACGCCTGCCTTCGGCAACGTCGAGCACCCGACGCTCCATAACCCTACTGCCTTCTGTCCTTGCCTTGCAGGTCCCGACTAAACGGACCACCATCATGCACACGCCCCAGCACATCGACAGAGACTTTCCGAAGCCCTGCTTGTAGCACTTGCCCAGCTGACTTATTTAATATCTTTTCAGACCTCAATTCTTTAGCTTTTCCAGCCGCAGTGTGATCTACAGCAACGATCCTCTGCCCTGAAAGTTCCTTCACTCGCATGATGCGACGCTCGCTGCCTTCTCCAACAGCGACCATGTCGTTGATGTGAAGACGCATCAGTTTCTTCGCGGTTGGGTGCTCATCTTTAACCTGCGAGCGAAAGTCCGGTTGGTGAGCATCGAAGCGGCTGACCGTTTCACCTTTGGTCCTCCCGCTGGGAAGCAGCCACACATCCATATAGGCATTTCCATCGGTCTTATAGGTCTTATAAACACGACCTGTCTCATCCCGAATAAACGCGAGACTGTCCTTACCTAATATCGTCAGCACACGAACACGCCGCACACGAAATTCTGCCCAGGCACGATCCACAAAAGTCTGCCATGCAACTCCCCTACTCTCACCCTCACATTCCATATCAACTAGCTCCCACAATGCCTTTAGACGGTCACGAAGCGCCGGATCACGCACGGCATCAAGCTTCTCTGGGGCAAGTGAATCGAGAGGTTTAGTCTCCACAAGCGTCATCCGATCCTTCTCATCAGGGCCATCGACAATGCCATAAGCTGTCTCGTTATGAAGGCTGCCAGTTGTACCTCCGTGTGAAGGTTGGAAGTGATCGGGCCGATGTCGCACCACGCAACACTGAACGAGAGACTCTAGATCAGCTCGAAAGCCTGCCCAGGGAAGCTCAAGAGTCTCTAAGATGCTGTCTCCGTCATCTCCTCGACCGGTAGCTCGGGCTACCCGTTGCAATTGCGAACGCGAGGTCAACCCGATGACCACAGCGTCAATCAGATGATGCCGATGATCATCGCGGTTCTTACTTCCATTACTCTCATCCGAGAGAATCCCGTTTAAGCCGAAACGTCGTCGCAGCATTGCCGTCATCCTCCCCGGTGTGACCCAGATACATTCTGGAGGCACTACAGCCTCCAAGTACTCGCGTGCAACCCGCGACAAATAGCTGTTCTCATTTAGCTGTCGATCAAGAAAACGGCCTTCCTTTTCCCAGTTATCAATAGCATCATCGTTAAAACGCCATTGCTTCTCTTTAGGTAAGAGACGTACTCGAGCAAGGAGGGCTTCATAACGCTCAGAATCGTGGCCCCAAGCTTCAAACGGAGTGCAGTTGCCCTTTTCACGATTGGCATCTCGCATCGCTACAACCTTGTTGTTCATGCTGTCATCTAAACTACGGCTATAAGGCAGAAGGTGTTCTATCTCGGTGGCATCGGAAAGCACCATTTCCACTGAGATGGTGCGTCCCGTGAAAGGGCACACGCGACCGTTAACCGGTCCCTGTTCCTCCCAAAGGCGCAATTTGCGCATGTCCTGACCCGAAGGCTCCGGATGGCCAGCCGTTTCGGCCAGCTCACGTAAACGATCATTACGCTCACGATCCTTGGCCTGTCGTCGTTCATAATCACTTCGCTGTGCATCGCTCTGCTTCAATTCACGAGACAACTCAATGACCACCTCATCTGGCTTACCGTAACGCCCGACAATTGCATTGAAGAGGTGCCGTACTTGGCCGAGGGCAATGTGTACTGTCGGGTTTGCTATGCGGCCATATCGCTCCTGATCACTACGTCCATCTGGTCGTCCCCCAAGAACATGGCGCGCCAACACTTTCCCGTAATAAGGGAGTCGAGCCATGCCGCCATCACCGCGCAAGTCCGAGTGATGACCCAACCCTGCATCGATGACTGCGTCATGATAGCGCTGGCCTTGCTGCATATGGGGCAGCAATTTCTCAATTGCTGCCAATGACAGGTTCCCCGTGCCCTGCGGCAATCGAGCTGCTGCAACAGCCTCGGCTGCCTCCTCGCTAAGGTCAAACTCATCTTGAAGCCAATCCTCAAGTTCCCAAGAGTCCTCGACTTCAATTAGACGCTCAACTACCTCTTGCTGTCGCTCAAGGCTGAGTTGCTGCCACTTCTTGCCAAAGCACTTCCCTGAACTCAACGCACTCGCGGTAAGATCGCCATCAAGCTTTTCGCGAGCTATAGAACGGAGGTTGACACGCGTGCCTTCTGGAAGCTTGGCATCAACCACAATCTGCTCGAACGTCCGACTTTTCGAGGACAGAAGCTTGTCAACAACTCGTTCGCGTTCCTCGACACCGAGAGGACGAAAACCATCCCCTGAAGGCGCAACTTCAATATTCATCACCTCCTGCAAGATGCGAAATAGCTGAAAGAATGGATACGCCTTATATGCCCTCTTCTCCTCCGGCATGAGTGTGCAATGTCCTCGTTCAACGGGACGAAGCCGTCGCTGAAAGAGAAGCGTTTTAATAACCGAATCCCAGTCATCCGGTTTTAGTTCCGAATGATGCCAAATCTGAGCTTTGTGAATGGCTTCGAGTTCGTCTTCGACCATTGCCCTATCTGGGTACAGCCCATTTCCAAGACGCGCTCTAATGGTCTTACCATCCCTGTGCCGCCTCCAGAGATACTCGCCTAGCGTTCGGGCACCCGACTGCTCTATACGCCGACGAAGTTCGCTGACATCTTTTCGAATTGCTCCGTCTTCACCGCCGTCAGTCTTCCGATTGCTCTTAAATCCACGACGATCAGCGAAAGATAACAACACCCGACCAAGCTCATACGGGTTGAGTGGCCGGTCCAAAGCCTCTGCTCGAAGCTGAAGGGGATCAAGGTTTCTCAGCACAGCACGAGCTTCTTCGTCCTGAGGCAGCAACCCGAGATCATGAAGTAATCCAGCAACGCGATGCTGACGACACAACATACGATCACGATTGCGCCGCGGACCTCGCTTACTACGGCGATCGGCAGCATTCGACGCACGATTTTTCGGATTACGCCCATCAGAATGAATAAGAACACCACCATCAACCAGTTCTACAGGCTCACCATCAACCAGGCGATACAGCACCCATCCGATGCTATTAGTGCCGAGATCAAGACCAAGACGCAGCATTAACCCTCCAAGATTAAACAAGTGTTTTAACGATCAGGATTACTAAGCGTAGTCATGTGCCTTCCGTTAGCCCAAAAATCCCCCCGGCCTCTTTGACACTAAGGAGATCTACACGTAGCCTCTACTACTAAGGAAATGATTGGCGGTGCCTACGGGCACCAACAACAAGCTGAGCCATAATGGCAATATGCACCACGTTGCAAGGCAGGCTTCGGCCTGCCTTGTCCCCTTTAACGGTTCTGTGCGACAGCTAGACCTCTGAGAATAACCTCAAATCCCTATGAACTACGTCCGCTATTATACGTGAGTTCACGCCCGTCTCGCTCGGTCAATGCGTAGATCGATATTAACAACAAATCAAGTGTAAGCCGTCTCAGATTCGGCGAATCTCTCGGAAACCATCAGACGGAGTCCATGTATCAATCACCAGTTCTTGACCCTCCACTCGGGTGAGGACGGCACGAGAAATACAGGCGATGAACAGCACCATTGCGTCTGGATCATCAATGGGCATTCTGTGGCCAGCCACAAAAACCTCAACTTCCTCTGGGGTAGCGCCTACTGCCTGCCCGTCAATGCGGGCATCTCCGAACAACAACTCTTCTGTATCTAACGAACTGTGCAGCGAAAACCTCGGATCTTGATGCAAATCTGTCGCCTTGAGCGAACCTGACATCATCGCCAACCACAAATGTCCATCGCGGATCGGCACCTCTATCCCCGACAACCGGGGAGATCCATCACTACGCAGCGTACCCAATACCGCGTGGATATGACTCTCAAACCGAGTTCTGATCTGCTCGGCTAAGTCAGGAACTTGTAGCTCAAACTGACCCCAAGACACCGTAGCTGAACCACTCACTAACATCACGCTAGATGAAAAGTTGGCTAGTCAATGACACGAGTGATCCAGCACCAGTGGATCAAGGCTTGAGCGCAGTAAGAGGTACGATGGCGATTCCGTCGTCAGTTTGATAACCGTGGCCAAAAGCGGTGAGCACAATGAGACGGGATGGCTCTCCGCGTCGGGTAGTGTCGATCTGAGAGCGAACAGCACGAAGTGATTTGATTGCTTTGCCAATACCTTCCCCACCACCAAGCTTGATTTCCACGACAGCCCACTGGCCATCCAATCCCTCGATCACGGCATCAGCCTCAAGGCCATTCGAATCGCCGTAATAGTAAAGGTGGGCACACAACGACTGGGCATACACGCGGAGATCACGAATGGCCATCGATTCAAACAGCAGACCCATCGCCTCTCTGTCTTGAGCAACAGTATCCACCGATGCCGCTAAAGCAGCAACGGCCAGTGCAGGATCAACAAAGAATCGCTTTGACGACTTTCTCAAGCGGGCCGAAGACCTTAGATGGGTGGCCCAAGCCGGAAGCGGCTCTAACACGAACAGACGGGTTAACTCATCCAAGTAAGCTCGAATCGTGGATCGTGCTAGCGAGCTTCCATCTTCGCTAGCTATGTCCTCAATCAAGGTGGCACAAGAAGCGGTCGTGGCTTCGTTACGAGCCAAAGAAGCCAGCAAACGCGCTATTAGTTGAGGATTACGTTTGATGCCGGACACCCGGGAGAGGTCGGTACGGGTGATATTATCCAAGTAGTCACGCAGGCGGGCTTGAGCAATGTTCAGCACAATCTGAATCATGCGTGGCCACCCTCACACTCCACTTTACAGCGATTTTAGACTCCACTTTGCAGAGTTCTAGATCAAGCAACCTGCCTGCCTATAGCTCCGATAGTTTGCTGCACACTTGAAACTGTCATATCCATTCTTATTCTTTGGTTATGCACAAAAAGGCGAGAATTGGGCAGATGCAAATCCCAGCGATGCCGCCAATTCAGCATGGCAGTGCATTCACTATGGCCATAAGTTCCGCTAATGATGATTGCTGTCATGCCATGCTAATTAACAATGCAAAAGCAAACAGCGACTCGCTCAAGGCCACTAACGCCATGATGTCGCCAAGCGAGGCCGTTGGGAATAAATCGTCCTTGACTGACTACGGTCCGGACTTCCCTGTCTCTCCCATCCCAGCAGCCAACGTTGCCTCGGTTCCTCAGCGCTCACCGCTGCGGTATCCGGGAGGCAAAACCTGGCTTATTCCCCATGTGCGGGCCTGGCTCGCGCCCATACAGCCCAGGTCAAGGACACTCGTTGAGCCATTTTGCGGTGGAGGCATAGTGGCTCTAACCGCTGTATTTGAAGGCTTGGCCGAACAGTGCTTCATGGCCGAACTAGACCACGATGTAGCTGCCTTCTGGCACGCGGCGCTCCACCATAACGACGAATTATGTCACCTCATCTCTGAGTTCAAGCCAACACGCGAATCAGTTTCTGCCCTAGCTGACCAAGCCCCCCAGAGCCTACTTGAGCATGGGTTCCGCACTTTGGTTCTTAACCGAACCCGGCGTGGCGGCATCCTCGCGCCCGGAGCTGCCCTAACAAAGTCTGGAGAAAACAACAAGGGGCTTGTGTCTCGTTGGTATCCCGACACCATTATCCACCGATTACAAAACATCGAGGCCCACGCTCAACAAATCAACTTCTGTGAAACTGATGGGCTTGACCTCCTAGAGATCATTGCCGAGATTCCCGGTACAGTCGCCTTCATAGACCCTCCCTACACTGCTGGCGGAAAACAAGCTGGCAAACGTCTCTACAGCCACAACAAGATAGACCACCGACGACTTTTCAAGATCCTGGCGCAAACCCCAGTCGATTTTTTAATGACCTACGACCGCTCACCGGAGATCGCTGAACTCATTACAGAATACGGATTTCACGCCGTCGAAGTTGTTATGAAGAATACCCATCACGCTCACATCTCCGAACTCATCATCACCCGACGAGTTGTCTTCACATAGCCAACAAGATGTCCGACAACGCCAAAACACGATACGGCATTGCCGAGTGGTACGGACAAGAGTTCACATCACTTAGTGCAGAGCAAAGAAAAGCCTACGCCGAGCACGCGCTGGGCAAATCTGAAACTAAACACCCAGTTTGCCCATTCCAGCCAGACCAGCCACCCTGTTCAAAAAAGGGTGGAGTCTGTTCAATGCAACGTTACACGAAAGACTATAACGGTCGTCTCGGCGAATCGGTAGGTGAGCCCGTCATCATGTGTCCACGTCGCTTTCAAGCTGAAGGTCTCGTCTATAAGTGGGTAGCACAAGCCGCAAATTTCCCCCTCCAAGAAACCAAGGTGGCCAATGAAGTCCCCTTCATGCGAAGCACCGAGACAAACAAACCTGCTGGCAAGATAGATATGATCGTCGCCCATCAGCAGGGAGACGATCTCAAATGGCATGGCCTAGAAATCCAAGCCGTCTATTTCTCAGGTCAGGGGATGACCAGCGAATTTGAAGCACTACGAGACGACCTTCAGGAGCCCCCTCCGTTCCCTTCAGCTAACCGTCGTCCCGACTGGCGATCCTCCAGCGCTAAACGACTTATGCCGCAACTCCAAATCAAAGCCCCAACAGTCCGCCGATGGGGAGCCAAGCTTGCCGTGGTTGTGGACCAACCATTCTTTGATGCGATTGGCGGATCTAGCAGCCAACCTAGCCACGATCTGAATGAAGGAGACATCATCTGGATAGTCGTCTGCCTTGAACGAACCGGCAATGGGGCGCTGCAACTCGTCCGAGCCCACTGGGAAATTCTCACTCTGGAAGACTCCAACACACGACTACAAGCCGCAGAAACCATCAGCAGAGAAAGTTTCGAAACAACCTTAAGGTCGCGACTGCGGCCCTTATAAATAGCTGCTTCAATGAAGGGGGGGCCTACTGACCCCCCGAACGCACTACCCCCACCCATGTCAGTGACGACGACATGACTTCAATGAAGGGGGGGCCTACTGACCCCCCGAACGCGGCGAAGAAACCCGCCGCCGCTAAATCTGCTGTTACTTCAATGAAGGGGGGGCCTACTGACCCCCCGAACGACAGGAAATCTGCTAACCAAATCGGATGAGCCCAACCTTCAATGAAGGGGGGGCCTACTGACCCCCCGAACCCGTCGTCCAGCACGGGTAGCCCGCCGATGTAACGCCCTTCAATGAAGGGGGGGCCTACTGACCCCCCGAACACTGACACGGTCGCACGGTTCGCCGAGGTCGAGGAGCCTTCAATGAAGGGGGGGCCTACTGACCCCCCGAACCCCACCGACGCCCCGAACTCACGCACGCACCAGCACGCCTTCAATGAAGGGGGGGCCTACTGACCCCCCGAACCCACACCGCCGACACCAAACATCGTCATTCTCAAAAACCTTCAATGAAGGGGGGGCCTACTGACCCCCCGAACGTGACCCAGCAGGTCGTCGCACTGACCGACGTGAGCCCGCCTTCAATGAAGGGGGGGCCTACTGACCCCCCGAACGCACCGTCGCGTAGATCAGAGGATCCAGCAGCGGATCCCTTCAATGAAGGGGGGGGGCCTACTGACCCCCCGAACCTCACGCAGCGGGTGGTGGCGGTGCCAACATCTGCCTTCAATGAAGGGGGGGCCTACTGACCCCCCGAACTGCGGGTGGTGCGCTGAAACAGCGACCCCCACTGTCCCTTCAATGAAGGGGGGGCCTACTGACCCCCCGAACCGCACCCGCCGAACGCGATCTGATCGACCAGCGCGGTCCTTCAATGAAGGGGGGGCCTACTGACCCCCCGAACCATCACGTCACGGTGGGCACCTCCGAGTTTAGTATGCCTTCAATGAAGGGGGGGCCTACTGACCCCCCGAACAGTCACAGGCATCCAGCTAGCAGCATACGACGACTAGCTTCAATGAAGGGGGGGCCTACTGACCCCCCGAACCAAAAAATTGACATACCGCCACCGAGGCGGCAGCGGAGCTTCAATGAAGGGGGGGCCTACTGACCCCCCGAACCCAAACGTTAATAACCGAATTAGACGCGGCACTGAACGCTTCAATGAAGGGGGGGCCTACTGACCCCCCGAACCCACACACACACACACCAAACCACCACCGAAAGGAAGCTTCAATGAAGGGGGGGCCTACTGACCCCCCGAACGAGCCTGTCCTCCGTAGCGCTCGCTACGGTGCTGGTGCTTCAATGAAGGGGGGGCCTACTGACCCCCCGAACAATCCCTCCCCCTTGTTTAGTTAACTGGTTTCACATGGCTTCAATGAAGGGGGGGCCTACTGACCCCCCGAACTTCACGCGAGCTCCCCAATCACCATTTTTCAGCTTGCTTCAATGAAGGGGGGGCCTACTGACCCCCCGAACCAGACCGCCACCACCCACTACCGCCCAGACCTAGGGAGCTTCAATGAAGGGGGGGCCTACTGACCCCCCGAACTTGCGGGTTCGTCCTGTATTCCCCGATTGGGATGGCTTCAATGAAGGGGGGGCCTACTGACCCCCCGAACACAAACGTTACTTTTAAAGAAAACGACATTACAGAAGCTTCAATGAAGGGGGGGGGCCTACTGACCCCCCGAACGGGTGGTGCGATCGAACTGGTCGGCACCCTCCTCAAAGCTTCAATGAAGGGGGGGCCTACTGACCCCCCGAACGGCCCCGAGTGTGACCAACTCGGGATCAACAGACAAGCTTCAATGAAGGGGGGGCCTACTGACCCCCCGAACCCAATAACAGTGACCACGCTGAAATCGCATCATAAAGCTTCAATGAAGGGGGGGCCTACTGACCCCCCGAACCCAATAACAGTGACCAC
>VYCQ01000036.1 GCA_009843865.1 Acidimicrobiia bacterium
TGTCTGTTTCTGGGCAGGGTGATTTTGGTGTGTCTACGGGTTCGCGGACGGTGACGGTGCCGACTAGTGGTAGCGTTACGGTGAGCGTGTCGACTGTGGACGATAGCGCCGATGAGCCTAATGGGTCGGTGAGCGTGGCTGTTTCCAGCGGTTCGGGTTACACGGTGTCGGGCACGCAGGGTTCGGCTTCGGTGGTTGTGTCTGATGATGATGATCCGCCGCCACTGGATTTGCCGGAGGTGTCTGTTTCAGATGCGTCGACTGTTGAGGGCGAGCTTGGGTCGTTTTCGTTGTTGGAGTTTCGCCTCACGTTGAGCGAACCCGCGGAGCAGAATATCACGGTTTTTTACAGGTTAAACTTGGGTACAACCTCGCCGTCGGATCACTTGGGTGGTTCAGGCAGGGCCACGATCTGGGCAGGTCGGACATCTGGCACCATTATTGTGCTGGTCGTTGACGACAGACTGCGTGAGGGTGACGAGACTTTAGAGATAGAGCTGACTAGTGTCAACGGTGCCGCCATCGATGATGCTGCTGCTGTCGCTATCGGCACCATCATCGACAACGACTGAAGTGCAGCTTATTTAGTTCGGATCAGATATAGCGTCTCTTTGATAATAGGTTTAACGGGGGTGGGTGGTACAGAGGAGGTGTCTGAGGATAGCTCTGCAATTCGTAACTTTAGGTTCCGAATTGCAGGGCTTGGCAGCTAAACTTTACTGATGCTCTCGCGTGAGATTGCTGATCTGCTTCCGAAGCTGTTTCGGCAGTATCCGTTTGTGTCTGTGACTGGGCCACGACAATCAGGTAAGACGACCCTATGCAAGGCGGTCTTTGCCGCGTTAGATGTCAGCTATGTCAGCTTGGATGCGTTGGATGTCCGCGATCGAGCCGAACATGATCCACGGGGCTTTCTGCGCGACATTGGCACTCCTGCGATCATTGACGAAGTGCAGCATGTGCCGTCACTTTTCCCATATCTCAAAGAGTTCGCTGATGCCAGCGGCACCAACGGCCAGTATGTGTTGAGTGGCAGCGAGAACTTTGCTCTTAACGAGGCCATCAGCGAGTCGCTGGCTGGTCGCGTTGCCCAACTTCGGCTGTTACCGTTTTCGCTTGAAGAATGTCGCAGTGCAGGCAGGACTGACACGTTTTCCGAAATCGCTTACCGAGGCTTCTATCCGCGAATCGTTGATCAACAGCTAGAGCCCCGTCAGGCGCTTGCCGACTATTTTGATACTTATGTTGAGCGTGATGTACTACGGATGGGCGGTGTTGGTGACTTGTCGGCGTTCAGACAGTTCGCGACACTTTGCGCTGGCCGTGTTGGTAGCCTGTTGGATTTCACCTCGATCGGCGACGATGTTGGTGTGAGCCGCACGACCGTCCGGAATTGGCTGACGGTGCTTGAGCGCAGCTTTATTGTTTTTTTGCTTCAACCGTTTCACGCCAATATTCGTAAACGGTTGGTTAAAGCGCCAAAGATTTACTTTTACGATGTGGGGCTCGCTAGTTATCTGTTGGGCATTCAGGAAGCTGCCCAGATTGCGACCCACCCTTTGCGCGGCCAGTTGTTTGAGAACATCGTTGTTGCTGAGGCGGTGAAGTGTTGCTGGAATCGCGGTCGTCAGCCTCGGCTCAGCTTTTATCGGGAGTCTGGTGGGTTGGAATGTGACCTCTTTTATGAAAGTGGGCACAGCATCAACGCTATTGAGGTCAAGTCGGGCGCAACGGTTGTCTCTAGCTGGATGCGCACGCTGAGTCGTGTAGCGGCTACGGTTCCCGCAATCACGGCGCGAACCCTCGTTTACGGCGGTGACCTAGCCCAGTCGTGGTCTGATGTCGAAGTTGTGCCACTCGGCGGGTTCTCCGCAGCCCTGCGGCGATTCGACACAGAGTCGGCCGTACGGGTCTCATGACACTGGTGTTGCTGGCTGAGTTTCTTCTTTAGTGTGAGCCACCGATAGCAGCAGTACTGTCAAAGGGGCTACGACTTTAGCGCCGCTCACTGCTTGGCCATTTGTAGTCGCAAGCCAATTTAGCTAGGTGCGTTGGTTAGAGCGCTAGTTAATAGTGGTGGGTTCAGGGTCCTAGTGATGCGGCGGGGACGATGGCGGTTCCGTCTTCGTCACGGTAGACCTGAGTGCCGGTGGTGATGACGAGTGTGTCGATGAGTTTTGGTCCGAGCCGGTCGCGTAACCACCGCAGGTGTCGGGTGTCGCGGCCGGTGACATTGGTGCCGAGCTTGATCTCCACGGCGAGCACTCTTCCCTGATGCGCGATGATGGCATCCACTTCTCGCTGGTCGTTCCATGTGCGCATATGTAAGACCTTGGCATCGGCTGCTTGGGCGTAGACCCTGAGATCGTGGACCACCATAGACTCGAACAAGGCACCAAATATCTCAGAGTGGGCGAACCCGGCTTTAGCGTGGGGGTTAGCATCGCCGCTGACGAGGGTGTCTGCGGTTGTGTTGAGTAGTCTTGCTGCCAGCGCGGTGTCAGCTAGGTGGTGCTTGGGGCTTCGTTTGAGGCGGCTCAGGTGACTACCCGCGGGAATCCATGCTGGTTGCGGTTCTAAGATCCATATGGCCTCGAGGGTGTCGCGGTAGGCGATGGTCGTTGTTTTTGCTGGTTTGTCTCTTTCGCCCGAGGTGGCGGCATCGCGGATGGTCTCGTAGGAAGCGCTGGTCGATGTTGCCGCGGCGTACGCGGTGAGCCAGCGGTTTAGGGCCGCGGGGTTGCGGACTTTATGGCCCGAAAGTGGAAAGTCGTGTTCGGTCAGACGGTGTAGGTAGCCGTCCAACAGAAGGTTGCGCGCCCGTCCGCTGGTGTTACGCCATCCGGGAAAACCTCCAGAGATGATCTCAGCTGCGTAGTCTTTTGAATTTAAGCTACATGTGCCTTCAATTTTGATGTGGTCGCCTGCCAATAGAGTTTTGAGGCTGACCGAGGGTAGGTCTGGGTGGCGCTCAGCTAGAGACGTTGTCCACATTCGTAGGGTGATGATGCGCCCGGCACCTGAGTGCGCTGGACGGGTCTCTGGCTGAGCTGATCCGGTTAAGATGAACCTCCCCGGGCTGAAGTTGTGGTCGACTGATCTACGCACGATGTCCCACGAGGCAGGGAACCGTTGCCATTCGTCGATGAGGATAGGCGGCTCTCCTTGAGTGAGTAGGC
Organism: Acidimicrobiia bacterium; assembly: GCA_009843865.1. Classification (GTDB taxonomy): domain Bacteria; phylum Actinomycetota; class Acidimicrobiia; order Acidimicrobiales; family Bin134; genus Poriferisocius. Next base: position 3,180 of record VYCQ01000036.1, read on the forward strand.
GCGGATCAGCCTGAACTTCTGCGAGGGTTTCGGGATCATCAAGCGCCCAGATCGTGTTAGCCAGCTGGCTGGCCGTCCAGGTTTTCCCGACTGCACGCGGCCCCTCAATGCTGATGGCGGGTAACTCGCCCAGCAAGTCACGTAGCTCTTGATCTGCCACTCGCTCTTGATGTTCAGCACTCATTTATCAGGCTAATCCTTTATCAAACCAATTCTCATCAAACATACCATTCCGCATAAAGGCTACCTTTTCTCATGTTGAGTTAGCTAGTAGCGATACTGTCGCGGCTAGGGGTATCTAACAGCGAAAAAAGGACGCTATCTTCATCTTCAGCAACTCGAGCCCTGTTAAGCGTTCGCTGACTATTTCGAGACCTATGTCAAGCATGATGTGGGCCGGATAGGTGGCGTTGGCGACTTGTCGGCGTTTTTGCGGATAATTGTTGCTACTTGAGTCCGGGACACCTGTTGAGTCGGGCTGATCCATACGTAGCCGCTGGGTGCAGAAGCCATGTTAATGGCTTTTTCTAAATTGTCGCTGTAGGCCCTTAGTGTTAGGTGGTCGTGGAACGAAGGGAGTTGAAGTGAGTCGTAGTGAGATGTATCGACTTAGCCAAATTCCGCTTCTAGGTAGTAGTGCTTGGTCTACCGTGGCTGTTATGAATTATTCGCCGCGTCCAGGGACGAACGGTTCTATGAATTCGTTGCTGCCCCAGGACGCTCCTGCTCATGATTGGTATCGGTTTGTTCTTTCTTTTCCACCACATTTGGTGCGGGATTATGTTCACCGTTTCGGTCTTGACAGCAGTCATCGGTTACTTGACCCGTTTTGCGGCACAGGCACAACCTTAGTGGAGGCAAAGAAACAGGGAGTTCCTAGTGTAGGTCTTGAAGCGGTTGGAGTATCCCGTTTGGCAGCTAGCACGAAAGTGGACTGGTCGCCTGATCCAGACAATCTTGCGGCGCACGCTGGCCTAATAGCGGAGAAGGCATTGGCCATGTTGGCTGCGGACGGAATCAGCGACGAGCCGATGAAGGCACCGCCCTCAGATGTGCAACTTCGGACGCTGCCTGCACAATCTGCCAAACTCCTACTGAAGAACTCAATCAGTCCTTTGCCGTTGCATAAGGTGCTCGTTTTGAAGGAAGCACTCGAAGGTGAACACGATGCGAGGTATGTAGCGCACGAGCGGCTAGCGCTTGCCCGAGTGTTGCCGACTGATGTCGGTAATCTCAGGTTTGGCCCCGAGGTCGGTGTGGGCAAGATAAAACAAGATGCCAGTGTGGTGAGCCGGTGGCTTTTGTCCGTCTTGTCTATGTCTGACGACCTACGGCATCTCAGAGAATTGGACGGAACACCAGCTCATGCTATAGATGGTGATGCAAGAGAAATTGACCAGCGAATTGAGCCTGAGAGCATCGATGCTGTGATCACCTCGCCGCCGTATCCTAATGAAAAGGACTATTCTCGCACCGTTCGTCTCGAATCAGTCTTGTTAGGATATATCAGTGACAGGTCAGCCCTTCAGGTGATGAAGAAAGACCTCGTGCGGTCAAATACGCGTGGCGTGTATCGAAACGACGACGACGATGATTGGATCAAGGGTGATTCCGAAGTCGAACGCATCGCCACCGTCATCGAGGAGCGGCGCATCGCACTGGGGAAAGAGTCGGGATTTGAGCGCATGTACCATCGAGTGGCTAAGTTGTATTTCGGTGGGATGGCTCGCCATCTTGCCTCTCTGAGACAGGTGCTGCGTCCTGGTGCCCGGTTGGCCTATGTGGTAGGCGATCAGACCTCTTATCTGAGGGTGATGATACGAACAGGCCAAATTCTCGCTGAGATAGCCGAGCGTGCTGGGTACGAAGTTGAGGCCATTGACCTGTTTCGCACTCGTCATGCCACCGCTACCAACGAGTACCTTCGCGAAGAAGTGCTTATTCTCAGATGGCCGGGCACCACCTAGGTGTTATCGAGCGATGAGTGCAGCCAATGAGAGCCTCGCCCAGCGCATTATCGCTAAGATATTCGCCGATCATTGCCGACCTGGCATGGATGAGGTGGCGTTTCAGCGAGATGAACTTGTTGTAGCAGCGGCGGCGCTTGGGGAACCGCGTCCCAAGAACCTTGGAGACATCATCTATTCCTTGCGCTACCGCGACCCCCTGCCTGACAGCGTGCGGGAGGCAGCACCGCCGAATAGCGAGTGAGCGATCTTCCCCGGTGGCAATGCGGTATATGTGCTGCGTGCTGTACCCTTCAACTTGATTGAGCCTCGCATGGGATTGCGCACCATTAGACTGCCAGATTCGACTCCTGGAGTCATTGCAAAATATGCCATGTTCGATGAGCAGGCTTTATTAGCAAGACTGCGTTATAACCGCCTATTGGATATATTCACCGGCCTTGCTTGCTAGCCCTTGCAAAGTCACTTACGTACATCCGTAATTGTCGAAAACGCGATCGACGGTCGTAGTAGCAGTTCTCAGGTGGAAACTGACGACCTATATGTGGGCCTAGATCAGCACGGCGCGCATTACGTTTTGCCTGTTCAGGCCAAAGGTGGTTCTGACACCCTCAGTGTGATCCAGATTTGGCAAGATTTCAGAGTTGCCGAGCAGAAATTTTCTGATTTGCTTGCTCGCCCAATTGCTGCTCAGTTCATGGCTAATAGCGCGATTGCTTTATTTGAGTTTGAGGAGTCTGACGACATAATCACTATTGCTCGTGAAAAACACTATGAGCTAGTCCCACCAGATCAGTTGACTGCGGAAGAACTGGCCTCATACCGGTATGAGGCCAATTATAGGTCTGAGTAAAAAGTAAAATAGGTTCGAGCAAACGAGCGCCCCCGGCAGGATTCGAACCTGCGACCTGATGATTAGAAGTCAACTGCTCTGTCCCAGCTGAGCTACGGGGGCTAGGTGATGGGATCTATCTTCTGTTGGTGGTGGGTTTACTGGAGCGGGTGACGAGAATCGAACTCGCGTCATCAGCTTGGAAGGCTGGGGTTCTGCCACTGAACTACACCCGCGCTATGTCTGGCAATGCTATAAGCGGTCTGCTCGATTTTCTACGACACTATTATCGGATGGCCTGCCGGTAAGCTGCTTAGCCTGTGAAGAGCACGGTGGAAGCCCTTGATGGCAACAGGGTAAAGGTGTTGGTTGACATCGAACCCGAAGAGTTTGATCAAAAACTAGATGAGGCTTTTCACAAGCTAGCTAAGCAGGTGCGACTACCCGGATTTCGCCCCGGTAAGGCCCCCCGCCGCGTGCTGGAGGCTCGCTTAGGCCATCAAGCTGCACGAGGTGAAGCCCTTAGCGATGCTATACCAGAGTATTATTCAAAAGCTGTCATAGATCACGATGTGGATGTGATTGCTTCTCCTGAGATAGACATCACCAGCGGCACCGAAGAAGGGCTGGTGAGTTTTGCTGCTGTTGTGGAGGTGCGTCCGAGCGTAACCATCACGGGTTATGACCAGCTTCAGGTGGAGGTGCCCAGCCCTGAACCCACCGATGAGGAGATTCGTGAGCAGCTTGATGTGCTGCGCAAGCAGTTTGGGGAGTTGGCTACCGTGAGTCGCCCCGCTATTGATGGCGATCAAGTCACCATAGACATTTATGGCTCCTACAACGGCGAGGAGGTGGAGGGCCTGACGGTTGATGACTATGCCTATGAGGTGGGTCAAGGTGCCGTGGTACCAGAAATTGACGAGCAACTTCGAGGGTCTAAAGCAGGCGATATATTGGAGTTCAACGCTGAGCACCCCGATGCTGATTCAGATGGGTTTTTGCGCTTTCGGATTCTGGTTAAAGAGGTGAAAGAAACTGTTTTGCCGGATTGCGATGAGCAGTTCGTTCAAGAAGCTTCTGAGTTCGATACGATTGAAGAGTTACGTGTCGATATTGCGGGCAATATTGCTCAAGCCAAAAAAGCCAACGCTCTCGCTTCGCTGTCTCGCCAAGTGGGTGAGCATCTTGCCGAGTTGGTGAGCGACGAGGTGCCTGAAGCCCTAGTAGAGGCTGAGGTGCAACATCGTCTTCGGGCCTTACAGATGCGCCTCAAGAGTCAAGGTATGAGCTTGGAAGACTACTTGGCGGTCATTCACCAAACTTCCGAGGAGCTAGCCGAAGCGATGCGGGAACCAGCCTTGCAAGAGGCCAAGACAGATCTGGCGCTGCGGGCAGTGGCTTTAGCAGAATCTATTCAAGCTACCGAACAGGATGTAGATCGTGAACTCGCAGCTCTAGCAGCGCAGGTGGGGCAGACTACCGAAGACCTCAAAGCGGCTGTGTTTGAAAATGACGAAACGCGGCTTAAGGCAGTACGCTTAGATGCTCAGATGCGCAAGACCCGCGAATGGGTCTTGGATCGAGTAGAGATTACAGATACCGACGGAAACCCCATTGCACGGTCTAGTCTTGAGTCAGATCAAGAGTCTGACTTTCTCCTAGAAACTCCTGAACCACAACCTAAGAGAGCAACTTCCGAGAGCTAAATCAAATGAACTCTTTTAATCACAACCCTTCTAACTATATGGTGCCTTTTGTGGTTGAGCAGACCAATCGGGGTGAGCGCTCTTTTGACCTCTATTCTCGTCTGCTTAAAGAGAACATCATTTTCTTGGGCACTCCCATAGACGACACTGTAGCCAACCTAATCTGCGCACAGCTTTTGCATCTAGAGTCGGAAAACCCTGATAAGGACATTAACCTTTACATCAACAGCCCCGGCGGGGACATCAATGCAATGTTTGCCATCTACGACACTATGCAGTACCTCAAGCCCGACATCACCACAATCTGTTTTGGGCAAGCCGCCTCAGCCGCGGCGGTGTTGTTGGCCGCTGGCACTGATGGTAAGCGCATGGCCCTCCCCCATGCTAGGATGCTTATCCACCAGCCTTATGCTGGTGCCTCAGGACAGGTGTCCGATATTGAGATTGCCTCTAGGGAGATACAACGCCTTAAAGACCAGCTTGAGGAGTTGTTGGCTCAACATACTGGTCAAGATCTCGCCAAAATTAAGCAAGATACTGACCGGGATTATGTCATGACCGCTGATGATGCCAAAGAGTATGGGCTGATCGATGAGGTGATCTCGTCTCGCGAGGGAGTCGAGAACGATAGCGCAATTACCGCTATCAGGTAGTTGAGCAGATAGACGGCACCGGGACTTAGGGTAAAGGGCAGCAGGGGAGCAGGCAAGGTGGCGAAGTTCGGAGAAGGCGGCGAGCTGCTTAAGTGCAGCTTTTGTGGGAAAACCCAAAAGCAGGTCAAAAAGATGATTGCTGGGCCGGGTGTCTACATTTGCGACGAGTGCATTGACCTGTGCAATGAGATTATTGAGGAAGAGTTAGCCGAGGGCACCGACGTTGGTTTCAAGGAACTCCCCAAGCCTAATGAGATCTATGCTTTCTTGAACGACTACATAATCGGCCAAGAACACGCTAAGCGCATTTTGTCGGTAGCCGTTTATAACCATTACAAGCGAGTGCAAATGGGTTTGGCTGATCCTGAGGTGGAGTTGGCCAAGTCGAACATCTTGTTGTTAGGGCCTACCGGCTGCGGTAAAACGCTGATGGCGCAAACCTTGGCTCGGATGCTCAACGTGCCCTTCGCTATTGCTGATGCAACAGCTTTAACCGAAGCTGGTTATGTAGGAGAGGATGTGGAGAACATCCTTCTCAAGCTCATCCAAGCTGCCGACTACGATGTTAAAAAGGCTGAAACCGGGATCATCTACATTGATGAGATCGACAAGATCTCTCGCAAGAGTGAGAACCCTTCTATTACTCGGGATGTGTCTGGTGAGGGGGTACAGCAGGCTTTGTTGAAAATATTGGAAGGCACTTCGGCTTCAGTACCTCCTCAGGGTGGCCGCAAACACCCTCATCAGGAGTTCATTCAGATTGACACCACCAACGTGTTGTTTATCGTAGGGGGTGCTTTTGCAGGGTTAGAAGAGATCATCCAACAGCGGGTGGGTAATGTGGGGG
>VYCQ01000028.1 GCA_009843865.1 Acidimicrobiia bacterium
AGGTGAAGGCTGATTTGAAGTTGCAGACGGGTTTGGATTTGTTGGTGGTGGTGGCTGGTGAGAATGGTGTGGTGCCGCAGGCGGGGGATGTGGTGTTGAATATTTTGGATACAGCGGATTCGGTGTTGTCGGCGGAGGGTTATGAGTTGGCGGTCACGGATCGTGTGGTGTTGTCGGCTAATTCGTCTTCGGGTGTGTTTTATGGGTCGCGTACTTTGTTGCAAGCGTTAAGGTTGTCTGATGATGGTGTGACAGTGCCGCAGGGTACGGCGCGGGATTGGCCTACTGGTTCTCAGGGGGTGCGGATGGTTCATTCGGATGTGTCGCGCACGTTTTGGGAGCCGTCGTATTTAGCTGATTCGATGCGGGAGATGTCGTGGGCGAAGTTGAATACTTATTATTGGCATTTATCTGAGCGTAATTCGTTCCGGTTGCATGATCCTGATAAGTATTGTAAAACGGTTGATGGTGAGCAGGTGTGTTTGGCTACGCCTAAAGGTTATTACACTAAAGCTGATGTGGATGCGTTGGTGGCGGTGGCTGCGGAGCATCATATTGCGATTGTTCCGGGTATTAATGTGCCTGGGCATGCTGATCCGATTACTACTTATTTTGGTATTGCTGCGGCGTGTTATGGGAATTATTACATTGATATGTCGGCTAAGGCGTGGACTGATGTGGGCGGGTTGATCACGAATTTCGCTGCGTGGTTTCCTGGCCCGTATTTCGGTCTTGGTGGTGATGAGATTTTTTCTCAGTTCAATTCTTGTTCGACTACAACGGCTGCTATTCAAAGGGTTGCGGGTGTGTCGACTGCGGCGGATTTGATTAATAAGTTTTTGAACGATATGGATGATATAGCTCGCGGGTTGGGTAAGCGGTCGATGTTGTATAACGGGTTTGAGGGTAATGGGTCTTCGCCGAATGTGTCTTTGAGTAGGGATGTGTTGTTGATGCCTTGGGATAAAGACACTCATTCGAGTTGGAATGGTTATGACACTGTTAATTTGCGGTGGGTTCCGCATAAGTTGTATTTGGTGTTGGGCCCGCGGTCGTTTGATATACCGTTGCAGTCTAAAGCGCAAGCGGAAGTTATTCCGTTGGAGCGGACTAATGAGATTGGTACGGGTATAGCGGTGTGGGCTGATGCTTCGCATTGGGCTGAAGGTGCTTATATTGAGGGTTTGTTGAAACGACCGCGCGCGCTTTTGGGTGACAGGTTGTGGGCGAACACAGCTACCGCTGATGAGATGGATGTGTTTGAGGCGCGTTTAGCGGCGGTGGGACGGCCACCGGGTTATGTGGGTTTCCCCGATGTGCGTGTTGATGACGGGTCGCCTAACCACTATTACACGTTTGATGCTGCTAAAGCGAAAGTGCCTGGTGAGTATATAATTGGTGGCGGTAGCGGCGGGTTGGGGGAGCGTGTGAAAATCGCGTTTGATGAGATAGCAGGCGCTCACGGGCAGGGTTACGGGCCGAGCAATAGTCTTAGCGATCGGCCGCGTATTGACACATCGGATGCTCAGGTGGGTGACTCGTTCGAGTTTTATAACGTTGGAGAGCGGGTTCATTTCGCTCACGGCGATATCGCGCCACCGTGGACGGTGTCAGCGTGGGTGAAACGAACCGGGTCTGTTAACAACGCTACGCTGTTAAGCAGCCTGGATTACCGGTTGCATTTACAAACAGGTAACACCAGCAGAGTTGGGGTGTTTAACCGTAAAGAGACTCCTAGAGAAGTACCGTCTAGCTATACGTTGCCGTTAAACACCTGGGTGTATTTAACGTTTGTTGGTAGCGCTACGGACACGAAAATTTATGCCAACGGTGTGCTACAAGACACTCTAAACGTTGTTGTGCCGCTACCGCGACAAGCTATAGGCATCATGAGAAGCGGTCGTTACGACAGAGACCACCCCGGCCAATCTGGTGTCAGCACCACTCCCGTAATGTTTAGAGGCAAACTAGACGAGCTGAAAATGTGGGACCAAACCCTCACCGCCGATCAAATCTTAGCCCGCTACGAATCATATGATGACCCTGCCTACGAACACCTTGTTCACCTGTGGTCATTCAACGACGGTGCTGGCAGCTATGTTTCTGATATAGGCCGCCGCCACACCGCAGGCACCATCACCGGTGCTAGTTGGCAAACCGCCGGTGTTGACGGTGGGGCGATCAGCTTAGACGGCGCAGTCGACTGGATTTACACCGGCGCTGATCCGCTACCCGCGGTTGACGGGTGGACCGCCGCGTTGTGGGTGAAACGCACCGCTGTAACCGGTGACGCAGTGTTGTTCGCCCCCGCCACCGGTAGCGCAGGCCAAATCAAGCTCGAAACCGGTAACGCTAACCGAATATCAATCGGCAACAACACATTCGCTTACACCGCCCCCGCAGACCAATGGACACACCTAACCCTGGTAGGTGACAGCTCATCAGTCAAACTCTACGTCAACGGTGCTAACCCCATAACCGTTAACACCGCCCACCCACTAGCCCTAGCACGCATCGGTGCCAAAACAGACGACACCCTCACAGCCAACACCTGGCTAGACGACATCCGCATCTACAACAAAACCCTAAACAACACACAAATCCAAACCCTCTACGGCACTTATACCGCTCCGAGCAATAGTGCTGAGCTTGTTGTGGTAGAGCCTGTGGTGTCAGCGGTGGGAGTGTCTAGCGACAAAGATGTTGTTGTTGAAGGCGGTGACGCTGTGTTTGTGATAAGCGTTGACCCTGCCCCCACTGTTGATCTAACCGTGATGTTAGATATTGAAGAAACCCATAGCAGTGGGAACTCTGAAACAGCTTCTGTGACACTTGTAGAGGTGATCGTCCCCGCAGGTGAAACCTCAGCTACTTACACCTACACCACTCATGAAGACCAAACAGACCGGCCAGCAGGCACAGTTGTAGCCACAATCCAACCAACAGACCACTACACAGTGTCCAACAAACAAAACAAAACCATCATCACCATCACTGATGATGATGTGACTGTGGTGACGCTTAGCGGTGGTGGCGCTGTAGTCGAGGCTGACACAACAACAGCAGAAATCACAGTTATGTTGAGTCGTGTTTTGGTTGTGGGTGAAACAGTTGAAGTGCCGTTAGTTATTTCGGGTGACAGCATCAATACAGACGATTTCGTGTTGACATTGAAAACAGGTGTGGGGATCAACAGCGGGGTCACGCTGTCTGCGCAAACCACACTCACACCGTCGGTAACCCTCACAGGCGCAGACGCTCAAACAGCAACACTCATACTCACCGCAGTGGACGATGACGCTGTCGAAAGCGCTGAGACCGCCACAGTCACCCTCGGCAACCTAGCAGATGTTGACCTCACCACAAACCTAGGCGGCGGTGTTGAACCTTCAGATGACCAAGACCCTGACACCGTCGACAACCAGGTAGATATCATCATCGATGATGAAGACACCACCGATGATGAAGATACCGAAAACAATACCATCGACACCGATGACACTGATGGCGATGATGATTCTGACGATACTGATGATGCCGATGACACTGATGAAGGCATCACCCTTGATTCAGATGTACAGCAGGCAGCACGAAAAGACGAAGAAAACTAATTAGGCAACTAGAACCAACATCGACAACAGATGGGGGAAGGATTTGACAAGAGTGTATTTGCAAACTAAATCTATTGGTGTCATGAGAAGCAGCTCGCGAATACACGCGCGCAATCTAGGAACATTCTCATAAATAAAAAATTAATTAAAACCCATTGATCCAAAAGAATAAATGGAGTTATTGATAAATGGAATTATTGGAGGTTCCAAAATGAAGAAACTGTTGACTAGATGGATCGTCGTGTTGCTGGCCTTTGGGCTTATTGCTGCTGCATGCGGCAACGACGACGACGATTCTGGTGCGGCCCCAGAGGAGCCTATGGCTACAGAGGAGCCTATGGATGACCCAGAGGAGCCTATGGATGACCCAGAGGAGCCTATGGATGACCCAATGGATGACCCACAGGAGACAGCGACCATAAGCATTGAGAGTTGGAGATCGGATGATGCCGCGATTTGGAATGATCAGATCATTCCTGCGTTTGAGGCACAGTTCCCTCACATCAATGTGGAGTTCGATCCAACGGTTCCAACTGAGTACAACGCAGCTCTGGACACGCGGTTGGCAGGGGGCACAGCGGGTGACCTGATTACCTGTCGCCCATTTGATGCATCTTTGGCTCTTTACAATCGTGGAGATCTTGCTCCTCTCAACGATTTGCCGGGCATTGAAAACTTCAGCTCCGTTGCTAAGAGCGCATGGATAACCGACGATGGCAGCACCCCCTTCTGTGTGCCGATGGCCGCTGTTATACATGGGTTTATCTACAACAGGGATGCATTTAACCTCCTGAGCCTCAGCGAACCTGAGACCGAAGAGGAGTTCTTTGAGCTTCTAGAGGCAATCCAGGAAGATGGAACCTACACGCCTTTGTCGATGGGCACGAACGATCAGTGGGAAGCTGCCACAATGGGCTTCCAGAACGTCGGCCCCAATTATTGGAAGGGTGAGGAAGGCCGTCTAGCCCTTCTTGATGGCAGCGGTAAGTTGACCGATCAGGCATATGTGGACACGCTGGCATCATTAAAGAGGTGGTCTGAGTATCTTCCTGATGGTGCCTCTGCGGTGACCTATACCGATGCTCAGAATCTGTTCACCCTCGGTCAAGCTGCCATCTATCCTGCGGGATCATGGGAGATCACCGGTTTTAATGCTAACGCTGATTTTGAAATGGGTGCCTTCTACCCGCCGCCTCCAGCTGGTCAGTCAACTTGCTACATCAGCGATCACACCGACATTGGTTTGGGCTTGAATGCTGCATCTGATGAGCCGGAAGCCGCTCGGACATTCTTGACGTGGGTGACCACATCGGAGTTTGCTGAGATTTTTGCGAATGCGTTGCCTGGATTCTTCAGCTTGCAAAGCGAACCGGTTGCTCTTGATGATCCGCTTGCTCAAGAATTCGCTTCTTGGCGCAACGAATGTGAGTCCACAATCCGCAATTCCTATCAGATTCTCTCCCGTGGCGAGCCCAATCTGGAGAATGAGTTGTGGGCTGTAAGCGTTGATATGCTCACAGGCGATGGTGACCCTGTTGCAGGTGCTCAGCGCCTTCAAGATGGTCTTGATTCTTGGTACACCCCTGGTAGCTAAGAAAACCTTGATTTAAACGGTTCTTTGCGGGTGCGGTGCTGATAAAGGTGCAGCTCTTGCAAGAGTCCGAGGTTGGTTCCCCTTCTAAGATCGGGGGTGTCGCAAAGCTGTGGCATCCTCGATCCGGGGGGAATCGCCGTTTTCCTTGGCATCTTGCAATTTTCTTGGCCCCAGCGGCGGTGATTTATACCGCCTTCATGGTCTATCCACTTGTGGATTCGCTTCGTCTCAGCCTGTACAACAATTCGGGGTCTTATATTGGCTTAGATAATTTCCGCACCTTGTTAGGTGAGCCTGTGTTCGCAGATCGCTTCTGGAATGCTCTGCGGAACAATTTTGTGTTTTTCGCTTTTCATTGTTTGGTGCAAAACCCCGTGGGATTGGCTTTAGCTGCCTTGCTTACAGCAAAAGGCATTCGAGGGCAGCATATTTATCGAACTGTGATCTTTTTGCCGACAACTTTGTCTGTTGTGATTGTTGGTTTTATATGGCGTCAAATATTGAGTCCCCTTTGGGGTATCAATGACAGCGCCCTTTTAGGAGAATCTTCTACGGTGTTGCCCACCCTGTCATTAATATCGGTATGGCAATTCGTAGGTATTCCGATGATCTTTTTCTATGCAGTGTTGATTTCAATACCAGATGATTTGATTGAGGCTGCTCGAGTAGATGGTGCTAACGGTTGGCGAATCTTCTGGAGTATTACTTTCCCTCTCCTGCTTCCCACGCTTGGAATCATTACTGTCGTTACGTTTATTGCGAACTTCAATGCGTTTGATCTGATTTATACGGTCAAAGGGGCATTAGCAGGCCCAGAATATTCTTCCGATATTATGGGCACGTTCTTTTATCGCACTTTTTTCGGAAATCAGTTAGCACTAGGTGATGCGGCTATGGGAGCAACAGTAGCATCGGCGATGTTCTTTGTGATTCTGATCGGGGTATTGGCCTATATGCTTCTGTGGCAGCGTCGTATCACTACTTATCAGCTGTGACGCTATGGGTTTAACATCAATAGATAGGCCAGAGATTCCATCATCCTCAGGCAATGGTGCCTCAGATAATGGGAGGGAGACACGCAAAAGGCGCATGTTGGCGATAAAGAAGCCTCGCTTTAGTGCCTGGGGTATTCATTTTGTTTTGCTTGCCTATGCAGCAATTGCTTTGGGCCCCATTTTGCTGATTGTGTTCAATTCACTGAAGTCTAGGCGAGCGTTATTTGATTCTGCTTTTTCTGTGCCTACACCTGGTACTTTTGATTTAGTTGGTTATAGAACTGTATTTGAACAGGCAAATTTTGAGCGCTATTTTTTAAATAGTTTTATTGTTACGGTCGCTTCTGTATTGCTAGTTGTGTTGTTGTCTGCAATGGCGGCGCATGCGTTGGTTGAGTATAAGTTTCCTGGTAATACTTTCTTAACCATATATATGGCGATTGGTATTATGATCCCAATTCGTCTTGGTACGGTTAGTTTGCTTGACTTTATAGTTGATTTGAAGCTTGTGAATACCCTATGGGCTCTTATTCTGGTGTATACAGCTATGGGTATTCCGTTGGGGATATTTCTTCTCAGCCAGTTTTTTCGTCAAGTGCCAGGTGATATAAAGGCAGCAGCCCGTATTGATGGGGCTAATGAATACCGGATATTTGGTTTGGTGATTCCACTTGTTAGACCCGGTTTGGGAGCTGTGGCCGTGTTCACCATGTTGCCGGTGTGGAACGATTTATGGTTTCCGTTAATTCTGGCACCTGAGGAAAGCAAGCGAACGGTCACTCTGGGTGCTCAACAGTTTCTTGGTCAATTCGCATCTGATTGGAATGCGGTTTTAGCAGCTCTAACTTTGGCGATGGTGCCAGTGTTAATATTATATGTGATCTTTTCTCGTCAGTTCTTACGAGGGCTAACAGAGGGAGCAGTGAAGTGAAGAGGCATTCTTGGTTTTGCTAGCCAGGCAGGAAATGAGCCATGACCTCCACGGCAGGAGTTGATATCGGTGGCAGCAAAATCAGCGCTGTTTTGCTGGATGATAGTAATGATGTAATTGCCAATACTCGTGTGTCAACCTGTTGTAAGTAGCTCAGGAGTTACTGAGGTGGGCGTACCATATCGGGCTTCATTTGGAGGGCCCGATGCTCAATCCGGAACGGCGCGGGGCTCATTCAGAGCAACACTTGCAGGAGCCTCCGGCTCAAGGGATGGAGGAGTGGCTATCTGACTGGGGAGTGGCGATGGTAATGATGGCCCCCGAACTCTCCAATGCACTTAATATGATTCGCGAACTTGTTAGTTGTGGGACACTGTCGCGGCAGGGCATTCCAGCGCCATCAGCGGAGGAAGCGGCTGATGCTTATCGTTCCAATGGCGCTGAGGCCGAAATGACAGAGTTTCAATTAGGTGATAGCAGGATTATGATGGTTGGAGATGAGGTGAGGAATGAACAAGGAGTTCTAGCAGGGAGCTGTTTAACAATGAGAAGTGCGGTTAGTAACTTAATGGATTGGACAGGTTGTCAGATTGTTGAAGCTTTGGTAACGGCAACTACTACGCCTGCATGTGTGATTGGTGCTCATACTAAGGGAGAGTTGGTAGAAGGAAAAGATGCTGACATTATTGCGTTGAATGAGGATTTTGCAGTTTGCTTGACCATCGTCGAGGGACATGTAGCCTATGATCCCCGTAATCTTGTGCAGGCACTTCAATGAAAGTAGTGATCTGCAATTCTAATGTTGAAGCTGCATATATTGCGGCCGATATGGTTACAGCACAAATAGAAAGTAAGCCCAACACCGTACTTGGGTTGGCTACTGGTTCTTCGCCTCTTGCTTTGTATGAGGAACTTGTGAATCGCTATAGAAGGGGCGATATTAGCTTTGCATGCACTACCATGTTTTTGCTTGATGAGTACGTTGGTTTGCCTGTTGATCACCCTCAGAGTTTTAAAACTTTTATACGACGAGTTTTCACTGATCAGATCGATGTGAAGGCGAAAGCAGTGTATGTGCCAGAAGGTAATGCGCTGGACGATCAAGAGGCTTGCCGCAAATACGAGGTTTCTATTGTCGAAGCTGAAGGGATAGACCTGCAAATTTTGGGTATAGGCAGCAATGGTCATATTGGATTTAATGAGCCGAGTTCTTCTTTGGCTTCACGGACCCGCTTGATTACGTTGACGGAGCAAACTCAGAGAGACAACGCCCCATATTTCGATCACCGCAATGACATGCCGACTCAGGCATTAACACAGGGCATTGGTACTATTTTGGATGCTCGTAGCATCATTCTTGTAGCGTTTGGTTTGAAGAAACGAGATGTTGTTAAGAGTGCAGTGGAGGGCCCCGTCACCGCGATGATGCCAGCTTCATCGCTTCAGCTCCACCCTAATGTCACCATCCTTATTGATGAGGCAGCGGCATCAGAACTTGAGCATAGCGAGTATTATCGATCAGCTTTTGGTGGTGTGACTTCCTGAGGTTACGCCACGATTATTTACGAGATGCGATCACCGTCGAGTGTCCGATGGTGTTTGTAATGTGGTGCTGTGGGTGTTTGGGGTTGTTGTTTAAAAGTTGATGGCAGTTTTTAGGTGTTTCTATAGTAGTTGGTATGTGGTTGAGGGTTAGGTTTAGGGTTTGGTGTTTGGTGTTTGGTGTTGGGGTAGTTTTTTGGGGTTGTTTGGTTGGTGTTTTGAGCATGTTTTAAAGTTGTGTTCCTCGTAGTTTGTTCAGGGTTGT
>VYCQ01000004.1:0-2506 GCA_009843865.1 Acidimicrobiia bacterium
CATGAAAGCAATAATGTGGCTGAGGTACACAGCAATGCTGATGGCCCTCACGTTGTTCTTAAGTGGAGCCCACTCCGGCTACCTATCCGTCTCGGCTTCTACTTCCTCAACCATCTTCAGTTCCGAATCCTCTGGAAACCTGCAACGTCAAGTGGCGGAGAACCAGCCTGCCAGCACCGCCATCGGCGCGCCCGTAGCGCTAGAAAATCCCGTCGGCACGACAACCTACTCGCTGAGCGGATCGGATGCCGACAGCTTCAGCATTGACAGCGTCAGTGGGCAGCTACAAACCACTGGACCACTAGATTATGAAACACGCAGCCGCTACACGGTGGCTGTAACTGCCACGGATGAGGATGGCTCTTATGAGATCCCTGTCTATATTCGGGTGACGGACTTAGAAGAACCAGGCACCGTTACCGTTACTCCAACAACAGTTCATGCCGGTCAGGTAATCCGCGGCCAACTAATTGACCCCGACGGAGGAGTAAGCCCCAATAAGGTCATCTGGAGATGGAGCGTCTCTGCGGATGCTAACCGGGATGGACGGTACATCAACGTCGCTGGAGGGCTTCCGGGGTCACAAGCAGGAGTGAAAGCAGAAGCGGCAGCCTTCACGCCATCTGTCGACCACGCCGGAAAATATCTCAAAGTGAGCGTGCAGTACTCCGACCGGCGAAGCTTAAGGGAATTCAGCTTGGACAACACCGCCGAATGGATCTCCGATGCCCCGATTGCAGCTGCGGAGGCATCTCAACCATTGACCGTGCGCACGATTGTTTCTGATCTCACGATTCCCTGGGACATTGCTTTTACCCCAGATGGCACGATGCTGTTCACAGAGCGAGGTGGTTCGTTGCATGCCAGATTCCCCGATGGACGGCTTCAAACAATCAACGTCAACTTCAGCGGCCTGCACTCCAGCTTCTCTGTCGGGCTGATGAGCCTTGCTATCGATCCCGACTTCAACAACAACCGACGCTTCTACACCTGCCAAGCACAAACAACAAACAGGATAGAAATACAGGTGATCTCGTGGACTATGGATTCAACCTATAGCAACGCTACTCGTGTCGATGATCCGCTTGTCGGCAGCATTGACTTTAAAAACAACGGATGGCATGGCGGCTGCCGAATTCGCTTTGGCCCGGACGGTTACTTGTGGATTACCACCGGCGACGGTTCAATTGCGGGCAAAGCGCAAGACATAAACTCGCTGGCAGGAAAAATCCTGCGGGTAAATGCGCAAACCGGCGAGGGTGCTCCCGACAACCCGTTTAGCGATCCTGAAAATCCTTCTCAAAAGACCCCCGTCTACAGCTACGGACACCGCAACCCTCAAGGACTCGCGTTTCGTCCTAACACCAAGCAGGTCTGGGTGGTTGGACACGGTCCAGACTACGACGATGAAATCAACCTCATCGTCCCCGGAGGCAACTACGGCTGGAACCCCACCCCGCCCTACAACGAGAACGTGCCCATGACCAACCTTGAAGCCTTTCCCAATGCCATCGCGCCCAAATGGCAATCGGGTTTCCCTGCAATCGCGCCAAGCGGAGCAGTGTTTCTTGACGGCCAAAGCTGGGGAGCATGGAATGGTCGACTGGCCGTCACTGTGTTGAAGCAAAAGTATCTAAAGATCTTCGAGTTCACCAAAGATGGCACATTCATCAGCGAAACAACGGCACCTGAACTCGATCAACATTACGGACGTCTGCGCTCGTCAACCCTCGGCCCCGATGACGCTCTGTACATCACAACCTCCAACGGCTCGGGCAACGACAAAATCCTTCAGGTGTTCGGGCCTGCTGCTGCGCGCCTAGAAGGGCCAAATACAGTTTCTTATGACCATCTAGGAACTGACCCGGTGGCTACCTTCACCCCACATAACCTAGATGCCTCTGTGACCTGGACGTTATCCGGCCAAGATGCCACTAATTTCGACATATCTGCCGCTGGCGTTCTTAGCTTCCGTGCCTCTCCCCGAGTCGATACCCCAGCCGATGCCGATGCTGACAACATCTACCATGTGCTCGTGATCGCGAACGATGATTCCAGCACTGCCAACCTTGCCGTGCAGATCTCAGTAGCACGCTCGATGCCCGATATCAGTATTACGGCGGGCAACGGGATAACTGAAGGCGAAAACGCGGTGTTCACACTCACAGCCAGCCCCACACCCACACAACCATTACCGATCAACATAACCATTACTCAACAGGGCGACTTTGGTGCCACAACAGGCCCACAAACTGTGACGATGCCCACCAGCGGCACCGCGACAGTAACCATCAACACCGCCGACGACGACGAGGACGAAACCAACGGCTCAATCACCGCCACCATAACCAGCAGCTCAGGTTACACCATATCCTACACCCAAAACACCGCCAACGTAAGCGTGGCCGACAACGACAACCCACCCCCAACAACACCCGATATCAGCATTATGGCGGGCAACGAGATAACCGAAGGCGAAAACGCGGTGTTCACACTCACAGCCAGC
>VYCQ01000004.1:2606-48029 GCA_009843865.1 Acidimicrobiia bacterium
ACGACGAGGACGAAACCAACGGCTCAATCACCGCCACCATAACCAGCAGCTCAGGCAACGAATACACAGTGTCCAGCACTAACAGCTCGGCGAACATAAATGTGTCCGACAACGACAACCCACCCCCAGCAGACTGCGGGTCGGCCGAAACGTTAGCGACCAAAGCGCGAGCAAACCATGATGCGCTGCCAAATACCACAGCAAACAAAAAAGAACGCAACAACTGGTGGCGAGCATGGATCGCCCTATCAGGCACCACCGGCACATACAACACACCATTAACCGCGGCTGAAGCACAAAAACTGGAATCAAACGACTCACGCTGGACCCCATTCAGACAAGCTCTGGAATGCCTAAACGGCACACCACCCCCAACAACACCCGATATCAGCATTACGGCGGGCAACGAGATAACCGAAGGCGAAAACGCGGTGTTCACACTCACAGCCAGCCCCACACCCACACAACCATTACCGATCAACATAACCATTACTCAACAGGGCGACTTTGGTGCCACAACAGGCCCACAAACTGTGACGATGCCCACCAGCGGCACCGCGACGGTAACCATCAACACCGCCGACGACGACACAGACGAGACCAACGGCTCAATCACCGCCACCATAACCAGCAGCTCAGGCAACGCATACACAGTGTCCAGCACTAACAGCTCGGCGAACATAAATGTGGCCGACAACGACAACCCACCGGTACCGGATAATGGCTGCACAAAGGCATTGGCGAACAGCGGTACCGTGCAAGGCAGGTGGGAGTCTTCGTGCAGGTCGGTGACACGTTCCGGCCGCTATGCGCGGTTCTTCACGTTTTCCCTGGACAGTCAGGCATCAGTGAGAATTGACTTAGAGTCATCGCAGGACACATATCTTTATCTGCGGCGAGGGCTCAATCAGCGGTCGGGCAGCGATATCGCGCGAGACGATGACAGCGGACAAGGGCGCAACTCGCGGATCGCTAGGACACTGAGCGCGGGTGACTACACAATCGAAGCAACCACATACTCCATCAGACGCTCTGGCCCGTTCACCTTGAAAATCGCCGGAGTGCTGGCTCAGAACCCGCCTCCGATAGTGGTGCCGGAGATCAGCATCACCGCCGGCAGCGACATTACTGAAGGCGGTGACGCTTCATTCACAGTGTCGGCCAACCCATCACCGACGCAGCCGCTTCAGGTAAACGTGACAATCACCCAGACCGGCAACTACGGAGCCACAACAGGCTCACACACTGTGACGATGCCCACCAGCGGCACCGCGACAGTGACCATCAACACCGCCGACGATGACGAGGACGAGACCAACGGCTCAATCACCGCCACCATAACCAGCGGTTCGGGCTACACCATATCCAACACCCAAAACACCGCCAACGTGAGCGTGGCCGACAACGACAACCCACCCCCAGCAACACCGGAAATCAGCATCACCGCCGGAACAGGAATAACCGAAGGCGAAAACGCGGTGTTCACACTCACAGCCAGCCCCACACCCACACAACCATTACCGATCAACATAACCATCGCTCAACAGGGCGACTTTGGTGCCACAACAGGCCCACACACGATCACAGTACCCACCAGCGGCACCACCACCCTCACCATCACAACCACCAACGACAACACAGACGAGACCGACGGCTCAATCACCGCCACCATAACCAGCGGTTCGGGCTACACCATATCCAACACCCAAAACACCGCCAACGTGAGCGTGGCCGACAACGACAACCCACCCCCAGCGAATTTGCCTAAAGTGTCGGTGTCTAACACATCGCTCGTCGAGGGCGGGGCAATGCGGCTCATGGAGTTTCGCGTCACACTCGACAAACCCGCAGACCAAAATGTCACGATCCGCTACACGATCATCCCCGGCACGGTAAAACCGTCGGACTACTTCGGCGGCGGCGGGTGGGCAGTAATCTGGGCAAACCGAACTGGAACCTCTATCTACGTGTTCATCAACGACGACAACATCCCAGAACGCAACGAAACCCTCTTCGTTGAGCTAATTGAGGCCGACGGTGCAACCATCACCAACAGCACAGCAACCGGCACCATCATCGACGACGACTAAAACCCCTTAAAATCCGACCCGTTAGATTGGTCAGTTGTCACATCTGGCGTGAAAACATTTTGCTTAGCCAACGCTCAGACTCCAGACTTCAAGTCAGCTGACCAACACGTTGTTCGAGCAAAGAGAGATCAAGGCTCTCACGCACGACGTCGGCCAACCGGTTCAGATCACGTTGCCAGCGGTCTTGTAAGTCTTCCCCTGATGCTTCCTTCCAACCCAGCCATTCTTCTAACACCGCGTGCCGATAAGCGGCCTGATCGAACAAACCATGCATGTACGTACCCATTACCAGACCATCAAACGACCGAGCGACGAAAGGGTAAAGCATCGGATCGGCTGGACTCTCACCATGGCGGATCTCGTAACCAGAAAAGTTCAGATCTACCGGCCACCGTGCTGAACCTGAAACAGAGCGAACCAGCTTCTCCGGCTTCAGTTCGGTTTTAACCGACAACCAACCCAGACCTTGAGTTTCGGGGGGCCCCTCAATTCCCAATGGGTCAAGGATACACTCACCGAGCATCTGAAGACCTCCGCACACTCCGAGCACCCGCCCACCATAACGAACGTGGCGCTCTAAAGCCTCCACCCAACCACGGTTGCGCAGCCACGACAAATCAGCAGCCACCGCTTTCGACCCCGGTAGCACCACCAAGTCGAGTCCTGTCAGAGCGTCAGGATCAGCCGACCAACAGAAATCCACTCTCAGATCGGCAGCAAACGGATCCAAGTCAGCGGTATTGCTGGCACACGGATAATGGATGCCTCCTACCCTCAGATCATCCGAACGATCCTCCGATTCTCTTGTGCCACGACCCTCTCGAAACGCATACAACGTATCTTCTTCGGGCAACGCCAAATCAAAGATGTAAGGCACGCAACCTAACAGCGGACGCTGTGTACGTTCTTCCAACCATTCACAAGCATCTTCAAGCAGTGACGCATCTCCCCGAAAACGATTGACAATCAAAGCCTCCACCAATTGACGATCAGGCTCATCAAGCGCGTCCATCGTGCCGAGCAGGGATGCGAACACGCCCCCTCGGTCGATATCTCCCATCAACCACACCGGTACGTTCGCGGCCTGAGCAAAGCCCATGTTAGCGATATCGCCATCCCTCAGATTTGGCTCTGCTGACGAGCCTGCTCCTTCAACTAACACAAAATCATGCTGCTGGCCCAAACGTTGAAAAGCAGCAAGCACCTCGGGCAAGAGCCTCTCGCGGTCTTTGCGAAAGCGATCGGCTAAAAGCGTGCCCCGGACCTGACCTGAAACCACAAGTTGGGCCTTACGATCTCCTTCTGGCTTGAGCAATACCGGGTTCATATCGACCGTAGGCTCCAGCCCACAAGCCAATGCTTGCAGCGCCTGAGCCCGCCCAATCTCTCCCCCCGACGGGCAAGCGGCTGAAGCGTTGCTCATGTTTTGCGGTTTAAACGGGACGACGCTGACCCCAGAACGAGCTAATAAACGACACAACCCAGCAACCATCAAGGACTTGCCAACACCCGAGGCCGTCCCCTGAATCATCAGCGCCTTCGTCATGATGTCGGAGATGATGCTCGTTGTCGACTCTATTGAGCTTCTGCTTCAGAAGTATCCATTATTCCATCATTGATTCCACAGAGCCTGTAGCCGCATCAATGGCCCTGGAAATTGCCGCGTTGATCCTAGTACCACGACGCTTGAAGGGAAGTTCGGCAAACACGGCGTCAAACAGTTCTTTATTAGTGCGCAAAAGACCATCAGAGTTGATCCATGAAACAAGCGTCACCAATTCATGGTGCGAGATGTCGTCCATGGAAGACACGCCATCACTGCATATAAACGGTTTGGGACCTCTGGATGGAGAGGAATCATCTAGCTTCGATAAAACATCATTGGTGTTCAAATCTGATACCTCAAACTGCTCTACTTGATTAGCAGATGGACTAGGAGGAACGATCTGTCCAGAGTCGATTTCACTCACCGCTTGCTCATAAGCCCCAAGCACGCGTTCAACCTCTTGGCGATGGTCGTTGAACCAGTCGGTAGACCAGATGCGGCAGAACCGCCACCCGAGCCGCTCCAAGTGCTCTTGGCGTAGCCGATCACGGTCTCTGGCGGTGGGTGAAGAATGATAGCTGGCACCGTCGGCTTCTACTGCTAGGGCGAATTGCCCGGGTTTGGTGGGGTGGCGCACTGCAAAGTCGATTCGATACCCCGAACACCCGTATTGAGGCACCACAGCCAGACCAGCGGCGGTGAGCTTATCGAGGACATCAATCTCAAAGGGGTTAAGCGGTTCGGCAGCATCGGCACCATCTAGCTCGGTGCCACCTGATTGAGCGAACTTCAAAAAGCCCCGCAACATGTTGGCCCCATTGGAACGGGTCTTTGCTGGATCCATGTCGGCATAGCTGAAAGACGATACGACCATCATGCGCTTGCGGGCTCTCGTAATGGCAACGTTCAATCGCCGCTCGCCACCTTCCCTATTTAGCGGCCCGAATCGGTACTGCATCTTGCCATAGGCGTTCTTGCCATAGCCAATACTCAAGATGATGGCATCACGCTCATCGCCCTGCACCCGCTCGAGGTTCTTCACGAAGGTATGCTCCTCTTTCGCCTCGCTGAAGAAAGCCTCAAGGTCTGAGTTGCTTTCTTCTTCCAACCGCTGGCGCAGTGCTTCCTCAATGCGTTGGGCGTGTTTAATACCCATGGCGATAACACCTAAGGTTTCGTTGAGACGAGTTCGGGCATGTTTGATCATCAAATCCACCACTCGAAGCACCTCGTCAGAGTTGCTCCCCCCTGTGGTTGCCACGCCCATGCGGTGTGGCACTAGTTCTGAACTCAAACACTTATCGGAACTAGCACCGGGAAAGGTTGTCAGGCTTCCGTGGTAGATCTCTTGATTGGAGTAAGCGATGAGTCGCTCATCTTGAGAACGGTAATGCCATGTGAGCTGACGACGCCGTGACAATTGGGCATCCATAACATCCAAGATTGACTCGTAATCCGCCATGGTCTCGTCTTCTTCATCAAAGTAGTGGTCGCTCTCTGAGCTATCAAAAAACACTGTCGGCGGAAGCTGCCGAGAATCACCCGCCACCATGACCCGCTGCCCTCGCAGCAGTGCAGAAATAGCATCACATGGCAGCACCTGACTGGCCTCATCGAACACCACGAGATCAAAAAGTGGTCGGGGCGGTAACGTCTGAGCCACGTCAAGAGGTGACATGGCCCAACAGGGTCGAAGCGCGGCCAATGCTTCAGGGGCTTGTTCGAACAAACTTCTCAGCGGCAAATGGCGAGTCTTTTTGCGAGCTTCTTTGCGAATCAGCTGTTCTTGATTGGGATTCTTGTTTAACGCACCCACCGCGTGCTCGGCGATACGCAGGGCCACCCGCTTAGGATTACCTTTAATATGCTCAGTATCAGCCTGTTGAAACTCGCCCACATAGCGGCTTTGCCGGCTTGCTTGAAACCCCGACAATCGACTGTCTTCACGCCACACATCATGCTGAATTGACCGTAGCCTGGAGTGGTCAAAGGCCTTTTCGAGAGCATCATCGCTCAATACTCCTTGGGTCACCTTATCTAACAAGGGGCCAACATGAGCCTCACGCAGTGAATGCTCGACATTATGCAATTTTGGTAGTTGGAAGAGCGTGTGCTGATCGTTGAGCAGCTCATGGGCCAGGCTGGAAATTACTTCGGCAGTTTCATCAGCAAGCTTCTTCTTTGGATGCAACATGGCTAGTGTGTCTACGGCTTGTTTCATTTTGTGGAACGCCTCGGATGCTGCAAACGCGTTGATTAACACTCGGGGTGATCCTGAACAACCCAACTCCGTCCAACGGCGAGTCAAAGTCCAGACCGCTTTAACCTCTTCAAACAAGTCGCTGGCACTGCGCGTAGACAAACCCGGCTTGAGGCTCTCAAGCTCCGACACAGCCGACTTATATTGCTTGTTGAAGAGTTTGCTAAACAATCTGCCGGGCGCGCTGCGCGTTGCGGGGGCCAAGTGTTGAACCAAGGTATCTAGGTCAACACTGAAGATTGCCAAAGTGAAGGTGGCCTCGGCCTTTGCCACAGCTTGCACTAGCTCTGCAACCTCAGCCATCAGGTCGCCCCAACTAGCAACCGAACCCGGGTCGCTTACTCCCAATTCACTTAACAGCAACTCATTTTGGGTCTGCCAATTAGAAGTGAGTTCACCAGACAGCCCTAAACAAACCTCAAATGCGGTCTTGGCCTCCTCTTGTGAAGAAATATCGGCACCGGCCCATGGTGAGCGGCCAAAGCGGAAAGGCTCAGACAAATCAATCCAATCTCTAATGTTCCACCGCACCTCTTGAGTGGTGGGTTCATCTAAATCGACTAGGGCCAAAGAAGAGAACCGCATCACTGGTTGGGGTTTGACCTCAGCAGAAAACTCTGCTGTTTCTAATTGCAGCAAGCCCGACAACACCTCAAAGTACGACAATCCCCAGGGCTTGCGCTTCTGATGCAGCGCCTTGGTATAGCCCGAAAGCTCTTGGCGAGCCTCCTGCAAGCGATTGTGGAGTTGTTGGCTATTGACGACAGGGATCTGCTTTATGGCATCGAGTGACTGCTCAAGTGATTGGGCCAACTTCTTGCGAGAAAGCACCCCGCCATGGAAATCCATCACGAACCCGTCAAGACCTACAGCGGTTAAGCGTTTGACCACCGCGTCAATTGCTGCTCGCTTCTCGGCCACAAATAAGACTCGCTTGCCTTGAGCCATCATCGTGGCAATCAGATTAGAGATTGTCTGGCTCTTGCCGGTTCCTGGCGGTCCCTGAAGAACAAACGAATGCCCGTGCAACGCAGAGTTAATGGCTTCATTCTGTGAAGAATCAGCGCTTAGTATCAAAAACTCATCATCTGGAGCCAACGTGTCGGGCAACAGTGGGTCAACGGGGTGTGATGAATGCGAGCGCACGGCCTCAATTGCGGCTTGGTCGCCAGCCAAAGCCGCAATCAGATCGTGACCAGCGAGGGCATCTAGATTGTTCTTGATGTCATTCACCATCGGCATCTTTTTGTACATGAAGTTGCCGGCGATGAGACGCTCGGTGATCTCAAAGCCAGGGACATGACTAGCGCGCTCAGAGAACTCCGCGAAAATGGCTTGTTCCTCCTCGGGACTGATCTGCTCACCGTCGCCGTAGGGGTCCATGAGATCTTCGCTTAATACATCCACTTCAAACTCGTTGGCAAGATACTGAAGAAGGGCTTCGTTGAGTGCCCATTCTCCAGTCAACTCGAAGTCATAGTCGGTTTCCGCAGAGCCCTTGCGATGTAAACCAATGGGGCACAACAACACCGGCGCGGCAGGAGTGGCTTTAGTTGCTTGGGCAGTCCATGTGGCCATGCCCCATCCAAGGAAAAGCGTTTGGATGCCTTTTTCCTCGTAGTTCTCTTGCGCCTTGCGGCTGATAGACCGGGCTCGTTTGGTGGCATCAGCCATTAAACCTTGGTCGACACTATCAGGGGCTAAAAACAACTGGCTCAGCTGAACCTTCTTACCACTCCGCAATCTGTCCACAACCCTTGGAGCAGCCTCGGCCAAATCCAACGTCCCACTCTTTAGGTCTTTGTAATAAAGCAGTCGGTTACGCCCGGACTCGTCGGTAAGATCTCTTGCCCACTGCTCAACGGCTCGCTCTACTGTTTCACGACAATTCACCCGAAACAGGCTAGCTCAGTTGGTGTCAACCCATACCACCAAGTAGCACCCCGTATGGGATTCAAAAACTCTGCCAGATACCAAATAGAATCTGCCAGATACCAAATGAAACAGTCATAGATGGCAGCCTCAAGTCCGAAAACCGCTGATGACCAAAGGTCGATTATTAGACCTTTTTCCTCTCCCGGCACCCATCTCCCCGACGACGAACACCAAGGCCGCGGCGATGCAATCCGCGCCGCACGCACCCAAGGCATGCGAACCGCCGACCAAAAACGCCGGGCCTGGCACCGGAGCCAGAAATGACCCCGACCACTACACTCGACAACCACAACCCGCCAGCAACCACCCCATACTGCTTGAAACCCAGCCTGAACCGTCGCGAAAAGTCAGAAACACCTCACTTCTGCACGCACCGGTCATGAGCGACGCCATTCGGTGCTTATGAGATCAGCTCGGTGGCCGACGCGGCCTGGGTGGGGATTCCCGAAGGAAACGGATTCCCCGGATTCGACCTGACCCCAGGGGCGAGCTTCTGGTCGCTGCTGCCCGCGTTCGTGGTGGTGGTGCTGGCCGGCGGGGTCAAAAACGTCAGCGACAGCGTTGCCATCCAACAGGTCTCGTGGCGCCGACCCCGGGTTCCCGACTTCCGGCTAGTTCAGGGCTCACTAAATATCAATGGCCTCGGCATCCTGGCCGCCGGCATTTTCGGGACGCCGCCCAACTCTGTTTATTCGGGAACCAGCGTGTCGCTCATCGGCTTCACCGGCGTGGCCGCTCGCCGCATCGGCTATGTCATCGGCGGCACCCTGTTGGCGCTGGCCTTTCTGCCCAAACTGACCGCGTTCCTGCTCACCCTGCCCAGTCCGGTCATGGTCGCCTACATCCTGACGGCCATCGCGCTCCTCTTCGTGAGCGGTGTCCACACGGTCGTGCAGGACGGACTTGATGCCCAAAAGGCCCTGGTGGTGGGGCTGGCGTTCTCGCTGGGAATAGGAATTGACAACCAGACCATCTTTGCCGACCTGCTAGGCCACAAGTGGGGCCTGCTGCTCGACAACGGCATGCTCGTCGGAGCGATGGCGGCAGTGCTGATGACCGTGTTCTTGGACATGACCAGCCCCCAGCGGCGCAGCCGCTTGGAGGTCGACCTAAGCGTTTCGTCCCTGCCGGAGATTGATCGTTTCTTACAAGACCTGGCTGTTCGGAATGGCTGGGACGAGGCTTCCACCCAGCGGCTGCGCTCTGCTGGCGAAGAGGCATTGCTGAGCCTGGTGCAACCCGATGAGACAGGGGAGAAGCTGATCGTGAGCCTGGTTCACCCCGACCAGCCTCCTGAAGATCATCCTCGCCTCATCATCCAAGCCCGCCCCGAAGCCGGCATGGTGGAAATGGAGTTCTTCGCGGTGATCGACGCAGAGAATCTTGAGAATCGCTTGGCATCTTTGAGCGAAGAGGCCGAGGACATGGAGGAAGGCGAGGTTTCGCTTCGCCTCCTGCGGCACTACGCCTCCTCTGTCCATCATCAGAAGTACCACGGTTTAGATATCGTTACAGTCAATGTCAAAGGCTCGCCCTAAGCAATGAATGATCTGATCACAAGATCGGGAGAGCCGATCGCTGTGGTGGGAATGGCCTGCCGATTTCCCGGTGCCTACGATCTGTCGGCGTTTTGGCGCCTGTTGGAAGCGGGCGAGAACGCGGTAACCGAAGGCGTCCCCGGCTCAGGGGTGGGGCGAATCGGCGAGCTGTTCCAAGACCCTGACGTGCAAAACGATGCCTGTCGATTCGCCGGATTCATCGACAACATCGACCAGTTCGACGCCTCGTTCTTCCGGATTTCGCCGGTCGAAGCTCAGTTGTTGGATCCTCAGCAGCGGTTGATGCTGGAGATGAGCTGGCAGGCCCTAGAGGACGCGGGCATCGACCCCGACCAACTCCGGGGCAGCCGCACCGGAGTCTATGCGGGTATCAGCAGCAACGACTACCGCGGGCTGATCTTGACCGACAGCGCCACCGCCGAGGCCGCCGAGAGCCTGTATTCGGTGAGCGGCACCTCTTACAACACCACCATCGGGCGGGTGGCCTTTGCGCTGGATTTGCAGGGCCCCGCCATCTCGGTGGACACCGCCTGCTCTTCGTCGCTCACCGCAGTACACCAAGCAGTGTCCGGGCTCCAGCGAGGGGAGGCCGATCTGGCTCTGGCCGGTGGAGTTCACGCCATATTGTCCAGCCGGCTGTTCGAAATGCGGGGCAACGCCGGGATGCTGGCCCCGGACGGGCGGTGCAAGACCTTCGATGCCGCAGCCAACGGATATGCGCGAGGCGAGGGCTGCGGAATCATGGTGCTGAAGCGGTTGAGCGAGGCCGAGGCCGACGGTGACCGGATCTGGGGTGTCATCCGGGGGTCGGCGCTGAACCAGGATGGCGCCAGCACCGGATTGACCGTGCCCAACGGCGAGGCCCAAGAACGGGTGATCCAGGAGGCGTTGGCCCGAGCGGGAGTTCTGTCGTCTCAGGTGGACTATGTGGAGGCCCACGGGACGGGAACGCCGGTGGGCGATCCCATCGAATTGGGCGCAGTGGCGGCGGCCTATTGCACCGAGCGCGACCCCGATCAACCGCTGCTCATCGGGTCGGTGAAGACCAACGTGGGCCACTTGGAGCCGGCCGCCGGCGTGGCGGGCATGGTCAAGGTGTTGCTGTCGATGAAGCAAGGGGTGATTCCCCCGCACCTGCACTTCGAGAATCCCACCCCGGAGATCGATTGGGACCAGGTGCCGCTGCGGGTGACGTCGGAGCCCACCCCCTGGCCCCACAATTCCGACCGCGCGTCCATCGCCGGGGTGAGCGGGTTTGGCTGGTCGGGCACCAACGCCCACGTCATCGTGGAGGCCTACGAGAACGGCGATCGCCAACCAGCCCAGCCCGGCGAGGAGCGCTGGCCGGTTGGTCCTCCATTGCCCATCGCCGTCTCCACCGCGGGTAAACCGTTGCGCTCGGAGGAAGACACCTCCGCCGCCGAGCGCCCGGCGAGGCTGCTGCCCTTGTCGGCGAAGTCGGACAAAGCCCTGAGGGAGCTGGCCCAGGGCTATCTCCAGTGGTTGGACGACGAAGTTAACCATTCGTCCGGGGAGATGCTGGCCGACATGGCCTGGACGGCCGCCATGGGACGCAGCCACTACTCCTATCGAACCGGCGTGGTGTTCACCGATGCCGAGTCGCTGCGCAGCAAGCTTGAGGCGCTGATGTCGGCCGATGACCAGGCACCCAGTTCGTCGGCCGCACCCAAGTTGGCCTTCACCTACACCGGACAGGGCAGCCAATGGGTCGGGATGGGGGAGACGCTCTACCAGAGCGAGCCGGTGGTGAGAGCGGTATTGGATCGCTGCGAGGAGGTCTTCCGACAAGAACGGGGCACGTCACTGCTGGCCGTGATGTTCGGCAGGCCCGACGCCGAGGGAGATCTGGACGATCCGGCATGGACGCAGCCCGCCATCTACTCGTTGGAGTGCGCCCTGACCGCATTGTGGTCGAGCCTGGGGGTACGGCCCGACGTGGTGGTCGGGCACAGTCTGGGCGAGTTCGCGGCGGCCCACACCGCAGGAGTGCTCAGCCTGGAAGACGGCCTTCGGTTCGTCACGGGGCGCGGCAAGCTCATGTCGGAGTTGTCAGAGCCCGGTGCGATGGCCGCGGTATTCGCTCCGGCATCGGAGGTGGCGGCTGCGGTGAAGGAGCAGCGCGCCGCGTCGGGTGACCCGCGGCTGGCCATTGCCGCCGACAACGGGGCTCACCTGATGGTGAGCGGTCCCACGGCGGATGTCGAGGCGCTGCTGTCGAGATTTGAGGCCGACGACATGCGGGTTCAGCCGTTGGAGGGGAGCGCCGGCTACCACAGCGCCATGATGGATCCGATATCGGACGATGTCGAGGCGCTCGTTCCCGGAATTGCGATTGCCGCGCCATCGATCACGCTGGTGAGCAGCATGACCAGCCAGTTGCTCGAAGAGGGCCAAACAATGGACGGGGAGTATTGGAATCGCCAGAT
Source organism: Acidimicrobiia bacterium (assembly GCA_009843865.1). GTDB lineage: Bacteria > Actinomycetota > Acidimicrobiia > Acidimicrobiales > Bin134 > Poriferisocius. The sequence goes on from VYCQ01000004.1 coordinate 14,444, forward strand.
CCGCCAGCCGGTCGAATATCGGCGAAGTGTCGAAGTGCTGGCCGAATTGGAAGTAGAAGCGGTCATCGAAGTGGGCCCCGGCGCCGTGCTCGCACCCATGACGGTTCTGTCTTGGCCAGAGCAGGCCGACAGTGCCGAGCCGAATGTGGTGTCGAGCATGAAGCGACCCTCAGATCGAACTCCAGCCCCAGAAGACGGATGCGGATTCCTTGATGCGGTCGTTGGGGCGTACCAGGCCGGTCTCGACATCAGCTTCGAAGCCCAATTCGGGGGCGAAACCCGACGCCGCATCTCGATCCCCGGCTACCCGTTCCAGCGTCAGCGCCACTGGGTGGAGGCCCCAAAGCGCCGCCGATCCACCGCTGGGCATCCGGTGCTCGGCATCTGCCATGAGTCTCCGCGTGGCGAGCTTCAGTTCGAGACGGAGATGGATGCCTCCAATCCGGCTTGGTTGAACGATCACCGGGTTTACGGCCAGGTGATCACGCCGGGCGCGTTGTACGGGACCATGGCGGTGTCAGCGTTGGCTGCCAATGGGAGTGGCCGGTCATCGACACCGATGGGGCGCAGCACAGGAATCCTCGTGGTCGAAGAATTCCAACTGCACAGCCCGATGGTCTTCGCTGCTCCAGACGCCGACAAAGGGGAGGAGTTTGAGGGTCGCCAAGTGCAGTTCGTCATTGACGAAGCTGATCCCAACGCGCCCGCTCGATTTGAGATCTACAGCCGGGGTTCAGGTGAAGACGGATGGACGAAGCACGCCGAGGGCCTGGCCCACGCAGGAGCCGCGCCGCCTGACGCGTCCGATCGCGTTGACTTGGACAATCTGAAGGTGGGATTGGAGCCCAAAGACGTCTCGGATTTCTATCGCTCTCGGACGAGCACAGGGGTGGAGCTCGGTTCTCCATTCCGCACGCTGCGGGCTCTGTGGGGTGCTGAAGGCGAAGCGGTGGGCGAATTATCATTGCCGGAGGCCGTTGACCTAGACGGTGTCGAAGTACACCCCCTGCTCCTCGACGGCTGCTTTCAGGTCATGACCGAGGCTCGCAGCATGGCGACCTCTGAAGACGAGGTGGCTTATCTGCCCTTTGGCTGGGAGCGCTTGTGGCTCAACGGGCCACTGCCCGACCGGTTGGTGTGCCATGCCCGCCTGCGGGAAGCAGAGGAGGAGGTTGTCGGGATCCCTGAGGTTCTGACCGGAGATCTGGAGTTCTATGACAGGCGCGGTGCGCTGCTCGGGGGACTGAGCGGTTATACGGTCAAGCGGGCCACCCGGGCCGCGCTTCTATCGGCCGCCGGAGACGTGGACGATCTCCTCTATGAGATTGTCTGGCGGGACCGCCCCCTGGCTCCTGGAATACTGCCGGCGGAATTTCTGCCTCTTCCGTCCGCCATTGCCGCAGATTCAGAGACGTTCTCCCAATACCTGGCGGCGGAGAGCGTCGGGGCCGAAAGCCGGGCTGCATTGTTGTCCGACCTGGAGCGGCTGGCGTGGTCGTACGCCCGTCTAGCCTTGGACCGGCTGGGTTGGGTGCGCACGGCGGGTGAAACGGTGGATCCCGACGATCTGCGTCAGCAGTTGGGGGTTGCCCCTGAGCATGGACGCCTGTTTCGTAGGATGCTTGAGATGATGGCCAAGGCCGGGGTGCTCGAGGAGGTCGGCGACGAGTTTTCCGTGAAGGTCGGTTCGAACGATCCCTTGCCCGATGTGCTGTCCAGCGATCCCTCAGAGCAGGCCGACGAGATGGAGGGCCGGTATCCCCACGGGGCAACTGAGATCGGGTTGTTCCGGCGAAGCGGCGGGGCTCTGGCTGATGTGCTGGTGGGCGACGCCGACGCGCTGACGCTGCTGTTCAGCAGCGGGGAACCAAGCGCGGCCGACCTCTATCTGAAGGCGCCGGTAGCCCAGGCCACCAACCGGATGCTGGGCGACGCGGTGGCCGCTCTATTGGCCGACTTGCCGGAAGGCAGGCGGCTGCGGGTGTTGGAGGTAGGGGCGGGCACCGGGTCGGCCACGGCGTCGGTGTTGCCCAAGCTGCCGGAGGGGCGTTTCGACTACGTCTACACCGATATCTCGGCTGGCTTCTTCTCCGAAGCAGAGGCCCGCTTTGGCGGCGCCGAGGCCTCGATCGACTATCGGGTGCTGGACATCGAGATCGACCCCCTAGAGCAGGGCTTCGACAACCACAGCTACGACCTGGTCATCGCGTCCAACGTGCTGCACGCCACCCGCTACCTGAACGAGACGTTGGACCACTGTCGGAGGCTGCTAGCGCCGTCGGGGCATCTGGTGGCCTTGGAAAATCTGCGGGGCCAAGGCTGGCTGGACCTGACATTTGGACAGCTCGACGGCTGGTGGCGCTTTGCCGACGACTACCGCCCGCACCATGCCCTGGCCAGCCCGACCGTGTGGCAGCAGGCCCTAAGCGATGCTGGCTTCATTGAGGCTGAAGTGGTGGGCGTAGACCAGACCGACACGACACAAGAGCCCGACCGCGGGGTGATCGTGGCTCAAGGACCGGCCAAGGTCAGCGAGCTGGGCGGGGTATGGATTCTGGCCGCGGACTCTTACGGCACTGCCGAATACCTCGGGCTGGAGCTGGCCGCCAAGAACCAGACGGTAGTGCTGGTCAGCGATGGTGCTTCATCTGACATCGGATCGTTGCCAGACGAACCGGGAGTGGTCAGGACATCCCTGCCCATGAACCAGCGCGAGTCGTGGCAGTCGCTCATTGAGGGCCTTCCCCCCGATGCGGTACTCCGAGGCGTCGTCCATTTGGCCTCACTGGACAGCGGGGGATCGCAGGTAACCACCGAGCAATTGGCTGAGGATGCGACTCAGGCAGGACTGAGCGCGTTGGCACTTTTCCAGGGAATAGGAAAGGCCGATGCCACTCCGCAAAATGGGGTTTGGCTGGTCACCCGGGGAGCGCAGGTGTTGGAACACGAACGCGCCGAGGGCATTGCCAGTGCGCTGCTCTGGGGATTCGGCAAGGTGGTGGCCCGCGAAGCGCCCCATCTGAAGCCGAGGATGATCGACCTGGATCCTAGCCGGTCGGCACCGCTGTCCGAGTTGGCCAACGAGCTGCTTCATCCTGATGCGGAGAACCACATCGCCTATCGCACTGGACTGCGGCAAGCAGCTCGGTTGGCCCGAGCCGGAGAGAGATCGGGACGACCCCGCCTGCCCGACCCGGCAGGGGAGGCGAAATGGCTGCTGGCCCCCGACGCCGACGGCGACCTCGACGGGATCCATCCGGCGCTCCATCCCATCGCGCCGCTAGAGCCCCGAGAGGTGCGGGTGGCGGTGGAGGCGGCCGGTCTCAACTTCTGGGACATGTTCCGCTCGCTGGGGGTCATCGAAGAGGGACTGTTGGGCGGGGAGTTCTGCGGTCAGGTGGTTGAGGTCGGCGCTGATATCTCGTCGGTGGTAGTGGGTGAGCGGGTGGTGGGCCTGGCGTTCGGGACGTTCGGCTCCGAGGCGGTCACCCGCGAGGAGATGGTGGCTGCCGTGCCTGCCGGGATCCCGGCCGCGGCACTGGCCACGATCCCCACCGCCTTCGTGTCGGCCGAGCTCTCCTTCACCATGGCCGACTTGAAGGCTGGCGAGCGGGTGCTGATTCACGCCGGGACCGGCGGCATGGGGATGGCCGCCGTGCAGCTTGCTCAAGCCATTGGCGCCGAGGTCTTCGCCACCACCAGTGCTCCGAAGCAGGCTTATCTGAAGTCGCTGGGGGTAAAGCACGTCTTTGACAGCCGCCAGACCAAATTCGGCGAGGAAATCCTCCAGGCCACGGGGGGCGAGGGTGTTCACATGGTGCTGAACAGCCTGACTGGTCCCGGCTTCATCGATGCCAGCCTGTCGTGTCTGGCCCAGGGTGGGCGGTTCGTGGAGATGGCTCGGGTGGACATCCTCAGCCACGAAGAGATGGCGGCGGCGCGCCCTGACGTTGCCTATTGGATCTTGGAGTTGGACGTTCTCAAGGAGAGCGATCAAGCCCAGGCAGGGGACTCCCTGAGGCGCGTCATGGACCAGGTGACGGCCGGTGAATTGAAGCCACTGGTACACACTCGATGGTCGCTGGTCGAGGCAAGTTCGGCGATGAAGTACATGCAGGCTGCCCGGCACATCGGCAAGATGGTCTTGGCCAATTCGGCGCTCGAGACCGGACGGCTGCGAGACGACCGTACCTATCTGGTGACCGGCGGTTTGGGGGGAATCGGCATTGCGGTGGCCCGATGGCTGGCCGACCGGGGTGCCGGGGCCATCGTGTTGAACGGGCGACGGGCCCCCGACCCCGAAGCGGAAGAAGCGATCGAAGAGCTTCGCCGGCAAGGGGTGGCGGTGGGCGTAGAGCAGGCCGATGTGACCAATCCGGAAGCCATCGACCACATGCTGAGCCGGATCGACACAGACCGTCCGCCGCTCGGAGGTGTAATCCACAGCGTGGGTGTGCTGTCGGACGGTGCGCTCACCAACCAGACCTGGGACAAATTCGAGGAGGTGCTGTGGCCGAAGATGCTGGGGGCCTGGCATCTGCACCGGGCCACCGAAGAGCTCGATCTGGACATGTTCGTGTTGTTCTCCAGTGTCGCCGGCGTTTTGGGCAACCCGGGGCAGTCGAACCACGCGGCGGCCAATGCGTTCTTGGACCAACTGGCGGCCCATCGCCGCTCACTGGGTCTTCCCGGGCAGGCGATCGCTTGGGGAGCGTGGTCGGGACTGGGAGAGGCCGAAGAGCAGCGGGAGCGGATCGCGGCCCAACTTGAAGCTGCGGGCACGGGGTGGATCTCTCCCGAACAGGGGATGAAGGCGTGCGACCATCTGGTGCGCCAGGACGTGACCATGGGCATGGTGGCGGCGGTCGACTGGCAGGTGGTTGCCGAGGGCCCCGAAGCCGGGTCGCCATTGTTGGAAGAGGTGCTCTCGGCCAGCGACGGCGCTACGGCCGGGTCCCAGGAATCGACGGCCGATGTGCTGGACCAGCTCCGGGGGGCGAAGGCCGCAGAGCGAGAGAAAACTCTGATCTCGTTCTTGCAGCAGGAGCTTCAGGCCGTCATGCGGTTGCCGGAGCTGCCGGAAACGTCGGCGGTATTCGCCGATCTAGGCATGGACTCGCTCATGGTGGTGGAGCTGCGAAACCGACTGCACCGGGCATTCGCCGGCGAGTGCACTGTGTCCAACACGGCAATATTCAACTACCCGAACATCACCAGTCTGGCCCGCCATCTGTCCAATGAATTCGGGCAGGCGGGCGAAGTCGCCGAACCCGCCGAAGCAGTCGAAATATCCCTGCCCCGGCTTGTTCAGTCGGATGAGGAGGAGATTGCCATTGTCGGCATGGCCTGTCGGTTCCCCGGCGCGGAGGATCTGTCGGCCTATTGGCGCCTGCTGGAGTCCGGGGGGAACACGGTCACCGACGGCCGCCAAGACGGCGGCTCGTGGCAGGGAGTCCACGGCGACCCGGCGGCCGACGATGTCGACTACCGAACAGGTTCGTTCATAGATGGCATCGACTCCTTCGATGCCCAGTTCTTCCGGGTGTCACCCAAGGAGGCCTGGACCATCGACCCACTGCAACGGCTGCTGCTGGAGACCAGTTGGCAGGCCGTTGAGGATGCCGCCATCGATCCCGACCACCTGAAAGGGAGCCGAGGCGGTGTGTACGCGGGGCTGAGTGTCAGCGAGTATCGGAGCGTCATCGAGAGGAGCGGTCGAGTCGGGGCCCACCTCAACACCGCGGGAAGCGTCACCGTAGGCCGGGTTGCCTTCTCGCTGGGCTTGGAAGGACCGGCGATGCCGTTGGACTTGGCCTGCGCATCGTCGCTGGTCGCCATTCATCAAGCGGTGGAGAGCCTCCGGCGCGGTGAGATAGACGTGGCCTTGGTCGGAGGCGCCAACATCACGCTCTCGACCGGGGTCATCGGGGCCCTCGTCGAGTCGGGCATGCTGTCGTCGCAGGGACAGTGCAAATCGTTTGACGCTTCGGCTGACGGCTATGTGCGCGGCGAAGGGTGCGGTGTTGTGGTGCTGAAACGGCTCAGCGATGCCACCGAGGACGGCGACCGGATTTGGGGGGTCGTCCGGGGTTCGGCGGTGAACCAGACCGGGTCGGGACTGGCGGTCACCGTTCCCAGCGGGCGGGCACAGGAGCGGGTTATGGCCGAGGCGTTGGCCCGCGCCGGCGTAGATCCCCAAGAGATTGACTATGTCGAGGCGCACGGGTCTGGCACGGCCGTAGGCGATGCGATAGAGGCGAGCGCCCTGGCCGCCGTCTATGGCCCTGGTCGCCGAGACGACCGACCGGTTTGGATTGGTTCGGTCAAGACCAATATCGGCCACTTGGAAGGCGCGTCGGCCATGGCCAGCCTGATCAAGGTGGTGCTGGGGATGAGGCACGGAACGGTTCCGAGACATCTGCACTACACAGACCCGAATCCCGAGATCGATTGGGAGAGAACACCGCTGAGGGTGGCCACTGAAGAGATTGACTGGCCACAGGGGGAGGGCCGCCAGCCGTTGGCCGCGGTGAACGCCTATAGCATCTCGGGCACGAATGCCCACATCGTGGTCGAGGGGTATGGCGCGGTCGGCGATGATGCAGACGGACAAGGCCTGGCATGGCGGCCGGCGGGACCATCGCAGCTGGTGGCGCCAAATGGTCCGGAGGCTGAAGGCCCGCCGAACTCATCGAGCCAGAGGCTGCTGCCGTTGTCGGCCAAGACGCCGGAGGCACTGAAGGAGCTGGCCCAGCGGTATCTCTCGTGGCTCGACGAGCATGGCGATGAGCTTGCTACCGCTGGCGCGGCAACCGACCCGCTGCTCTCGGACATGGCGTGGACGGCCAGCACAGGGCGAAGTCAATTCTCGTGTCGGGCCGCGGTGGTATTCCACGATGCCGAGTCGCTGCGCCAACAGCTCCGGACCGTGGTGGAGGCTGGGGATGAGCGAGATCCTGATCAGTCCGGCGAGGCGGCGACCCCGCAAGATGGCGATGGCTTAGTGGAAGCCTTTGCCTCGCAATACGCAGAAGGACGCGCCGTACCGTTCGAGGATCTGTATCGGGGCGAGGCCCGTCGACGGATCTCGCTGCCCGACTATCCCTTCCAGCGGAAACGCTATTGGGTGGACGAGTCGCGGTAGTCCGCAGCGGGTCGGAAACAGTTGACATGTTTTTGCCCATTGGTACACTTTCCCCACTATCAATTTGCTACAAAGGAGCAAGATAATGTCATCGACTGAAGAGCGGATCAGGGCCATCGTCGACCAGACGGTCGAAATCGAGGGACGAGAGGCCGGTCGGCCCTTGGATCTGACTCGAAGTGTTGCCGAAGCAGGTGTCTCCTCATCCGACATCGTGGCCTTTTGGCAGATGGTGAACCAAGAGTTCAGCACTGATATCTCCGCTGAGGAGTTTGCCGAGCTATTGACTCCTCAAGACCTCATCAATCACCTCGAATCGGCTGGTTGATCAGCGACACAGACTGCTGGTGGTACCCGTTCAAAAGCATCGGTGATATCGCCGTAATCCACGTCGACCTGATCCCCGATCAGGGGAGCGAGGTCGAAGCTCTTGCGTGGCTTGATAGGGAAGAGCGCTCACGTTGGCAGCGCTTTCAGTCCCCAGTCGCTCAGCGACGATATGTGCTGTGCCGCGCCGCGCTCCGTGCCGTTTTGTGCGACGAGGTCGGCTGTCCCAACGAGACGTTGGCCTTCGAGGCCGCCAAACACGGGAAGCCCTTTACCCTGATTGACGGCCAGCCCGCCTCCATCAGCTTCAACGTGAGCCACAGCGGCAAGCACGGGTTGATTGCCGTGGCTCCCAGAGGTCGCCTAGGGGTGGACGTTGAGGAGCGGGCCCCGCGCCGAAATCTCGACAACCTCATCGAAGGCGTGTTCAGCCCTCGAGAAAGGGCTAAGCTGGAGTCGCTTGAGGGTTGTCAGCAGCTGTATGCGTTCTTTCGATACTGGACGATCAAAGAGGCGCTGGTGAAGGCCCACGGCAAAGGACTCTCCATGAACGTCGCAGAATTGGAGATTCCTGAAGAAATGCGCCGCGGGGCCACTAGATGCGTTGGCCAGTTCGCTCAAGTCCCCGAGACGTCCTGGAGTTTGGAAGATATCGGAACCAAGGATTTTGCTGCCGCGATCGCCCATGAACTAAGCCCATCATCGTGACGGAGCAGGAAGCAGTCTGGAGCGTTCCCGAACCTCTGTCTGTTCACGAAGTCGAGGTGGACTCTGAATCGTCGATTTTGCTGCGTCGCCATGGCAACCCCGATGGGACCCGGTTAATCCTCAGCCATGGCAATGGTCTGGCCATCGACTTCTACTACCCGTTCTGGTCGCTCTTGACCCAAGACTTCGATCTCATCGTCTACGACTTGAGAAATCATGGTTGGAATGCAGTGGGAAATCTGGAAAGTCACAGCGTGCCGACGCTGGTCAGCGACCATGACCGCATCCTCGTGGAGATCGACAAGCTTTTAGGCCAGAAACCGCAGGTAGGTGTATTCCACTCGGTATCATCGCTCACCCCCCTTATTTCTGAATCCAAGGGCAGCGAATATTCGGCGCTCGTCTTGTTCGACCCTCCCATATGCAAGCCAGGGAGGAATTATTTCGACTTCAAAGAGGCGGCTGTTCGCATGTTGAAGTCAGCCAGCCGTCGCACATTTCAATTCAAGTCGAAGAGCTCGTTCACCGATCTGTATCGCGTGTTTCCAACATTCAAATCGGCAGTGCCGGGGGTAGTCGACCTACTGGCTGAAACAACTCTCCGGGAATCTGCCGATGGCGAGGGTCTTGAGCTGCGATGCCCCCGGGAATACGAGGCCCAGATCATTGCCTACGCCAGCGTCTACGGGGTGTTCATCGACTTTTCCAAGATCCGCTGCCCGGTCAAGGTGCTCGGGGCCGACCCCACGGTGCCCTCGTCATATTTGCCATCGCTGAACCTCAGCGATATCTCCAGCGTCAACTACGACTTCCTACCTGAATCCACTCACTTCCTCCAGTTGGAGCACCCCGAAGAATGCGCCGCCATCATGCGCGATTTCATTGAAGGAGTTCTCGACTAGGTGAGCAGCTAGGACGGTCCAGCCATGGTGATGCCCGCCCTGGCGCTTTCCTAGACCGGCGTTCTTGATTTGGGCGGTGGTGAGAGAGACGGCATCCTATCCCCCACTTTCTGGGGGATAGATTGACGACTGCTGACTCCAGCTTACCACCGCCGGTCTACGAAAGCGGTCGATGCGCTGGGGCAATACGGAACAAATGGAGCCAGCTGACAACAACCGAGAACCCCCAGAAGCACCCCGTACGGGATTCGAACCCGTGTTACCAGATTGAGAATCTGGCGTCCTAGGCCTCTAGACGAACGGGGCGGGAACATCTAAGCGTATCGACTGCGACCCACTAGAAGCGACCTAAATCTAACGTGGCTCTAGCCTCTAGCTCTAATGTGGCACTGCGCTGATGCTGCACAGGTCAAGCTTGGTCAGCTCTTACCTGAATGGTGTGCCAGCCCGTAGCACCATCTGGAGCAGGGCTAGACACCTCCGGTGTCTGAGTGATGCCAGTGCCATCAGTAGCTCTAACCCTCACCCTATGGTCACCCGGAGTGGCATCCCAGGTGACCATCCACTGCCGCCAAGAATTGATCGTGGTCTCTCGACTGAGGCCTGCCTGCACCCAAGGCTCTTCGTCAACTTGCACTTCCACCTTCTCGATAGCCCTATCTGGTGCCCAGGCCACTCCTGCGATAGGTGTAGGCCCGGGTGCCACTGTAGAACCTTGACGAGGCACATCAATGCGCGATTGGGTTTTGATCGGCCCCTCCTTGGCCCACCCACGAGGTATCCAATAACCGTCAAATCCCTCCCAAGTAGTCAACTCCAACTCAGACAGCCACTTGGTGGCTGACACATAGCCATACAACCCTGCAACCACGAGGCGAGCAGGAAAACCGTGAGAAATAGGCAAAGGCTCGCCGTTCATCTGCACCGCAACCATCGCTATTCTGCCATCCAACGCCACTTCGGTAGGAAAGCCCGCTGTCCAGCGATCAATAGAACGCCCCACAATCTGTGTAGCCCCACGCTGTATTCCTGCTTGCTGCAACACCTTGGCTAAAGGCACGCCTACCCATTCGGCATTACCCACCAAGCTGCCACCCACTGCGTTGGAAACGCATGACAAAGTTACCTGCTCGCGCACAAGACCGAGGTCTAATAGCTCCTCAAAGCCAATCTCCATCTCATTATTAACCATGCCGTGAATCCGCAACGACCAATCTTCTGGATCTACTTGAGGATACGAAAGAGCTGTATCAATAAGGTAGAAGTCTTCATTAGGAGTAATGAGCGAAGCGATGCCAGCAATGTGATCAAAATTGGGTTGTCTGGCAAGTTCTGCGATCACTGTAGGAGTTGGCTCAGCCGACCCATTAGAAGTGACCTCTGAGGCTGGGGTAGCTGTCGCATCGGAAGTAGTCGTAGCCCCTGACGTTGAGCTGCGTGTAGAGCGAACTGTGGGAGTTGCGATGGTGCGATTTTGAATGGCTTCAGCAGCAAACCCTTCCCTGGCACCCTCTACGGTGTCGCTCCGACGTAGCCACCTGCCAAACAATCCACCCACCAAAGAAACTCCGGCCATAATCCCAACAGCACCCACAAACCGTCGCCGATCATTAAAGCGGCCACGACCAACCATCGGCACTGATGCTGGATCGCTCGCATCTCCAGCATCGACCACATCGCCTGGTTTACCAACTCCGCTAGCCTTGTCAGACTCAGCCACCTCAGCACCACTAACCGCAGAGGAGCTAGCCAATGCCAACAAATACAAACCCAAAAAGACAGCAATACCGAAGGCTCCCGAAACGAGACCAGACATCAGCCCCAACCCATCGCTAGCTAGCGGATTACGAGCCGCTGCCCAACCGCCAACCACACTAAATAGCACCAGACCAGCAGGCATAATCCACCAACGCTTGGCCGAAACCAAACCCAACACAACTCCAAGCAACAACGAAACCACCACGATTCCCCACACCAAAGCAGGCTTTTGAGCGGTGCCCAACGCCCCAATAGACCAACGAGCAATGAACCCAGGCGTGTGATCGACAATCACATCGGCTACCGACACCACCAGCGATGGAATCTGGCGGCTTATCCCCGACAAGATTTCGCTCAAGCCCAATGCCGCCCCAGCAGCCACCAAGCCCATCGCCATGGTGTCAATCGATGCAATGGCACCCAACCGCCCCCTTACACCCGTTTGCGCTACAAGCTGTGATGGTTCTTGGGTTGACTCAGGTTCGTTCATTTCAGGCCGTAACTCTTCCCTATCATTGCCTCATATGCAGGTTTTAGCAATAGCTGTTTTAGCAATAACTATCAATAACTTATTGTATGTGCAGTTCTTCTTAGACGATTCTTTTGTAGCCCCAATTCTTTTGTCACCATGATTTTCTTTTAATGACCCCTTTTATGATGACACCTTTGCAAGCATTGAGAGTTGACCCCAAATGGCAAGAGCTAACCCAAGGCAAACACTTAGGCCGGGTTATCCAAGTAGATCGGGGCGAGTGCGAAATAAAAACCGACAATGGCACGGTGCGAGCCTCTTCTGATACCCAAAGAGCGCAAGATGCAATAGCCCCAGTAACCGGCGACTGGGTCACGCTAGGCACCGACATAGACAACAATCTCGTGCTAGAACAAGTGTTGCCACGACGTACCTCGGTGGTGAGACGAGACCCTGCCGAAAACGCCCAACCCCAAACCCTAGTAGCAAACGCCGACATTGTGGGCGTTGTGCATGGCCTAGACCGCCAGATAAACCCCGCTCAGCTAGAACGATTCTGCGTGATGGGGTGGCAATCGGGCGGGGAGGTTGTGGTGATCTTAACCAAAGCCGACCTAGCCCGCCATCCCCATGAAGATACCAGCCACGCCCAAATGTTAGCACCGGGAGCCAAGGTGCTGATTACCTCAGCCATTACAGGCGAAGGGCTCACAAAGGTGTTAGATCTGCTTAATACCAACCTCACGCTGGCGTTGTTGGGACCATCTGGAGTAGGTAAGTCCACCCTCATCAACACTCTGGCAGGCAACGATACACAGGCCACCGAGAAGGTTCGTTCGGGGGATGCCAAAGGCCGTCACACCACCATTGCCCGTCGTCTTATCGAACTACCACAAGGTGGTTCGATAATAGACACCCCTGGAATCAGGGCTGTGGGTCTCTGGGATGCTTGGGAGGGGCTTGCTGCGGCCTATGCGGACATTAATGCCCTAGACGGACAGTGTCGCTTCGCCGAAGATTGCTGGCATCAAAACGAACCCGGCTGTGCGGTAAAACCCAACGTAGCACAGGCCCGGCTTCAGCGCTATCTAGTACTAGCCGCTGAACTAGCCGATCAAGACCTGCAACGAACTCGTCGACAGAAAAGGTGACCCCCCCCCCTCCCCTTCAGTGGAGCTGAGCGGACTCGAACCGCCGACCTCCTCGTTGCGAACGAGGCGCTCTAGCCAGCTGAGCTACAGCCCCAAAAGATGCCTAGGAGCTTAACGTTGGGCGACTGAAGCGGCACCCATTGAATCGGTGCCAGGGCGAGCAGGCTCTGTGCTGAAGGGCTTGAATCGCTCTTCGCTACGGCGCTGATGCTGTACCAGCGCCATGGCATAAACCAGCAACATCGCATCAATTACCAAATGCACCAGCAGCGCTAAACCACCAAGATATATGGCGAACACAAACGAAGCCAGCGCCGCAACAATAAGCGACACCAACACGCGCCGCCGACGATGGCGGGCATTGATAGAGCTTCGGTACATCGCAAGCTGTGGAGGCACCGCCTTCTGAGCGGCATAGCGCTGGTTTGTAGAACCTATGTGGGGCCGCAAGGCCACCACTGGAGCGATCACCGCACCCCGCTCAGCCATGCGGGGACTCAAAGAACGAATGGAAGAAGCAGAACGAATGGTAGAGGTGACCCCCCAAGAAGAGTAGCGTCGGAGAAATCCAAACTGACCGCTTCTAAGCCTCCGCACAAGCGGGGGTATCAAAAAAGCAGCCCAAGCTGCCGCCAAAACCATTAAAAGCATGGGTGTCACCAACCTTGCGGTTCCTTTACCATCTTCATAGTAGGCAGAAACGACAGGTTGTTTAGCGGATGCCCTTTGCTTTTACCTCTACAACAGCTTTCAAGCTGTTTACTTACCATACAGTGGCTGAGATTACAAGGTTTATAATCAAGCCACAATTTTACTAGGAATTCACTAAGAAAAGTCTGAAAACAGTCTGAGTTCACTCGAAAGAGTGTGGGCGACGATAATGCCCAGAACGACCTCCAACCTTCTCCCATAGGGCGATCTCCCCTATGGTCATCTCTTTGTCTTTAGATTTGCACATGTCATAAACAGTGAGCGCGGCCACCGAACAAGCAGTTAAGGCCTCCATCTCCACACCAGTTCGGTCAACGGTATCTACTTGCGCCTCTATTTCGATGCAGGTATCTTCGATCCGAAAGTTCACAAGCACCGCTCCTACCATCAAAGGGTGACAAAGCGGAATGAGGTCAGCAGTGCGCTTAGCCGCCTGAATACCCGCTACCCGTGCCACAGCTAACACATCGCCTTTACCGATAGCTCCCTGAGTCACGGCCACAACTGTGTCTGCGTTCATAAACACCTTGGCCCTAGCAATAGCTCGACGCTGTGAGCACTCTTTTGGAGTAACATCCACCATGCGAGCCCGACCTAGCGGATCGAAGTGAGTGAAGCCTGCGTCAGCCACCTCAACCTCCGATCTGCGACATAGATCTTGCCGGACGTATGAAATGCGTCTGATTTATAGCATGACCTGCCCATTTCTGGCTCACCGCTTTAGCAATAGCAGCCACTATCACATCATCGCTGGCACCGCTGCGCAACAATGCTTTGAGATCATGTTCGTCGGTAGCAAACAAGCAGTTACGAAACATCCCCTCAGCGGTGAGCCTGACCCTGTCGCAGCTACCACAGAAGGCATGGGTCACACTGGCGATTACCCCAAACGAACCCTGCCCATCAGCGTAATGCCACACCGCAGCAGGCGACTGAGAATGTAAAGGCGAAACCAAGGGAAAAACCTTAGCCACCGCGTCCACGATCTCTGCCAAGGGCACCACCTTGTTGTTGCTCCAAACCTCATCGGCATCTAAGGGCATGAACTCAATGAAGCGCACCTCTGCTCCCCGCGCGCGCCCAAAACGGGCGAAGTCCACTATCTCATCGTCATTAACACCACGCACCACCACAACGTTGATCTTCACCGGGTTCAAACCTGCCGCCAACGCTGTATCAATCCCATCTAACACCCTATGCAGCTCGTTACGACGAGTAAGTCGCTCAAATCGATCAGGTCTCAGGGAATCCAAAGAAATGTTGATGCGGTGCAACCCTGCATTTACAAACTTATGAGCCAACAAGCCCAAAGTGGCACCGTTTGTGGTAAGAGCTAAGTCAACTCCTAGTGCAGCCAACTTTTCTACCAGAACCTCAAGATTGGCCCTAACGGTAGGCTCACCACCGGTAAGTCGAATGCTGGTGATCCCGAATCGGCGCACCATCAGGGCAGCTATGCGTTCGATCTCCTCAAAGGTAAGCAAATGATGACGAGGCAGCCACTGCAAACCTTCAGCAGGCATGCAATAAATGCAGCGAAAGTTGCAACGATCAGTTACCGATATACGCAAATCCTTGTGAACCCTGCCAAAACCGTCCACCAATGGCACGCTCACATTGCTATTCTGACCTAAAAACACCGCAAAACCACTAACGCAATATCAACAACGACACAGCTTCATCAGCCTCAAGACCCTCGCCATCAGGCAGAACGGCGAGAGCATTCGCATTAGCCATCGCTGACATCTGATGCGACCCCTGCCCGCCTGCCGAGCTAACCAGATACTCCCCGTCCACATAACGCACCTTGACTCGAGCAAAGTGAGTTTTCCCATCGGGATGACGCGACAACTTCTCGGCTGTGCGCCCTAACGTGACTTGGCGATGCCAACTTTCTGGGGGATGACCCATCATCTTGCGCAGCGCTGGTAGCACAAACAACTCAAACGAAACCATTGAAGACACCGGGTTACCGGGTAACCCAAACACGGGCACCCCATCAACTAGTCCAAAGGCCAACGGCTTAGCAGGTTTGATAGCTACCTGCATCCATGACATATCACCCATCTCATTGAGCACCTTCTTGACGTAATCGTAATCGCCCATGCTCACGCCGCCAGAGGTCAACACCCCATGACAGCACTCAGCACCAATGCGGATGGCATCGGCAATCTGAGACTCATCATCAGGCACGCAACCCAAATCCACTGGCTCACAGCCAGCCTCATCCAAAAGCGCTAACAACGTGTGCCGATTTGAATCGCGGATCTGGCCAGCCTTTAAAGGTTGACACCCATCTACTAGCTCATCACCGGTGGAGAGCACACCCACACGGGGGCGTGGCCTTGCTTGTACCTCATAGACACCCAGGCTAGCCAACACTCCTAAATGGCCTGGCGTGAGCACCTCGCCGGAGCCAAACACCACCTGACCGGCAACAATGTCTTCTCCAGCACGGCGAATATGGTTGCCCTTAGGCACCGCCTGAGCCACCTTGACCTCATCAGAATCGCCGCTAGCTTGAGTTAGCTCTACCATCACCACTGCGTCGGCACCGGGAGGAATAACCGCCCCGGTCATAACGCGTGCTGCCTGATTGGCTCCTACCACAACCGATGGCGTAGCTCCTGCGCTCACAGTGCCCACAACGGTCAAGGTAATCGGAGCCCCTACCACATCTTGAGAGCGCACGGCAAAACCATCCATCGCCGTGTTGTCAAATGATGGTACCGGCTCAGGAGCCGTCACCGTCTCAGCAGTTAGCAGCCCACGCGCCTCAGCGATGCTCACCGTTACCACTGGCAACACCGAGCAACCTGTGAGCACTCGATCCTGTGCTTGTGCTAGAGGAATCATCACTTGAGAACTCATCACATGATGGCCGGTTCGTCACGTTTCCACATGCGTGCAATGTTCTCATAGTGACGAACGACCACCACCACCGTCAGACCAATAGTCATGCCCACCTCTGATACAGGCCAGCCTTGAACAGTCACCGCTATGGGCACAGCTATGGTGGCTAGCAACGAAGCGGCTGCTGCCCTTTTGGTCATCACCAAGCTGACACCCCAAATCCCCAACAAGACGGGGGCCACAACAGGGGTCAAAACCAGCAGGATCCCCCCATAAGTGGCCACCCCCTTGCCGCCGCCTCGAAAACGTCCCAATGGCAAGATATGACCAACCACCGCAGCAGTACCACAAACCACGCCTAAGAGATGATCACCCAATACAAGGCCCAGACCAGATGCGATTACCCCCTTACCCACATCGCCAAGCAAAACCCAGGCCGCAGGCCAACGCCCAGCCACCCGGTACGTGTTGCTAGCACCCGGATTATTAGAGCCCTGCTTGCTGGGATCTTTACCGGTATAGCCACCCACCAAAACAGCGCTTGGGAATGAACCCAACGCATAGCCAGCAACAATCAAAAGCCATTCCCAGGCCATCCCACAAGCGTAATAGCCAACTCAACTTGCAGCCGCAATGAACGCAAACGTGACCAGAATTATTCTGAAATTAATTCCGGAGGCGATTGCGGGCTATCTCAAAACAACCCACTGCTGTAGCGGCTGCAGCATTCAAAGAATTGAGACGGCCAAACAGAGGGATTGCAGCCACTACATCGCATCTCTGCCGAGCTAGCCGGGATAAGCCCCTACCCTCGCTACCCACCACCAGCGCCACCGCCTCAGAGGACACGGACACCTCATAGATGGTGTTGGATGCAGCTATGTCTAAGCCCACGGTCCATACACCCAACTCAGATAAGCGAGCCAACGCATTCGGAATCCCCCCTACCAACGCCATAGATATGTGTTCAATAGCCCCAGCAGCAGCTTTAGCAGCAGAAGGCGTAACATGAGCCGCGCGATGTCGAGCCAACACTACGCCGGTTACGCCAGCGCATTCCGCGGTCCGCAGAGCTGCACCGACATTAACTGGGTCGGTCACGCCGTCCAATACCAAAAGAAACGGCACACCACCGCTCACATTACGCACAAGATCAGCTAGGTCATGTACAACTAGGGGCGCAGCATTAGCGATCACACCCTGAGGTGCCTCGGTAACAGCGATGTTATCAAACTTGGCTCGAGACAATTCCTTGATAGGAACCCGCAATTCGGCTGCCAAATCTAAAATTTCAGCCATGATGCCACTTGGCCGCTGGCTCGTCTTGCTGCTGCTAGCTGCTACCAGCACCTCGTGGACACGACGATTGCCAGCTAGCAACAACTCGCGCACAGCTTGACGGCCTTCCACCCGATCTCCACCCAACCCAGCCGGTCGATGGCCGCGTCGCTCACGACGCTGGGGATTCTGGCTTGCTCGTCGTGTCACAGGCCGAATTTCACAAGCATGTTCTGATTAACGGACTACGAGCGTTGACGAGTTATGAGCGCTACTGCCCAGCAAGCTAAACCTTCACACCGACCCAACGCCCCCAAACCCTCAGCCCGCTTGCCCTTCACCATTACCGGCGCACCCACAGCCTCGCTGAGCAGTTCTTCTATTTCTTGGCGGCGCGGCGCAATACGGGGCGCTTCGGTAACCACAGTACAGTCAACGTTTACCACCACCCAGCCCTCCTGATTCAAACGAGCTATGGCTTTAGCCAGCAAGTCCATGCTGTTAGCCCCAGCCCAGGCTTCATCGGTTTCTGGAAACATGGCACCGATGTCGCCTAGCCCTGCGCAGCTCAACAATGCATCAATTACAGCATGAACCAGCGCGTCTGCGTCGCTGTGGCCCACCAACCCGGGACCGCTATCAAACCTAACACCACCCAATATCAGCTTCTTGGTGACATCCTCACTGAAGCGATGAGTGTCGAAACCATGCCCCACACGAAAATCCTGCAACGACCCCTCAGGCATGTGCTGCTTAGCAGTCATTTAACCAGCCCTTGTTTGAGCCAAGCTTCGGCTGCTAGCAAATCCTCGGGATAGGTGATCTTGATGTTGCAGCGGTGACCGTCCACGGTCACTACCCGATGCCCTAAGACCTCCACCAAACTGGCATCATCAGATGCTTCACCAACACCTAAATGTGCATCCCGCAGCACCTCAGAGCGAAACGCTTGAGGGGTCTGAACCTCTAACAAATTGGCACGATCTACCATTTGGCCCCCCACATTACGGATAGTATCGGTAACCGGCACCACAGGCACCACACCAACGGCACCCGAAGCTACCTCTGCGATCACCTGTTGGTAGATCTCAACTAAAGCTAGCGGGCGGGCTGCATCATGCACGCAAACGATCTCTGCTTGGGCTGGAACTGCGGCCAACCCCTGCCGAACCGATGCGGCCCTGCTAGTACCACCTGCCACCACCACAAACGCAACATCAGCGCTCAACCTCTCTGATACAGCTTGCACATCCAGCGCTGGCACTACCACCACCACCCCGTTGCTCACCTTGGCTGCGGTAGCCAAGCTGCGCTCCAACACCGTCTGCCCACAGATTTCGACATGCTGTTTAGCGCCACCAAAACGGGTGCCAGCACCTGCCGCCACCAGCACTGTCCATACCAAATTCACAACCCTTGTTTACCCCATCAGCAGCGACCAATTGCAGCACAAGCACAACACACACCTAGCAAGGATGCGACCCGAGCCCAACAAAGATGCAACCATAGAACACATGGCCCAGCCACATTTGCCCCTCACGGCTCGCCCTAGGCGCAACCGACGAACCTCAGCTATCCGCAACCTAGTGCGTGAAACCGACCTAAACGCGGCTCATTTGGTATTGCCTTTGTTTGTGCATCAAAGTGCCGACG
Source organism: Acidimicrobiia bacterium (assembly GCA_009843865.1). GTDB lineage: Bacteria > Actinomycetota > Acidimicrobiia > Acidimicrobiales > Bin134 > Poriferisocius. The sequence goes on from VYCQ01000004.1 coordinate 33,401, forward strand.
AACCCATCTCAGCTATGCCCGGAGTACACCGCTGGAGCCGCGAGGGGCTGCTAAACGAAGTCACCCGATGCTCTAAGCTGGGCATACAAGCGGTGGTGCTCTTTGAGGCTACGGCCGACGAATTAAAGACCTCTACCGGCGACGAAGCTCACAACCCCAACGGGCTCATCCCGCAAACCGTGACCGCCATCAAATCATCACTACCCGAAACGGTGGTGATAACCGATGTGGCCCTAGACCCCTATAGCAGCGATGGCCACGACGGAATCGTAAACCCCGACGGCACCATCGCCAACGATGCCACCGTAGAAGTGCTCTGCCGTCAGGCCCTAGCTCATGCCAGCGCTGGTGCCGACATCGTCGCCCCCAGCGACATGATGGACGGCCGCGTGGGTGCTATTCGCCAAGCCCTTGACCAGCAGGGCTACAACAACGTAGGAATCTGCGCTTACACAGCCAAATATGCCTCAGCATTTTATGGCCCGTTTAGGGGAGCCTTGGATTCAGCCCCTCGCTTGGGCGACAAGAAGACCTACCAGATGGACCCAGCCAATGCCCGTGAAGCACTACGAGAGCTTGAGCTAGATATTGCCGAGGGTACCGATATGGTGATGGTGAAGCCAGCTGGCCCCTACCTAGATGTTATACAGAGATTTGCCGATGCCTCTGTAGTACCGGTAGCCGCATACCAGGTAAGTGGCGAGTACCTGATGATCAAGGCCGCAGCAGCATCAGGCTGGCTAGACGAACAAACCGCTATCATCGAAACCCTAACCAGTATCCAACGGGCTGGTGCCGACATCATCTTTACCTACTTTGCTGCTCAAGCAGCCACAATCTTGAATCAGCAAAACCCTTAAATCAGCACATCTCATCAATCAGCGTTTAAGACCACGAACGACGACGGAAAAAATCAGAAAAGCTGTTAACCACAGCGTGCCTAGAAGCATCCGCTTCACTAGAAGAGGTACCGGCAAACAGCGCCGTAGACATGCCCAACGCTTGAGCTGCATCCAAATGCTGCACGTTTACATCCACCAGCAAGATATTCTCATAAGAGATTGACGTGATACGCCGTAGCGCCTCATAGATGCCCGTGGCAGGCATACACACCCCCACATCACTGCTCAGAATCCAGGTATCAATCCCGGCAATTGGAAATCGCTTCCGCAATGCCAAAGACCATGCCGAGACATCATTAGCTACACAAACCACCGGCAAATCTCGGCGAACCATCTCAGCCACAAAATCACGCGCCCCCGACCGCACGGTGTAGCGCGCTGTGAACTCTTCGCTTAATGCTTCAGGACTCATCTGATCTCTACCCGCCGTATCAGAATCATCATCAGAATCACCTGCGTCAAAATCCCCGATGATGCCCATCCCATCCCAGAACTCGGCAGGGGTAATGCGTCCCAACACTGCCTGACGATACAAATCCTCCAACTCCTCTTGGGCAACGTCATAGCCTCGCTGCCGCACAAACTCTCCCAAGAACTCGCTAGGGTTACATGCTGGTTGAAACAACACACCCAGCGGATTCAATGCCACAAGCTGCAAGCGCCTTCGCTGTGATTCTGACTCCGCAAAGCTAGATGTCGGAAGTAAGCCTGCTTGACTCGATGACGACTCTAGTCCGCGGCCCTCAGCTCGGCGCTCTAGCAAGTAGCCCGCAACTGCGATCAGCAAAGCTAAGCCCAGCAAAGCAAATCCTGCGTAGGCCACCCAACGCAACGTTACGGCAGTAACGCTGCGTTGTTGAGCAACCACCTCCAACTGTTCGGCTGCTTGTCCTAGCTTCAGCGCCACGCTCTGGCGAGGGCCAACCGGCAAAGCCACGCCAACCTCTACGGTCACAGCGCTCAGCAACACATTCAGATCACCCACCGGTTCGCCAAGGGGCTGGCCATCTAACCGCTTCGTAAGCTCGGGATCGGCGATGAGATCTACGCCACCCGACAGATCCACCACTCCTGTAAATCTGTAATCGGTTTTGGCAAAAGAAGTGTCGCGCTCGAAGCTGAAATCGCGAAATGCCTCATCAGAATGAAAAACCTCAGCTAACACCAGCTCTAACTGTTGCAAAGAGGCAAACTCTTTAGAAGCTGAGAACCTGACATAACCCTCACCATCGGTGCGAGGTCGTCTATAAACCCAACCCGAAGCTGAATTCTGGATGTCTTCGGTCAGCGCCAACGAAACAATCTCGGGAACCAAAGCTAAGACCTCGGGATCTAACGACATCTCCACGGTAACCACACCCGAGCCATCAGTGTTGAGATTGATGTCCACCAAGATGCCTACCTGACATGCACTCAAACCCAACATGAGCGCAAGCGCCAACGTACAGCCACGCACAAGTGGCCTCCTGATGAGCCTTCTGTGCGCCCTCTTGAGCACCGCCAACATTTGTGGCCTAAGCGCCAGCTAGTTGTTCTACTGGTGGCGGTTCAAAACCTTCAGTGGCGCTAAAGCAGATCCGCTCGGCACCAGGCTCATCGGGGTCATCTTCGGCATCCACCACCACAATTTCGCCAGCACGAAACTCCTTCCATAGCAAACGCTCAGACAACGGATCTTCCACCAAACGCTGAATGGCCCTGCGCAGCGGACGAGCCCCCAAGGTGGGGTCATAACCCCGCTGAGCTAGCAGCACCTTGGCAGACTCGGTGAGCTCCAAGCTGATGCCTTGCGCTTCAAGTTGATCTTGCAGACGCTTGATCATCAAGTCCACAATCTGAGTGACCTCTTCACGAGTAAGTTCATGAAACACGATCACCTCATCAATGCGATTCAAGAACTCCGGGCGGAAGTGATCCTTGAGAGCCTCTGTAACCTTGGCTTTCATGCGCTCATAGGTGACGGCCTCATCAGCCTTGGTGAACCCTAGGTTAGCTTTGCGTAGATTCTGGGTGCCTAAATTGGAGGTCATGATCAACACCGTGTTGCGGAAGTCCACCGAACGCCCCTGGCTGTCGGTTAAACGACCCTCTTCTAGAATTTGCAACAACGTGTTAAACACATCGGGATGAGCTTTTTCAATCTCATCAAATAACACCACTGAGAACGGCTTGCGGCGCACCGCCTCAGTAAGCTGTCCGCCTTCTTCGTAACCCACATAGCCCGGCGGCGATCCCACCAACCGACTCACGGTGTGCTTTTCCATGTACTCCGACATGTCTAGCGATATAAGCGCTTGTTCATCGCCAAACAAGAACTCGGCCAAAGTCTTGGCCAGCTCCGTCTTACCTACACCCGATGGACCCAAAAAGATGAACGACCCACTGGGACGCTTGGGATCCTTCAAACCAGCGCGTGTGCGGCGAATAGCCTGCGAAACCGCCTTGATAGAGGTCTCTTGACCTATCACCCTCTTGTGCAACTCATCTTCCATGTGCAACAACTTGGCGGTTTCCTCTTCGGTAAGCTTGTAAACAGGGATGCCGGTCCAAATAGACAGAACCTCGGCCACTGCCTCCTCGTCTACCTCATCAAACAAATCCACACCCTTGTCTTTGCTCTCGGATTCCATTTGCCCCTTACCCGCCAAGAGTTCCTTTTCTTTGTCGCGCAAACGACCCGCCTCTTCAAAATCCTGCTGCTCAACTGCTTGTTTCTTCTGAGAAATCACCTCAGCTAACTGCTGTTCAAAATCCTTGTAGTCGCCGGGAGTATCCATACGCCTGATACGCATGTGCGAGCCAGCTTCATCAATGAGATCGATGGCCTTATCGGGCAGGTGGCGATCTGAAATGTAGCGGTCAGCCAAGTTGGCTGAGGCCACCAAAGCTTGATCGGTAATGTTCACCCGATGATGCGACTCGTAGCGATCTCGCAAACCCTTGAGGATCTCGATGGTGTGAGCAATGGTAGGTTCATCTACCTTGACCGGCTGAAAACGCCGCTCTAGAGCGGAGTCCTTCTCAAGATGCTTGCGGTACTCATCCAAGGTGGTGGCCCCAATAGTCTGGAGCTCACCTCGTGCCAGCATGGGCTTGAGAATGGACGCAGCGTCAATAGCCCCCTCAGCAGCCCCTGCACCCACCAATGTATGCAGCTCATCAATGAACAAGATGATGTCGCCGCGATTTTTAATTTCCTTTAACACCTTCTTGAGGCGCTCTTCAAAATCCCCCCGATAGCGAGAACCCGCCACCAGCGCGCCTAAATCCAATGTGTAGAGCTGCTTGTTGCGGATTGTTTCGGGCACATCATCGACGGCGATCTTTTGGGCTAGACCCTCCACAATGGCGGTTTTGCCCACACCAGGCTCGCCCACAAGCACCGGATTATTCTTGGTGCGTCGCGATAACACCTGCATCACCCGCTCGGTTTCACGTTGTCGACCAATCACAGGGTCAAGACCACCTTCGCTTGCCACACGAGTCAGGTTCCGCCCAAACTGATCCAAAACCAAAGACCCCGAAGAACCATCTCCACTGCCACCGGGCGATGTGGTGGCCTTTTCTGGTGATCCTGAACCCTGAACTCCTCCGTAGCCCGACAAAAGCTGGATTACCTGCTGGCGCACTCGCGACAAATCAGCGCCTAGCTTAACCAACACTTGAGCAGCCACCCCCTCGCCCTCGCGAATGAGCCCCAACAAAATATGCTCAGTACCAATGTAGTTGTGACCAAGCTGAAGGGCTTCGCGCAAAGACAACTCCAACACCTTCTTGGCCCTAGGAGTAAACGGAATGTGGCCCGATGGCGACGAACCACCCTGGCCGATTATCTCTTCCACCTGGTTACGCACCGCTTCCAGTGAAATACCCAACGACTCTAACGATTTAGCAGCTACCCCTTCGCCTTCATGGATAAGCCCCAACAAAATGTGCTCAGTACCGATGTAGTTATGGTGCAGCAACCGCGCTTCTTCTTGGGCTAACACCACCACCCGGCGGGCTCTATCTGTGAATCTCTCAAACACGGCAAACTCCCGATATTTAATCCACCTGGCAGTGTAACCAATAAACCCCTTTATTTCGTCCTCAATGACCTCTCGATGAGCTAAAAGACCCTCCAACAAACCAACCAACACTGAAGACAAATTACACTCTGAGCGATACGCTGAAGACGTGCCTCGCAGTCCGCTGGATCTGATTCCAACCATGAAACGCGACCTACAACGCCTAGAGCTGCGACTCGAAAAAGCTGTCCACACAGAGCATCCCTTCCTGACCGAAATCGCCAGCCACCTCATCCGAGCAGGCGGAAAACGGGTACGACCTGGTTTCGTGATAGCGGCTGCCAACATAACTCAGCCCCGGATGTCGCCCGTCCATGAAAAGGTGCTCACCGGCGGCGTAGCAGTAGAGCTAGTGCATCTAGGTTCGCTATACCACGACGATGTAATGGATGAAGCTCAGCTAAGGCGCAACGTAGACAGCGTCAATGCAAAATGGGGCAACCTGCGGGCCATCTTGGCTGGCGACTTTTTACTGGCCCGAGCATCGGAGCTAGCCGCTTCGCTAGGAACCGAAGTAGCAAGTGTGCTGGCAGCCACCATCGGACACCTCTGTGAGGGCCAAGTAAGAGAGCTGCAAGACACAGGCAACCCCGACCGCACCGAAGAGTCCTACACCGCATCCATTGAGGGGAAAACCGCCTCACTGCTAGCCACATCTTGTCGTATAGGTGCTTTGGTGGCAGAGGTCAGTCGCCCGACCATTGAGGCATTAACGGAATTCGGGCGCTGCTACGGCCTGGCATTTCAAGTGGTGGACGACATCTTGGACATCGTGGCCACCGATGAACACCTTGGAAAACCCTCTGGAAACGACTTGCATGAAGGGCTCTACACGCTACCGGTAATCCGTGCGCTCACAACCGCCCATGGCCCGCAACTACGAGACTTGCTAGGCAGAACCGTCTCAGATGCTTCGGTTCGTTCAGCAATTCAGCTTGTGCAAGCCAGCGGCGGTGTAGAACAAGCTTTAGATGTTGCCCGCCGCTACGCGCATGAAGCCTCCGCTATCTTACAGGCCCTGCCTCCCTCTACCGCGACTAAGGCGCTCGGCGTGGCGACAGAGCATTTGATTGCACGCGCCCGCATACCCCTGGGCAATTAGCTGGATAATTAGCTAAACAATTAGTCACCCGCGCTCTCTGGGCATTCAAGATGGGCATTCGGGACTTGCTATTCAGAACTCTGTGGACATTCAGGCCGCAAGGTGGGAAACAAGATCACGTCACGAATGCTGGGCACATCTGCCAACAACATCACCAGACGATCCATGCCAATACCCAAACCCCCAGTGGGTGGCAAGCCGACTTCCAAAGCCCGCAAGTAGTCGTGGTCTAAGGCCATGGCCTCAGCATCACCAGCAGCCAACTCAGCAGCTTGATCTTCAAAGCGTATGCGCTGCTCATCTGGGTCGGTCAGCTCGCTAAAGGCATTGGCCAACTCGCGACCTGCCAAGATCGCCTCAAAGCGCTCCACCCAACCGGGGTGGTCGCGATGCTCTTGTGCCAACGGCGACACCTCCTTGGGATAATCACACACAAACACCGGCCCCCACAGCTCAGGCTCAGTTGTTTTCTCGTACAACTCCAACAAAAGCTTGCCCGGGCCCCAGCGATCCTCCACCAGGATCTCCCTGTCAACACAATGTGACCGCAGATCTTCCAGGGGGGTGTTGAGGTTGACATCTAAGCCGCTATGGGTAGTCAACAAGTCGATAAACCGAACACGAGGCCATGGCGGCGTTAAATCCAGCTCTCGTCCACCGTAACTAAGCTTGGTGGTGCCTCTCAGCTCAACAGCTAGATGGACAACAAGCTCCTCTAGTAGCTCCATAATGGCGCGGTAATCAGCGTAAGCCCAGTACAGCTCTAAGATGGTGAACTCGGGGTTGTGTCGGGTAGAGATGCCCTCATTGCGAAATACCCGGGCAATCTCATACACCCGCTCTATGCCGCCCACCACCAGTCGCTTTAAATACAACTCGGGTGCTACTCGCAAGAACAACGTCATGTCTAAAGCATTGTGGTGGGTGACAAACGGACGGGCCAGCGCACCTCCAGGCACAGGGTGAAATACCGGTGTCTCGACTTCGATGAACCTCCGCTCTTCCAGCCATCGGCGGGTGAGCGACATCATCTTAGATCGCATCTGAAACGTTTGGCGGGCCTGCTCAGTAACCCACAAATCCACATAGCGCTGACGAAACCGAGTATCGGGATCGGCTAGCCCGTGCCACTTGTCGGGAAAGCTACGACGAGCAGATGCAAGCAACTCCCACTGTGCAACCTTGATTGACAATTCACCTTTGCGGGTCTTCATCACCTCACCGCTGACCCGCACCCAATCTCCTAGTGACAAGCCACAAAAGTCGTCATAATCGGGGGTGGTTTTGGTGGGCGCAAATAACTGAATACGTCCAGTGGCATCTTGGAGGGTGGCAAACGTTAGTTTGCCCTGCACTCGCCGGAGCATGATCCGGCCCGCCACCGCCGCTGTCTGACCGATCTCGGTACCAACCTCTATGTCACCGTAGCGCTGATGGCACTCGGCAGTGGTGATCTCAAACCGATCGAGAACGCTCATCGGACAAACTGCCGATTACGCTTATGCACAAGCCATAAACCGTGAAGGGTCAAATAAGGTTCTACATGTTGAATGGTTTGCGAAAGCGGGGCTATGAGATGCGCCAGCCCGCCAGTAGCGATCACGATCAGCTCTTGACCTAGCTCAGCCTCAAACCGAGACACCATGCCATCAATTTGAGAAGCAAACCCATAAATAACACCCGACTGTATGGATTCCGTAGTAGTTTTGGCGATCACGTTGCGAGGCTCAATTAGCGCCACCGGCCCCAAGGCAGCAGCCCGACCCACCATGGCATCAAGGCTGACCTCAATGCCAGGGCCAATGGCTCCACCCAAAAACTCACCGTCTTGCGAGATCACATCAAAGTTATTGGTGGTGCCGAAGTCCACCACCACTGCGGGGCCTCCATAAAGATGATTAGCGGCCACAGCGTTAGCGATGCGGTCGGCACCAACCTCATGGGGGTTGTCGTACAGAATAGGAATTCCACTACGAGTGCCCGGCTCAATTACCACTGACGAGAAATCGAAAAAGCGCTGCACCATAATCCGCATGCTCTCACGCATACGAGGCACGCCTGAACACACCGCCACCCCAGTAAGATCTGCCTCCATATCCACGCCCTCGCTGTCAAGCAAGCTGCGCAACAACACCACAATCTCATCAGGGGTTCGCTCTTGTACTGTGGAGAGCCGCCAATGCTGAACAAGCCCGTCTTCGGCAAGACAATCTTCAGCCCGCTCAGCCTCATACAGACCAACCACCGTCTCGGTGTTACCTATATCAATAGCCAACAACATAAGGACTCTCGTTTCTTGCTTGCCCCTAGACACGCCTTGAGTAACGTCGATGCCTAGCAGACAATGTGAGCATAAACCAACGGCACACCACTAGCACCTAATCTTAAACCTCCAGCCGTTTACGGTCTTCTACTTATTCTTCTTGCTGTTCTTTTTCTTCTTTTCGTGCTGTTTGCTGTAGGGCTGGGTTGGGGGTGATGCTTTCGTCGGTGTTATCGGTGTCTTCAGCATCGTCAGAATCATCGTTGCCGGTGTCTTCAACATCGGTGGTGTCATTGTCAGTAATGGATACAGTCACATGGTTGTCGACAGTGTCAGAATCTTCGTCGTCAGAAGCTGTGACACCGCCGCTCAGGTTTGTGACCAGACTGGTGTCTGTGAGGTCACCGAGAGTGATTGTGACGGTCTCAGCGCTTTCGACAACATCGTCGTCCACTGCGGTGAGTATGAGTGTCGCTGTTTGCGCGTCCACACCTGCGAGGGTCACCGACGGTGTCAACGTGGTTTGCTCAGACAACGTAACCCCGCTGTTAATCCCCACACCTGTTTTCAAAGCCAACCTGAAATCGTCTGCAACAACACTGTCACCTGAAATGTTCAACGGTATTTGTACTGTCTCACCCGCCACCAACACACGATCTAACTGGACTGTGATTTCTGCGCTCACCGTTGTATCAGCTTCGGACACCGTGCCACCACCGCTGAGCGTCACCGCTGTGACATCATCATCGGTTACTGTTACTTTCACCGAGCCAACCGCAACCTCGTCATAAGCAGAATCAACAGACGACACCACATGCGTCACAACCGCCGAACGCTGCCCACCCGCATTATCCACCTCATCATCCACACCAGCAACGACCACAGTTTGAGGCTCAAACCAATCCAACACACCAAACACAAGCTCATCAGGCGACACACCCGCCACACCAATATCACCAGAAACCACTGCCACCGTCACATCACCAGAAGGCACCGCACCCAAAACCACAGAATACAAACCAGTCACAACCCCATCCTCCGAAACCATCACCACAGCCTCAGACACAACCACCCCAACCTCACCATCATCATCAACAACCCTCACAACCACCCGGTTATCCACACTATCAGGGTCTTGGTCGTCAGATGGTGTGACACCGCCGTTCAGGTTTGAGACCAAACCAGTGTCTGTGAGATCACCGAGAGTGATTGTGACAGTCTCCGCGCTTTCAACAACATCGTCATCCACTGCGGTGAGTATAAGTGTCGCTGTTTGCGCGTCTGCACCTGTGAAGGTCACCAACGGTGTCAACGTGGTTTGCTCAGACAATGCAACCCCAGTGTTAACCCCATCACCTGTTTTCAAAGCCAACCTGAAATCGGCTGCAACAACACTGTCACCCGAAATGTTCAACGGTATTTGTACTGTCTCACCCGCCACCAACACACGATCTAACTCGACTACTACTTCTGCGCTCACCGCTGTATCAGCTTCGGACACCGTGCCACCACCGCTGAGCGTCACCGCTGTCACATCATCATCGGTCACTGTTACTTTCACAGGGCTAGCCGTAGCATTGTTGTAGGTAGGGTCAGTAGACGAAACAGCGTGTATGATCATCGTTGAACGTTGACCTCCTGGGTTGTCAATGTTGTCGTCCATGCTGGTAATGGTCACAGTTTGTGGTTCATCCCAATCTGATGTATTGAACACAAGCTCTCCGGGTGACACAGCCGCAACATCAACATCATTTAAGGTGACCGTCACCATCACCTCGTGGGAAGGTTCGGTGCTGAGCACCACCGTGTAAGAATCAACAACCGTCCCATCCTCGGAAACCGTCAACGTGGTTTTAGACAAGATCACCCCAGCATCATCGTCAACGATCGTCACGTCTGCTTGGTTGTCAATGGTGTCAGGGTCTTGGTCGTCAGAAGCTGTGATACCGCCATTCAGGTTTGTGGCCAGGTCAGTGTCGGTGAGATTGCCGAGGGTGATTGTGACAGTCTCCGCGCTTTCGACAGCGTCGTCGTCCACTGCGGTGAGTATAAGTGTTGCTGTTTGCGCGTTTGCACCGGTGAGGGTTACCGATGGTGTTAACGTGTTAGCATCATCCAAGTTCACACCGGTGTTTATTTGATCACCTATTTTGAGAGCTAGTGTGAAGTCGTCTGCTTCCACACCCGAAACGACCAGCGGTATTTGCGCTGTTTCACCTGCTACCAACGCTCTGTCTAACTCAACAGCGATCTCGGCTGTTGTTGACACATCAGCTTCAGACACTGTGCCCCCACCTATGAGTGTGACCGCTGTCGCATCATCATCGGTGATGGTGATGCTGGTTTTGTTTTGTTTGTTGGACACTGTGTAGTGGTCTGCTTGTTGAACTGTGGCTACAACTGTGCCTGCTGGCTGGTCAACGTCATCCACATGGGTGGTGTAGGTGTAAGTAGCTGAGGTTTCACCAGCAGCAACAACCACCTGCGCAAGTGTCACGAAAGCTGTTTCAGAGTTCCCACTGCTGCGGGTTTCTTCAATGTCTAACATCACTGTTAAATCAACAGTGGGGGCAGGGTCAACGCTCACCACAAACACAGCGTCATCACCTTCAACAACAAGATCTTTGTTACTAGACACACCCACCGCTGGCACCACAGGCTCTACCACCACAAGCTCAGCACTATTGCTCGGAGCGGTATAAGTGCCGTAAAGGGTTTGGATTTGTGTGTTGTTTAGGGTTTTGTTGTAAATGCGGATGTCGTCTAGCCAGGTGTTAGCAGCCAAAGTGCCGTCTGTTTTGGCACCGATGCGTGCTAAAGCCAACGGGTGGGCGGTGTTAACGGTGATGGGGTTAGCACCGTTGACGTAAAGCTTCACCGATGAGCTGTCACCAACCAAGGTTAGATGTGTCCATTCGCCTGCGGGGGCGGTGTAAGCGAATGTGTTGTTGCCGATTGATATTCGGTTAGCGTTACCGGTTTCGAGCTTGATTTGGCCTGCGCTACCGGTGGCGGGGGCGAACAACACTGCGTCACCGGTTACAGCGGTGCGTTTCACCCACAACGCGGCGGTCCACCCGTCAACCGCGGGTAGCGGATCAGCGCCGGTGTAAATCCAGTCGACTGCGCCGTCTAAGCTGATCGCCCCACCGTCAACACCGGCGGTTTGCCAACTAGCACCGGTGATAGTGCCTGCGGTGTGGCGGCGGCCTATATCCGATGCGTAGTGACCGGCATCATCGTTGAATGTCCACAAATGGGCTAGGTGTTCGTAGGCCGGATCATCGTATGATTGGTAATGGGCGAGGATTTCGTCGACGGTGAGGGCTTGATCCCAGATTTTTAGTTCATCTACTCGTCCAGAGAAATAGTAGTGGGTGTTACTCCAGCTGCGGCGTTGTAGTGTTTTGCGGGGCATAGGTATAGACACTGCTAACATGTCCTTTAGCACACCGTTGGCGTAAATCTTCGTGTTAGCAGCGGTGCCAACAAACGTTAAATACACCCAAGTATTTAACGGCGCTGCGTAACTAGAGCTGTACCTGCGGCTGTTGTCCTCATAATCGATAACACCAACTTTGCGGCCCGAACACATTTCCAAAACAATAGAATGACCTCTGTTTCTGCCAAGTGTGTGTTGACCAGAGCTAAACAAAGTAGCGTCGCAACGACTACCGCTGCGACGCACCCATATTGATGCTGTCCACGGCACCGCAATATCATGATCGGCCCACTCCACACCGCTGCCACGACCGCCACCCGATCCACCAGTGGTATCCAACGACTCGCCTAACACAGCGTGTGTAGCGTTGATCGCTGGCTTCCGTCGCGGCCCACCGCCGCCCACACCGGTGGTCCCATGCGCGCTACCTATTTCGTCAATAATGCCTTGCAACCAGTGAGCACCCGGTGGTTGAGCATGATAAACCCCCGGCCACGACAGCGAATCGAACGTGTAATAATGGCTAGGCGATCCATCATCCACACGCGCAGGCGGGGTAGCGAACCCGACATAGCCGGGCGGGTCACCCACCGCAGCTAAAGTAACCTTAAAATCGTCTATCGTGTCCGAAGGTGTGGTGTGGTTCCACGTCCTATCAGCCACCACGGCTCTCACCAACCCTAGTTGCATTTCCTCTTCAGCGAACCGGTCGGTAGCCCAAAACGCTTCATCCACCCACACCGCCACACCAGAGCCCATCTCCAAAGTACGCTGCGCTGGGAACGTGCCGCTCAAAGTGTTCTCATACAACTTTTTACTGTTCGCTAGCTGCGCTGCGTTACCACCCAATATCACATACAAACCATCAGACCACCAACGAATATTCACCGACGCGTTACCATCATTACCAAAACTATGGTCGCGACCCTTCCACGGCAATATGATCGCATCATCATCAACCGCCACCGTAGGTCTAGGCCAACCACGAGTTTCAGCGTAATCACCGAACACCATCGATCGTTTACCCACACCCTTAGCTGCTGTTTGCATCGTGTTAATGAACTGCACCCACACGTTGGTAGCGTTGTTACCGCTATAACAAGAACTGCTACCTTTAAAAGCCTCGCTAATCTCATCAGCGCCCACACCGAAAAACGGGCCAGGGAACCAGGCAGCAAAATGCGTTAATAACCCCTTAACTGTGGTTTGAACCGCAGCCTTCTCGAAATCGATCGTATACCCAGTAGGCCGATAAGTACGAGAAATGCAACTATTACTAATACCAATACCAAAATACTTAGAAACCGCCGCAGCATGATTCGGTACATTCAACGCCGGAATAATATTCAAATGATGCTCGGCTGCTACCGCTAACAACGCGTCCACATCAGCTTTTGTGTAATGCCCCTGCGGCGGAGCTAAACACACCTGCTTGCCGTTAACGGTTTTGCAATATTTAACTGGATCATGCAACCGAAACGCTGGATCCTCAGACAAATGCCAATAAAACGAATTCATCTTCATCCACGACATCCGCCGTATCGAATCAGCTAAATACGACGGCTCCCAATATTTACGACCCATATCCAGATGCACCATCCGCACCTGCTGAGTCGCAGTAGGCCAATCCCGCGCAACACCCCGCGGCACTGTCACACCATCATCAGACAACCTTAACGCTTGCAACAAAGTACGCGATCCATAAAACACGCCAGTAGACGAATTAGCCGAGATCACCACACGATTAGACACCATCAACTCATAGCCTTCGGCCGACAACGCCGAATCTGCACTATCTGAAATATCCAACACCACATCCCCCGCCGCAAGTGTCACACCATTCTCACCAGCCACCACCACCGACAAATCCAAACCCGTCTGCGCTTTCAAATCAGCCTTCACCTTGTCAGCCACCTGTCGAAGCGTCCTCTGAGACGACGTGTGATGAGGCACCGCCCATTTAGAATTTACTATTGCCAAGGGATCTGACAGCCCGCCCAACACTGTTGAATACCAATCATCAGACCAATGACGTGCTTTATCCCCCGCCGCGACCACAACTCGTGACGAACTTGTTAATGCCAAACTACCACGACTTCCAACCCACGACTGCAACCGCGGCACCACCGCAAGCTCAGCATTTGGCGATCCGTAGCTATCATATATGGTTTTAATTGCTTGTGCTGGGAACCGAAGATTGCTGACGAAGAGGTCGTCTATATCGGCATAAACTTGGCGGTTGCCGTTATACAACTGGCCGAGCCGCCACAACGGTAAATTGAAACGGTCGCTTATGTTTTGTTGGTGTGTACCGTTCACATACAAACTAGTGCCAGTAGCACTGCTTACTAGAGCAATATGTGTCCACATATCAAGAGGCACGGTGTAGTCAAAGTTGACATCTTTCCAGCGGCTGCCGGTATACACCTCAAAACCCAGCCGCCGGTTGTTGCCGTTCTCTAAAAACACAGCACTGGCCGTGAGTGCAGACGGATGGTTATACACCCCATTGCGGCTTGACAGTAAAACCGATTTAGAACTATTACCGTTGCGGCGTACCCAAAACATAGCAGTCCAACCACCTAATAAACCAGTTGAAACTGGTAGTGGTGAGGTTCCTAGTTGTACGTATTCACCGGCTTTATCAAAAGAAACCGCTGTCCCCTCAACACCTGGAGTCCAACTCGCACCGCCTACCAGGGTGCCCGGCACCAGCGGTGTTTCTATGTTTGCTGCGATTGTGCCGGTCTCGTCATTAAAGCTCCAACGATGCGACGCAATGGGTGCTGCTCCGTAGGTGTCGTATAGGGTTTTGATGTCTTTTGCGTTGGTGGTGCCTTCGCGGGCGATGAG
>VYCQ01000008.1 GCA_009843865.1 Acidimicrobiia bacterium
GGCGGTGTTGAGCCATCAGATGACCAAGACCCTGCCACTGTCGACAACCAGGCAACCATAACAATCACTGATGATGATGTTGGGGTGGTTTTGTCTAAGACCGCAGCGACAGTTTCCGAGGACGGGATCGCGACTGATTTTTATACGGTGGTTTTAACAGCGCAGCCTGCTGATGACGTGACGGTGGCGGTCACATCTGGTGATACCGGTGTTGCGGTAGTGTCGCCTGGTGAGCTTGTGTTTAGCGAGTTTGATTGGGATGAGCCTCAAACTGTGACCGTGACCGGGGTAGATGACGAGGTGGATAATCCAAGTGGTGGGCGCTCAGCGGTTGTGACGCATGTTGTGTCGTCTACTGACCTTGCCTATAACAATGTTGCAACCAGCTCTGTGGCTGTGATGGTGGCTGATGATGATGTGACTGTGGTGACGCTTAGTGGTGGTGGCGCTGTAGTCGAGGCTGACACAACAACAGCAGAAATCACAGTTATGTTGAGTCGTGTTTTGGTTGTGGGTGAAACAGTTGAAGTGCCGTTAGTTATTTCGGGTGACAGCATCAATACAGACGATTTCGTGTTGACATTGAAAACAGGTGTGGGGATTAACGCTGGGGTCACGCTGTCTGAGCAAACCACACTCACACCGTCGGTGACTTTGGCGGGTGTGGGTGCGCGAACAGCGGTGTTAACACTTGCTGTGGTGGATGATGATGTTGATGAGGATGATACCGAGACCGCCACAATCACTTTCGGCGATTTGTCTGATATTGATTTGGCAACGAATGTGGGTGGCGGTGTTGAGCCATCAGATGACCAAGACCCTGCCACTGTCGACAACCAGGCAACCATAACAATCACTGATGATGACACCTCCGACACCGAAGACCCCATCACCACCAACGATGATGCTGAAACATCGAACGACACCTCCGAAGACGAGGCCACATAGACTGTCACCCCAGTTCGTACAATCTTGTACATGACCCTTAGAGTCGAATACACAGCATACGGAAAGCCCGCCGTGCAACGGCTTGGCGAGATGGTGCGCCAGTTAAAAGACAACGATCCCCTTGCCCCGGTAACGGTGGTCGTGTCCGCCAACACCATTGCCATCGGAACACGCCGACTCTTGGGCAGCGCTGGACAAGGCATTGCCGCAGCACACTTTCTGCGACTCAATGACCTCGCCGAACGCCTTGCTGGTGCCCAAATCATCTCTTCCGAAAACCGGATGCCGCTTTCCGACAGGGTACGTTGCGCAGTGGTGCGCAACACCCTCGCCGTTGCGCCCTGCTTGTTCAAAACCATCGCGCGCCACCCATCTACCGAACAAGCGCTTGTCTCCTGTTACAAAGAACTCAGAGAAATCCCCGACTCCGCTTTGGACAGCCTGGCAGCCCAAAGCAGACGAGCAGCCGATGTGGTACGAATTTGCCGCCAAGTACGCAGCGACCTTAAAACTCGATGGTACGACGAATCTGACCTGATTGACAGAGCCGTAAAACGCATCAAGTCGGGTACCGCCAATATCAATCTCAGCGATAGCGGTCCCATCATTGTCTATTTGCCTCAGAGCCTCACACCATCACAAGGCCGATTTATCGCTGCTCTCACCGATGCTATTGAGATATCGGTCATCGCCGGACTAACGGGCAACGCAAATGCCGATGCTACGGTGGTTGAGTCTCTAAACCGTATGGGAGTAGCACAGGTCAACTTAACCTGTATTAAACCGCCCCATGGCGACCTCATCGTCAGCGCCGCTGACGAGGGTGAAGAAATGCGAATCGCAGTTGAACAGGTGGTTGAGGCAGCCAGAGAAGGCATACCACTCAGCCGTATCGCCGTGCTCTGCGGTGGTGGCGCAAATGCCATCCGCCATCTTCACGAGCATCTCCTCTCTGCTCAAATACCCTTCAACGGGCCTAGCAGTCACACCCTGGCTGACTCGCTAGTGGGCCGCGGGCTGATCGCCCTACTTCAGTTAGAAGACCGTGGATTTCGCCGCAGCGATATCTTCGATCTGCTAGCTATAACCGAACCCAACCTGTCCAATGCCGAACAAGCCAAGCCGACCCCCGCACCGGTAATGGCTTGGGAACGGATATCACGTCAAGCAGGAGTTGCTCAAGGCTTCGAGCAGTGGGCGACGCGGCTCAACCAATACGCAATCGATCTGCGAAGCAGGGCCGAAGATGAACACCGAATCAACGACGATCCTGACCTCGCCGAATACCGATGGGAGCGGTTTCACAAAGATGCTGATCACGCCGACTCCCTGGCCCGTTTCACAGCCCAGTTGATTGCTGACTTGACTCCTGATCCTGCGCCTGCAACCTGGGTTGATTGGTGCCGATGGGTTGGCGGTCTCATCGATCGCTACATCGGTGACAAGCAGCAACGCCAAAGCTGGCCCGACGATGAGCAAGAATCAGCTAAACGAATAGAGTCGGCGCTGGCCAACTTGGCCGAGCTAAACGAGATTGAGCCTAATCCACGTCTCAGCACCTTCCGAGCAAGCCTTTTAGCAGAACTGGCTAGCTCGACACCTCGCATTAACAACATTGGTAAGGGGGTGCTTACTGGCAGGATTGGTGATTCTTTGGGCATGGAACTCGACCGGGTGATTTTGGTTGGGCTGGTTGAGGGCATCTTCCCCCACAGCCCCCCAGAAGATCCGCTACTACCCGATAGGGAGAGAAAGGTTACCAGCGGACACTTGGCACTGCTCTCTAGTCAAACCGGCGACCTCCACCGCAGCCTGCTGACCGCCCTAGCCTCGGCCCGCCACAGTACTTTAATCTACGCCCGGGGTGACTCCCGGCGTGGTGCTGAACAATATCCCTCTCGATGGCTGTTAGACAGTGCAACCAAGCTGGCCAATCAAACGGTGGATAGCCCCAGCTTGGAGAGCTTTGCTAATGATGTCACCGCAACCTGGTTCAAGCATGTCCCGTCGTTCTCGCACAGGGTTGCTAATGCCGTTTTTTGTGCTAATGCCCAAGAGCATCGATTGCACAACCTGCTCAGGTACCCAAGCTCTGTCGAAGCGCTTTGGGGCAACGACTGCTCTGGGGTTAACGGCTTCGGCTGGGATGTTGACGATACTGTTCTCCGTTATGGTGCGGAGATGGTGTCGGGGCGGGCCTCTGACCACTTCACCCGCTTCGATGGCAATCTAGCCGGTCATCACATGCCCGAACAGGGTGCGGTGTCTCCTACCAGTTTGGAGGCATGGGCAGACTGCCCAATGCGCTACTTCTTTCAGAGGGTGTTGCGGGTTCAGACCACCGACGATCCCGAAAACCTCCTCGAAATATCCCCATTGGAAAAGGGCTCGTTGGTACATAAGGCCCTAGAAGATTTTCTGAAAGAACAGATCGACCGAGAAGCAGTGCCTGCGCCACGCCAACCTTGGAGCGAAGAACAAAGAACTCGGCTCTTAGCCATCGCAGAGAGATTATGCGACGAAGTCGAGTTACGGGGTTTGACAGGTGCCCCTGTGTACTGGCATCACCATCGCAAGCAGCTCATAGTCGACTTAGATCGATTTTTGATCGAGGACAATCTTCAGCGCCAAGCTCGCGAGGCCAGTCCCATCGCTTGTGAGCTAGCCTTTGGGGAAGGTAGTGACCTAGATGCGATTCCTGTTGAGTTGCCTAACGGCCAGCAAGTGTTACTTAGGGGCAAAGCTGACAGGGTTGATGCTACCAACCTCGGTTACCTTCAGGTGACCGACTATAAAACTGGCAATGCCTATCAGTACAGGAAACTGGACAAGGCCAAACAGGGCGACGACTGGGATCCGGTTCAGCGGGGCACCCGGCTTCAGCTTCCTGTTTATGGATTAGCTGCTCGAGCCCAAACAGGCAATTTTACAGCTCCGGTGAGAGCCCAGTACTGGTTTGTCACTGCCCAGGCAAACTTCAAAACCTACGGCTTCGACTTAGATCAGACAGTTTTAGACTGTTTCAGGGAATCAGTGGCTATCATTACCGAGGGTATACAGGCCGGAGTGTTCTGCGACCGACCCCAAGCTGACAAGTCCGACGGCCGGTTTAGCCAGCGATGCGAATACTGCAACCCTGATCGACTAGGCACATCAGAGGCGCGTCGGGCTTGGGAACGAAAGCGAACGCAGCCCGAACTTGCCGCTTATCGCGATCTGTGTGAGCCAATCGATAAGGAGATGCGCGACTATGCCAGCGGCTAGCAACCCTCCCATCTCTGAAGTTGCGCAGTCCCAAGCTGATTTACGGCCTACTGGCCACGATCAGGTTGATCGAGATGCCATCATCGCCGATTTGGAGTCAACCCTATTCGTGGAGGCTGGTGCAGGTTCGGGCAAAACTACCGCGTTGGTGGGCCGAGTGGTGGCCCTGCTTGACAACGGCATCGATATGGAGAATATCGCCGCCATCACCTTTACCGAGAAGGCAGCGGCTGAGTTAAAAAACCGTTTACGTCAGAAGCTGTCGGAATCCAAACACCATAAACAAGCTCTTGAGCAACTCGATGCTGCCGCCATCACCACCCTTCACGGGTTCGCTCTACGCATACTCTCACAGCACGCTCTTGAAGCAGGGCTCCCGCCTAGGATCGAGGTGAGCGCTCTTGATGCCTTCGAAGATCGCTGGGAACAAATGCTTCACTATCTGCTGCACAGCCCCGAACAGGAAACCACCCTGGTCTTGGGACTCATTATGGGCATCAGAACTGGACACCTTCACAACCTGGCCCAGGCCCTGGACGATAACTGGGATCTGGTGGAAGAGCGAATAGGCCGTAAGCCCCCGCCAACTGAACCGGTGGGTGGATTTCACTTCAGTATTCTTAGCGATGCAATGGCTGAAATTGCCAAGTTGGCCCAGAGCTGTTTGAAGTCTGAATGCAAGTTAGCGGCCAGACTCGTAGAGATCGGCCATGTTGGGTGTAGGCTGTCTCAAGCTGGATCAGACGAGCAGACGGTTCGCATACTGTTTGGGCCGCTGCCCAGCTTCCGGGTGAGCAGACTTGGACGCAAAGACGATTGGCCCAGTTCTTTACCGCCTAAAGAAATTCGCCTTAGGGTAGAAGCATTGGGTACAGCGGTGGAAGCAGCTAAGCTTCAAGTGGTCGACGTTGTGCTCACAAGGCTGACCTGTGTGTTGGGCGCACTGATCTTGAAAGCTGCTCAAGACCGGTGCAACCAAGGAGTGCTAGAGTTTCACGACCTTTTGGTATTGGCCAGAAACCTCTTGCGACACCCCGAGCATGGCCCTAGCACAAGGAAAGCGCTAGCGACCCGCTATCCGAAACTGTTGATTGACGAGTTTCAAGACACCGATCCCATCCAAATTGATTTAGCCAAGCTGATCGCATCGCCTCCTGAGAACATCGGCGCGTGGCCTGATCTCCAAGACGAACCCGGACGGCTTTTTTTGGTCGGTGATCCAAAGCAGTCCATTTACCGGTTCCGTCGAGCCGATATTGCTGTGTTTGCCCAGGCAGGGAGTGCAGCGAATGTTGTTCGAAAATCCCTCACCCGCAACTTCCGATCTGCTGAGCCCATCATCTCTTGGGTTAATGAGCTGTTTCAAAGCATCATGGGCACAGCAGGTGACCACGTTCAACCGGCTTACACCCCACTTGAGCCTGTGCGGGGGTGCCCACCAGTAGGCCCATCGGTGGTCGTGCTTGATACGGAACACCCCAAGGGCACGGACATGGCCTCGCTTAGGCAAGCAGAGGCCGACGAGGTGGCTCAAGTTGTGCTGACAGCGCTGAGTCAGGGGTGGTCGGTGGAAACAGAAGAGGGAAACGATGGTCAAAGCAATTGGCATCCGGCCCGCCTTCAAGACATCTGCATTCTGCTACCCACCCGCACATCGCTGCCCCAGCTTGAAGTCGCTCTTCAGGCTCATGCTATCCCTTATCGAATCGAGGCGGGATCATTGATCTGGGCTTCCCAGCCCATTAGGGAAACAATGAACGTGCTGCGGGCACTAGCCGACCCCACCAACGAGGTTTGTTTGATTCATGCGTTGCGCTCCCCAGCTTTTGGCTGCGGTGACGACGATCTGTTCACATTTAAAGTAACTCATCACGGCCGCTGGGATTATTTAACCAAACCGCCTAAGACGCTGCCGGAAGACCACCCGGTGGGTCAGGCAATGAAGTGGCTTGCCGAACAGCACGCCACAGTCAAGTGGACTGGGCTCAGTCATCTAATAGAGCAAATCATACGAGAGCGCCGCCTATTAGAAACAGCCTGTTTTGGATCGCGCCGCGCTCGAGATGTGTGGAGCAACCTTCACTGGTTGATCGATCAAACCCGTCAGTTTGAAACATCCGGTGGACGGGGTATACGCGAGTTCATTACCTGGGCCGATCGTAGGATCAGCGAGCGTGCCCGGGATACCGACGTGCTTGTGTCGGAAACCGACGACGATGCTGTGCGTATAACCACGATTCATGCAGCTAAGGGCCGCGAATTCCCCATCGTGGTGTTGTCGGGCACCTTCAGTCAACCCCGGTCTATGACCGCCAACCTCTTGTGGCCCCCTGAAGGTGGCTTCGGAGTACGTTTTAACGATTCTTTGCAAACCAGCACCTTCGCTGACCACCGAGATTTAGAGAACGAGAAATCCGCAGCCGAGCGGGTAAGGCTTTTATATGTAGCTACCACCCGAGCCAAAGATCACCTAGTGGTTTCCGCTCACCGCATGGCAGCAACCAACCCCAAGCCAGACACAATCGCAATGTCAAAGCAATCTATGGCGACGATGGTGGCCGACTGCGCACCAAGCCTGCCCTGCTGGCAATGGATGCCTGAGTCTTTTGATTCTGCGATCACCGCTAGCTTGCCTGATGACGACCCTTTGTCGCTCTCTGACTGGAAGATGCAGCGCGATCGTGCCATTGAAAGCGCCAAACGGCCGCTAGTAGTAAGCGCCTCGGCCATAGCCCAGCAAAAAGCCTTTAGCCTTGCCGAGAGTTTAGTTAGTTACCCGGGCTTAGCTAAGGACGGGCCGCTAGATGGTGACGATCAGCGACCACCGGGGCGCAAGGGTCGCTACGGAACTCAGGTGGGATCAGCAGTGCATGGAGTGCTGCAAGCCGTCGAATTGAATGCAGATCACACAAACTTGGCCTTTCTTGCCGATCTTGCCGAGGCTCAGGCTAAAGCTGAAGGGATTGCGTCTTTGAAGGCCACAGTGCTCGCTCTTGCTCGGTCGACGTTGAGCGCTCCAAGCGTGCAAGAAGCTGCGCAGACAAAGCACTGGAAGGAGTTGTTCGTAGCTACCTCGTTGGATGGCATGGTTGTGGAGGGCTATGTGGATCTGCTCTATCGAACCCCCACAGGTTTGGTAGTGGTGGACTACAAGACCGACGACTCTCATGATGACGAAACGTTTCAAGATAAAATCGACCACTATAAGATCCAAGTAGCTACCTATGCCTTGGCAACAGAGCAGGCAACCGGAGAAAAAGTCATCCGTTGCGTGTTGGTGTTTGCTCGCCACGGACAAACTGCAAGGGAGGTCACCATTGCTGGTAACGACCTCATCTCAGTCCAGCAAGAAGTCCACGCTAGGTTAACGATAGTTGCGATCTGATAAGAAAAGGGTAATGTTCACCTTAGTAATAATGGCTGCGGGACTGGGATCTCGCTTCGGCGGCACCAAGCAACTTGTCCAAGTGGGGCCTAACGGTGAGACTTTTTTGGATTTCGCCATTGCCGATGCTCATGCAGCGGGGGCTTGCAAAGCCGTGCTCATCGTGCGCAGCGACATTGAAGCCGATGTGATTCGCCACTTGGAATCACGCGACAGCCTACCTGTTGGTCTCGATATAGCCTATGTGCGCCAAAATGAGCATGGTCCACCTCGACCTAAACCATGGGGAACCGCTCACGCCGTGTTGTCAGCCGCCGAAGCGGTGATAGGGCCGTTCATGGTATGCAACGCCGACGACTACTACGGCCCAACTGCGTATACAACCCTTGCCCAAGCTATGAAAAAGATGGCTGAAAGCGAGGCTTGGCTGTGCGGCTACCGCCTAAACCACACCTTGCCTGTGAAGGGCACGGTGACCCGCGGTATTTGTAAGGTAGACGGAGATCAACTCACCGCCATTGTGGAACAAGAGGGAATCTCGCAAGCCGACCACATCTTTTCGGCAGACACCCTTGTCTCTATGAACCTGTGGGCTTTTTCCTCTACCTTCTTTGATGTCCTGCGAGATGGCTTCACCCGCTTCCTAGCCCAACACAGCGACGATACCACTGCTGAATATCTTCTGCCCCATGCTGTTGCCGCGGAAATGAAAAGCGGTGCACTAACCGTCAAGGTTGCAACCACCGAAGAAAACTGGATCGGCGTGACCAACCCCGACGATTTACTGGTAGCAAGAGCAGCTTTAAAATCTCGCTAAGCAGATGCCTGAGCTGCCCGAAGTTGAGACAATCCGCCGTCAACTAGCCCCCTATCTTCAGGGTTGCAGCGTGCAAGATGCTTGCAGCCACCCATCTGAAAAATTCACTCCCGCCAAAGATGTAATTGGCACCACAATCCAAGAACTCAAACGTAAAGGCAAATATCTGATCGCGCGTTTAGATGATAACCGAGAGCTCATTGTTCACCTAGGCATGACCGGTTCATTGACCCTTGCTGCGGCTATTCCCGACGACCCTTACATACGTGCTAGTTGGCACTTAGAAGGCCATAAGGTACTGGTGTTCAGAGATATTCGCCGCTTCGGGCGTATTCGCTGTGTGCCTGCTGGCCGATACGACACCATCCCCACACTCGCCAACCTGGGCCCTGACGCTCTTAGTGATGAGTTCACCCCCGAGAGCTTCTATCACGCCCTTCGCAACAGCCGCCGCCGAATCTCCACTCAACTTCTCAGCCAGAGACCTGTGGCGGGTATCGGCAACATTTACAGTACCGAAGCTCTTTGGATGGTTGGCATACACCCAGCCAAGCGTCAAATCAGTCGTTCAGCGGCTGCTGGTCTTCATGCCGCGCTCATAAAGGTGCTTAGAGCCGGGTTGTCCAACGGCGGCACCACCTTCCGTGACTACCGCAACGTTCAAGGCAGCAAAGGCAAACATCAAAATGCGCTTACCTGTTACGGACGCTCAGGACAACCTTGTCTACGGTGCGGTCAGCCACTCCAACATCGTACCTACGATTCCCGCACCCTCACCTTCTGTCCAAAGTGTCAACCCTGTTAGCTCATCTATGGGATATGATAACAACAGCACGGTAACATTTTGTATAGTAATATTCTGCACAACAAGACCATCCTCAATGTTCTACTAGGGTGTTGGCCTGTGTATGATGCAAGCTGACAAAATGTCCACCATCAGGATCCCAAAAGAGAGGCCCCTACGATGGAATTCAGCCACGACCGATCCGATGAAATTCTGGTCATCAACGCTTCTGGGCGGGTAGACGGGTCTAACGCCTCCGATTTTCTAGATACATTACAAGGCTTGTTTGAACCCGGTGATCAACAAATCATCTTGGATTTAGGTGGCCTTGAGTACATCAGCAGTGCTGGTTTGCGTGTCTTGCTAATGGCTGCGCAAAACCTTGACAAAGACAACAAGTCTTTCAGCATCTGCTCGCTGACCGACTCCGTGAGCGATGTCTTTCGCATCAGTGGCTTCGATCAGATCATCAAAGTGTTCCCAACAGTAGACGCAGCCAAACAGGGCTAATCCTTGACAAAGCCGTACCGAATTCTGGTTGTTGATGATGAGCCAGATGTTGAGCCACTGGTGCTGCAACGCATGCGGCGGCAAATTCGCTCTCAAGAGTATGAGTTTGTCTTCGCTCAGAATGGGGTTGAAGCGCTCCAAACACTGAACGATGACTCCACCATCGATATGGTGCTGTCTGACATAAACATGCCCAAAATGGATGGGCTGACACTTCTTCAGCAGCTACCCGAAGTTAATCCCAATTTACGGGCAGTCATCATCTCGGCCTACGGAGACATGGACAACATTCGCACCGCTATGAATCGTGGAGCTTTTGATTTTGTCACCAAGCCTATTGATTTTGATGACCTGAAGATCACTATTGCCCGCACCTTAGATCACCTTGCTGAGTGGCGCGATGCCCTTGCATCTCGCGATCAACTTGTGGCTCTGCAAAATGAACTAGGTATAGCAAGCCAGCTGCAACAATCTATCTTGCCCAAACAAGCCCCATCCTCACACAGTTTTGAGATGGCTGCGGAAATGGAGCCTGCCCGCAACGTGGGCGGTGACTTTTATGACTACTTCAAGCTAGGCGATGAGATTGGCCTTGTGGTGGCCGATGTATCCGGTAAGGGCATTCCTGCATCCATGTTCATGATGTCTAGCCGCACGGCTTTGAAAGGCTCAGCCATCGGGGTATGTGAACCAAAAGCTGTGCTCACCGAGGTAAATAGGCAACTTCACGCCGATAATCCTACTTGCATGTTTGTGACAATGGTGTATGCAGTGTTTAACCCCGCAACCAACATCCTGACATACTCTATCGCAGGTCACGATCCTCCACTAAAGTTAAGCGTGGACGGTAAGGTCACTGAGTTGCCTCAAACCGACGGTGTGGCATTAGGTATTGCTCCGGCTGTGGAATATTCTCAGCAATCGGTGAAGTTGGAGTCGGGTGACACCGTCTTTATATTCACTGACGGGGTGACCGAAGCCATGAACCACAACAATGAGCAGTTCGGCATGGAACGATTGCTTGAGACGTTTGACGGTGTAGAACTCAACAGCGCCGCAGATGCCAACCAAAGAGTTATTGGAGAGGTACGGCGTTTCGTAGGTGGTGCCATTCAGTCTGACGACATTACCTGTCTGGCCTTGCGACGACTTTGATGCCTGCCTATAACCCGCAGCCGTCTTCTATCGGAGGCCAGAGCTAGGGGGCATCGTGCTGCAAAAGAGTCTTCGGATTTCCTATCTTGAGGGTACCGAAAAGCCCACTGATGCTTTGTTGATTATCGAGAAAGCGCTGAACGATATGAGCAAGGCAGCCGATTGGCCAATATCGTTGACCATGAGAGCTAATTTGATTCTCGAAGAATTGGTGCTGAACACGCTTACATATGGCAGCGTTGGCGGGCTCACCGGAATTGACATCGAACTGCAATTTCAAGACAACAAGTTGAGTGTACAAATCATTGATGATGGTGCTGAGTTCAATCCTCTTGTAGATGCACCCATACCTGATACCAACTTGCCTCTTCAAGATCGCGCTATCGGCGGCCTGGGTGTCTTCCTGGTTAAAACCATGAGTCAAGATTTGGCATATAAGCGTGAAAATAACCGCAACCATCTTCAGTTTAACGTCGTTAGCGAGTCGTGAAACACCAAACAAACGGCCACTTTCGTTGGCCGCGTCAGACCGTAATACGACTAGCAATGGTGCAGATTACCGTGGCTGCGCTGGTGCTTGTTGGTTGCGGTTCGAGTGGTTCGGAGCTATCTAACCCAACGCTGCCGCTAACTGCCAACGGAGATTCTTTAGTAACACCCACCTCGTCTGTATCAGGCTCTACTACAAGCACTCCTATCACAGGCACACCGGGAGTGTTTGAGGATCGCGTGCTGTTCGGTCAATCAGCAGCTTTTAGCGGGCCCGCTCAAGAGCTTGGCATCAACCTAAACCTGGGGATCCGAGCTGCCTTTGAAGAGGCCAACCGCGCTGGTGGCATTCATGGTCGCATGCTGGAGCTTATAACCCGCGACGATGCCTACGAACCTGAAGCCGCAATAACCAACACCCGTACACTTATAGAGCAAGAACAGGTGTTTTCACTGATTGGTGCGGTAGGCACGCCCACTTCCCGCTCAGCCACTCCATTGGCCGCCGATGCTGGTATCCCCTATGTGGCCCCATTCACAGGAGCCGGTTTTCTGCGAGATGATAGCTGGGAGAACGTTATCAACCTACGAGCTTCCTATGCTCAAGAAACAGATGAAATGGTGGAACGCCTCACCACCGACCTGGGTATTACCAAAATCGCGGTGATGTTTCAAGATGACTCCTTTGGAAGGGCTGGCTTCAATGGTACGGTGGCCGCTTTAGAGCGCCGCAACATGAAATTGGCCGCCACAGGCACCTATACCCGTAACACCACCGCTGTGAAGTCGGGCTTGTTAGACCTTCAAAACGGCGATCCGCAAGCAGTGATCTTAATTGGTGCCTATCAGCCTGTGGCCGCGCTTATCTCTTGGGCCCGTCACATTGGCTTCAACCCCATCTTCATGACGGTGTCGTTTGTAGGCAGCAACGCCTTGGCTAACGAGCTGGGGCCAGAAGGTGCCGGGGTATACGTCACGCAAGTTGTACCGTTCCCCACAGATACATCTATTCCGATAGTTGCTTCATACATGGAGGCCCTAACAGCCTTCGACCCAGACGTAGAACCCGGCTTCGTGTCGTTGGAGGGTTACATCGCTGGACGTATGGCTATCTCAGGATTAAGAGCTTGCGGCAGAGACCTAACCCGTGATTGCCTGTTAGAGCACACTTTGGGGGCGGGGCAATTTGACCTTGACGGCTTCAATCTGGATTTTGGTCAAGAAGCTAACCGAGCCGTAGACAATCAGGGTTCGGATGTTGTTTTTTTGACTGTGATCGATGCCAACGGTGAATACCGCTCAACCACATCGGTAAAACGGTCAGGCTCATGAACAACACTGCATCATCCAACCGGCCTCAACAGTCTAACGAGTCTGCTGCACCCCAAAAGTCCACCAAAGGATCCGGCAAGCCCGCCCTGCATCGTAGAATCTCCACGCAGCTTTACTCAGGCATTTTCGGAGCGGTAGCTCTTACGATCGTGGCTAGCGTTGTAAGTTGGCTTTCTTTCAACAACGTAGACCAAAATCAAAAGCGGGTAAGCAACGAGAGTGTGCCTGAGCTAACCGGTGCCTTTAGTTTAGCGAAGTTCAGCAATGCTCTTGTGGTAGCCGTACCACGGCTCACCACTTCGTCACCTAGTCAGTTCAGCACTATCTCAACAGAGGTCACAGCCGCTCAAAGTGAGTTCCAGCAACACCTAGACCCTTTGTTGGCTGAAAGGCCCAATGATCCCAACGTGCAGGGCATAACGCAAGCTGCCGACGCTTTGACCCAGAACATCGCCACCATCACGGCCAACATGCCCTTCTTTTTCGGTTTCAGTAGACAGGTTGACCAACTAAAGAGTCAGATCGCAGCGCGCCAAGACAAAGTGCAAACCATCATCATTCCGGCTATAGATGATCAACTGTTCTTCCAAGTAACTGGCTACCGAGATTTCGACACTGAGCCCGCAAATATGATGTTTAGAACCGCAGGAGATCAGCTGTTGATTTTTCGACATCTGAACACGCTTCAGGCTGATGTGGCTCAGGTAACTGAACTCATGGGCAGCGCGCTGATTGCATCTGATGCTGAGTTTGTAGAGCCTCTGATCGAAAGCTTTGAATCGGCTGCGAATCGCATTGAAATCAGCCTCCAAGCCATTGCCGATTCCGAAATTGCGCCTGGACTTGACGCAGCAGTCGACGAATTGTTGGAGTTGGGCCGCAGCAACAACAGCGTTTTTAATGTCACCGTTCAACGCTTGAAAATCATTGAGAACCACGATCAGCTTTTAGGTGATAACCAAGCTCTAGCTGTTGATCTCATCGCCGATGTGAACGCTCTGGTGCAAAGAGCTGAAGCAGATGCGGCAAAGGCCACCGCAAGCTCTGAACAAAGCATTAGTCAAGCCAGAACCTTGCTTGTGATCATCATGGTGATTGGAGTGATCGTTGCAGGGTTGATCAGTTGGTTGTTTATTGGTCGGGTTCTGCTGCGCCGCATTGGGCATCTTTCAGATCGAATGCGATCCCTAGCGAGCGGCGACTTAGAAGAAGAAGTAGAGGTGGTGGGGCGTGACGAGATAGCACAAATGGCATCGGCCCTAGAATTGTTTCGCCGTAACGCTTTAGAGGTGCAGCGACTAAATCTGGTAGAACAACTGGCTCAAGAATTGAGCGAACGTAACAATGAACTTCAAGAAGTGCTTGCAGAATTGGGACAAGCTCAAGATCAAATCGTGGCTCGTGAAAAGTTGGCTGCGCTAGGGGAGGTCACCGCTGGGGTGGCTCACGAGATTCGCAACCCACTTAACTTCATCAACAACTTTTCTGCCGCTTCCGCAGAGTTGCTAGAAGAGTTAGCTGAGGTTTATGAAAACCTGCAAGACCATCTAAGTGACGAGCAAAAAAGTTTGATCACAGAGATCAACCAAGACCTAAACGACAATCTAGAACGCATTCAATCGCACGGCAAGCGAGCTAATAGGATCGTGCAGGACATGCTGATGATGGGTCGCGGCGGGGGCGAAACCCAGATGGTGGACATCAACGATCTAATGCATGAACACTCGCTTTTAGCTTACCACAGTGCTCGTGCTCAAGACCCAGAGTTTCAGGTGTTGTTAGAAGAAGACTACGACCCAGAAATGGGTCAACTAGAGGTGGTGCCCCAAGACTTAGGTCGGGTGTTTTTAAACTTTGTTGCTAATTCGGGCTATGCCGCTAATAAAAAGCAAAAGCAGTTGATGGAGCAAAACAACCTTGGCGAATACGTGCCAACTGTTTGGTTGAAGACCAAACGCTGTGAGAACAAGGCCATCCTCACCGTGCGTGATAACGGTGTAGGTATACCCCCCGATGTGGCAAGCAAAATCTTTGATCCGTTCTTTACAACCAAACCCACCAACGAAGGCACAGGGCTGGGTTTGGCGTTGGCTAGCGATATCGTGCGTGAACACGGCGGCAGTATTTCTTTGGACACCGAGCCCGGTGAATTCACAGAGATGGTGGTAGAGCTGCCGTTGGTGCGCTCCACCTCAGGCGCTGTTGAACCTCAAGCCGATGAGTCTGAAGGCTGAAAGCTATCTGTTACATATCGCCAACCCGCGTTGACTAGAGAACGTGTTGGCAGATCCAGCGATGCATGGCGATACCCGATGCCACCCCTGCGTTAATGGATCGAGTGGAACCAAACTGGGTTATAGCTAGTACCACCTCACAAGCTGCCTGAGCTTCCAGCGAAAGACCTGGGCCTTCTTGGCCGAATAACATCAGACAACGCTCAGGAAGTGAATGATCCTCAATAGCCACGGTGTCGGAGCCATTGTCAATTCCCAGCACTGGTAGTTCTGCCTTAGTCGCCCAAGACACCAGATCATCAATTGTTAAATGGTGCAATACATGCAAATAACGGTCGGTGACCATAGCCCCGCGGCGATTCCAGCGCCGACGGCCCACGATATGTACCGCCGCAGCCCCGAAAGCATTGGCATTACGCACCATGGTGCCGATGTTCAGATCATGTTGCCAGTTTTCTATGGCTACATGGAACCCATGTCGACGCGAATCTAAGTCGGCCACGATGGCTTCATGGTGCCAAAAACGGTACGTATCCACCACGTTGCGATTGTCTCCGTGCTCCACCAACTCAGGATCCAAGTGTGGGGGGAGGCGCTCAACCCAAGCTTTGAGCCTTGGCATGGTTATCTCACGCAGCTTGACGAACGGCCTCACCAGCAATACCGGCCACAATTCTTTGGGCATATATGTTCATCAATCGGCGCATGATTGGCCCGGTCAGGGGGATCATGAGCTCAAACCATATATCACAATGCAAAGTGCAACCGTTGTTAGATTGGTCGGTTACCAACAGGAACTCAGAGCAGCAGCTGCGTAAGGGCAACGGTGAACTCACCACTCGATAGGCCATACGGTTTGGTGGCTCAAACATGGTGATCTCTTCACGAATGCTTACAGGGCCGAAACGAGACACACGAACGTCACCTACCCCGTTGGGATCGGGGGTGCCCTTCACATCTAAGGTAACTTGTGAGCTAATAGCCCAATGGGCGTAGAAGTCATGGTTGGCGATGACCTCCCAAACCAATTGTTGCGGGGCCGCTATCGGGGTTGAAGAAGAAACAGTATGCATTGTCTGTATGACAATATGTGACTAGACATCACAAACGATAACTATGATGCCAATACCTTTTGAAAGAGTTGGTGCAAGTTTTCGGGACGAAGTTGCCCGCTAGAGCGAATCGACAAGAACCCGTTACCATCAATGATGACCCAAAAGGGTGTTCCTGTGAGGCCAAAGACGCTTGATAAGGTGTTTTCAGGATCATCTACTAGTACGTCAAAAGGCCATTTTTCGTCTTTGAGCCATTGGCTTGGGGGGTAGTTATCTCGGTCAGGGTGTACCAAGGTGGACACGCTAAAAAAATCCACTCCTTCTGGCAAGCTGTTGCCGTCATCAAGCCAACGGGTCAACTCGGCTACTTCATTCCGGCAAGCTGGACACCAATGAGCTAAGAACACCATTACGGTGGGTGTTGTCCCTGACACCCACTCAAACGGGCTTCCATTAATCGTAGTGCCGGTGATACTGGGTATCTTCTGGCCTTCAAGCAGCACCGGCAAATCATCAGCTTGATAACCCTCAAACGCTATCGGAGCACTCTCAACCACTTGAGGTGCAGGGGCTTGGCTGGTGGTGTTGTCGTTATCTGAGCCACAAGCAGCGGCTAGCAGCAACAGAGCTGCTAGCAAACCTGCTATGGCTAACAGTGGTCTAGAACGTAAAAAGAGGTAAGCAGTCAACCGCAGCTCATTAGCTCGCCGCAAGCGCCTTTGCCATAAGTGAAACTTATTTAAGAAATCCCCGAATACGCGTTTTTTATGAATCAGACTGTGATTATCTATAGTCTGTTGTTCATCATGACGGTGAGCATTGCAATAGGAGTTTATTTTGCCGTGCATATGATCGGTGTTCTTTTGGTACGTGTTTTTGGCAATGGTTACAATCTTTTTGGCCGCAAGTGCCATATCCCCAAGGTACCCGAGTTACGACTATCGGCGGAGTTTGCTGATTTTGTGGAAACTCATTCTTTCTGGGAAACAAACCTAGACGGTGTCTTAAAGGATATAGACGAAGGTGAGTTGTATGCCATTTTCTGGAACGAAGCTAGACAACGAGCAGCATAGATTTGGGTTTTCAGCTGCTTGCAATCTTAACGCAAGCGTGAAGCTGCTAGCGATGAGCTAGCTCATGGGCAACCAACCAAGCCTTTATTTCAGGGCGACCTGCGTACTCGCCAACAGTTCCGTCACTACGTATCACACGGTGGCAAGGCACCACTAATGCTAAAGAATTGGTAGACATTGCTGTACCCACTGCCCGTGCCGCATTTGCAGAACCTGCCATACGAGCGAGCTCCCCGTAAGAAATGGTGGTGCCATAGTCAACCAACAGCAATGCCTTTAGAACTTGGGCATAGAAACCGTGGCTGAGTCGCCAATCTAACTTCAACTCAAAACATTTGCGGCTGCCTTCAAAGTATTCGCCTAACTGTGAGGCAGGCTGGTTTAGCCAAGTAGCTTCGCCTTGATTACTGAGGTTGGTTAGCCCAACTACATTAGCCACAAAGTCTTCTGCTGATTGCATAGCCGTAAAACCAACTCGCAGCAATCCTTTCGATGTGGCCGCTAAATTGAGCCTTCCGATAGGGGTATCTAGTCCGCCAAAGGCAACTTCTGAACTGAAATCTTGTTTATTGGGCCCGCTGTGTTCAGAACTGCTAACAAGGTTAAGGGATTGGTTGGGCATTAGTTGATTAGGCATAAGTTGGTCGGGCTTGACTTTAAGATATACCTCAAGGTTACCGGGAGATGAATCTCAGGGTCAAGGAAGTTGGTCGGGCTTGACTTTAAGATATACCTCAAGGATATGTCTCGCTCTGAAGATGTGGCACGTATTGCCCAAGCCCTAGCTGTTGCCGACGAGGTATTGGCGCGATTTACTCCCGGTGCCATTGATGCTGTACAAAAAGAAAACGGCGGGCCGCTAACCGAGGCCGACACCGCTGTAAATGAAGCCTTAGCTGAGGTGCTGCGAACCGGCAACGAAGGTTGGCTGTCTGAAGAAAACGTGGATTCAAAAGATCGTCTCAGCAAAGCTAGGGTGTGGGTGGTTGACCCTATTGATGGCACGCGCGAGTTCGTCAACGGTGTTCCCGAATGGTGTGTCTCTATAGGGCTGATAGAACACGGCGTGCCAGTGGCGGGAGGGGTGTTGAGCCCGCCAAACAACCAACTATTTCTAGGCTCAGATGAGACCGGCGTGCAGTGCAACGGCGCGCCTACCCGCACAACCGACACAGCAGATCTCATAGGTGCAGTGGTGTTGGCTTCACATAGCGAACTGCGCCGCGGCGAATGGGCTCGATTTGCAGAATGCTCAATCTCAATACGGCCTATGGGATCGGTTGCATACAAATTAGCTATGGTAAGCGCTGGTATGGCCGATGCTACTTGGACGCTGGCACCCAAAAACGAATGGGATATCGCAGGTGGGGCTGCACTGGTGCAAGCAGCTGGAGGAAGAGTGTTTGGCACAAAGGGCAAACAAGTGAGGTTCAACCAGGCCAATACGCGCTTAGACAACGTCGTAGCAACCACCCCTGGATTGTGCGAGCAGGTTAAAAACTTGCTCTGGCCATAGATTAAGCATCGCTATGAGGCTGGTGATTGCTAAGTGTGCGGTGGACTACGAAGGGCGGCTGGGGGCACATCTTCCTGAAGCGATTCGACTCATTATGATTAAGGCCGATGGCTGCGTGGCCATCCACGCTGATGGTGGGGCCTATAAACCGCTTAATTGGATGAATGCCCCTAACCTATTAATAGAACACGATGGAGTTTGGACGGTCACAAATCCTGCTGGAGAAAAGCTGACCATCACAATCAATGAGTTCATCTCAGATTCATCACACGACCTAGGCCAAGACCCTGGACTTGATAAAGATGGTGTAGAAGCCCATCTTCAAGAGCTGTTGGCTGCTTCACCTGAGGTTTTGGGTAGCGGCTTTCGCTTGGTGCGCCGCGAGTACCCTACTCAGGTTGGCCCAGTTGATTTGCTGTGTCGTGATGCGAACGGCCACGCCGTAGCGATAGAGATAAAACGGCGAGGCGAAATCGCCGGAATTGAACAGCTCACCCGCTATCTGGAGTTCTTAAACCATGATCCAGCACTGGCACCTGTGCAGGGCATTCTGGCGGCGCAGAGTATCCGCCCCCAAGCTCGAGCTCTCGCTATAGATCGAGGTATCCAGTGTTTAGAAATCGACTACGACCTGTTACGAGGTATTCAACCCAACCAAACTTCGTTGTTTTGATCGTCAAAAAGTTCAGAACCCCGTTTTAGAAGATAGGGAATCAACAACAGGGCCGATAACCTGCAAAGTTGATAATGCACAAGACCCCCTTAGCTAGAAGGGGATACTCATCCCATGGTGCAAGTCCTATGACGCAAGTGAACAATACCAGTACATGACTCAGGTATGGGATGCAGTAGTGGTGGGAGCGGGCCCGGCTGGATGTGCTGCGGCCATCACCCTGGCAAGAGCGGGCCATCAGGTGGTGGTGGTGGATCGGGCGCATTTTCCACGCCCTAAAACATGCGGTGATGGGTTGACCACAGGAGCTTTACGACTTCTAGAGGGCCTAGGTCTAGATCCCAACCCAATCAGATCTTGGATGCCTGCACACAAAGTACACTTGCGCTCGCCTTCAGGTCGTCAAGTGGAGTTCGTTTTACCCCGAAACCGAGGACAGTTCGCAGCAGTGGTTCCACGCCTGGAACTAGACAATGCTCTAGTGCAACGTGCCAAGGCTGAGGGTGTTGAAGTGATCGAAGGTTCAGCTTGTACAGGGGTAACCGAACGATCTGATCTCATAGAAATTGCCCTGGCAGATAAGCCCGCTGTGCAGGCCAGCTACCTAATAGCTGCCGACGGCATGTGGTCACCCACTCGTAAATATTTGGGCTTGAGCCAAAATGGATACCGCGGAGAGTGGCATGCCTTTTGTCAATACTGGAACGATGTTTCACCTGCGGCCAGCCGCTCTGTGTGGGTTTGGTTCGAAGAGGAGATTTTACCCGGGTACATGTGGTTGTTCCCTCTGCCTGATGGGCGAGCCAACGTAGGATTCGGTATACGCCGCAACGGGAAAGTTTCAGTGAGCGACATGGGCAGCTTATGGCAAAAGCTGCCCAAACGAGAGCACATCAGGGCTGTGATTGGCGACAATGCCACGCCTGAGATCAACCACAGGGCTTGGCCAATTCCCGCTTGCATAGACAAGATTCCTCTCACCAGCCAAAGAACCATGTTTGCTGGTGATGCCGCCGCAGCCGCCGATCCAATGAGTGGAGAAGGCATTGCGCAGGCTCTGTTGACTGGAATTGCTGCGGCCAATGCAATCATGGCTGGTGGTAACGCCGAAAACGTAATGGCTAGCTACCTACACTTGGTGCGCCGAGAGCTATTCGCAGATCATCGTATGGCACGGCGCTTGGGGCGAATCATGCACACTCAAACTGGGGTTAGAGCAGCTATTCGCATCGCTGGGCTAAGCAGCTGGACGCGTCGCAACTTTGTCCGCTGGTTATTTGAGGATTATCCGCGTTCCATCTTGACCACCCCTAGCCGTTGGTCACGTAAGCCTTTCACCACCCCGGGCGCTTATCGTAAAACCACCGTTGTCTCCTAAACCTGGTGTAGATGCATTGAACCCTGAAGATCGTCAAAGCCCACGATTAATGACCCAGATACAGGCAATGTCTCAGACACAGGCGGCTCTAGATGCCTTTGATAACAGCATCGAAGAGGTTTTTGTCAAGCTGCGGGGCAACCCTGTTGCCGACCGCTTGTTCTACACAGCCTCGGCTTTGGGAAACTTCAGTCTTTTGTGGCATCTGTTGGCTTGGGCTGGGGCTCGTTCGCCACACGCACGACGCAATGCTAGGCGCGTGTCGGTGGCGTTGTTTGTGGAAGCGGCTCTGGTCAATGGGCCCATCAAAGCAACCTTTAACCGCTCTCGACCAGTGGCCAACCACAGCCACCCCCACCCTTTGCGTCAACCTCGAACCAGCAGCTTCCCAAGTGGGCATGCCAGCGCTGCTGTAGTAGCCGCTGTGTTGTTGTCGGAAACTAAACGTCAACGCTGGCCTCTATGGGGCGCAGCAGCAGTTGTAGCTGCTAGCAGAATACATGTGCGAATCCATCACGCTTCCGATGTGGCAGTCGGCGTTTTAGTAGGTGTCGTAATTGCACGACAGATCAAGAAGCTATGGCCCCTCCACTAACAATCTCTATCCAGCAAGTTGACATCATTAGAAATTGTCACTCCCATCTGGATAATGGTGATATGAACAAACAATTAACTCTTATTGAGGTACCAGGCAATTGGCGGATAGACAACCTCACCAAAGAAATCGGCCGTCGTGGACTAGCTAAAGCTCGCGCGGCGCTTAATCAAAGGCACCCCGCTTCTGGGTTGCTTAACGCAACATTTTCCACATCCCCTGACAGCAATCATCCCCAAGCTGCGTGATGGCCGCGGCTAACCTCCGCAACCCATCACTAGGCATCAATAGGCGAAATCTTCAATTGCAAGGTTTCGCGTGGCTACCTCTTGTGTTTTTTATATTTACGGTGCTTGCAACAACTTGTGTGCTGCTGAGCGGGTGCGGGTCTGATGCCCAAAGCCTTCTCAACCAACTCAGCAGGGAAGCTGAGCCAGCAAGCAGCTCAACTATTGCGGGCGTAACAGCCACCATCGTGAGAGTGTTAGACGGCGACACGATAGATGTAAAGATTGCTGGCTACACAGAACGAGTAAGGCTCATCGGCATTGATACACCTGAGGCAACCGGCGGCATCTTGCCGACAGAATGCTACGGTGATGAAGCCAGCGATTTTACAAAATCATTGCTTCCAGTAGGTACTACTGTGCTTCTCACACGCGATAGCGAGATCCGCGATCGCTACGGCAGACTGTTGGCCTATGTTCACCGTGCTCAAGACAACATGTTTGTAAATCTAGAGATCGTGGTCAACGGCTACGCTGATGTTTTAGTAATTGCTCCTAACACGATCTACGCCAATCACTTTTTTGCAGCAGCTCAACAAGCCCGTGAACAGGGTCTAGGTCTTTGGAGTAAATGCGGTAGCGCCGATGTGACCATCTAGACAACCTTCTGAGAATCGTTTTAACACAGATGAAGCGGTAGCTTTTTGTCTAGTGACCGAATTATTAGAACGTCTTGGTGGCGCTCCTACTGATCGCGGCCTTATCATCACTGCTGCGCATCTCGGGCAATCCCATGCCGCCAATGTAGCTATAGCCAAGTGTTTGGGTTCGGGTGCAGTCACGTCGACTGAGATGATGGTGCCCTGTGCTTGGGCCCGTGATGCTGCGGCCCGATTTGCTGATATGCCCATTGGCGTGAGCCTCACCCTTAACGCTGAGTTTGACAACTACCGCTGGGGCCCTATCACCCAGGCACCTTCGCTGTTAGATGGCGATGGCGGTTTTCCTCGCACCTCAGCAGACTCTTGGGAACACAGCGACTTAGAAGAAGTGCAACGAGAATGCCGAGCCCAAATTGAACGGGCAAGCCAGTGGGGCTGTGATCTCACCCATCTCAGTACTTATACAAACACACTTCTGATGCGACCTGAATTTTTTGGTGCCTACCTTGATTTGGCGCTAGAAATGCGCTTACCAATGCGTTTAGGTAGTGCTGCTGAAGAGCGTCGCGCAGGGTTCCCATTCCGCCGCTTAGCCAGTGAAGCAGGAGTACTAGCACCTGATTACTGCGTGCATATCACTAGCGACACCGTGCGCAAGCAATTAGAAGAGGTTTTAGAAAACCTTGATGTTGGGGTGACCGAAATTGTTATAGCCCCTGCTCTTGACACACCCGAACTGCGAGCGATGGATCCCGGCTGGCTTTACCGAGTGGAGCAATATCTTCTTGTGGGCCATGACCATTGGCTGCCAAACACGATCAAACATACTCAAACTCAACTATTCAGCTACACCGACCTCCGCGACATTCAACGTAGTAGCTAAAGCCTTACGAGCACGCGTAAAGCTAGTCAAACTCAAGTGCAATTTGCGCAATAATGACGCTTTAGAAGTCCGTGTGCTGGGCTAATGCCAAGCGATAAGCTGTGTATTCAGCTGAATCTAACAACGGGCGCAGTCCAAATATCCAACGGGCGTAATCGCCCTCTAACTTCATTCGCCCGGACATATAGGCCAGATCAGGATGATCGCCAGCGGCTATCTCAGCCCGGGCATCGTAGTACTTATAGTTGATGCTTACGTCGGTTCTTGTTAGCTTCCCAGCACCCATCTCAGCGAGCCTGCCATCTTGCACCACCAGGTAATAATGCACTTTATGAGCTAAAGCATCTGTGCCTGTCAAAACATCTGTGTCTAGCGAAACTTCAGAGATCACAAAGTTGGCAGAACAATTTACTCCTAGGCGCTCTGACCACTCAGAAGTGGTTTGGCGATTTAATTCGAACCAAGCCTCGCTTAGGTACTGAACGTTTTGCATGCAGCTAAGCGATTCCAGCGAACAAATCTGACTCGGGCATCTCAGAATCCACCAAGCTGCGCGCCAGTTCGTAATCTTCATACGGATAAGCCTCGGCCACATGATGATCGGCTAGGCCAAACCAGAACTTAGATTCGGGATCTACTTGGGTTTGGTGCGCCAAAAGCGCCTTGGAGCGGCGGTCGAAGTATGCGGCACAATCAATGTGAGTAGTTATCGCCTCATCATTGAACTCGCTCTCAAACCAGCGTTTTTCGTAGGGTGATTCTAAACCCAACTCCTTGTATTTGATATGCAAGGCACGAAGGCTTTTACCCGACCAAGTTACATAGTACATCTTTAGCGGCTGCCAAGGATCACCGGCAGTGGTAAAAGCATCGGGATCGCCAGCAGCATCAAAAGCAGGACCGCTTATCTCAGCCACTCGAAGATGATCGGGATGACGGTAGCCATGTTGATTGGGCCCGTAGGTGACCATTACATGAGGTCGCTCAGCGCGGATGAAGGTCACCAGTCGTTCAACTGACTCCTCAAATGAGGCCTGAGCAAAACAGCGAGGGTCGAAGTTGGTTTCGCTGTCTGCCATACCAGAATCTCGATACCCCAAGTAGTATACTTGACTGTATCCAAGGATGTCCGCTGCGGCAGCTAATTCCTGGCGACGCACCTCCTCAATATTCTCAAGCACCTCAGGACGATCCATGGCCGGGTTCAGAATCTCGCCCTCTTCACCCCCAGTGCAACATACAAGCGAGACCACAACGCCACGCTCGGAGTACATGGCTACAGTGGCTGACCCCTTAGAAGCCTCATCGTCAGGATGAGCGTGAACTGTGAGGAGTCGTAGCTCGTTCAGGCTGATTCTCGCTCGGTACGATGGCGACGTAAACCAATAACCGGAGTGGATGGGGCAAAGCCTGCTTCGGCTCGCTCAATTTCAGATTCGCCACCCCAGAACCCAAGCTCACGCTGGTCGCGAGCCCAAGAGCGGCACGCTCGAATTACAACGCATTCCCCGCATATTCTTCGAGCAGCATTTTCACGTCTCTCTCGGGCAGAGGGGCGTTCACCTGCTGGCGGAAAGAACAGTTTGCTTCTTCCCGTACAGTTTGCGTTTTCCATCCACCAAGGACGAGGCTCCATTGCCATCTCCACCCATTGTCACCCGTTAGAATTCGGGACACAATCTATTGATCTTTGCTTCTGACAAACTGCACTTCAAACTGACGCTTGAGTTGCTGTTTGTTCTTTAATAAAAGTTAGACGTTTCAACCAGACTCGTCACGATATCCTATATGAATAGTTTTGATAAAACTATTCCTAAACGAGATATACTAGGAAATGTGCTGACCAGAGCAGCTCAAACTGTACGAAATGATGTTGGACGCTAGAAGCATGGTCTATGGTTGACGGTTGGTTAGTGGTCGCCGACAGCGTATACGCCACCTTGCCGGTCGCCTACATAGATCACCCCTTCCCAAACTGCTGGGGTGGACTCAATACAACCTCCCAGCGTCACTTGCCACAGTTCAGGTGGCTCTGCTTGCGGTTCGGAAATGTCGTAGCCGTAGAGCGTTCCGTTGCAGTCGGCTTGGATCAGCACCTCATCAATCACCACCGGTGACGACCATATTGGTCCGCCTAGTCGTTTACGCCACAATACCTCGCCGGTAGCGCGACTCAGAGCATACAAATAGCCAGCACTGGTGGGGACATACACAACCTGCTCGGTGAGGGCCGCCGTAGCCCACACCCCATCGCTGGTGGCTGAGCGCAGATCAACCGCCCATACTAAAGGGTCGTCAGAGGCGGGGTTGAGCTTAAGCATCTGACCTAGCTGCTGGCTGCGTGCGGTGCCTCTCTCATACTCCACCCCCACGTATATGTAGCCCTCGCCATCTGCTATTACGGTGGCATCCACATCATCTCCCACCCAGTAACGAAACACACGCTCGGGATCACGACCCTCGGCTAAACCAGAGATGTCCCACCCCTGCACCAGACCCCCTGAGTTGCCGAAATACAAGGTGTTGCCGATCACCGTCATACCACCTTCAATGGACACGTTGTTATCACCCAGCACATTCAGAAGCTCTTGATCCCAGCCGGGACTGTGAAACACCAATTCGGGATCAACCACCACTAGTCCATCGGAGTCGTAGCTGCGGTTCAGCTTGATGATTAAAAATTGGCTGTTCTCGCCCCCTTGGAACAGGTAGTCCTTTAGCACCAGCGAAGCACCGTCCCAGTCATTGTTCCAGACCGTGGGTGCAACATCATAAGCGCTTAGCCTCCACAGCTCGGTAGGTTCGGAGCGGTCAAAGGCAAGAATCCTGAAATAGTTGTCGCGCGAGCCGAAGTACACCAGCGGGAAACCATCGGGATCAATCGTCACTGATCCCTTCACCAAATCGCCCACCACATACTCGGGCAACCATTGCTGGCCCGTTGTAGCATCCAAAAAATGAACCCCAGGAGCAAAAGTGCCCACGACCACCCTAGTGCGGCCTTTCCAGTTATCGATAATTGCTGGCTGTCCCGTCCAGCCAGTGCCACACCATAACGTCACTCCTTGAGTCCAACTAGTTGGTGAGCACAGGTCTAGCTGTGGCGTGCCAGCAAAATGCCACAGCACTTCGGGAGAAAGCGGTGCTGGCCCGGTGCCATAAAAAGTGCGTGTGGGATTGCCGCGAAAGGTAAGCAATCCATTCATCGTGCCATAGGGCTTGCCTACCGATGCCGGATCTACCCAGCCTGCATATGTCTTATTAATAGGTTCAAGTGCTGGCTGAGCGGATACAACAGTTGGTGTTGGCTGCGCGATTACCCGAGGTGTTGGTATTTGATGTGTTGGCTGAGGAGTCAAATGAGGAGTTGCCATAGGCGTGGGTTGTAACGATAAAGCTGGCAAATCAGGTGCTGTTAGGGTTGCAGGGTGTTCTGGAGAACTAACCAGCACCGTATCCTTAACGTTAGATCGCAAGGTTTGAGTTAACAAGAGAGCTGCTGCGGCCACAGCCATCAGCAGAGCCGCAGCAGCCCAGGCTTGTCGATTGCCCACCTTCATCACCCTAGACTCTGCTTGCAGCAACCTAGAGACTTGCCCCCACGGCTAGTAGCATTCCAGTAGCTAGCACAGCAGCGAAAATATCCTAGGTGGCTGATATTGTTATGAACATGGGTAGATTTCGTCGCACGCTAGAAACCGCTAAAGCTTCTTGGGCTGTTTTACAACACGATCGAGAACTAGCGCTATTGCCTGTTATAGGTGCCCTGACATCGGTGGCAGTGGTGATGGCTGTGGGATTCCCCATCTGGTTATCTACGCACGGTATCAATGACGGTGGTAGCAGTGCTAGCGACGAACCTATGTTATGGATAGGTGCGCTCATTATGGCGCTAGGGATAACTGTGGTAACCGTATTTTTTCATGCTGCGGTGGTATCGGGAGCTAGGGAGCGCTTTAGCGGTGGCGACCCCACCATCGCCAGCTCTATCAGGGCCGCTTTTTCGCGGCTGCCCGTAATTATTCCTTGGGCCATCCTAGCAACCACAGTTGGGCTGATCCTGCGGGCTATTCAAAACTCCGATAACATGCTTACCCGTTTTTTGGGAAGCATGTTGAACATGGCATGGGGAGTGTTGACCTTTTTGGTGGTACCTATTTTGGTTGTGGAACAAACTGGCCCGTTTCAGTCGTTGCGTCGCTCAGGTGAACTGCTACGCAAAACTTGGGGCGAGAACCTAATTGCTCAAGTGGGCTTCGGAATCATTGGCCTAATCGCAGCGCTGCCGGGCATTCTTATATTTATCTTGGGTGCCGCTA
Organism: Acidimicrobiia bacterium; assembly: GCA_009843865.1. Classification (GTDB taxonomy): domain Bacteria; phylum Actinomycetota; class Acidimicrobiia; order Acidimicrobiales; family Bin134; genus Poriferisocius. The sequence continues at coordinate 27,300 of VYCQ01000008.1, forward strand.
GTGGGGGGCTCTTCACCATTGTGGGAGGTGTGATTGGCTTTGTTTGGATAGCCCTAGTGGTAGCAGTGCTCAGCACCTTAACTGCCATTTTCCAAATGGCCCTCTATCTGTATGCAATAACAGGGCAAGTGCCCGAGGGCTTCAGGGACACCAGCATCGGCGATGTATTTCACGAACGTTCGCAGGGTCGCTTGATAAGTGGCTTCTAGCCAACCTTGTGAAGCTTTCGGCATTGATATAGGTGGTAGCGGTATAAAAGCCGCGCCCGTTAATACCCTGACCGGTGAGCTGCTAGAGAAGAGGCACCGGATTCCAACCCCTAAGCCAGGTACCCCTGATGCAATTACCGAGGTGATCTACCAGTTGGTCAGGTCGTTTGGTTGGAATGGGCCAGTAGGGTGTACTTTTCCGGGCCCCATTGTGGAGGGAATGGTCAAGTGGATTACTCATTTAGACGATTCCTGGGCCGGAATGGACTTTGTTCAAGAAATGAGTAACCGGATAGGTGCGCCGGTGACCGTCATCAATGATGCTGATGCTGCGGGAATTGCTGAGATTATACACGGTGCCGGGGTGGGCCGAAGCGGCACCGTATGTTTTAACGCTTTTGGAACGGGAATTGGTAGCGCTGTGTTTGTGAACGGGTCGTTGGTGCCCAACACTGAGTTCGGTCATCTCTATTTAGCTGGCCACCACAGCGATGTGGAGACCTACGCTGCCGCCAGAATTCTTGACCTTGAAGACTTGCAATGGTCTACCTGGGTGGAGCGGGTGCGGCAATATCTGGAACATCTGGAAACACTCATCTCGCCAAGCCTGTTTATCTTAGGCGGTGGCATTAGCAAGGATTTCGACATCTGGGGACCACTTCTAGAGATTGAAACCGAGGTGGCAGTAGCAGAGATGAGAAACAATGCTGGCATCGTTGGGGCCGCGATGGTTAGCTGCACAACGATGAATCCACTTTAGCTAATGAAGCTGTGATACGGGTTCATTAAGGGCTACAGGGCTAAAGTTTGGGCATTCCCCTAAGGTGTTCCCATTCGTCTATAAGGCTGGCATCAACAGAAGCGACAAGCTTGTGGAGATTGCTGGTTAGGGCGGCAAGCTCTTTGTTGACGGCACCAGATGGCACGGTTTGCACTAGAGCCTTATAGCAATCAGACAAATACCGTAAAAGAGCGCCTTCTGAGCGTTTGATGCCGTATCGAGACACGTATTGATTAAAAGTGTCACCTAATTCTAATAGGTCGCGCGCCACCGATTTAGGGCTGGGCCGTTCGTAGTTCACCCACGGATGGTGGCGGGCAAACACTGCAAAAGCAGGCTGAATGTATTCTGCTTCGGGTTGGGGCCAACTCAGCGCTGCTAACCGCTCTAGACGTTCTTCATAAACAATACCTTCGGCTTTGAGTTGCGCCATCAAGTCATCGCGAGCTTTATCTCGCTGAGCCAACAACACCACAATGGGATCTTCAAGCACCGCCTCTACCACACTCAATACCTGCCAGTGATAAGTAGGGTCTTCTACGTCCAACGCATCTAGGGCTTCCACCGCAAACAAGCTGAGAGGCTGATTCAGGCGGAACTCGTCTTGCAAATCTAGGTTCACCCGCAAAGGGCGACCTTGGCTGTCAGGCTTCTCCAACACCTCCACTATCTCAGCATCAACAAGCGAGCGAAATATCCTCACTGCCTTGCGAATGTGCTTGCGCTGACGGAGCCGAGGCTCGTGATTGTCGATCAGTAAACGTTTCATAGCGTCACAACCATCACCAGGCCGATCCAGCACATTGAGCATTATGGAATGAGTCACAGCAAAACTGGAATCCAGGGTTTTAGGTTGTCCATGCCATAAACGTGTCAACGTGTCGCTGTCATAATGGGCGTAGTTTTGCTCTGGCGGCTTCTTTTTTACCACCTTGCGACGCTTAGCTGGGTTTGAAGCTGCTTGAGCCTCGGCCCGACGGTTATTGATCACATGCTCAGGTGCCTGCACCCAAACGCTGCCTGCTTCGTCAAACCCCCTTCGACCTGCTCGCCCGGCGATCTGCTGGAAGTCTCGCACCGACAATATCCGGGTGTGGTGTCCATCAAACTTATAGAGACGAGTGAACAACACCGTGCGAATGGGCACATTCACGCCCACACCCAAGGTGTCGGTGCCGCAAATGAGTTTGAGATGACCTAGCTGCGCTAGCTTCTCGACCAACCTGCGGTATTTGGGCAATAACCCAGCGTGATGCACCCCCACACCTGCCAACACAAAACGCCGTAAATCCTTGCCGAAAGGAGTGTCGAATTGAAAGCCGTTCACTGCTTGCTTGATGGCTGTTTTGTCGGTGGACTTCAAAACATTCAGGCTGGTAAGGCTTTGAGCCTGAGCAGTGGCCTCTCGTTGCGTGAAATGCACTATGTAAACTGGAGCTTTATCAGCGCCTAGCAACTCAGCGATGGTCGCGTGTAGCGGGGTTTCGCAATACTTCATGTCTAAAGGCACAGGACGCTCAGCCGATGCCACCAAAACACTAGCGCGACCGTTGCGCCGAGTTAGATCATGACGCAGCCTGGTGGTGTCACCCAATGTGGCCGACATCAACAAGAACTGAACTCGGTTTAACTCCAACAACGGCACTTGCCAAGCCCAGCCTCGATCTTTATCGCCGTAATAATGAAACTCGTCCATCACCACCAGATCGACATCTGTTTTGCTGCCTGCGTGTAAGGCTCGCAAAGCTAAAATTTCAGCCGTACAAACAACTACAGGCGCAGCGGCGTTGACGGAAGCGTCGCCGGTGGCCATGCCCACGTTCTCTGGGCCCAAAGCAGCTACCATCTCAAAAAATTTCTCGCTAACCAACGCCTTGACCGGCGCGGTGTAAACGGCACGCTTTCTTAGCGCCAACGCAGCAAAAACCCCTGCTAGCGCTACTAATGACTTGCCAGAACCTGTGGGAGTGGCTAATACCACGTTATCGCCCGCCAACAGCCGAAGAATGGCCTCTGATTGGTGGGGATATAGCTCTAGGTCTGAGGCTTCAGCCCAATCACAAAACGCCCCTAATAGCTCATAAGGATCGGCTTCATCAGGAACAAAATCGATCAGCCTCGGCGGGGATTCCACCTAACAATTCTGCCCATATGACACCTGACAAACCCATCAAATGCTCCAAATACGCAATTTAGGTGCAAATCAAAAAAAATTTTATAAATTTCTAATCCCCAGGGTGATGCTGACCGTAGTGCGACAATCAACAGATGAAATTTCTGGTCAAGAAGCTGTACAAGTTTATCCACAGCAATCTATCCACAAGAAATTGTTAGCGATTGGGGTTGTCCACAAGGTGATGAGGCTGTGAATGGGAATTTTTTGGTAATTCCAATTGCCAAACTGCCAGCGCCATTTCCGTTTGAGTTGCCATTTACATCTTGGACGGACCATCAATCAGTAGAAACTTAGGAGACAGCAATGGATCAAACTAAAAACAACCTCATCGGGCCAGCCGCGGCCTGCGAGATGCTAGGTCTTAACCCCGACACCTTGCTGAGAAGCATCAACGACGGCATAGTACCGGCTTATCGCATTGGAGATGCCGTCCGGTTTCGCCCTTCGGAACTCCGCCACCCCTCTTTTTATGGGCTCGCTGAATACTACCGTTGCAAAGACCAACATTTTGCCGCCTGATCCGGCTGGCCAAGCCGCCGTCCCCGGCCCCTGCACCCTTGATTACATGGCCGGGGACGGCACGACTTGGAACTAACTATCCAGAGCTTGCTTTAAATCATCTAACAAGTCGTCAACACTCTCAATGCCGACTGACAAGCGAACTAGGCCCTCAGATACAGCCAGCGGAGAATCTGCTACCGAAAGATGGGTCATGGCTGCTGGCTGCTCAATGAGCGACTCTACCGCCCCTAGCGATTCAGCGAGTTTAAAAACTTTTGTTGCGCTCACTGTTGCAGACGCTGCCTCTGCCCCCTTGACATGTATAAAAGAGACCATCCCTCCTGATCCGCGCATTTGCCTAGTTGCCACCTCGTAGCCAGGATGCTCGGCCAATCCCGGATACAGCACACATTTCACCATATCGTGAGCGATTAAATAGTTGGCTATAGCTGCGGCGTTCTGGCAGTGCCTGTCCATACGCACCCCTAAGGTCTTGATCCCACGCAATAGCAGGTAGCAGTCAAATGGACTTGGAACAGCCCCCACCGCGTTTTGCACAAAGAACAGCCTCTCTGCTAAATCATCGCGGCTCAGCGCAATAAAACCGCCCACCACATCGGAATGACCACCCAGATACTTAGTAGAGGAATGCACCACCACATCGGCACCTAGTGACAAGGGATTCTGAAGATATGGAGTCGCAAAGGTGTTATCCACCACCACATCTACCCCGTTAGCATGGGCTATATCAACCACACCAGCAATGTCTACTATCGCCAAGGTGGGATTGGTCGGCGACTCTACCCAGACCTGTCGTGTGCGAGGGCCGATGGCTGCCGCTATAGCATCTAGGTCGCTTAAGTCTACCGCTGACCACTTAATGCCCCGCTCCCCGTAAACCTTAGCAATAAGCCGGAAAGTTCCGCCGTAAGCATCTATGCCCAAGATCACATGATCGCCTGGGCGCATCATGCCCGCGATGGCATCTTCTGCGGCCATTCCGCTTGCGAATGCTATGCCGTGTTTAGCACCTTCTAGGTTAGCCAAATTTTGCTCTAGGGCTAGCCGGGTTGGGTTGGAAGTGCGGGAGTATTCAAACCCCTGATGCTGCCCCGGACTTGTCTGCATGTAAGTGGTAGCCAAATGTATGGGCACGGTAACGGCACCAGTGCTTTCATCAGGCTCTTGGCCTGCGTGAATGGCCCGAGTCTCAAACCCCCATTGGCTCGAATCTGAGTTGGGTGGCTTCGGACTAGTTATGTTTTCTTCAACCATGTTCTCATCACCAACATTAGAACTAATCATGACACCGTGTTAGCTGCACTCGATGATAAAAAGCTCAACACATCGGTGCTAGTTACCACCGCTCGTGGTCGTCCACCGTCTAGCACTAACAGCGCTGATGATCGCTCTAGCTTGGTGACCGCCAATGCTACTGATTCGCCGATACCAATTTGCTCTAGTGGCTTGTTCATGACCTTCTCTACGGGTTGGCCCAATAGATCGCCGTTGAAGGCCAATTCCATAAGTTGAAGTTCGTGTACTGCTCCTATCACCTCAGCAGCGGCTAGGGGCATCTCCCCTTTGGCAACCGGAAGCTGGCTAACCCCATGATCTCGCATCCGTGTTACCGCCAAGCTCACAGGATCGTCGGGCTCTACATATACCAAAGGAGGCAACTCTTCAGCTTTGACATCTAGTACATCTTTCATACAGGGGTGCCCGTCAACCAAGAAGCCATAGGAGGCCATCCATTGATCGTTAAACACCTTGGACAGATAGCCTCGGCCTGCATCTGGTAATAACGCCACCACCACATCTGTGGGACGACAGTCTGCGGCCACATGCAGTGCGGTTACTATAGCGGTGCCGCCCGAGCCGCCAATTAGCAAACCCTCACGGTGAGTCACCATCCGCGCTGCGTCAAAAGATGCCTGATCGGAAATGGGTATCACCTGATCTACCACGGCTGGGTCGTAGGTCTCGGGCCAGAAGTCCTCGCCAATACCTTCCACAAGATAAGGACGACCTGAACCGCCGCTGAACACCGACCCCTCCGGGTCTCCCGCCACAATCTGAATAGCAGGGTTCTGTTGTTTGAGATAACGGCCTACGCCGTTGAGTGTTCCACCAGTGCCTGCTCCCGCCACAAAATGGGTGATTTTGCCAGCGGTTTGATGCCACAGCTCTGGCCCGGTGGTCTGCTCGTGTGAAAGGGGATTGATTTGATTGAAGTACTGGTTGGGACGGTAAGCACCCGGGGTGTTAGCCATCAGCCTCTCAGCAGTGGAATAGTACGACTGTGGGTCTTCAGGTTCTACTGCCACAGGACAAACCACCACTTCAGCACCGTAGGCCCGCAGAAGCTGCACCTTTTCTTGGCTAACTTTGTCTGTCATCACGAAAATGCAGCGGTAGTCTCGTTGAGCAGCGACAAGAGCGAGGCCAACCCCGGTGTTACCAGAGGTGGGTTCAATGATGGTTCCTCCTGGCTTAAGCAATCCATCACGCTCAGCTGCATCAATCATGGCTATCGCCGGGCGATCTTTGACGCTGCCTCCGGGGTTCAGCATCTCTAACTTGGCCAACAGATCACAGGACAACCCTTCGCCAACGCGTTTCATTCGCACCAGCGGGGTGTTTCCAATGAGATCTAGGATCGAGTCGGCAACCTCCATTGGCTTATGCTCTTTTCTCTTACGCTGAGTGCTTATCGTAGCCTTTCTGGCTCAGCTGACATCCCAACAAACTACTGTCTACCTTCAACGTCGTTTAGAGAAATGATGCGATCAAAACGAGCAAAGGGCTCTTCTACAACGATTACCCTCATGGGGCGATCTACGGGAGCATGTCGACCCAAACCAAACGAAACCGACCCTGCTGCAAAGCCTTCTTTGTGGAATTGTCTTAGTTCTGCTGCTACTGCTGCTGGATTGGTGGTGCCAGCTCGAGTGACCGCTCGCACGTAAGCTTCAATTGCGTCATGGCCAGTAATGAGTCGACCGTCATTGGCTCTGTGTCCGGTAGTGGCGAAATAGCTGTCTAACACTTGACGCACCTGCGGATTGGGATCAGCAGAATCTGCGTAAACCGAACCGTAGGAGAGCATGGTGAAATCTCCGATTTGAGGCACGCGACCCAACCAGTAATCACCATCCATTGAAGAATTGGCAAAGATTGGCTGATCGTGACCAGCCTGACGTATTGGTGCCAAGACCTCTGGGGCCACCAACCTGGTACCGCAAAAAACAATAGCCTCAGGGTTAGCAAGAGCTAGACCTGCCAAGATTGGTGCTATGAGACCAGGGTCGGTTGGCTGATAGCGAAACAAGCTCAGCACTCTTCCACCTTGTTTATCAAATGACTGCTGAAATGCCTCGCACACCGCCATCGCCTCTGTGCTGGTTTGATCAATTACCACCACAGATGTGTCAAGCCCACGTTCGATCATCAAATCAGCCAACATGGAGGCTTCTGTGCTGACCGGGGTTCCGAGTGAGAAAACCCGCTCACCTAGCTCCCCGGTTGTCCAAGCATCATCCGTGCCGCAGGGGCTGATAACCAGCGTGCCGGAATCCTGTAACTCTTCTAAAGCTGGCTGGGCATAAACGGCATCACATGTGACAAGGAGCAGGTCGATGCCATCTAACAAGAGCTGTTCAGCGCCGTTCTTCATCACAGACAACTCAGTGTGAGATTCGATGTGGCGTAACACCAGTGGGCGACCCAGCAACCCCCCGTCTGTATTAAGTGCGTCAACTCTGTTTTGAGCAGCAACAAGCGCTGGTTCGTCATAGGTAGATAAAAAGCCCCTGGTGGCCATCAATGCGCCGATAAGGATGGCATTATCGGGCAACGGTGCCCCATCAGGGATTACTGGAGATACTGGAGTGCTGTTAACCCCCACCTGCTGGGGCGCGGTGGCTTCAAGCTCGGGGCTGATCACCGTGCCGCTGCCGAATAGCCCGCAGCCTGCAAACAACAACACCGCTACAGCAACGAGCGCAGTTAGCTTGTGACGAGTTAGACCCATGTCCCCACGATTCATAGCCTAACCTTGAGCCGTGACCAACTCTTCGGGTATCGGCCAAACACGATCTGCGAGTTTGGGTGTCAAGAGCCTATGGATTTTATGTTTGACTCTTGTACTGTTCGTGGGGGCTTGTGGAAACGACAACAGCATTGATATCTCTACAACCGCTACCACCCAAGCTGAGCTACGCGAAACAGGGGCCAACAGCCTGGAATCAACCCCGACTTCGACAAGCGCGACCCCTACCCAGATAGCAACAACAGAATCTAGCTCTGAGATAACTGATGAACCATCCATTCCACACACGAAAACCAACGATGAAGCCCTACCAGAGACAACCCCTAGCACCGGTGCTATCACCTCAGCAGATAAAGACCTCCAAGGTTATGCTTCGGGCTTAGATATCGAGGCCATTCATCAGGTAAGCCGGGATTGGATGGTATCTGCTGGTGCCCCGGGGTTAGTGGTGGCCATAGCTCAAGGTGATGAAGAACCCTGGACATTCAGCTGGGGAGTGAGCGACCTAGACACAGCAGAGCCGCTCAGCACCGATGACTACGTTCGCATCGGGTCGGTGACCAAACCAGTCACCACAGTTACGGTTTTATCTTTGGTTGAAGATGGTCTGCTGGATTTAGATGTGCCTATCACTAAATATTTAGGAGATAATTGGTACAACACCTACGAACACGGTGCCGCTATCACATTGCGTCACCTTATGGGCCACACCGCTGGGTTCGTTGATTACGCTTTTGATCCTGGCTTTTTTGTGCTCGGCTCAGCTCGTCTAGACGTGCCCATCCAACCCCATGAGATCGTGCGGTTCGCCACCAATTACGGTCCTGTAGCCGATTTTGAAAGCGAATTTCACTACAGCACTGCTGGGCATGTGGTTGCTGGCATGGTAATTGAGGCCGCCACTGGCAACCCAGCGGATGTAGAGATCCGATCTCGTATCCTTGATCCGTTAGGTTTAGAAAACACCTATTTGCCACCCAACGAGCTGCCGCCTACCCCGGTAGTGAACAGCTATAACGGTGGTCTGTTGTATACGGCTTTCTCATCGCTTACTAGAGTGCCAGACGAAGCCCACCACGACTATCTCGGTAACCAATACATAGCTACCAACAGTTATCCACAAGAGTTTCTACAAACGGCAGGTTGGACCGGCGGCGGCATGGAAGCAACAATTGGAGATGTATCCAAGATGTTTCGAGGGCTGTTTGCTGGAGAGCTGATCAACGACGAACTCTTAACTGAAATGACCACCCCCAGCGTGGAACTCGACTATGGCCTCGGCGTAGACATTCAATACATTGCCGATCAAGTGGCTTACAGCCACGGTGGTACAACCCCAGCATTCAGCACCCGCGTTATTTACATCCCAGAGTGGGATCTCACGCTAGCTGCCAGTGCAAACGTGTTACCCGCCAACCCCAACATCCAAGAATTGCTTAAACAACTAATCCCCATTACGACACAAGGTTGGGATCTAGAGCAGTAGCAACCCCTATGATTTGGCTGCAATCCAACACTTCAGCGGTTAACAAATCGGATACCGTAAATAATCAGCCCGGGTGGCGGAATTGGCAGACGCAGGGGGCTTAAACCCCCCAGCCTCCAAGGAGGCGTGTGGGTTCGAATCCCACCCCGGGCACAGTTGTATGGGTAGGAAACGCCCATTTAACAGGGATAATGATCTGTTCACTCTGTTGCCATATCGCTTTATGAACTACTCAAGTGGATGGGGAGTTTTCGGAGTATTCACAATTGTCGGACAGCCCGGGGATCAAGATTGCGCACGGTTGGCCAGGCGACGCAATCCGATTCCTAGTCGTTTGGGTTTGTACTGGCTTGCTCCAAGTTGGCACCGCTGCGATTATCAGGAACAGCCCGATAGACCTGAATTCCCGCTAGCACTCTGCCCGGATCTTTGCTTCGGCCCAGATTGCAAAGCAGATCGCCGATTTTCAGCGGATGGACGTGGCTGACTTGCACCGGGGGGTCGGCCCCCTCGAAAAACGAAGCGCGGGCGCGGTGGTACACATTCTGGTAGTCGATGAACACAACAATCCGGTCGTCAGGCACGGGACAAAAAGTAGCCCCGCCATGCCCTAAAACCAGGGTATGGCGGGGAGGAATACGATCACTGTACCCGCGCGAACTGCACTCGACAACCTCATTTGGCCAAAGCCGGTGACGATTTGAGACCCGATCCTTGTCCTAACGATGACTCACAAGCACGATTATGTTCGATTCTGACCTCATTGAAGAAAAATGCTGATTGCTCAGACCTCGTTTTTTGGTCTCATATGTATATCTCAAGGGATCACGTCAAGTCTGGTTATAATCTCCTCAGTATCAGATATGTTTCTCAAATCCGTTTTCGAGGTCCTGGACCTTCCCGAATAAGCGTGACAGTTGCTGATTGGGTGGAAGGAAGAAGGGCATCGCCGATTGTCCGGGTCTGAAACTCGTTGATGAGTGCGTTCAACTCGCTGGTGTTTTCAGACAGTCCGAGTAGCGCTACCGAAATCAGTTTCCTTTCGGCTCGTTGGAAACCCGTTTCGATCCAATTCCAACACAAGTTAGTCAACCCTTATGCTGAGTGGAGTGAAGAGTGAGAGCCCTATGCGGCTTTCCGGTACCTGTCGAAATAGGTGATCTGATCTCACTCGTTGGCGTTTAGTCACACACATAATGTGTAATAGATACTTATTCATGCGCCAAATGTGGCGAATGGTGTAGTTGGGGGATCATGGGTTCGAAAAAATCCGGGCAACCGCTACGACAGAGTGAGCAAACCTCTGTCCTCGTCGATGAGCGCAACTTTCTGGAGGCAATTCGGGATGCTGGCTATCGCAATGCGGCCGTAACCATAGCGGAACTCGTGGACAACGCCATTGAAGCTGACGCAACCACCGTGAAGATAGAAGTCACTAGCGATGGTGATCTGAAGTTCCCTGTCCAGATTTCCGTCATCGACGATGGTCGGGGCATGTCGCTCAAGGAACTGCAACTAGCACTTGTTTTCGGCGGGTCATCGCGGTTTGGCAGCCGTGACTTATTCGGGCGATTTGGTATGGGTTTGCCCTCCGCTTCATTGAACCTTGCGCGTGACATTGAGGTTATGTCCTGGAGGGGTTCGTTAATCAGAACAGTTCGGCTGTCACTGGACGACCGAAATAGGTTTAACGGCCACAGTATCCGGTCCCGTCGCCTTATTCGCGACCGTATGCCAACTCCAAGCGGAACAAAAGTCCTTCTTCGCTCGTGTGACCGCCACGGCTACGAGCGACCAGGTTGGCTAAGCCGTTCAATTACGACCGAACTTGGGCGGATATTCCGTCGCCAACTTGAATCGGGTCTCCATATCTCCGTCAATGGTAACAAGATTCCTGTGATGGAGCATCTTCTATTGAAGGCGGGGGCCGCTTTGTACGGCGACATGCTGCGGTATCAGATCGACGGCCCGGGTAGAGGAGGGCAGGTGCGTGTGCAGTTCTCCGAACTGCCAGTGTTGCGCTGGTCAACAATGAGTTCTTCCGAGAAGGCGGCTATGGGCATCCCTAGCACGAAGCCGATCTCTATTCTCCGAGCAGGTCGCGAGATTGATCGAGGCTGGTGGTTCATGGGATCAAAGAGGCGCGAGAACTATGACTCTTGGTGGCGATGTGAATTGGATTTTGACCCGATCCTTGACGAGTGGTTTGGGGTCTCGTACACAAAGCAAGGCATTCAGCCTGTACAGGCGTTGAAAGATCTGCTTACTCCAGATCTCGAAACGATTGCCCGGTCGATGAACTCGAGAGTCCGGAGTCAGTTCGATCTTGTGAAGATTGCAGATCCCATACAGGTGGCAGAACGGACAGTGCAAGCAGTGATCCCAGTCCTGCCCGATGCCCTCGGTTGTCGAGGCGGCAGGAAGCGGGATATCCGAGTGGCTCTTGGCGAGACAAAGAGCCCCGCAGTCTTTGAGGTGCGGACATCCCGGTCTGTAGAAACGGTAACCCTGAACATTTGCCATCCACTGATTCGTGACCTCTACGCCCCACTGGCATCGTCCGACTTGACAACCTCAAAGTCTGCAGCAGCCCGAGTGGCACTCGTCGCGCTTGCTGGGGCGCTGATAGACACAGGGGCATGGCCTGTTGCCGGACGGGCGCAAGCGTGGAGTGACGTGGTGGCCACGTTGCTTGAGCGTTGTCCATGAATTCAGAAGCTTTACAGCTTCCAATACCTCGGATTTTCGGAACTTCAGAGCGCCAGCTCTTGAAGCGACTTGCGAATGAGGTACCGATTGACGCAGTTCAGATCGAGTCGACCACGACAGCATGCAGGGCTGCGCTGGCACTTCTACGTGATTTGAGTGCCCAAGGCTGGGATGTCGAGTGGACACCAGACGCAATTGTCGTGTCTCCGCCGCAAAGCAATGACGACGTTGAGCAGGAGAAGGAGCGTGTTCGATTTCAAGAGCTGCTGAAGCGAGACGAGCAACTGCGTACTCCGTCTGTTCGCAAGTTCATAGAGGGAATGGAACGTCCGAGGGAGTGGGACGGCCGGTTCCGCTCAATCTTTGACTTGATGCGTGATGGCATTGAGCTCTCGGAGAAACTTGAGATAGCTAACTCAGGGCAGTTGGCCTTCAGCGACATCGTTGATCCCTATCTCCATGTCATCGAAAGCAGCGAGCGTTGCGAGTGGACCGGTCTGAGGCTCATGGACGTGTGGAGGTACTTCAGGCATACGTGGTCCAACCAATACGTCAGCACTCCGGGCAGGTCGATGCCGGTTCTCGTCCGTGACCGAGCTGCAGAAAATCATCCCGTTATTGGTATCGCCGCGCTGGGAAGCGCCATCGTTCAGTTGGCGCATCGCGATCGTGCTCTGGGTTGGAATCCACCGGATGTTCTCAATCAGCTCCGTCAAAGCCCCACATCCCTTAACTCGAAGTGGCTACTTGACCGACTAGATGCATGGCGATCCGAGTTGTACACCCTCGACTTGGCGGCTGACGGGCTCTGGAGCGACGAATGGTGGGATGCCCCTGAACTTGCAGATGTCGAGGCACTCGCTCGAGAGTCCGAGTCAAGACGTGAACGACACCAGAGGTTGGGACGCAAGTCCGACTTCAAGACAAGCAAGGCGGGCTGTGGCGATGAGTTCTGGCTGGCCCGAGCACAGATGGACCTGTTCCGGAGTAAGCGCTGTAAGTTGGCAGCGGATCTCCTGCGGGTGCGGCGCGCACTAGCGCCATGCATCGACGACGCGTCAGAAAAAGCGCTGGCAGCGATTCTCTCGACTGCAGCAGGCCGAAGGAGCGTGGGTTGGACCATTCGGCGGGCCAAGGCTGAGACGGTTGGCACCGAGATCGCCGACATTACAGTCTGTGGGGCCATCGCGCCGTACACGCACCTGCTTGGTGGAAAGCTTGTCGCAAGCCTCCTGGTAAGCCCCACAGTGGTCCGTGCCTATCACAAGAAGTACCGCGATAGGCCCAGCGAAATCGCATCGTCAATCGCAGCACGAAATATCGTCAGGTCGGCAAACCTCATCTATCTGGGAACAACCTCGCTATATGGCGCTGGTTCGAGTCAATATAACCGACTCAAGATTCCGGCTGACGTGCTCGAAAGCTCAACCGACCTTGAGTTCGTCCCCCTTGGACGTTCACGATCCTTTGGTACATCGCACCTGTCTCAGGAAGCGGTGTCGGCGCTCGCAGATCTTGCCGAACAGGCACAGAGTGGAGTTCGTGTGAAGAGCATCTTTGGCGAAGGAGCAAGTCCGAAGTTTCGCAAGGTTAGGCAAGGAATGGACCTGCTTGGCTGGCCATCTGAAGAACTGCTGCGACATCGCCGAGAGCGGATCATCTATGGCGTTAAACTTGCTGCTGCTCCAGGGGACTACCTGCTGCGGTGCCAAGGCCACCCTGACTACCTATTTAACCCCGACCTCGAGGACGATATCGCTCGGATCTCTGAATGGTGGAGAGTGCGCTGGATGATCCCAAGGAGCCAGAGGGAAGGCATAGCCGATGCAGTGGCTCAGCACACGCTTCATCGGCCAGTCAAGCATGGCGCTCGCGTCGATTTGTCGACCTGTTCTCTATCCGAAGGCGTACTATTCGGAGCGCATGACGAATAGCTCTGAATGCGGCATGACGTGAAGCTGAACCTTCTCCGATTCGTAGTCATCGGACCTGTATAACTCGAGGGCCCGCACATGGTCCCCCGACTCGATTCCATCGATCGGACCGTAGATGGTGGCATGCGATGAAGTCTGACGAAGTTGCACCGTCCCCGAATTAGCGGTCCGCAGTTCCCGCACTTCCAGTTCCAGGTCGATGGGGTTGGTCCTCTCCCTGTTTGTCTCGGTTTCCCAGTACTCATCGCAGAGATGCCGTACCGAGCAGTATCGACAGGTATTCGGTAACGGTCTTGCTTTGGGGATCCCTTTCTCTAGCGCCTCGGTAGCGACCTCAATCCGTGTTCGAAGTGAGTCCCTAGCGTCGTCGTAATCGACTCCATCTAGAGCAAGATCAATCGAACTGGACGGGTAGACGATCCTTAACCTCGTGGCAGTGCGGCCTTCCGGGTTGCGAATCACGTCGTGCTTCCACAAGGTCGAGTAGCAGCGCACCTGCTCCTCATGAGCGATATTCGGGGAACCGGACTTGAAGTCAATGATTTCCGCGCCTTCCTCAGTGACTTCCAGGAGGTCGACAACACCTATGAATCGGAGTGCGTCGTCCGCAACTATCTGTTCAGGGTAGGTGCCTGGACGTAGTCGAAAGGTCTGAAGAGTCGCCGGATGGGGATGCTTCTTCCGAGGAGATATTCGCTCGATACTCATCATCAGTTGTTGGACTGCGGTTCGCATTGACGGCACCTATTCAGTCAATTGCCGCTTGAGATAGTCGCTTATTCGCGTGGCCCGAGGATTCGACCGCAGTTCGTTCAGTTCGGCTTCGAACTGCAAGCTCCAAACACCGGAGATGCCGCCCAAATCCTGCAATACTTACAGTGCTGCTCGAGTCCTCGATTCCACTGCACCCTGCGCTAGACAGCGAGCGCAAGATCGATTCGGCACTGCGGTGAACTACGAGTCCAATCAGCGTCGAAAATGATGGGCGTCTTGGGTAGCCGCGACCCTCCCAGAGTCCCCGGTAGGTTGCATTTGAGAGCGCCCACCTCCTTGGGCACGCCTCGACATCCTTTAGGGCTGAGAAGCTCCACCTGGTAGGCGGGGTAGGCCACTCGCCGCTGACTCCAGATATCTGCGTCTCAAACTTCCTCACGTCAGCAGGTCTCGAACAGACTTCGATGCAGCTGGCAGGTTGTTAGATATAACCATCTCGTCGATGAGCGCCACGGGCACCACTAGTTGATTTTCCTTCAAGTTTTGGAGTGCCGAATCGCTTGTGAAATCGCGGGTGAGTGCTCCGTGGATGCCTACGGCAACCATGCCACGTTCGGTAGTGACACGGATGGGCACTTCGACGGTGGGAATACCGCTCACGGTCACGGGAGCGTCGCGCTCAATGACTGCGCCCTCGAGCCCCAAACGAAGGAGATCAGCGAAGAGGCGATCGGCAAGTTTTTCCAGCCGCTGCTTCGGGACCGCCGGAATGGTGCCGTCAATCAAGTAGCGAAGGAGGGCGGCCCCCAAATGGCGGTCGAGAAGACCGTGGTCGAATCGGTTCTTGAAGCTCCGAAGACATCGGTAACACGACTTATCGCAGTCGATGGGACAGTCCTCGAGGACTTCTAAAGCCTTGGTGTACAGCTTCAGACCAAGCTCCCCGGCTCGTCGGGAGAAGCCCGCTCCACCTGCCAGCGTGTCGTAAATGTAGATCTCAGATTCGAGTCCCTTCGTTCCGAGATCGCTGAGCGCTGGCCTAAATTCTGCTTGCAGCTCTCCCGGTTCCAGTTCGAGAAGCCTTGTGCTGGCGATCGTTAGAGCATCGGCCACCGTTCGGAGCGCGACTTGACTCGCAAGATGTCCTGGATAGAGGGAAAGAGGGGCATCAACGCGAAGGGAAATCAACAGAACATCGGACCAGAATTCAGTGCCGAGTACTAAGCCCCTCGTCAGCAGGCCCCCGCGGCATTCCCGTTCACGATCATCGGGGTACGGCTTTCGATGCGGTATGGCGAGATCAACCAGCGGGGACGCCGACTGCTCAATTCGTCCGCAACCTACGCAGTAGTTGTAACCGCCGCCGCGAGCACCAGTGTTGGACACCAGTAGTTCGGCGGGCTCATAGTGGTGTCGTATTGCCGGAGTGAGATGCTCCCATTCCTCTTCGCTTGGGCCTGGCGCGACTAGCTTGGCTCGGGTCGCATAACTCGTAGTTGGCTGATCATCGACTGAGACTCCTTCTTCGTCACCGATCGGGTGAGCGAATCCCGGTGGTCGCAGCCAGTAAGTGGCAGAACCAAATCCTCCTTCTGTGCCACAAGCGGGACAGTCCTGGACCTCACCTCGCTCGGCATTGCCCATGAGTTCAGTTTTTGCGTAGTGGCATTGCTGACACTCGAAGTACAACTTCTTTGTCCGCCATGCCCGGTCAAGGTCGTCGCGGAAGGGCGAATAGAGCGCTCCAGATCGCCACTCTCGGTTGTCGATCCAGACTCGCTTCCCTGGAGCGTATTGCGTCAGAGCGACCGAGAGGCCCTGACCAGGTGTGTATTGATACTCGTGTCGGTAAGAACTTGATTCGGGATCGAATACGTGGAACGACGCGACATCGGTGGGGAATGCGTATCGAGGCAGTACCCCGCGATAGAGCAACCGATCGAGCAGGTTCTCTACTTCTCGGTGAACCGGTCTACGCTCACTCCCCTCGTCGATGACTTCGTCGGGATCATCTACGTCGCTCTCATCGCCACTTGGGCGCGCCGGGCCACCAGAGTTGTCTGCGAGATCTGCAATTCCGATTGCCTCATCTAGAACATTCAGCGTCTCGTCAACAAGGCCAGCCCTCAGCCGGTCTCTGTCGCCATTTGACAATTCAGCAGGCAGCCACTGAACGAGCTGCCTATCGAGCACTCCTTGGTTGGAGCGAAGCCAGTTCTCGAAGTCTGTCCTTGTGAGAGGTGCGCTATCGCCCAAGAAATCTCGGATGGTTCCGAGTACCTCAAAGAGTTGGGCGGGTTGTTCGGCGTCGAATCCAGGTATGCGGGCCTGGTGATACTGCTGAAGGAGAAAAGCCGTAACGTGCCTCCGCACAATCTCGTAGTTGTCGAGGGTGAGGGTTGGGTCGACAACGCTTCCGCGGATTAGGTCTGCTGGCGAGCGGAAGAAGTGCTCATCATGAGTATCGGAGCTTCCAAACGCCACGACTGTTGCTACGGCATCTCCCCTCCTGCCAGCCCGGCCAGCGCGCTGCTGGTAGCTGGCCCGAGACGGGGGCATGTTTCGCAGCGCTACTCCTGAGAGCGTGCCGATGTCGATGCCGACCTCCATTGTGGTGGTGCATGACAGTACGTCTACAGCTGTGTTTGACATGCCGCCGTCGGCACCAAGATCAATGTCTTGGAAGAGCAGTTCGTATCGCTCAGCCCGAGAGAAGACTTCATTCTCGTTTGCAGCGTTGAGCTGGGCAGTATGCTCTGCGGCAATGAGTGCGACAGCATTCGACTGCCGTCCTGCAAGGACGGCGGCGGCATCGTTGCGGTAATAGCCCTTGCGCGCACTGAAGACTTCGTCGTCATCCGGGAGCAATTCAAGCAAGCCGTCGCGGGCGCAGCTGGGACAGACTTCCACGTCAAGGGGTGGGCGGACGGTGGTACGGCAGAGCCTGCAGTAAGCCCAAAGGCCGCCAACTTCCAATGTCAGCTTGCCTGCGCGGATCCGATACTTGTTGCCACCGACAGGCTCGCAGAGTTCGTCACGCAGGGTAGGGAGCCAATGGCGTTCGAAGATCCGCTGTCCATCACGGCCGAGCCATCGACTTACCGGTCTGAACTTCCCGGTTCTGGATCCGACACGACCCTCTCGGCGAGAGCCAGTCAGCCAATCCGCGTCCATGTCTCCGAACCAGATACCCACTTTGGACCATTGCGAGATCCATATTCTTGCTAGGTAGATTTTCTGTTCGTCTGACTCAGCCCTGCCCGGAATGGAAGGAAGCGATGTGATGCGGGAGGTGACCGCATTTCTCTCTCTGACTGTGGCAAGAGCAAGAGACTGTAGCCCGTAGTAGCGGTCCGTGATGGCACCGACCAGCAGTCGCAATAGCGACTTCGGGGGTCGTTCTGAGCGGGCATCGATCAAGAGACCAAGCGGATCATCAACGCCGTCGTCTCGAATCGCCGATGCGACGATTCGTTCAAGTGAGAAAGACTCGCCGGAGCGCAAGTCTGGGCGAATGCGGAGCCCGAGCAATTTGGCGCCAAGCACGGTTGAGACGTACATATCTTCGAGGGTCATTTGGTTGCTGAGACTTTCCTCAGCTGCTAGTTCCAGCCAGCCCCGCAGCAGTGCTGGACGAATGGCATCGGCCGATGCGTAGCGTTGGAGATTCGGTGCAAGCCGGGCTGCCATCTGTCGAGAGTCGGAGAAGATTAGGACCTTGCGACCGCGTAATGGTGCGAACTCTCTCGCCTTGCGTTCGCTTGGCGGTTGCATGCTCAGTTGGCGGGTAACGACAGCTTGGAATGGCTGGTCGCCCTTGGTTTGATGATCGTGGACCGTGGACCGGCTGAACGGTCCCTTCTGGCCACATACCCCACATGGGCAAAATTCTCCCGTGTTCGGGTCTGATTGCTCGTCCTCGTCGTCGCCGGTAGCTGTAGGAGCGTGTTCCGGGAGATATACGAGCCGTGTGCGACCGCCATCTTCTTGCGGGTTTAACCGACCCGTCTCTAGGTCAAGTTCGGCTGGACGTACATGCTGGCCGAAGCTTGCTGGCTCTAGGAGCACATCGAGGGGGAGGATGCCGTAGACCGCTCCCGTCACCGATGCGAAGGTCTCGCCCGACTCGTGCCAAAGATAGGAGGGATTCTCGAGATCGTCGG
>VYCQ01000013.1 GCA_009843865.1 Acidimicrobiia bacterium
CCACCACAACCCGCGACGAACCAGACAACACCAAACCACCAAAACCACCAACCCACGACCGCAACCCCGGCACCACCAAAGGCGCAACATTCGGCGGTACCAGCGGAGTGGCCTTCACCTTGGACGACCAAGCACCGTTGCCGATCGCATTGGTGGCGCGAACCCGGAACTCATAAACCGTACCCGCGGTCAAATTAATTACGGTCGCTGTCCTAGTCATACCCGAATGCGAATGCGTTGACCAGCCGCCAGCACCCTCTTCACGGTAACGGACCTGATAGCCGGTAATCGCGTTACCACCGTCATTAGTCGGCACCGACCATGATAAAACTACCTCGCCAGCTCCCGCCGTCGCTGTTAGACCTACCGGCGCGGCAGGCTCCTCTGCGGGAGTAGCCTCCACGGTGGTCGACCACGCACCATCACCCTTCGCGTTGGTAGCGCGTACTTGAAACTCGTAGGTCGTACCTGTCGTCAAATTAGTTACGGTCGTTGTAATACCCGTGCCACTGTGACTGTGCGCCATCCAGTTGCCACCACTCTTAGTCCTGTATTGCACTTTGTAGCCGGTCACAGAGCTGCCACCGTCATTAGTCGGCACCGACCATGATAGATCCACCTTTTGCTTACCCGGAACAGCCGAGAAACTCCCGGGTGGGCCAGGCGGGCCCGAATAAGAATCGTAGAGAGTTTGGACTTGTGTGGCATCTAGGGCAATGTCGTAAGCACGAATGTCATCTAGGTCGCCCGCGAGATAATCTGCGTCGTCATAGCGGGTGCCAATGCGATACAGGGGCAGGTTCATGGGATGGCCAGCAATTTGGTTGAGGGTACCAACCAAAACACCGTCGGCGTAAAGCCTGATGTCGGTGCTGTTGCCGACAAACACTAAATGCGTCCAAGTGTTCATTGGGACGGAGTATCCGAAACCGCGGTCTGCGGGACTGCCCCCAGGATTACTGCTGGCACCGTACAGCATCCCAACCTCTCTGCTACCAGAGGTGCCGGTCCCCCAAGTTTCCAGCAATATCGAGCCGTAGGCTCTGTTAGCGTCACGGGAGAACAGCATGCTAGCGTCTCTGGCGGTGGTGCGTTTCACCCACAAAGCGGCGGTCCACCCCGAAGAAGCTGGCAGCGTGGCCCTTTTGCCAATCTGAAGCCAGTCAGAACTCCCATCAAAGCTGAGCGCTCCGCTTTTGCGACCCTGCGTGGTCCACGTAGCACCGCTCAAGGTGCCATCAAAAGTAGTACTGGCGGTGCCCGTATCAGCGGCTGTGGTACCTGTACCCTCGTCTAGTGTCCAATGATGCAGCGGTTCTGGGAACGGCGGATCAAAGTCCACTTTGACCCAACTGCTTTGACCAATACTGTTAACAGCCCGTACCCGTAGCTCATAAGACTGCAACATGAGGCTCGCGAAAACATGGGAACGGGCCGAGGCGGGCAGCTTCACCGTCGCCGACCACGACCCACCATCAGGTTGAGACTGAACCTCCCAATGCGCTGGCGGCCCGCCCGAAGTGGCTAGCGTCCACGACAACACCACCGACTCGTTCGCACCAGCCACGGCTGTGAGCATCATCGGATCACCAGGCGCTGTCACCACCATCGGGGTAGCCGACACGGTCACCCAACCACCATCATCACCTAAACCAGTAGCCCGCACCCGCACGTCATAAGCCGAATTATCAGTCAAACCAGTGATGGTCTCAAACACACTCAATGCCATACCAGTACGCGCCCAGCTACCCCAGTTAGTAGCAGAACTCAACTTATAAGCAATGTCATAACCCGACACCGCCCCACCCGACACCGGCTGAACCCAACTCAAATCCAAACGACCCGCACCCGACACCGCCGATAAACCCGACACTAACCCAGGCGGACTCGGGTAATCCTTATACGTGAAAAGGGTTCGAATTTCTGTGGCATTTAGGGTTTTGTTGTAAATGCGGATGTCGTCTAGCCAGGTGTTGGCTGTGAGGGTGTCGTCTGTTTTGGCACCGATGCGTGCTAGGGCTAGTGGGTGGGCGGTGTTAACGGTTATGGGGTTAGCACCGTTGACGTAGAGTTTGACTGATGAGCTGTCACCTACCAGGGTTAGGTGTGTCCATTGGTCTGCGGGGGCGGTGTAGGCGAATGTGTTGCCACCGATTGATATTCGGTTAGCGTTACCGGTTTCTAGTTTGATTTGGCCTGCGCTGCCGGTGGTGGGTGCGAACAGCACCGCGTCACCGGTAGTTGCGCTGCGTTTCACCCACAGAGCGGCGGTCCACCCATCAGCAGCAGGCAACGAGTCAGCACCGGTGTGTATCCAGTCGCCTGCGCCGTCTAAGCTGATCGCCCCACCGTCAACACCTGTTGTTTGCCAGCTAGCACCGGTGATAGTGCCTGCGGTGTGGCGGCGGCCTATATCAGAAACATAGCTGCCGGCACCGTCATCTAATGACCACAGGTGAACAAGGTGTTCGTAGGCAGGGTCGTCATATGATTCGTAGTAGGTAAGTACCTCGGCGGTGGTGAGGGCTTGATCCCACATTTTCAGCTCATCTACTTTGCCTTTAAACGTTGTGCCAGCGGTTTTAACCCCACTTGCGCCGGGGTGGTCTCTGTTAAACCGGTCGCTGCTCATGATGCCCATAGCCTGTCGCGGTAGCGGCACAACAACGTTCAGGGTGTCTTGTAGCACACCGTTGGCATATATTTTCGTGTTTGTAGCGCTACCCACAAACGTTAAATAAACCCAAGTATTCAAAGGCAACGTGTAAGTTGACGCGGTGTTTCTGGGAGTATGGTTACGGTTAAACACCCCAACTTTGTTGGTGTTACCAGTTTGTAAATGCAACCGATAATCCAGGCTGCTTAACAGCGTGGCGTTGTTTTCAGAACCGGTTCGTTTCACCCACGCTGACACCGTCCACGGTGGCGCGATATCGGCGTGAGCGAAATGCAAACGCTCATAAGTCACATTGTCTTTAACACTATAAAAATGAAACGAGTCACCCACCTGCGCGTCAGACGTGTCGATCCTCGGCCGATCTCTATAGCTACCACTATTAGGCCCGTAAGCCTGCCCGTGAGCACCTGCTATCTCATCAAAAGCGATTTTCAAACGCGTTCCCAACCCGCCACTACCAGCACCAATTATATACTCACCAGGCACTTTCGCTCTAGAAGCATCAAACGTGTAATAATGGCTAGGCGACCCGTCATCAACACGCACATCGGGGAAACCCACATAACCCGGTGGCCGTCCCACCGCCGCTAAACGCGCCTCAAACACATCCATCTCATCAGCGGTAGCTGTGTTCGCCCACAACCTGTCACCCAAAAGCGCGCGCGGTCGTTTCAACAAACCCTCAATATAAGCACCTTCAGCCCAATGCGAAGCATCAGCCCACACCGCTATACCCGTACCAATCTCATTAGTCCGCTCCAACGGAATAACTTCCGCTTGCGCTTTAGACTGCAACGGTATATCAAACGACCGCGGGCCCAACACCAAATACAACTTATGCGGAACCCACCGCAAATTAACAGTGTCATAACCATTCCAACCAGAATTATCCAACTCATCCCAAGGCATCACCACCGTGTCAGTACTCAACGACACATTCGGCGAAGAAGCACCCTCAAACCCCGAATACACCATCGACCGCTTCCCCAACCCGCGAACTATATCGCCCATATCATTCAAAAACTTATTAACCAAATCCCCCGCAGTCGACACACCCGCAACCCTGCTAATCGCAGCCGTCGTAGTCGAACAAGAATTGAACTGGCTATTAACCTCATCACCACCAAGACTGAAATACGGGCCAGGAAACCACGCCCCAAAATGCTTAATCAAACCACCCACATCAGTCCACGCCTTAGCCGACATATCAAGAAAATAAGTCCCATAACACGGCGAAGAAATATCGAAATAAACAGAAATCGGATCAGCATGCCCAGGCACATCAATACCCGGAACAATCGCAATATGATGCTCCGCAGCCACCGCCACCAACGCATCCACATCAGCCTTCGTGTAATAACCCTTAGGCGTAGCCAAACACACCTGCTCACCGCTAACAGTTTTGCAATACTTCGCCGGATCATGCAACCGAAACGAATTACGCTCAGACAAATGCCAATAATAAGTATTCAACTTCATCCACGACATCTCCCGCATCGAATCAGCTAAATACGACGGCTCCCAAAACGTGCGCGACACATCCGAATGAACCATCCGCACCCCCTGAGACACAGCAGGCCAATCCCGCGCCGTACCCCGTGGCGCTGTCACACCATCATCAGACAACGCCAAAACCTGCAACAAAGTACGCGACCCGTAAAACACACCCGACGACGAATTAGCCGAAATCACCACACGATCCGTGACCGCCAACTCATAACCCTCAGCCGACAACGCCGAATCCGCAACATCAGAAATATTCAACACCACATCACCCGCCGCAGGCGTCACACCATTCTCACCGGCCACCACCACCAACAAATCCAAACCCGTCTGCAACTTCAAATCAGCCTTCACCTTACCCGCCACCTGCAACAACGTCCGCTGAGACGACGTAAAATAAGGCACCGCCCACTTAGAATCCGCTAACGCCAAACGCCGCGCCGCCCGCACATCATCGGCCAAACCCTGCCCATCAGGATCCAACAAACCACCCAACACCGTCGAAAACCAATCACCAGACCAATAACGACCCTTATCCCCCGCCGCCACCACAACCCGCGACGAACCAGACAACACCAAACCACCAAAACCACCAACCCAAGACCGCAACCCCGGCACCACCAAAGGCGCAACATTAACCTTCGTGTCATAAAGAGTTTTAACTCGCGTGGCGTTCAAAGCGGTGTTATAGATGCGGATGTCGTCTAACCAAGTGTTAGCAGCCTGGGTTCCATCAGCTTTAGCACCAATACGGGCTAGCACAAGCGGATGGGCGGCGTTAACGGTGATGGGGTTAGCACCGTTGACGTAGAGTGTGACTGACGAATTGTCACCTACCAAGGTGAGGTGTGTCCATGTGTCTTCTGGGACGGTGTAAGCAAATGTGTTGCCACCAATCGATACTCGATCAGTGGCACCGCGTTCAAGTTTGATTTGACTTGTGGTGCCGGTGGCGGGGGCGAACAACACCCCATCACCAGTAAGATTGCTATCACCGTTAAGAGCGGTGCGTTTTACCCATAGGGCTGCGGTCCACCCGTCAGCCGCGGGTAACGGGTCTGCGCCTGTGTGTATCCAGTCACCTGTGCCGTCTAGTCTGATCGCGCCACCGTCTACACCTGCGGTTTGCCAGCTGGCACCTGTGATAGCACCTGCGTTGTGGCGGCGGCCTATGTCGGATGCGTAGTTACCGGCACCGTCATCGAATGTCCAAAGGTGGGCTAGGTGTTCGTAGGAAGGGTCATCATATGATTCGTAGCGGGCTAAGATTTCGTTGGCGGTGAGGGTTTGGTCCCACATTTTCAGTTCGTCTACTTTGCCTTTAAACGTTGGGCCAAGGGTTCTCATGTTGGTGTCGGGGTGGTCTCTGTGGAAACGTGCGCTGCCCATGATGCCTATAGCTTGTCGCGGTAGTGGCACCACAACGTTTAGGGTGTCTTGTAGCACACCGTTGGCATATATTTTCGTGTCCGTAGCGCTACCAACAAACGTTAAATACACCCAAATGTTTAACGGTAACGTGTAAGTGGACGCGGTGTTTCTAGGAGTGTTGTTACGGTTAAACACCCCAACTTTGTTGGTGTTACCTGTTTGTAAATACAACCGGTAATCCAGGCTGCTTAACAAAGCAGCATCGTTTTGAGACCCGGTTCGTTTCACCCACACAGACATTGTCCACGGCGGCGCAATATCAGCGTGAGCCAACTGAGCGAACTCGTAATTATTACCAGCTTTATCACTATAAAACTCAAACGAATCACCCACCTGAGCATCAACTGTGTCAATACGCGGCCGATCACTCCAAGCACTACTCGCCCCATAAGTCATACCATGACGACCAGCTATCTCATCAAACATAAACTTAAAACGCTGCCCCAACCCAGAAGAACTACCAAAACGCCCATGCCCACTAGGCGCTGCCGCCCGAGCAGCATCAAACGTGTAATAATGGCTAGGCGACCCGTCATCAACACGAACATCAGGAAAACCAACATAACCCGGTGGCCGTCCCACCGCCGCGAAACGCTCCTCAAACACACTCATCACATCCGCGGTAGCCGCGTTAGCCCACAACCTGTCACCCAAAACAGCGCGCGGCCGTTTCAACAAACCCTCAACATAAGAACCATCAGCCCAATGCGAAGCATCACCCCACACCGCTAAACCCGTACCAATCTCATTAGTCCGCTCCGACGGGATCACCTGAGCAGCAGCCTGAGAACGTAACGGTATATCAAAATCCCGCGGGCCCAACACCAAATACAACTTATGAGGAACCCACCGCAAATTAACAGTGTCATACCCATCAGAACCGAAAGAACCTAACTTATCCCAAGGCATAACCAACGTGTCAGTACTCAACGACACATTCGCCGACGTAGCCTTCTCAAACCCCGAATACACCATCGCCCGCTTACCCAACCCACGCGCCACATCACCCATATCATTCAAAAACCGGTTAACCAAACCCCCCGCATTCGACACACCCGAAACCCTTTGAATAGCAGCCGTGGTAGTCGAACAAGAATTAAACGCACCAAAAACCTCATCACCACCAAGACCAAAATACGGGCCAGGAAACCACGCCCCAAAATGGGTAATCAACCCGCCAACCTCAGTCCACGCCTTAGCCGACATATCAATGTAATAAGGCGTATCACACGGCGCAGCAATACCTAAATAATCAGCAATCGGATCAGCATGCCCAGGCACATCAATACCCGGAACAATCGCAATATGATGCTCAGCAGCCACCGCCACCAACGCATCCACATCAGCCTTAGAGTAACGACCCCCAGACGGAGCTAAACACACCTGCTTACTGTTAACCGTTTTGCAATACTTATCTGGATCATGCAACCGAAACGAACTGCTCTCAGACAAATGCCAATAATAAGTATTCAACTTCGCCCACGACATCTCCCGCATCGAATCAGCTAAATACGACGGCTCCCAAAACGTGCGCGACACATCCGAATGAACCATCCGCACCCCCTGAGACACAGCAGGCCAATCCCGCGCCGTACCCCGTGGCGCTGTCACACCATCATCAGACAACGCCAAAACCTGCAACAAAGTACGCGACCCGTAAAACACACCCGACGACGAATTAGCCGAAATCACCACACGATCCGTGACCGCCAACTCATAACCCTCAGCCGACAACGCCGAATCCGCAACATCAGAAATATTCAACACCACATCACCCGCCGCAGGCGTCACACCATTCTCACCGGCCACCACCACCGACAGATCCAAACCCGTCTGCAACTTCAAATCAGCCTTCACCTTGCCCGCCACTTGTAAAAGCGTCCGCTGAGACGACGTATGATGAGGCACCGCCCACTTAGAATCCGCTATCGCCAAACGCCGCGCCGCCCGCACATCATCGGCCAAACCCTGCGCATCAGGATCCCCCAGCCCACCCAACACCGTCGAAAACCAATCACCAGACCAATGACGTGCCTTATCACCTGATGCCACCACAACCCGCGACGAACCAGTCAACACCAAACCACCAAAACCGCCAACCCACGACCGCAACCCCGGCACCACCAAAGGCGCAACATTCAACTGCCCCGGAGTACCCTCGGTAGACGACCAGCCACCATCACCAATCGCATTCGTGGCACGCAGCCGGAACTGATAGACCGTGCCATTCGTCAAACCCGTGATCGTCACCGTGGTACCCGTCACAGTCTGAGCGTTACCCCAACTACCACCACTCTTAAGCTGACGCTGCACCTTATAACCAGTAACAGCCCGCCCATTACCCGCTGGCGCTGTCCACGACAGCACCACCTCGCCATCACCCCCCGTTGCTGTTAACCCCGTTGGCGCAGCAGGCACATTCGCCGGAGTAGCCTCAACAGTGGCTGACCAGCCGCTATCACCAATCGCATTCGTAGCAAGCACCCGAAACTCATAGACCGTGCCATTCGTCAAACCCGTGATCGTCACCGTGGTACCCGTCACAGTCTGAGC
>VYCQ01000019.1 GCA_009843865.1 Acidimicrobiia bacterium
CCGATGAGGTGTTGGCGTAGGGTAGTTGCATTGGCGGTGGCCGCAGCTTTGTTGGCGGTGGTGCCAGTGCAGGCAGCGGGGGTTGAGCCTTCGTCTGATTTGGTGGCTGAGATCGAGGAGCGGATTGCTTCTCTGCAAGCGCAGGGCAAGGTGAATGCGCAGAAGCGGTGGGAGCGAGCGCTGGCTGCGGTGCGCTGCGAGCAGGGGGCGATGGATTTAGATGAGATTGAGCGTCGCGCTAAGCGGCGTTTCAATACTGAGCTGTGGGTTGGAGTGTTGGCTGCGGCGCGGGCATGTGCCATGGATCAGGCATCTGCTGCTGATGAACCTGCTGCTGATGAGGGGTCTGATGATGCCTCTGTCCCTAATGCTGAGCCGCTGTTTTTCGCGAGTTTACAGTCTCAGCCTGAATCGACTCAGAATCAGGAGCCGCCGAACAGTCGTCCGGAGCGTTTGGATGCGTGGCCGAGCACGTTGACCGTGTTTGGAGCTGTTACGCACCGGCTGAGCTTGTCGGCTGAATTTAGCGATCCCGACAGCGACTCGTTGAGCTACACGGTGGAGCGTACCCGGATACACGGCGGTGCTACGGTCGCTGGAGCATCGGCGCGCATCGAGTCCGGTGAGCTGGTTATCACCACGGTCAACAGGCCGAGCGCTACGACTTTCAAGGTGACGGCCAAAGACGGCAGCAGTAACTGTCCCACCAGCAGCGGCGGCACTATGGAATGCAGAGTCAGCAGTTATATTACTGTGAGGGTACAAGAACCGCCGCAGCGTTCGGATTCGGATTGGGTAGATATCACGGTTAGGCAGTACGGCGTTGGGCTTGAGGGCATTAGCGGTGTCCATCAGGGTGGCTCAGCACAGGGCTGCGTGCCGTTCACGTTTGACCTGAGCAAGGCGGTGTCGAGGCGCTTCAACTACGAGTACATGATTATTCCGGTGCCTGCGTCCACCATGCTTTATGGCCTCGGCGGTTATAACAAGGGTGCCCCTGCGTCGTTCTTTGATGATGGCACGACGAACGTGTGGCGTCAGGCGAGCTTTCTGCACGAATTGTGGACCGCGGGCCCCAGCGGGGGCATTAGCGGCAGCGGAGTCATGAAGCAGACCGTGGGTGGTTTCTGCGTTCAATTGAAGGGTGTCACCGCCATCCCCAACAACGGCGCAAACAACTACACCAATCATTGTCCTAAAGGCGAGAAGCGTCATTTCTATGTCGAAATGCGCATCTCTGATTATTGGGCCAATCTGGTGGGCGTGCGAATGGTCGAAGGCAAAACCCGATCGATCATGAACCTCTCATGTCAATGAGCCACTGATTAGCCCTTGACATTGAGCCGTCGCTTTTCTGCGAAATATCTCGCGCAGCTATAAATGATCAAAGAGTGTTGGTGGTTCTTTTGTAGTTGCTTCTAGGTTTACCTTTGGATCGGCAGGTTCGGCTTGTTCGAGGCAGTTGATTGCTGTAGAGAGCGTAGTGGGAGGCTGAGCCTGGCCGACATTGGAGAGAGCATGCGTGAGCACGCGAGCTGTTAGCTCATGTAGCCCTGCTGAGTGCAGTTCAGCGTCCTGACTGTCTTTGATCCCAGGGATCCATGCTTCGTGCTCAAAGCCGAGTTTGACGTAGCGGTTACTTGGTGTGTTGCGTTTTACGTATTGCCATAGTTCAAACAAGATTGGAGATGAGAGCCAAAGGCGGTCTAACCAGGGGTTTTGGTCTATGACCTGGCGAATCCACTTGTTGCTTTCGTTCGCAGCCATGGTGGTGTAGAACACCGGGTGCCGATCTTGCAGCGATTCAATCAGCCCTATGACCTTTCCAGCATGGTTGGCATCCTCAACACGGTAAAGGGTGTCGTCAAGGCGGTGTAGCTGGACACGGTCTGGGAAAACGGAGGCCAATTCTGGGACCTCATGAGTATGCCGAGCTGTCTCAAGCATGTAGGATTTGACCAGCTTCCGCTAGAGTTTGCCTTCTTTGAGCTCATCTACGGTAGGCAGGGTGAAGCCCTCTAGGTAGTCGACGTAGTTTTCTCGGGATTGGAGTCGAGGCAGGTACCCCAGGTCAGTGGCCATGACCTGTTAATAGTACGCATAATCGAAGACATTTACCTAGCTCTTTCGTCGGTGCTCGACTATTAATCGCAGGACCGGTAATCATTGGCGCTCTTTGAAAGCTGTTGCCTGAGTCTTGCTGGGTTACGCATTTGTGGTGTGGGACTGCGGGTCTTGCGTTGGTCTTGCGGCGCGAATCAGCATGAAGGGGTCTGGTCAACACCCAACTAAGTCTTAGTTTGGTCAGTGATTTGTGCGAGGAGGGCTGTTATGACTTCAGTGACCACGCGGTCGGTATTCGATGGTGCAGTTTGCAGATAGGAGTACTCGATGGTGATGTCCAGCGTGGAGATCGGTGTTGAGTCGAGGGTGACGTGGCATCGAACGCATGAAGATCTAAAGACCCATTTGATTGTTAAGCTCATGCTGAATTTGGTCTTGCCTAGTCCTGTGTAGTTGTTAAAACCGAACTCAGCTCGAATTTCCAGGGGCTGATCGTCGCTTAGAACGAAGCCCGCAGACAGGACGTATTCGTTTTTGGTCTTCTCCCAGTGTGCTGGCAGCAGCAAATTAGAGCCGTTTACCGTCAAGGTGCCTTTGCTGACGGAGGTACCTTGCCTAAAGGACTGGAACAAGCTGTTTCCCAACCGCGAGAGGCGGGACTCTAGGGCATCGAGAGTTGGGCGGATTTGGTAGCGATACGCGGCATCAAGGTTGTCCACATCTTTTAGTGCGGGAGGTGGTGATTGTTTCTCGTCGACGAAGGTCGAGAGCGCCTGATCGGCATCGAGCCGGTCGAGGGATGCTCCGAAGGAAGACAATGGAATGGCGGTGCAGTTGCTGCGTTTTTGCTTTGTCGCGCCGCCGTAGACGACGGTTTTGGAGACAACGTTGGGTAGCAGCTTGCTTACTTTGTCCAGCGACTTGAAGGATTCGCTGGTCATCGTGACCGCCGCCTTGATTTCAAAGGTATGGAATCCGTAGCCCGTCTCGCAGAGGAGATCGCATTCAAGTCCGCTGGAATCCCGGAAGAACGAGAGCTGAGGGCGGTGGCCGCGGTTGAAGCGGTTCTTGAGCATTTCGATGACCGCGATGTTCTCGAACAGCGGCCCCCGAAGAGGGTGTGTGGCAACTTGGCGCACGTCATCGATGCCGATGAGATAGCTGGCTAGGCCGACATCATAGAAGTAGAGCTTTGGTGATTTGATCAAGCGTTTGCGGATGTTCCCGAAATATGGAGGGAGTTGGAAGATCACGTAGCTTGCCTCGAGGATCGATAGCCACTCGCGGGCAGTCTTGTGCGACACGCTGGTATCGGCACCCAGCGAGCTGAGATTGACGAGCTGACCGACCCGGCCAGCGCAGAGCTGCACGAAGCGTTTGAAGCTCGACATGTTGCGGATCTCGTTAGATTGACGGACGTCGCGTTGGATGTAGGTGGCGAAGTAGTCGTCGAGGGCCTGTTGAGGGTTGAGCTTTTGGTCGTGGATTCGGGGGAGAAATCCGGAGAGGATCACATCGTCGATGGTTGTGCTTGTTCCGGCTTGAGCTTGCTCGGCAAGCGAGAACGGGAGCAGCGTCAGCAGTGCGGTACGACCAGCAAGTGATTGGCTCACCACTCGGGATAGCCGGAACTGCTCGCTTCCGGTTAATACGTATAAACTATTTCCCCTGCGTTCGTCTACATCGACCTGGATATAAGAGAGAAGTTCAGGAACGTTTTGGACTTCATCAATGATTGCTCCGCTAGTGCATTGGGCAAGGAATCCTTGTGGGTCAGATTCGGCAGCTTCTCGTACAGCTGGTGATTCCAAGTTGAGATATAACAGATGGGGAAACGTTGCCCGGCACAGAGTGGTCTTCCCCGATTGCCGGGGGCCAGTTATGGTCACGATCGGGTATTGCTGGAACAACGAAGTAAGCCGCGGTGCGATTTCCCGCTCGATCATGCCGCATACACTACCCTATTGCCATGTAATATGGAAGTGCTAGTTCCAATTTGCACGTTTTTAAATTGCTGTCAGGACGCGTTTTTGTATATCAGAGCTGACTCGGTGGGAGTATCTGCGAGATGAGCAGCATCCTTCGGTAAGAATATCTGGCTCGGGGCAGTTCGTTAGACTTTGGATAGAGAACCAGAAAGTTTGCTTCAGAAAGACGTAACCCCGGCCGTTTGCCAAAGCAGGGACGGTTCCGGGGTTTAGACCAACAAGCATACGAGGTGTTGAAGGAGAACACAACTATTTTTTGCGGGTGGACCGACGATCAGGCTGGCCTGGAGGCTAATACCTTAGGGATACGGGAAAGGCCAGTCATCCAGGCGTGAGTGTCGACGCATATCCAAAGCGCAAGTTCTAGAATGTTGGCGGCATCTTCAGCCAGTGATCGGCGATGAATCGGTGTGTGGTGAGCGACTCGGTTTCTCAGGAAGTGGAGTCGGTCCATCCGGGACTCCACGTCGGCCCGGATGAGCCCGGCGTTCTCCTTTACAGGATGGTTAGGAAATTGAGCGGCAAGTGCTGGGACCCACATTGTGGTGTGGTGCCTCGCAGCGCAAAGGAAGCGCCAGGAGCCAAATCCGAGTTCCGCGATCACTGTTCCTTGATCTACTGGCAATCTCCCGTTCTTGGTGGCTCGCATCTTTGCCTTGACTAGGTTGTCGCGGGTGCGGTTGCCGTGGAGTCCGGAGAAAAGTTGTTTGTGGTCAAACCAAGGGTGTTGTTGTCCGGATGACGAGACCAGGGCGGTTAAGGCCTCGTCGAATCGATTGCGAAGTACGACTTCGAGTCGGCCGAGATCTTCGAGGAACGCGGCAGCGATCTGGCCATTCCAGGCGTAGAGGTCAAGGGCCCGATCCAGATCGTCGTGGCAGTCTTCGAGGTACGACCTCAGGCGATCGACACCTAAGCGCTCCCGAATGACGGCGGGAATGAACGTTGACGGTTCAGACATCGGCGGGTACCCTCATTCCTGTAGATCCCGGAACCGTCCCTGCCTCGGCAAACGGCCGGGGTTACGTCTTTGTGGGGGGAAGTGAGGGCGACCGGAAAGTCGCGATGGCCACCGTCAGGCAGCCAGATGCAGGCTACCGGGGCTGAAAGTGTTTCGGCGCGGCCTCGCCTCTGTCGCTGGGCTGCAGGCGAAGGGCGGCACGCTCTTGGCCTTGGGAGAGCTGCTGAGCGGCTAGGAGGGCCAGTAGCTTGTCCGCATCGACTCGTCGTAAGCCTCGCGGATCTCAGAAAGCTGTCCGTTGCCTTTTAGTGCACCCTCAGTTATCAGGAGCTCTTCATTGCGGTCGACAACAGAACCTGGGTACTGCTCGGTTTGCCATTTGCGCCATGATGCTCTTCCCACAGGGCCCCGGCCTTGCCCATAGAGGCTCGCATATGAGAGTCCCATTAGGTACTCGGCCTCGTCAAAGATGTCTTCTAGACGCTCCTCGTTGCGGATGATTTCGGTCACTGCGGGACGCAAGACATCTAGAAGATGATCCGATACAGGGGTCTCTCCCTTTGCTAATTCGTCGATAGACCTCTCGACGATGTCTCCATCGAGAACACTCCTTGCGACGCTGTCGGCCGGACTCCGTGGTTATTGACAGCGGCGAGTTGTGCGAGAGGTGACTCAACTTGTCACTGGCATCGATATGCTCGAAATAGAGGCGCACCAGATGACACACTCTTGGGAGATGCATAGGAGGTCCTCATGGCCAGTTTGACAGTCCCTCGAGAAGACATCGTTGAGATGTTGAAGAGGAACGCGGAAGCGACTGGGCTGGGATTGCGCGGCTTCTACGAACTCGGCGTAGAAGATCGCCTTGACAACCCTTTGCTTCGTGACCTGTGGCTGATCTGGGGTGACGTACTGACCGAGGAAGACCTTCCACCCGTAGCGTGAACGAGCTCCTAGAGACAGAATCCAACACTTTCACCACGAACCTCACTGATCTCGTTCAGGGGTGCATTGTCGACGCGCCCAGGTTTGTTGTGGTGAATGCGAATAATGATCTTCAACGTCGAATTGGACCTGAACCCTTCGAACCAGGACATGGGTCAGGCGCTGGCTTCGGTTTTGTGCCGCTGATACGCGAGTGCGACGAAGTGGAACAGCCGCGGCTGATGCTCAAGATTGAGTTTCGGGTATCGCTTGACCACCAGTCAGAGCATCTCGCCGTCCAGCAGTCCACATTCGGATTGTGGGTTCGACCTGATCCTGACCGTGGGCCACGACCAGTCTTTCGTATTGAGTATGACCGGGATGCTTCATCTAAACCGCATGCTCACATCCATCTACACGCCGAATCGGTAGAACTAGGCTGGATTTATGGAACAGAGGGACTGCCCTTGCCCCGATTGCACGAAATCCACTTTCCTGTTGGGGGCAGGCGGTTCCGCCCTACGGTCGAAGAGTTTCTTGGTTTCCTGAACAGGGAGAAGCTCTTCACAAATTGGCGCCCTGGGTGGAACGAGGTTCTCTCGGCGTCGTTTGAAGCCTGGAACAAACGACAAACTCAGGCCACCGTTCGCAACAACCCTGAAATTGCCATCGAGCAGCTTGAGAGGATGGGCTACCAAGTAGATGCGGCGTAAGCAGCCGACCTGTGTAGCGGCCTACGGCGCTATGGAGGGCGGTACCCATTTCTTCGCTGTCCTCCTCATCCTCCCACCCCAAACGCAAATATCGCGGGGCACGCGGTAGTTCCGCATTTGTGATGATCTGATCGAAAAGATGTATCTGCCCAAAATGCAATACAATATGTAAGGTCTGAATTCAAGAATCGCAGTCGTATTTTTGTGGCCGAGTACGATTTTAGCAAGTTCTTCGATACAATCGATCACGATCATATTCGACGTGTATTGAACGATCAGTTCCTCTTGACAGAGGTTGAGAGATGCACCATTGAAGGATTCCTAAGAGTAGCTCCTAGCGTCGGTTCTCCTTATAATCCAAATGGCGACAAAGTACGAGAGAAAGGTGTTCCCCAAGGAACATCCATATCTCTGTTTCTTGCGAATGTCGCAGCATGGGAACTTGACCGTGGTCTCGAACGAATCGGTGTCGGCTTTGTGCGATATGCTGACGACACTCTCATATGGTCTACTGACTATGGAAGGATTTGTGAGGCAGTCGACCTCCTCTATGAACAGGCTGAGGCGATCGGTGTTTCGATAAATCTCTCAAAATCACCTGGTGTAAGAATTCTTGTTCCTTCAGAGGCAGAATCAGAAATGGAATCCACCGAATATGTCGATTATCTGGGATACCGGTTAGGACTGGGTGTAACCTTCCTAAAGGAATCGGCCATCAAGAAGATAAAGAGACGAATAGGACAATTGATCTATTGGGGATTGATATTTGAGCCACTGAACAAGACCCAAAACTCTGCTCGTTTTAGCGGTAATGTTGATAGAGATTATGTTACGGTAATATGGAGAATCCGAAGATATCTTTATGGAGACTTGTCGGAGAAAGCTGTTAGGCGGTATCAGCGGCGCGATGCACCTTTGCGGAGATTTAAAGGAATAATGTCGGCCTATCCGCTCATCGATGATACGGAGGAACTAAAGCAACTAGATGAATGGATCATAGACCAACTTTTTCTTGCGGTGCGAAAACGCTCAACATTGCTTCAATTGCAAGACCTAGCCTCTTCCCTTCCTGCACCTCATTGTACATCACGCTCGGCTTTAAAGAGATTGAGAGTAACTGCAACTAACTCCAATCAGGAAATCGATCTGACCATTCCAAGCGTTCGAAGAATTGCCAACATCATTCGCCAAGCTGCAGCGAAGCATGGTCCAAGCGTCGTAGGTAGGGCAGACCCTTATCGCGATTAGAACATTTACGATTCTCCAGAAGGATCGATTTTGTAATTCAAGGCAACCAAAGGGAGATGTACTGTCGCAACGGAGCGATGGCAGGAGTTGTTAAGCCT
>VYCQ01000032.1:0-41790 GCA_009843865.1 Acidimicrobiia bacterium
CTGTTGATAATCAGGTGGAGGTGAGGGTTGTTGATGATGATGGTGAGGTTGGGGTGGTTGTGTCTGAGGATGTGGTGGTGGTTTCGGAGGATGGGGTTGTGGCTGGTTTTTATTCGGTGGTTTTGGGTGCGGAGCCTTCTGATGATGTGACGGTGACTGTTGTA
This sequence comes from Acidimicrobiia bacterium, assembly GCA_009843865.1. GTDB lineage: Bacteria > Actinomycetota > Acidimicrobiia > Acidimicrobiales > Bin134 > Poriferisocius. Next base: position 165 of record VYCQ01000032.1, read on the forward strand.
TCTGGTGATACTGGTGTTGCGGGTGTGTCGTCTGGGGTGTTGGTGTTTGGTGTGTTGGATTGGTTTGAGCCTCAGACTGTGGTTGTGGTTGGTGTGGATGATGAGGTGGATAATGCGGGTGGGCAGCGTTCGGTGGTTGTGTCACATGTTGTGTCGTCTGTTGATTCTGTTTATAACGAGGTTGCGGTTGGTTCGGTGGATGTGATGGTGGCTGATGATGATGCCACAGCGGTGACTTTAAGCGGTGGTGGCATAGTGTCCGAAGCGGACACAGCGGTGAGCGTTGAAGTAGTTGTCGAGTTAGATCGTGTGTTGGTAGCGGGTGAAACAGCGGAGATACCGTTGAACATTTCAGGTGACAGCGTTAACGCAGACGATTTTATGTTGACATTGAAAACAGGTGTGGGGATCAACACTGGGGTGACGCTGTCTAAGCGAACCTCATTGACACCGTCGGTGACCCTCACAGGTGTAGACGCTCAAACAGCGACGTTGGTGTTTGCTGGTGTGGATGATGAGGTGGATGAAAAAGCAGAAACCGTCACAATCACCTTCGGTGATCTCACAGACACCAGTCTGGGCACAAACCTGGGCGGCGGTGTCACACCATCAAACGACCAAAACCCTGCCACCGCCGACAACCAGGCAACCATAACCATCACCGACAACGACACCACCGACACTGAAGACACCGGCAACGATGATACAGACGATGCTGAAGACCCCGATAACACCGACGAAAGCACCACCCCTGACCCAGCCCTACAGCAAACAGCACGAAAAGAAGAAAAAGACCAACAAGACGAATAAGTAGGGGGTCAGGCTCTTGATGGTCTCTAACCTGTACGTCTTATCTGCACGGATTTTTAGCATCGTCAATTTGGGAGTTGTTGTGGTTGCGAGCATTGTGTTGTCGGCCTGTTCAACGGCTACGCCTTCTCCGCAAGTTACAGCTTTTGAGCAGGTCACCCCATCCGACGATGGTCCGGTTGGCAGGCTCGCTGAGGTAACACAGGGATGGGCTACAGACTTCTCTAGTCGCATTATTGATCTAGATGAGCTGATTGTTGGTATTCAGGCCATTCCGATTCGTGACCGCATTTCTCCAATAGATAATCCGCGGTTTGTGCCTGCCAGTCAGGCGAGTTGGGCCGAAACGGAGCCAGGATTGGTGCTTGTGCTGGGAGATGTTGCTCGCTTTTATCCGTTGGCTATGCTCATCGTGCATGAGATTGTTAACGATGAGGTTGAGGGCCGCCCGGTAACCGTTACTTATTGTCCGCTTTGCAACAGTGCTTTAGTGTTTGATCCTGTGGTTGACGGGCAAACGTTACGGTTTGGAACATCTGGGCTGTTGCGCAACAGCGATCTGGTGATGTGGGATGATGCTACCGAGTCATTGTGGCAACAGATTGGTGGGGAAGCTTTGGTGGGTGCTTTTGCGGGTCATCGTTTAGGGGTAATCCCTTCTGCCATCGTTTCTTGGGGTGATTTCACTGCCACATATGCCGAAGGCACAGTGTTGGCACCGTCGGGCCGAACTCAGAGCAGCTATGGTGCAAACCCCTATGTGTTCTATAGCTCGCGCAATGTGCCTTATAGCGGGTTTTTTGATGTTTCTCAGTTGGATGAGCGCTATCCGGCTCTTGAACGTATGGTGGGGGTGTCTGTTAACGGTATTGCTAAGGGTTATCCGTTTAGCACCGTGCAAGCCGCAGGCACCATCAACGACATGGTGAGTGATGTGCCGGTGGTGGTGTGGTGGTCGTCTGGTACTGCCGATGCCCTTGATGCTGCTGAAACCGCAGATGGCAAAGATATCGGCGCAGCTTTGGCCTTTGACCGTCGCGTATATGGCACTGTGCTGAAGTTTACAGTATTAAGAGAAGGCCGGTTTAGCGATGACCGTACCGGCTCGGTTTGGAACTTGCTTGGTCATGCCATCTCTGGCGATCTAGCAGGTGCAAGGCTGCAAAAGGTGGTACACACCAACGAGTTCTGGTTTGCTTGGTCTGCTTTTAATCCTCAAGCCGAGGTGTATACCCCATGACCGTGTTGCTGCCAACTTGCAATTTAGATGCAGTATTGCATGCGTAGTGTATTAGAGAAGATCTGGTACTGATGAGCATTGCTGCTGTGTTGCTGGCCGCTGGAGCTGGTACCCGTTTTATGGGTGCAACCCATAAGTTGCGAGCCCCTTTTCGAGGTTCTACGGTGGTACAACATGCTCTTGCGGGCGCGTTAGAAGCCCGATTAGATGCAACCTATGTTGTTGTCGGGGCAGTGGAGCTTCGTGATCTGATACCTGAGGGCGTTATTGTGGTGCAAAATCACTCTTGGGAGTTAGGTCAAGCCACCTCGCTTCGTGCCGGGGTCTTCGTTGCTGAAAATGACGGTCATGATGCGGTGGTGGTTGGGCTTGGCGATCAGCCCTTGATTGGTGCTGGGGTTTGGCAGGTGGTGGCTCAATGTTCAGGCGATCTGGTCACCGCAGTTTTTGGTGATAGTCGTAGTCCGCCGGTGAAGTTAGGTGCTGCTGTGTGGCCGTTGTTACCAATTAGTGGTGATGCCGCTGCCCGGGTGCTGATGCAAATGAGCCCTGAACGGGTTATGGAAGTATTATGTGAAGGAGAGCCTATAGATTTCGATACGTTGGAAGATCTGAAACCTTGGGGCTGACTGGTAGCGTGAGTTGTTTTACTTGAGAGGATTGCAACTATGGAAATAAGCAATGAGATTGAGGTTAATGCCTCTATTGACGATGTTTGGCGAGCTTTCAACGATGTGGAGCGCATGGCTTCTTGTTTGCCGGGGGCTCAGCTTACTGAAATCGAGGGCGATGAGTATCGCGGGGTGGTCAAGGTGAAGGTAGGCCCTGTGAACGCCCAATATAAGGGCAAGGCCACTTTTTTAGAACGCGATGAGGAGGCCCATAAGGTGGTGATTTTGGCAGAAGGCCGCGAGGCTCGAGGACAAGGTAATGCCAGCGCTCAGATTGCTGCTGTGCTAACAGATTTAGGCGATGACAGCACCAAGGTGGGGGTGACAACAGACTTGAAGATTACCGGCAAGGTAGCTCAAATCGGGCGCAATCTCATTCCTGATGTGAGCGTTAAAATTATGGGACAGTTTGCTGGGAATCTCGAAGGCATGTTGTCTGAGGGCAATTCTGATGAGGCTGCTGCTACCTCAGCAGCAGAGGGTAGCGATCAAGATGAAGGAGAGCAGGCAGAGGGGCTTAGCTCTAGCGCAGTACCTGAGGCCGAAGCGGTGAATCTGTTGGCAGTGGCAGGACCACCGGTAGCCAAGCGGGTGGGGCCGTTTGCTGGCTTGGTCGCAGCTTTGTGGTTGGTACGCAAACTCTTTAAGCGGAAGAAGAGAAGGCGGGCCTGATACAGATTGAACGATCATGAGCAGGTAGAGGCCCTGTTAGGTCGGGTGCCTCAGGGTGCCTATGAAGTAGTAGTTCGTAGTGCCGATGGCACTCCTCGAGTGTTGCGTAATGCTCCGATCTCGGACGATGGCACGCCTATGCCCACTCGCTATTGGTTGCTTGGTTCCGACGATGTGTTGCGCGTGAGTCGTCTGGAATCGGCAGGCGGGGTGTGCCAAGCTGAGGCCGCAGTAGATCCACAAGAGCTAGCCGATGCTCACCTTCGCTACGAGGCTGAGCGTGATGCTGCGATAAACCATCTCTATGGTGGACTTTATAGTGGGCATCGTCCTTTCGGGGGCGTTGGAGGCACTCGTCGTGGGGTCAAATGTTTGCATGCTCACTATGCCTGGTATTTGGCAGGTGGCGACGATCCGGTAGGTCGGTGGGTAGCTGAACAACTTGATGCTGACACGCTTGATAAGGAGACTGATCTTTCAGCCAAGGTCTATGACTAGAGCAGACAAAACTAGTGCAACAGCGGGTGTACCAGTGGTGGCGGCTATTGACTGTGGTACTAACTCCACCCGTTTGTTGGTGAGCAGCGGGGGCACTGAGACCATTGAGCGGTTGATGACTATCACCCGGCTAGGAGAAGGTGTTGACCAAAAAGGTGCCCTAGCTGATTCTGCAATTGCTCGCACGGTGGACTGCTTGGGCACTTACCGTAAGATTATGGATACTTATGGGGTTTCTGCGGTACGCATAATTGCCACATCTGCTGCTCGAGATGCTGCTAACCGACATGATTTTTTTGATGCTGCTGAGACCGTTGTGGGGGTTCGCCCTGAGTTGCTTAGTGGCTTAGAGGAAGGGCAGCTCTCGTTTCGAGGTGCTACCGCCGAGCTGCATTCGGCTCAAGGGCCTTTCTTGGTGGTGGACTTAGGCGGTGGATCCACTGAGTTGTGTGTGGGGACATCGGAGTGTGAGGCGGTCATGTCGCTTGACATTGGCTGTGTGCGGCTCACCGAGAAGTATTTGCATGGCGACCCACCGTTGCCTAGCGAACTACACGCATGCTTATCGGTTACTGGGAACTACTTAGATGATGTGGATCGAGAGATGCCTCAAGCCCGTCATGCCCGTACTTTCGTTGGTTTGGCTGGCACTGTTTCTGCTGCGGCAGCAGTAGAGCAAGGGCTGAAGCAATATCAACGAGACAAAATCCACCATTTTGAGTTGACCAAGCGAGCTGCTGAAGACGTGTTCCGCACGTTAGCTAGCGAGTGTCGCAGTGATCGGGTCTTCAACCCAGGGCTGGAGCGGGGGCGTGTGGATGTGATTGTCGGTGGCATGGCGATTTTGGTGAAGATCATGCGCCATTTTGAGTTTGATGCTTGTTTGGTGTCGGAGGCAGACATCTTGGACGGCTTGGTAGCGGGCCTTTTAGAACGCAGAACTTGATTAAGTTGGATGATTAGTGCGTACTTGGCCGCGGTTTCGTAGTTCTTCACAGCGCAGTGTGTTGAAAGGGGCTCGTGTGGAGCTGAGACCTTTGGTTGATGCGGATTTTGTAGAGTGGCAGGCGGTTCGGCGAGCTAATCGGGAGTGGCTCGTTCCATGGGAACCCTTAGCTTCGCCAACTCAGCCTGATGTGGTAGAAGATCGCTTTGCTTTTGCAGGCCGGTGTAGCGCGCGTGACCATGAGCGGCAAATGGATGCTGGCTATGGGTTTGGGGTGTTTGCTGCGGGAAGGCTGGTGGGAGAGATGAATTTGTCAGGAGTGCAGCGCGGCCCTTTTCAGAGCGGTCATGTAGGTTACTGGATTGACCAACGCTACGCAGGGCGGCAATACGCGCCGGAGGCTTTGGTGGTGGTGTTGGATTACGCTTTTGAAGCTTTGGGTTTGCACAGAGTACAGGTGGACATCATTCCCCGCAATCATGCTAGTCAACGGGTGGTAGAAAAACTGGGGCTGCGCAGTGAAGGGGTGGCTTTGCGCTACTTGGAGATAAATGGCCGTTGGGAAGATCACATTCGCTACGCCATTACATCGGAGGAGTGGCAAGTGCGAGGCCCTGAGCTGGTGGCTGCTTGGCTGAGCTAGATTGCTCGAACAGCGATTCTTTACCCGGTGATGCAGATGTTGGCTGGATTTGCTTTAGGCTTATAGGGTTATGCTGCTCACCGAGATTGACCATGTTGCTATCGCCGTTCATGATTTAGATGCTGCTGTGGCATTTTATGAGTTGGCATTTGGTGCAACCGTGGAACATCGCGAGGTGGTAGAAAGCGACGGGGTGCAAGAGGCTCTTTTGAAAGTGGCCGATTCTTATATTCAGCTCACTGCCGCTACTCATGATGAATCTCCGATTGCTAAATATTTGGCGAAACGGGGTGAGGGGATTCATCATGTTGGTTACAGGGTGGATAATTGCGCTGCTGCCATAGAGGCTATGGTGGCCGCAGGAGCTACCCCTATTGATAAAGCCCCTCGTCCTGGTTCTCGGGGCACTACCGTGGCATTTATACATCCCAAAGGTGCCTTTGGCACCCTCATTGAGTTAGTGCAAGAGTAGTCATACCTTTAACTGCTAGTCAGCAACTTTTAGGGAGTAAGTTGAATGAGGAGCTACTCATGTGTTCGCGCCCGTTTATTGTTTGTGTGTGCTGCGTTGTTTCTCGTGTTGTCGTTGGCAGCGATGGCTTGTGGTAATGATGATGCAGACTTTCTTGAGGTCACTGACAATTTAGCTACCCAAGAGTTGTTGGCCACTTTTGATGCTAACGATGACGGCACCCTGACCATTGGAGTAGCAGCGGCTGGGCCTCGGGATGACCAAGGCTACTATCAGGCGCTGGTGGATTTCGCAGAGGAGTTTTCAGCTGAGAATGGTTTTGCTCCTCCTATCGTTAGCGACAACATTGGTTTTACTCAAGCAGCTAGAGCCCTGTCTGATTTAGCAGTTCAAGGGGTGGACATTGTTTTTGTGGGTGCTAGCGAGATAGCCGAACCGCTGGCTGATTTAACCAAGGAGTTTCCTGATATTTTCTGGTACTGCAATTGCGGGGCTGGGGCTAGTTCTTCTCGGATAGATGGAGTGGCTCAAGCTACCGATTGGGGGTCGGCTATTCACTACACGGGTGGTGTGGCCATGGGCGCAGTGTTGCAAGAAATAGGCGGTAGCAGCGCAGTGTTCTTGGGTTGCTGTGAGTTGCCCTTTGAAACAGAGGCTTATGAGGCCACCTTGTTGGGCTTGCGATCAGTAGACGCATCTTTTGACATGGAGTATGTGGCCACCGGCGAGTTCCCTTACGACTTTGACAACTCAGCAAATGCTACTGCTGCATTAGCCAATGCTGCTGCTCAGGGTGCAGCGTTGGTTTATCCCTATTTAGGCGGGGCTTTGAACTCCGCAGCGTTGTTGGCCACGCGGGAGGGCCTTGCTGTTTTCGCCCCCGGACCAGCCGACATTTGTTCTCGTGATGATGGCATTAATTGGGCTGGTAGCGTGATCTACGATGGTGGCCTGTACGCACGGCAAGCATTTCAGCGAATTATCTCTGGAGAACTATTAGAGGGCAGCATCTTTCGATTTCCTACCGAACAGGGGCTAAACGGCGGTTCTCTGTGTGATCCATCCCCGCAAGCTGCCATGTTGGTGTCGGATGCCTTTGTTGCTGTTGATACAGATGCAGAGTTAGTTGGTACGCTCAGGGAAATTTCTAGTGCTGCCTACGGCAGTGAGTGACAAGATCTGCGTCTGAAGCAATGCGGGGAGCGGGGTCACACGACTCTGAAGTGCCTGTTGTTGAGCTGTGCGGGATAACGAAGCGGTTTGGCGATATCACGGCCTGCGAGCAGGTGGATCTCACATTGCACAGGGGGCGCATCCATGGGATTTTGGGCGAAAATGGGGCGGGCAAGTCCACCTTGATGAAGGGGCTCATTGGCTTGGTGTTGCCTGATGCTGGGTTAATCCGCGTTAACGGTCAAATCTGTGCTATTCACGATCCGCTGATAGCCGCTGAGTTGGGTATCGCCATGGTGCATCAGCACTTCAGCTTGGTAGAGCATCTCACGGTTTGGGAGAACGTTGCTTTAGGGGAAAGCGGTAGGTTGAACTCCACAGAGGTACGTCGAAGTATAGAAGAGATTGTTGATCTGTATGGCCTTGAGGTTGATTATGATGCTCAAGTTGGTGAGCTCTCTGTTGGGTTGCGCCAACGGGTAGAGATCATCAAGTGTTTGTGCCGTGATCCTGATGTTTTGGTGTTGGATGAACCCACATCGGTGCTTACCCCCGATGAGTCTGCTGAGCTGTTTTCTACCTTGCGTGAGGTGGTGGCAGAAAAGGGTAGCGCTGTGGGGTTGGTCAGCCACAAGCTAGATGAGGTGTTGAGCGTTACCGATGAGATAACCGTCATGCGTGACGGGCGAGTGGTGGCCTCTATGCTTACCGAACAAGTTGAAGCTGGCCATTTGGCAAAGGCCATGGTTGGTCGAGAAGTAGCCTTAAGTTCGCTCTCGCAGGGCTCTGAAGAGCCAGAATCGTTCAAGCGGGTATTCAAGCAGCAAGCATCACCGTTGCGGGTGGGTGTTGCGGGGGTTGTTGACACGCCGGTGTTGCAGCTTGAGGGGGTTACGGGGCGAGGTCGTGGGCAAGCAATGCCCTTAAATAATTTGAGTTTAGAGTTGTACGCTGGTGAAATTGTTGGTGTCGCTGGTGTGGCAGGCAGTGGTCAGCGAACCCTCGCTGATTTGCTGTCTAGCCTTGTATCCTTAGACGCTGGGCGTGTGCTCGTTAACGGCACCGAGGTGCTTGCTGGCAAGCCTGGCGCAATGGCCAAAGCTGGGGTAGCGGTGATATCCGAGGACCGTCACGACTCGGGGGTTGTGTTGGAGATGAGCGTGGCCGAGAACTTGTTCATGGCGACACCTCACAGGGTGGCCCGTTGTGGGGTCATCAATCAAGCCCAAGCACACCGCATCGCTCGGGAGATGATTAATGAGTTCAGCATTTCTTGTTCTGGCCCCGAGGCACCGATGTGGTCGCTTTCAGGTGGAAGCCGTCAGCGGGTGGTGTTGGCCCGTGAGTTAGCCGCCAGTCCAGATGTGCTTGTGGCAGCGCAACCTACTGGAGGGTTGGATGTTGGTGCCATTGAGTACATAATCGAATGCTTTCAGCAAGCAGTGACAACGGGGATGGCTGTGTTGTGGATCTCTAGTGATCTTGAGGAGATACTCAGCTTGTCGCAGCGAATGCTTGTGATGGCAGAAGGCCGTATTGTCGGTGAAATGTCTAAGGCAGAAGCCAGCTTGGAAGCGCTAAGTGAGTTGATGGATGGAGGAAGCCAGCGGTGAGTCGGGGGATCCGGATCAACGAGTGGTTGTTGATGTACGTGTTGAGCGTGGTCGTGGCTCTTGGGGTGTCCAGCGTGGTCGTGGAAGCAACAGGGGGAGATTGGTGGCCGGTATTAGAGGCTCTTGTGGAAGGTAGTTTGTTGGCACCGGGTCGCTGGGGCGAAACTTTGGGTGTGGCGGTGCCTTTGGTTTTGGTAGCGCTGGGCACGGTGATTAGTTCTAAAGCGGGCTTGGTGAACATTGGTCAAGAAGGGCAGCTCTTGATGGGGGCTGCATTTGCTGTTTACTTCGGCTTTTTGTTGGGAGGCCCCGGCGTTATCAACTTGGTTGTGGTGATGATGGCTGGTGCGCTAGGAGGCGCAGTATGGGCATCTGTGGCTGGCCTTTTACGCTTTTGGCGCGGGGTGCCAGAGGTGTTGAGCACTTTGTTGTTGGTAGTGGTGGCTTCGCAGGCAGTGGGTTACGGGTTGAAGCAGCAGTGGTTGTTGTTGGAACCTGGCGCAGATAGGGGCAATCGTAACCAGGTCAGCCAGCAGCTAGCCTCAGGCAATCGGGTCCCTCGCCTCGATTTTTTTGGTAATCAGTTCCCTGTAACAGTGTTTGTGGCCGTGGTATTGGCATTGTTGGTGGCTTTTATGTTGGCTCGCACGGTTTGGGGGATGCGGTTGCGGATGTTGGGTCATAACCACATGGCTGCTCACCGCGTTGGTGTATCGGCGACTTCATACGGTCTAGCTGCGTTAGGTGTCGGAGGAGCGTTTGCTGGTTTGGCAGGAGCTGCCATGTTTGCTGGCGGCGGTTTTTCTTTCGGTAACTATCAGCTTGGGCCAGGGTTTGCCGACAATATTGGCTGGACAGGTTTGTTGGTGGCTTTGGTGGCTCGGGAACGTGTACTTGTTGTGCCAGCTGTGGCTTTTGTTTTTGCCGGTTTGCGTACTGGGGCTGGTTTTGTGAACAGCACTGGGGTGGAGAGTCGTATTACAGAGGTGGTTCAGGCGCTGTTGGTGTTGGCTTTGCTGTTGCCTCCGGCTGTGGTGTTTTTGAGGACTCGCCGTCAAGCTCGATCTGTGGCCTTGCTCAAGGCATGACTGCTAAAGCCATGATCGGTGAGTAGAGAAGGTAAGAAACCGTGTTGATGAATTTCGTTTCTGCTGCGGGGGATGTGTTTTCTAGTGAGTCCACCTACATCAACTGCATGCTGTTTGCTGGGCTGTTAGGCTTTGCGGCTACTGGGGAATGGGTGGCTGAGCGGTCGGGTACTTTGAACATTTCTGTTGAGGCCATGTTATTGAACGGGGCCTTTGCCGGGGCCGTGGGCTATCACCTGTTTGACTGGGTGGGTGTGGCCATGTGTTTTGGTGCCTTGGGCGGGTGGTTCATAGCGTTTCTGCAAGCTCAGATGAGTCATCGCTTAACTGCGGATCAGTTTGTGGTGGGACTGACCCTGAACATATTGGTGTTGGGCTTGACTGGCTTTTTGGATAGAGAAATTCAGCCCAAGGCTGCTTTTGCTGCACGGTTAGAAATACCACTGTTGGCGGAGTTGCCCTGGGTGGGTCAAGCATTGTTTGGGGCACCGTGGCCGTTCTACCTGTTGTATGGGCTTGTGCCGCTTGCGTGGTGGTTGGTGTTTCGCACCCGCTGGGGTTTGGAGTTGCGAGCGGCTGGTGAGAATCCTCAGTCGGCAGATGTGAGTGGCGTTGAAGTGAATTTACGGCGTCGGCAAGGTATTTATTTTGCGGGGATCGCTTCGGGGTTGGGCGGGGCTTATTTCCTGGTGACACGGCTAGCAGATTTTGATTCGTCGGCAATTGGAGGTCGGGGCTTCATCGCGATTGCAGCAGTGGTATTTGGCGGTTGGACTTTGTGGGGCACGATGGCAGGCTGCGTGCTTTTTGCCGGTGCCTTATCGTTTCAGCTGTCGTTGCAGGGTTTGGGTTACGAGTTCAACACCGAGCTACTTCAGGCGTTGCCGTTTTTGGTGACCATTGGTGCTATGGCTGTCTTTGCTCGTCGAGTGCGCGCTCCTGTTGCGTTAGCGCAACCCTTTATCAGGGGTCTTAAGTGATGAAGGCGGTGCGGTATCACGAGTTCGGAGGACCAGAGGTGTTGCGATATGAGAATGTTCTCGACCCTGAACCCGGGCCTGACGATGTGCTGGTGGATGTGGTTGCTTGTGCGGTTGGACGACTAGATGTGTTGCTGCGAGAGGGTAGCTTTATGCTGTCTGGGTTTAATTTGCCTCATATAGCGGGGACGAGCATTGCTGGGGTTATATCTGAGGTTGGAGCCGCTGTGCAGCATCTGAAGCTAGGCGACAGGGTTGTGGTGAACCCCATAAGCAATGACCACAGGCATAAGGGTTGTGTTGTTTTGGGTGCCAACGTCCCTGGTGGTTACGCCGAGAGATGCTTGGTAGCAGCTAGCAATGTCTATTTGGTGCCCCATGCCATTTCGCTAGATGCAGCATCTGTGTTTTGGTGCTCACTGATGCCTGATAGTTCTGAACCAGACAATTTTGAACTAGACAACTTTGGTCTGGCATGGGAAGCCTTTTGTGTGAGCGATAACACTTCGTTGATTCACGCTGTGTTTGCTTTGGCCGACGCAGCTCAAGCGCACCGTGAGATGCTTTTGGAGGAATGTGTGGGCAAGATCATTCTCAAACCCTGAGCTAGCTCGGTCTAGGCCGTTTTAGATTTATGTAGGTTGTTTCGGCACAGCGTTTGGTGCTGTGCAAGCTCTATTGTTGTTGCCGTATGACTATGAGGTGGGCTTTGCGGTTAGGCGCATTTGCCTTGTTGGGTATTTGGATGCTCACCTGGGCCTTAGATGCCCCGCATCGCCCCATTCTTGCTGAGCGTGATGCCATTTTTCAGGCGACGGTACATGTTAGTGGGATGGCTTGTGACCGTTTTTCTGAGGGTCATGGTTTCGCTGTGGAACCTGAGTTGGTGCTTACCAATGCTCATGTTGTGTCCGGGGTGGATGAAATTACGGTGACCACAGCTGCTGGAGGGTCGGCAGCGGGCACTTTGGTGGGGTTCGATCCAAGCCGAGATGTTGCAGCAATTTTGGTGTCTGGTTTGGACTTAACTCCGGTAAAGCTGGCCAAAAAGATAGCGATGCCAGCCGATGCTGGTGATGTCGTCACATTTGATCAGTCGAACGGTATCAACTTTGCCCCTTTTAGTGTGAAGCGTAGGATATGGGTATCTGGGCGTGACATTTATGGAGAGCTAGCTCAGAACCGTCAAGTGTTGGAGATCCAATCAGTGTTGGTTACAGGAGATTCTGGTGCTGGGCTCGTTAATGTGGATGGCGAGTTATGGGGCATGGTGTTTGCGGTGGATCTTGGACAACGCAAACAAGGCTACGCATTAGATGTTGTGGAGATTTTCGATTTTCTGACTGAGGTTGATTCAACCCCGTTGCCAACGCAGCCTTGTCGTCTTTAGTGCTAGAACAAGAGTTCTAGCACTAGTTACTGTATGTCGCGGAGGCGGCGGCTAAAGCTAAATATCATCAGACCTGCTAGTGCAATGCTGCCCCCAATGATGGCTAGCAACCCGGTTTGGTTGCCGGTATCGGCTAGTAGGTCATCTGTTGTCAGTAGGTTATCTGTTGTTGTCTCGTCGACATTCACTGAGACAGCCGCCATTTCGCCGGTAGCTGACAGTTCAAACATCATGAAGGTAACACCAGCATCGGTCACCTCAACAGATTGTGTAGTGGTATAGGTACCGTTTTCCCAGCTTGCTGGATTTATTGGAGTTCCGAAACTGCCACCGCAGTATTGGGGTACGCCAGCAGTTAGCTCAACAATGTTGGTTCCGATTTCGTTGATGTCGCCTGTATTGCAGATAGCGAAGTTAATGTTTGTGGCTGTGAAACCTGAAGCGGTAACGGTGATGTCGTAGGTCCCTGGAGCTGGCACTGCTGCTGGGTCGGCGGTTAACGTTTGATCTTGAGCTGAGGCTGTGCCTACAGATGCTAAGCAGACGAGGGTCAAAGCGGAACCGAGAAAAATCAACTTGGCTTTGGTCATGGTTTTGTCTCCTTGGAGCAACATGATTGGCCCCTACATGGATGAATTGTAGGTAACTGTAATGCCCCTAAGTTATTATATTGTGTCATTGCGTTTTAGCTTCCTAGCAACGTTCAAGTTTCGGCTTAGGGGTGTCTCCAGATAGTGCCGTCTGGCCCATCTTCTAGGATGATGCCCTCAGCGGCTAGTTGATCGCGAATGGCATCGGCACGGGTGAAATCCTTGGCTGCACGAGCTTGGTTGCGCTGATCCAATAGCTCGTCGATTTGTTGTGTTAGTGCAGTTTCGGTAGTGGTTGAGGTGGGGTTTTCTTGGCTGGGATCAATGCCCAACGCATCACACAGATGGTGTACGGTGGTGAATATCTCGCTAGCTCTTGTGAGGTCGGTGGCATCTAGCGCTGCATTGCCAGCCCTCACCAAATCGAATATGACAGCTACAGCCGCAGGAGTGCTGAAGTCATCGTCCATAGCTGCGGTGAATCGAGCTAGTGCTTCCGCATCCATTGTGGCTGTGCTTAGCCCAATTGCCAAGCTACGACGGTGCCAACTGTTGAGACGTTGCATTGCACCGGTGGCGCTGGCTAAAGAGTCGTCGCTCAATTCCATTACCGTGCGGTAGTGGGTTTGCAGCATTAAGAGGCGTAACACTTGTGGCGGGTGGGTATCTAATAAACCTGACAGCGTGGTGAAGTTCTCTAATGATTTGGCCATTTTTTCGCCGTTCACGTTCAGCATGGCTCCATGAATCCAGTAGCGGGCGAAGTCCAGCTTCGCTCCTTCGGCTTCAGCGATCTCGTTTTGGTGGTGGGGGAATGCCAAATCATCCCCTCCTCCGTGGATGTCAAAGATTTCACCTAATAGGTGGGTGGCCATGGCCACACACTCAATGTGCCAGCCGGGGCGGCCTGGTCCCCAGGGTGAATCCCAAACAGGTTCACCGGGTTTGGCCGCTTTCCATAGGGCGAAGTCCAACGGGTCGGCCTTATTAGCATCCACCTCTACACGCGCTCCAGCACTTTCTCGTAGTTCGTTGACGGTGCGCCCGATTAGGTCGCCGTAGCTTTCATGGGTAGCCACAGAAAAGTAGATCCCCTTGCCCTTAATTACATATGCGACCTTTCGCTTTAGCAGCTCGCTAATTAGGTCAAGCATTTGGGCTATGTATTCGGTTGCGTGCGGTTGATGGTCGGGACGGGCGATGCCAAAGCGCTCCATTTGCTTCATGTAGACCTGTTTATAGTGCATGGCTAGCTCAGCTTCGGTAGTTCCGCTGGCCGCAGCTCGGGCGATGATCTTGTCGTCAATATCGGTGATGTTGGACACGAATGTCACCTCAAAGCCACGCCATTGTAAATAGCGGCGGATCATGTCAAAGGTGAGGGCGGTGCGGGCGTGTCCGAGGTGCGGTACGTCGTAGACGGTGGGGCCGCACACATACATTGATACTTGGCCTGGTGCTATCGGCTCAAAGGGGAGAACTGCTCTTTGGCGGGTGTCGTAGAGCGAGATCACCTCATAATTTTAGTTAGCCTTGTGTGTCAGACTGTTATTACCTGCCTATCTATTATCTGCCTATCTAGAGGTACACACTCGAAAGCATATGAGTCTGAATGACTAACCTTCATGTCTGATCAGCAACTGGAAGAAAAGGTGCTGCGAATTTGGCAGACTCGGCGTGCTCGCTGGTTGTATGCAGTGTTGCGGGTTGCGATTTTGCTGGTGGGCCGCATCTACTTGAGAACACAGGTGCAAGGCGCAGAGAAGCTGCGCCTTGGCGGGGCGTTCATCGTTGCGCCTGTGCATCGCTCTAATTTGGATGCTCCATTGGTGAACGCTTGTTGCCCGCGAATAGTGCGGTCGTTGGCCAAAAGAGAGATGTTCCCGGGCGGTGTGGGTACGTGGTTTAGTGCCATGTGTGGTTCGTTTCCGATTCGACGAGGTGTCATGGATCGTCGTTCGTTGGAGGCAGCTATGGAGCTTTTGCATGGGGGCGAGCCTTTGCTGATATTTCCTGAAGGCACTCGTCAGACTGGGAAACATGTGGGGAAAATCTTTGGTGGTGCGGGTTATTTGGCATTGCGGGCCAAGGTGCCGATCATCCCTGTTGGCATTGCAGGTACAGAACAGGCCATGCCAGCTAAAGCAAAGCTGCTGCGTCCCGGGCCGGTATCTATTGTGGTGGGTGAGCCTTTAGTGCCCCCAGAACCTGTTAGCGAGCGGCTCAGCTCAGAGCTGCGGGCTGATTTCACCGCCGTGCTGCGTTGCGCTATGCAAGATGTCATGGAACGGGCTTATGTGCAGGCATCAACCCGCAGGGGCTGGCGAGATTTGTAAAATTGGTGTGCTTGTGCGTGAGGTTAAGGTTGTCAAGATTGTAGCTGCTCTTTTAACAGCAGGGTTGTTGGCAGCTAGCGGATGTGTCGACGACTCTGAGGTAGGCCAACCCTTGTTGACTCAGTTGGTAGATGGTGCGGGTTGGCCTACTCTAGTTAGTCCAACAGAGTCTTCGCTTGCTACTGCGATCAGCACACCTCAAGTAGGACTGGAAATAGAAGCAGCACCGGAAATATCTGAAGAGGTATTCGAAGAGACAAAGGTGTCGGGTGGGGATTTTGCAGACCCATTGACCGAGGAGCTTCATTTCGCGTTGGCTGAGGAGCTTCAAACATTGGCGGAGATGGCTAGTTCTTGGAATCCAGATGTGCGTGTCTCAATTACTGTGGAGTTGTCTGATGGGTTCCGACACGGTTTGTCCCCGCAGGAAAGTCACAATTCGGCTAGCGCTACGAAGTCGTTGTGGGCGGCTGCGGCCTTAGATGTTGTGGGGTTGGAAGCAGCTCAGTCGTTGAGTTATGCGGCTTTGGTTGACTCCCACAATTTGGCTGCTGGTCAGCTCATTGACTTGGCAGGGGGAGTGGATGCAGTCAATGAGTGGGGCCGCAATGTGGCAAGGTTGCAAGAAACCTATCTAGAGGCTTGGCGATTTGGTGCAGACGACAGGGTTGCCAGCGATTTTAATCCCGATAAACCCCTAGGTAATCGCACTAGTACTTCTGATCTTGCCAAGTTCTATGCGCGGTTTTATCGGGGTCAACTTTTAGACGCTTCGCTCACAGCGGCATTGCAACAGTGGTTGCGCGACACTCCACGTTCGATGGCCACTTCTACTGAGCTTGGCGGGGTTTTGCTGGATCGGTTGCCGCGGGAGGTGGCTGCTGCCTCCCTGCATAAGGGTGGTTGGTTGCCTCCGGGCTGTTGTTCGATCGAACTTCGGCATATGTTGGACGCTGGGGTGATAGTGCTGCCCGATGGTGAGTGGTTTTCTGTAGCGGTATTGAGCACGCGTGGGGAGTACTTTGATCAGACCGTTAGGTGGGTGTCGTTAGCGGCATGTCGCCTTTATGTCATCATCGCCAAAGATTTAACCGCAAGTTGCGACAGGCCAGGTGATGGGGTTCATGATCCCGCAATTTGGTTGCTTAAACCCGATGTTTTAATTGAAAGCCCAACCCAATCTGCTAGCGAACCTGCACCGGTGTTGTATTTTACTTTTGACGATGGTCCTGATCCGATTTACACGCCGCAGATTTTAGATGTGTTGAAGCGTTATGGGGTGCAGGCAACCTTTTTCGTGGTGGGTTCGGTGGCTGCAAGTCAACCTAATCTTTTGCAGCGTATTATGGACGAGGGGCACGCCGTTGCCAATCACACTTGGAATCATGATGACTTAACGAAGCTCACGCGTGCAGAGTTTGACGAGACCGTTGGGCGTACAGAAACCTTGTTAGGCACTGACGGCGCAAATTGCCTGAGGCCACCTTATGCTTTGTTTAACGAAACCACTCGTTTGTGGGCTTTGGAACATGGGTTGGAGGTAGTCACGTGGGATTTCAGTCCGAAAGATTGGGAGCCACAGTCGCCCGAAAAGATTGCACGCAAGATCGTGGCTAACGCTTATAACAACGCGATTCTCTTGCTTCACGATGGTGGTGGAAACCGCTCTTCAACCGTGCTTGGCCTTGAACTGGCTTTAGAAGAGTTATCCCAAAAAGGTTTTCAATACAACACACTTGACTGTGCTTAATTGTGCGTAGGCCCTAATTGGTTGGGAGTGATAACCAGCGCCGTTAAGATGCGCCAACGTGTTGGGTTTACCTCACCCCACGATCGTGCTGTCTTTGGCTAGTGTGTCTGTGTCGTTGATCTCTATTCCTTTTGGATGGGGTAACGAGATGGGTCTTGGTGGGGCTCAGCAGCTGCTGAGCATTGCTTTCACTGTTTTGGCCATGGCGTATGCGGTTGGAGCAATTTGGGCCATTTTTATGCAATGGCACGGCGACCGTGCTCATCCATCGGTACTGATGGGGTCGGCCGCTATAGCAGTGAGCGCTACTGCTCTTCCGTTGTGGTATACTAGTTCTGCTGGTCAGGATGCTCCGCATTCCGCTTTTTTCATTGTGATTGCTGCAATAGCTATGTTGCTGACCTCTGCTTGTATAACCACTGCTTTGGGCAGGATTGCTGGCGACCGTTATTTGAGCAGTCTTTCCTCTCCAGAACTCGTTATGTTGGAGCAGCGTTTGCAAGCGTTTCCCCGAACGCTGGAAAGCGCAGCTTTAGACGATATTGCTGATACTTATGATGCTGTGCGAGAGGGTATTAGGCGCGCGGTGGAAAACGGGACCTGCTCTAGAGATTTCATCCGGACTCAAGTGGGCGAGCTTCGGTCTCTGGCAGATCGAGTGGGTGTGTCCCCTACTGCAGACGCTATCCGCTCAGAAGCTCGTTTGTTTAAGCGTAAAGCTGGTGGCAGGTTGCGCCAACGTCATGTTTCGGCTGCTCAGTTTATTCAGAGGCGTTGCCGTCAGCGTTTTGCAGCTGCGGTGCTGGCTAATAGGCAGTTAAATCGGCCCCAAATGCCCAATACTTCTTGATAATTACGATTTTGACGGGTTGGGCTTCTAGCGATTGTGCCTTTCGTGGGCCAGTTCCGCAGGTGGGGAGATGTGGGTTTATCCAAGCAGTGCCCACAAAAGGAGTCCTGCGCATATCAGCAGCCCCGCAGCCACCAACCAGTAATCAAATCGGCTGCGTTTATGCTGACGGGTGGGATCAAAGCCCATGCTTTAAGTATTGTGTAAGTGGTGGTGATAAGGAAAGTTTGCAGGTTGGCCTGGTTCTTGTTGGTGATGAGCGTGCTGAGTTTTGCTAGCTGTGGTGTTGCAGAATCGCCGGAGGTGTCCGTAGGTGCTGATGGCACGCCAGATTGGGTTTTGGCTAGTGGCAGAGAAGTGTTTGTGGATCGGTGTAGTTCTTGTCATGATGGTGATGGGAGCGGCACGATAACAGGTCCCCGTTTGAATAACGGTCGCTTGCTTGCGGTTTATTCTGATTTGGAGGCAGCTGCTGTCGTGGTATCGCAAGGCAGGAATGGCATGCCGGGGTTTTCTTCTTCTCTGACTTCCGCTGAGATTAACGCCGTTTTGCGCTACATCAGTGAGGTGTTGTAAGCCGAGGTATAACGCTTCGATGCAATTGTCACAGTTTAGGTGCAACGGTCATACTCTCACGGTAGGGTGTGCTTGGCGTTCGTGACTTGCCTTAGAGGTCACCCTGTCGGTACGGGGGCTCACCCCGAGAAAGCACAGCTACGTGCTCGCCACTATTTCCGCCTCGGTACTTGCAGGCATTACCGGTCATCGGGTTGCTGTGGAAGTTCATGTTGCATCAGGGCTTCCTACTTTTACTGTGGTGGGTCTTCCAGATGCTGCCTGTCGCGAAGCTCGAGATCGGGTTCGGGCTGCCCTGCTTTCAAGCGGGGTCTTGTGGCCTCCCGGGAGGATTACCGTCAATTTGGCTCCATCGGGCATTCGCAAAGAAGGCTCTGGTTTAGATTTAGCTATTGCTATAGGGGTGTTGGTTGCTGATAAGCAGCTGAGTGCCGAAGTGGTGGCAGATATGGCATTTCTGGCCGAGTTGGGTTTAGACGGTCGTCTGAGGGGGGTGCCTGGGGTGCTTCCGCAAATCCGCTGTTTAAAAAGTACTGCGGTTGTGGTGGCACCTGAAAGTGCTGCTGAAGCTGCTCTCGCAAATGGGCCGCTGGTTCGTTCGCCAGCCACTTTGGAGGAACTGGTGTTGGCACTGCGAGGGGATAAGCCCTGGCCTGATCCAACATCGGTACCTTCTAGTACGGCTATAGAAGCGGTGGCAGATTTGGCCGATGTTAGGGGGCAACACTTGGCTCGGATGGGTTTAGAGGTGTCCGCAGCAGGCGGTCATCATCTCTTGATGATCGGTCCGCCTGGGGCTGGTAAAACCATGTTGGCCAGACGGCTAACTGGTTTGTTGCCTGCTTTAGATGAAACCACTGCTATTGAAACCACCATGGTGCATTCTGCTGCCGGTTTGGATTTGCCTTCTGGTGGGCTTATCCGCTTAGCGCCATGGCAGGCACCTCATCATTCTGCCTCAATGATTGCTCTCGTGGGAGGTGGTAGCAGAGCTTTGCGTCCGGGTGCCATAAGCTGCGCTCACGGTGGTGTGTTGTTTCTGGATGAGATGGGCGAGTTTGCGCCGCAGGCTTTAGATGCGTTACGTCAGCCTCTTGAAGAGGGGGTTATTAGGGTAAACCGTGCCACCGCTGCCACATCATTTCCGGCACGATTTTTGTTGGTAGGTGCCATGAATCCTTGTCCTTGCGGCGAGTTGGGACAGCCGGGCATGTGTCGTTGCACTCCAATGGCGCGGCTTCGCTATGCCCGTCGGTTGAGCGGTCCTTTGTTGGATCGCTTTGATCTACGCATTCATGTGGGCCGTCCAGAGGTGAGCGATCTTTTTGATACAAAGCCGGGGGAATCTACTGCTCAGGTCAGGCACCGTGTTGATCAAGCACGAGCTGCTGCTCGCCAGCGCGGTGTATCAGCCAACAGCGAGCTAGCTGACGATGCTTTAGAAGAATGCGCTCCGCTTGATCCAGATGCTAAGAATCTTTTTACTAAAGCGATAGCTGATGGTCGCCTAACTGCTCGGGGGTTTCAGCGGGTGCGTCGGGTGGCGTTGACCATTGCTGATTTGGCTGGGCAGTCGCCACCGCTTACTAGCGATAACGTGGCACAGGCCTTGTTTATGCGCACTGAGCCGGTAACGGTGGCTCAAGATCCAGTGAGCTTGGTGCATGCCCGCTGATGTTTGTTCTGCCAGCGTTCAAGGTATGAAGTCCTTTCAAGACACTGTGTCTAAGCAGGATGTACCTAAGCAGGATTTGCCCCCAGAGGCGTGGCTTGTGGCTTTAGCGTCTTTGCCTGCGGTGGGTCCGATGCGGCTACGAGCACTGTTAGATATTGCTGGTCCGCAGACTGTGTGGGGTCGCTTGCTGTCGTCTGGCGATGCCGAGCTAGCTCAAGTTGCTGGCAGCACCGACTTGCTGGCGAGTTGGTGTCGTTGTGCATGTGAGTTAGATGTGGCTTTGTTGTGGTGCTTGCACCAAAACAAAGCCATTGGGGTGACGGCTTGGGGCACGCCTAGCTACCCCGAAGTGTTATCGGATGATATTGAACCCCCTGCGGTGTTGTTTTATCAGGGTGATCTCAGCGTGGTTGTGGGCCCGAGGGTAGCGCTGGTGGGAACGCGCAGATGCACTCGCTACGGCAGTGAAGTAGCTTTTGAACTAGGACGAGACTTAGCCAAGGCAGGAGTGGCAGTGGTCTCGGGGCTAGCGTTGGGCATTGATGGTGCTGCCCATGCTGGTGCTTTGGAAGCTTGCGCAGCGCCACCTATCGCAGTGGTGGGTAGTGGCCTAGATCGGGTGTATCCCGAGCGTAATCGCTCGCTTTGGCAAGCTGTAGCTGCTGCTGGGGTGCTTTTGGGAGAGGCACCGTTAGGAGCGGCTCCGGAGCGCTGGAGGTTCCCTGCTCGTAACCGCATCATTGCTGCTTTAGCCGATGTGGTAGTGGTGGTGGAGTCGCATTCAGCGGGTGGATCTATGCATACGGTGGCTGAAGCATTGAAACGAGATCGTTATGTAATGGCTGTGCCTGGGCCGGTTAGGAGCTCAGCTTCGGGCGGCTGTATCGACTTGCTTGCTGATGGAGGGGCACCTTGTAGAGATGCTAGCGATGTGTTGCTAGCTCTTGGGGCATCGCTGTTTGAGTCACCCAAGTTGGATACAAGGAAGCCACCTGATGCCATAGAGCAACAGGTGCTAGATGCTTTAGGTTGGCAGCCAGCTGATCCAGAGCAGATCAAGTTGCGTAGTGGTCTCACAATGGCACAGGTGGCGTGTGCAATCGAGGAACTACGTGCAGCGGGGTGGGTAGCGATATCGGGACGTTGGATTGAACAGGTGGCTCGATGATGTTGTTTCAGCAAGGCAGATTGTTTCAGCAATGTTCTCTTCTCAAAGTAGCCTGGAAGGATGATGGGATGGGATTTGGAGGATTTTGTGGCTTCTGTAGCCTCGGTTTCGCCCGCGACAGCTGATACGTATTGCCGCGAGGTCAAAACGTTTGTTCAGTGGCTAGGTCAAGATAACGCTAAAGCCGCATTGGTTGCATTGGGGCCTGGCTATGTGCAAAACAAGATGGTGCGTAGGTATCTGGCGTATTTGAGCGCTAAGGGTTATGCCCGCAAGACCGTAGCTCGTAAGGCATCCTCATTACGTCGATACTTTTGTTGGGCCGAACGCACCGGACGCGTCTGCGCAGATCCCACGGTTGGTGCGTCGGTACCGCTTCGCGAGCGTCGCTTGCCCAGGGTTTTGCGTCCGGACGAGTTGGAAGTTCTTTTGGACAAGCCACGACCAGCAATTAGTAATGACAGCATCGCCCGCCGTCAACGTGATGATGCTGTGATTGAGTTGTTGTATGGCAGTGGGTTGAGGGTGAGCGAGGTGTGCGCCATGCAGGTGGAAGATGTAGATCTGAAGCGATATCGGCTGATTGTGCATGGTAAGGGTGCCAAGCAACGGGTGGTGCCCCTGAGCGAGCCTGCGGCTTTGGCTTTAGAGGCGTGGTTGAGTGAGGGCAGAGCGGAGATGGCCGACCCGAATGTTGTTGGTGAGGCTGTGTTTGTGAACTTGCGCGGCCGTCTGTTGAATACGCAGGCGGTACGACGTTTGTTAGACCGTAGAGCTAAAACTAAGACTAACCCGCACGCATTGCGCCATACTTTCGCCACTCATCTCTTAGATGGCGGGGCTGATTTACGGCAGGTGCAAGAGATGTTGGGTCATTCTGATTTGGGGTCAACGCAGGTTTACACTCATGTCAGCAAAGAACGTCTGCGCAAGGTGGTGCAAGATAGTCATCCTCGTGCTTAGTGGGGTGTGGAGGTTGAAAGATTTAGTGCCGTGGGGCTTCATTTGCGGATTAGCAGCGTTCGGCATGATGCTGCTGCTTGAGCAGGGGCAATTGGAGGTGAGATTGGTGGCCATAGGGCAGATGGCATCAGCGCAGCCGCACACCGTTTTAGAGCCGTTGGTTGTTCGTTATAATCCTCCGCTACAAGCTGAGATTGTTGATTACTTTCGGCCACCTGCTCACATTGGTGCTCCAGGCAATCGTGGGTGGGAATACAACCCCGAACCTGGCCAACCGGTACATGCTTCAGCGGCTGGTGAGGTGGTATTTGCTGGGGTTGTGGTGGGCAATCGTTTTTTGACCCTGCGACATCTTGACGGGCTGCGTACAACTTATGGATACCTGGCTCAGATTCAGGTTGTTGAGGGAGAAATGGTTGAGGCTGAACAGCTTATTGGTACTACTACGGGGCGGTTTTTCTTTAGCGTGCGTGCGGGTGATGAGTACCTGGACCCAGCTAGCGTGCTCGCTGCTGGTCGTGTGCGGCTAGTTGCTTAGTGTATGAGTTGGCTATTGTCTTAGGTGGTCTAGAGTATGGTCTAGGCCGCAACAAAATATCGCCCGGAGCATCTCACGGTCGCCGCTTGGTGTTGGCTTCGGGTTTCGATGAACCGTTGAGAAAGGAGAGAGCATGTCACCTGTTGTGACGATGCGTCAGCTGCTAGATGCTGGAGTTCATTTCGGGCACCAGACCCGTCGCTGGAATCCAAAGATGCAGCGTTTCATCTTTGGAGAGCGAGACGGCATCTACATTATTGATTTACGTCAGACTTTGGCCCATATCGAATCGGCCTATATTTATGTTAGGGATTTGGTTGCTCAGGGCGGTCAGGTTTTGTTTGTGGGCACAAAAAAGCAAGCCCAAGATAGCGTGCAGAGCTACGCGGAACGTGTGGGTATGCCTTATATCAACGAGCGGTGGTTGGGAGGTTTGCTCACCAACTTTGAGACCATCTCCAAGCGTATGGGCAAGATGAAAGAGTTTCAGCGGATGCGGAGTTCTGGTGAGTTAGAGGTAATGCCTAAAAAAGAGGCCTTGTTGATTTCTCGCGAGCTGGCCAAGCTAGAGCGTAACCTCAATGGTATTCGAGATCTTGCTCAACCGCCTGATGCTGTGTTTGTGTTGGACACCAAAAAGGAGCACATCGCGGTAGCTGAGGCCAATAAGCTGAAGCTGCCCGTGATTGCAGTGGTGGACACTAACTGCGATCCAGATGTGATTCAATATGTGATTCCTGGCAACGATGATGCCATTCGCTCTGGTGAGCTTATGTGTCGGGTTATCAGTGAAGCAGTTATTGAAGGCAGATACATGGCACATGCCAACCAACCTGCGCCGGTAGCTGAGGAACCAGCCGTAGCTAAAGAGGAAGCAGTTTTGGATGAAAAGTCGCCGGAGCGGTCTCAAGAAATAGCCGAAGAAACAGCTGCTGAGGCAGAAGATGTTGCGGAGTCTCATGAAACAGCCGTTGAGCCAGCAGATTTCTCTGAGTTAGAAGATGTCGCAGAGTCACAAGAAGCTGTTGAGTCAGAGCAGCTTGAAGAAGCCCAAGCAGAAGCGAGCCCGGAAGAGAGTGAGAGCTTTGAAGAAAGTAGGGCATCGACGTGAGTGATGTCACAGCCTTATTTACAGCTTTAGATGTGAAAGCTCTGCGTGAGGCTACTGGTGCGGGCATGATGGACTGTAAACGTGCCCTTACTCAGAGTAGCGGGGATCAACAAGCTGCTGCTCAATGGTTGCGCGAGAAGGGCATCGCTAAGGCGGCTGCTAGAGCCGAGCGTGCTAGTGATGAGGGTGCTGTGGCTTTAGTAGCAAACGAGCAGGCCGCAGCCATAGTGGAGTTGCGCTGCGAGACTGATTTTTCTGCTAAGGCAGACGATTTTGTGGCCTTAGCTAATGAGTTGGCGCAGTTAGCTCTGTCGGAGGGTGAGGAGGCTTTGAGTTCTCAGGCTGAGGCTATTCAAGATATCAGCCTGGCTAAGAAAGAAAACGTGCATTTAGGCAAAGTAGTGCGGGTGCAGGTAGCCGACGGGAATTTTTTGGACACCTATTTACACACTCAAGATGGACGTGGCATCAGCGCTGTGGTGGTGGAAGCTCGGGGTATCAGTCAAGAGTTAGCACATGAGGTGGCACTGCACATTGCCTTTGCCAAACCTTCTGTGCTTCATCGTGATCAGGTAGATCTTGATGAAGTGGAGCGGGAAAAGATAGCACTGACCGAACTTACTAAGGCAGAGGGCAAGCCTGAACAAGCTTGGGACAAGATTGTTGCTGGTCGTTTGCGGGCCTGGTACGGCGAGAGGGTGCTGCTGGAGCAGGGCATGTTTGGAGAGAAGGAAACCGTGCAGTCCAAGCTAGGAGATGGAGAGATTGTCCGTTACGAGCTGGCCGCTATCGGCGGTTAGCACCTGTAATGCCATCTATTAGCGTATGACATCCATGAGCACCAAGCGTTTGATGCGCTGGGATCGTGTCGTCATTAAGCTTTCAGGTGAGGTGTTTGGGGGTGAACTTGGATATGGCATTGATGGCGAGATTGCGGCTCAGATTGCCAACGAAATAGTTAAGCTTAGAACTCAGTTTGATGTGGAAGTAGCCATCGTGGTGGGAGGGGGTAATATTTGGCGGGGCATGACCGGTACCGGTTTGGGCATGGATCATGTTCAATCTGATTACATGGGTATGTTGGCTACTATCATGAATGCTTTAGCCCTGCAAGACATACTTGAGCGGCTTGGTCAGCCAACAAGGGTGCAGGTAGCCATTGATATGGTACAGGTCGCAGAGCCCTACATTCGTCGTAGGGCAATTCGTCACTTGGAAAAGGGCCGAGTGGTGATCTTTGCGGCTGGTACAGGCAATTCGTTTTTTACTACCGATACCGCCGCAGCTCTCAGGGCTGTCGAAATAAAAGCCGGGGTGTTGCTAAAGGGCACTCATAGTGGCATCGATGGCATCTATACCGCTGATCCTCGTACTAATTCAGATGCCAAGAAGCTTGAGGTCGTGCGGTATATGGACGTGCTCTCGTGGGGCTTGCGGGTTATGGACAGCACGGCTATTTCGCTATGTATGGATAATGAGCTACCCATCGTGGTGTTTGATTTGCTGGTACCTGGAAACATGGTTGCGATACTTGAAGGCCAGTCAATCGGTACTGTTGTGACAAATGGTAACGGGGTGAAAGATGACAACAGGCAATGAGCTAATCGATCTAGCTTTAGAAGAGGTGGGGGAACGAATGGATGTAGCTGTG
Organism: Acidimicrobiia bacterium; assembly: GCA_009843865.1. Classification (GTDB taxonomy): domain Bacteria; phylum Actinomycetota; class Acidimicrobiia; order Acidimicrobiales; family Bin134; genus Poriferisocius. The sequence goes on from VYCQ01000032.1 coordinate 25,569, forward strand.
GATTACGCTCGTCAGCAGTTCGCTTCTGTTAGAACTGGCCGAGCATCTTCGGCATTGTTTGAACGCTTTATGGTGGATTATTACGGCACAGAGGTGCCTTTAAATCAGCTGGCTAGTTTTAGTGTCCCAGAGGCGCAGCTTCTAGTGATATCGCCGTTTGATAAATCGTCTATTCCCGCGATAGAGCGGGCTATCACGCAGGCCGATATCGGAATTAATCCTGCCAGCGATGGCAGCGTTGTGCGTTTAGCATTTCCGCCTTTAACCGAAGAGCGGCGTCGTGAACTAGTAAAGTTGGTTAAACAGATGGCCGAAGACGGTCGGATAGCAATACGGAATTCTCGGCGTCATACACGCCAAGAAATCGACCAACTTAGCAAACAGGGTGATATCTCTGAAGACATTGTTGCACGAGCCAACAAAGAATTAGATCAATTGACCCATGTCCGCGAGCAGTTCATTAATGATGCCCTCAGCGTCAAAGAACAAGAGCTGTTGGCAATTTGATTAGAGGAGGGCAAGTGGACGACAACAACGCTTTTGAAAGATCAAAGGAGCTTTCTGAAGGATCGCTTGAAGAACAGCAGGCTGGTTATCTGGACGATTTGGCATCACTGTTTGACGAAGAAGAGGAAGAAGGTCTAGGTCAAGAAGGCTCAGATCTTGGTGTTTGGAGCGAGTCATCCTCTGAAGTTGAGTCGGAGAGCGGGGAGACTGCTGTTGATGCTGCGCCTAGATGGCGAGAAGACATCCCCGTCACTGAAGGTGCCTCAGAACAGATGGGAGGGTTGTCAGATATCCCTGAGTTCTCTTCTGTGGCATCGGGTGCCAGCGTGTTTGCCGACCCGGAGCCCACTGAGGCTTTTGATCTTTCTGCGGCAGGTCGGGTGGATGAAGTGTTGTCTTTGAACGAGCCGCTTACTGGTCCAGTGACCGAACTTACCGCTATGCGTGACCCCGTGTCGGTGTCTTCTGCGAGCGTGGGTTCGGGCGAGCATGGTTCTTCGCTTAGAGTGCGTTCTAGCACGGCTGTATTGGTAGGTCTGATACTCGGGGGGTTAGTGCTAGGTGCGGTGGCTTTAGGTGAAAAGATTACCCTGGCACTTTTGGCCATAGTGTTGCTGATTTGCGCAACAGAGTGGTTTACAACCATGCGTAAAGCCGGGTTTCAGCCTCCGATGCTGTTGGGCTATGTGACGATAACCGTTCTGCCTATTACAGCTTATTGGCGTGGAGCTGAAGGGATGTCGCTGACGTTGCTGTTTGGGTTGTTTGGCGCAGGTATGTGGTACGTGAGTGGGGTGGCTCGAGAACGGCCCCTGATGAACTTAGGGGTAACCCTTTTGGGGATCACATATGTTGGGTTTACAGGTGCGTTTGGTGGCTTGCTCTTGAGCGCACCTGAGGGAGCGCAGCTAGTGCTGACCGCAGTGGTTTTGACTGCGGTTAATGATGTGGGTGCTTTTGTAGTGGGTAAAACCGCTGGTCGTACCCGGTTATCGTCAGTCAGTCCAAATAAGACACTGGAGGGGTTTGTGGGTGGAGCCATACTCACCATCAACGTTGCGTTGGTGTTTATTTCGGTGCTTGAAATGGGCCCATTTGGAGACTCAAGTTCTCGCTCTGATGGCGTGATCTTGGGTATTGTCGTAGCTGCGGTGGCACCTTTGGCCGATTTGTTGGAATCAGCTCTCAAACGTGATCTGGGCGTGAAGGACATGGGTACGTTGTTGCCAGGTCATGGAGGTATGTTGGACCGGATTGATGCTTTGTTGTTTGTGTTGCCAGCTACTTATTTTACAGGGCTGATGCTTGGTGTGATCTGAGCGGCCTATCAGCGCGTTAGCTAAGTAGCTCCGGGTTATGAAATCGCTATCGTTGCTTGGCTCTACTGGCTCAATTGGCATCCAAACCTTAGAGGTATTGCGGGCTGAGCCTGAATCTTGGGATGTTGTTGCCTTAGGAGTGGGGCGATCTGCGAGTAAGTTGTTGGAGCAGGCTCGTGAGTTCCAGCCGCAGATGGTGGTGGTGGCTGATCCTGAGATGGTTTCCGAGCTTCAAGCAGATCTTCCCGGAATACAGGTGGCTTCTGGATCTGAGGCGTTGGTTGAAGCCGCCGCAATGGGGGAGGTAGTGGTGAACGCGGTGGTGGGCTTTGCTGGTTTGCCGGTAACCCTGGCGGCCCTAGAGGCTGGGCGGCGCTTGGCTTTGGCTAACAAGGAGTCGTTGATTGCTGCTGGTCCTTTGGTGCAGCGGGCACGTCAAACCTTCGGTGCTGAGCTGTTGCCGGTGGACAGCGAGCATTGCGCCATACATCAGTGCTTGCGTGCCAATAGTAGGGCGGATATAGATCATTTCAATACAGATGTGAATACAGATACAGACGTGAATACAGAACGCGTGGCCCGTATAGTGCTCACTGCTAGTGGTGGCCCTTTCCGAGGCTGTACTACAGAAGAGCTAGCCACGGTGACCGTGCAGAGTGCTTTGTCTCACCCAACATGGGAGATGGGGGCCAAGATCACGGTGGATTCCTCAACACTGATGAACAAGGGTTTAGAGGTGATCGAGGCCAACGAGTTGTTTGGGGTTGATTTCGAGCGTATCGAGGTGGTGGTACACCCTCAGTCTGTTGTGCATTCTATGGTGGAGTACACCGACGGGGCTACCGTAGCGCAGCTTTCAATGCCTGATATGAGGCTCTGTATTGGCTATGCCTTGGCCTATCCAGATCGCATCACAACCCCATTTGGTCAAATTAACTGGCAAACACTTGGTCGGTTGGAGTTTGAGTCTCCCAATACAGAGCTCTTTCCTTGCTTGGAGTTGGCCTATGAAGCAGGACGGTTAGGAGGTACTGCCCCGGCCTTGTTGAATGCTGCTAATGAGGTGGCAGTGCAAGCTTTTTTGGATGAGCAGATACGCTGGATGGAGATTCCCCATGTGCTGCAAGATGTTTTGGATAGCTATGACGGCACCGCGGCTGACTCTTTAGGGGCCGTCATGCAGGTTGATCGACAGGCGCGCATGCAAGCAGAGCGCATAGTGACCACGATGTCGGCGAGTTGATGCGTACCGATCAATCCATTCAAACAGGCAGGCAGGTAGCAACAACACATGGTTCTTCTGCGCGTGGGTCTGCTGCGGTTTCTGGAATGACCGGCATTTGGGCTCATCGTCAAAGCTGGGGTCCCTTGTTGTTGTTGGTGGGGTTTCTAGTGGTGCTAGGTGTGTTTTATGGTCTGCCGCTGTTAATTGTGTTGCTAGCCATCATCGTGATGATCTATTTGCATGAATTAGGTCATTACCTCACTGCACGGGCGGCTGGGATGAAGGTGACGGAGTTCTTTTTGGGGTTTGGACCCAAGCTTTGGTCGACGCGTCGTGGTGAAACCCTATACGGCTTAAAGGCGATACCTGCCGGGGCTTATGTGCGCATTATCGGCATGAACAATTTAGATGAGGTGCCTGCTGATGAAGAGCATCTTACCTATCGATCTAAGCCTTATTGGCGGCGTATGTCGGTAGCTGTTGCAGGTTCAACGATGCACTTTTTGCTGGCTTTTGGGTTGATCTTTTCATTTTTGGTAGTGGGGGGTAAGACCGAGAGGATTCAGTCGTCAGATTGGACGATCAGCGTGGTGTCTGAGGGTTCTCCAGCCCAACAAGCTGGGCTGTTGGCAGGAGATCGCATTGTGTCGGTGGATGGTCAGTTGGTGGCGACCATGGGCGAGATGATCCAAGCGCTGCCTCCGCCGACAACCTCAATTAGTTTGGGTGTCCAAAGAGACGGCGTACAGTTTGTTCAAACCTTGATCCTTGGTACCCATCCTCTAGATGCCACGAGGGCGTATATCGGGATCGGCTCTAGGTCGGCTTATGTCTCTGAATCGGTTGAGGTTGGATATTTTAAGGCTGTGCCGGAGACCTTCAGGGAGTTCGGGTATCTGGTTAAAGAGTCGGTGCTTAGCATCGGCAGGTTTTTTTCTCCTAGTGGGTTGAGCAACTTTTATCGCGACCTCACCAACCAGCCAGCTGAGCAGCCAAGCACACCCTCGCAAGGTGTCTTTGCCCCAAGTGAGGGCTTGAGTGATGATGAGGCTCGTGTGATTTCTATATTTGGGGCATTACAGATTGGTGCTGATCTCACAGAGAACAGCTATGTGAACTTGTTAGTGTTCTTGGCGCTCTTGAATGTGTTTGTGGGGGTTTTCAACATGATTCCTCTGCTGCCCTTAGATGGGGGTCATGTGGTGATTGCTACTTATGAGCGATTACGTTCGCGTCGAGATCGTCGTTACATTGCTGATGTTTCAAAGATGATTCCTGTTGCTTATGGGGTTATTCTGGTGCTGCTGTTTGTGGGTTTAGGGGCTTTGTATCTAGATATCACGGATCCTGTTGAGCTGCCAGGCTGATCGTGGAGGTTCAAGCATCTTTTGAGCGTCGCCAAACCCGGCGGATTTATGTGGGGAATGTGGCCGTGGGTGGTGGCTCTGCGATAACAGTGCAGTCTATGACTACCACCCGCACTGCTGATGTGGAAGGCACCTTGCAGCAGATCTATGATCTCACAGCCGCCGGTGCTGACATAGTACGTTGCACTTGTAACGAGCTTGAGGCTGCCGAAGGGCTAGCGCAGATAGTGCCTCGTTCGCCTGTGCCGATTGTGGCTGATATCCACCATCAATACCGGATGGCTTTGGCTGCTTTGGATGCTGGTGTTCATTGCCTCAGGTTAAACCCGGGCAATATCCGTAAGCCAGCACATATTCGCGCTGTGGCATCGGAGTGCAAAGACCGTCAGGTGCCCATACGCATAGGAGTGAACGGTGGGTCGTTACACCCCGACTTGTACCGCAAGTACGGTGACAAGGTTACACCTGAGGCCCTAGTGGAGTCGGCTCAGATGGAGTTGAACTACTTTGCTGAGGTGGACTTTAGCGATGTCAAGATTTCGGTGAAGGCTTCCAGCGTGCCGCTTATGATCGAGGCCTACCGTCAGCTAGCCGATCTTACGGAACATCCTTTGCACTTAGGGGTCACCGAGGCCGGTCCGCCACCCGCAGGTTTGATCAAGTCCACCGTGGGCATAGGCACGTTGTTGGCTGAAGGCATTGGCGACACTATCCGCTATAGCCTTACAGCTGATCCAGTGCAAGAAGCTAAGGCTGGTAGGCAGCTTTTAGAGGCTATGGGGCTACGGGAGCGCAAGAATGTGGATCTCGTTGCTTGCCCAAGCTGTGGTCGAGCTGAAATTGATGTTTATGAGGTGGCCGAACAGGCTATGGAAGCCTTTGGCGACAAGGAGATCCCATTACAAGTAGCCGTCATGGGTTGCGTGGTAAACGGCCCCGGAGAGGCTCGTGGTGCTGATATTGGCATAGCTGCGGGTAATAAGCGAGGCCACCTATTTGTGAAGGGTCGCAATGTGGCAGTGGTGGAAGAACAAGATATGGTGTCTGCTCTTGTAGAATGGGCTGAGTTGATCCATGAGCAGGGCTTTGAAGCTGCCTTAGCTAAAGCAGATATTGTGGCCGCCGAACGTGAAGCAGAGCGTGATCGTGTTCGCTTGTTAGCCGATCAAGGCAGCGATGTGAACATGGCACAGCAAAAGATTGCATTGATTCGCAATAGGGGATGAGGATGTCCAAACAGAGGGTGTTAACCCCACAGGATGAGGATTTTCCTGCTTGGTATCAGGACATTTTGAATAAAGCTGAGCTAGCCGATAATGGCCCGGTGCGTGGCACCATGGTAATTCGGCCCTATGGGTTTGCGCTGTGGGAGCGCATGCAGGCCGCAGTGAATCAGCGAATAGTTGACGCTGGTGCTGAAAATGCCTATTTTCCCCTATTCATCCCCCAGAGTTATCTGAATCGGGAGTCTGAGCATGTGGAGGGTTTTAGCCCCGAGTTAGCTGTGATCACTATGGGTGGTGGTCGGGAGCTAGCGGAACCAGTGATCGTGCGTCCTACTAGCGAGACCATTATTAACGCTTACATGTCTAAGTGGATTCAGAGTTATCGCGACCTACCATTTTTAATCAACCAGTGGGCTAATGTGGTCCGCTGGGAAATGCGTCCTCGTATTTTTTTGCGCACCACGGAGTTCTTGTGGCAAGAAGGTCATACGGCTCACGTCAGTCGCCAAGAGGCTCGTGAATATGCCGCCAAAATTCTCCATGAGGTGTATCAGGACTTCATGGAGTCAGTATTGGGAATCCCTGTGTTGATCGGCTACAAGACAGCATCTGAACGCTTCCCCGGCGCTATCAATTCCATGTCTTTAGAAGCCATGATGCGTGATGCTAAGGCTTTGCAAATGGGGACTTCGCATGAGCTAGGTCAGGGTTTTGCTACCATGTTCAACACTACATATTTAGATGCTGAGGGTAATCAAGAGTATGTGTGGCAAACCTCTTGGGGTGTCTCCTCGCGCATGGTAGGGGGTTTGATAATGGCACACGGAGACGATTTGGGAATGGTGGTGCCGCCCCGCCTAGCGCCAATTCAAGTTGTGGTAATCGCAGTGCGTGATGACGGTGCGGTTGTGGAAGCTTGTCACAGTCTGGCTAATGAGATGGTTGCTGTAGGGTTGCGGGTAAAGGTGGATGATAAGACTGGTACGGGATTTGGCCGTCGTTGCACCAACTGGGAACTCAAGGGAGTTCCGATTCGCATTGAAATTGGTCCACGGGATCTTGAGCAGCAACAAACAACCCTGATCACCCGAATGACAGGGGAAAAGCAAACGGTGAGCCTTGCGGCTGCGCCCCAGCATTTGGTGACGTTGCTAGAAGATATCCAAGACAACATGTTGGCTGCGGCTATTTCTTGGAGGGACTCCAAGATTGTTGATGTGGTGAATCTGGCTGAAGCTCGCGAAGCATCTCAGGTTGGGTTTGCTCGCATTGCTTGGGAGATGCTTGGAACTCAAGGTGAGGTGGCCCTTGCTGAAGATGCTGTTACCGTGCGCTGTTTGCAGCGTGCTGATGGATCGCTGCCTGAAGATATTGATGAGCCAAATCTGCTAGCCATCTGCGCAAAGAGCTATTAATATTAAAAAGAGCTGTTAAGAGGTATTAACAGCCGCTAGTGGTGTACTTCGGTGCAGTGTCAAATACCATTGGCATAATCATTTGGCATAATAAACGGGTATGGTTAGGTGAGTATCAACGTCCACTAAAGGGAGCGACATGTCTGTAGCAGAGGCGGCAAACAACTTGCTCGCGCCCATTTTTAAGGGTAGAGGACTAGATCTTTATGACCTTACCTATGGTGGGGGAGTTTTGCGTGTCATCGTGGATAAACCTGGTGGCATCAACCTAGATGAGGTTGCAGATGTATCAAAGGTGGTGTCGCGTTTGCTGGATGATTATGAAATTTGTGGTGGACATTACACCTTGGAGATCAGCAGCCCGGGGTTAGAAAGATCTTTGCGCAGCCCCGAGCATTTTATGCAAGCTATAGGAGAAACCATTAGCCTTAAATTGGGGTCGCATGTTGTAGGTGAGCGGCGTATTGAGGGTGTTTTATTGGGTTGTGAAGCCGACAGCATCAGCGTTAAGTTCAACGGAGTTGCGCAAAGTGTGGCTTTGAGTGATATTTCCAAAGCTAGGACCAAGTTTGAATGGGGCTCTACACCTAAGAAGAACACTTTAGGGTGTAAGACCGAGGAGAAGAGCAGCTGATGACCCCAGACATGCTAGAAGCTCTTCAGGCCCTAGCTTCAGATAAGGGCATCTCGGTGGATGCTTTGCTTGCTGCTTTGGCTGATGCTTTGGAATCTGCTTATAAAGGTATGCCCAACAGTGAGGAGTACGCCTGGGTTACCATCAATCCGGACACCGCAGAAATTCAGGTGTATGCCCAAAAACTGGACGAAGACGGCGAACCCGTGGGTGAGCCTTTTGATGTCACCCCTGATGGTTTTGGTCGCATTGCTGCTCAGAAGGCTAAGCAGGTGATGATGCAGCGAATTCGTGAGGTGGAAAGAGAACTCAAGTATGAAGAATATGCTGGGCGCGAGGGAGACATTGTCACTGGCATTATTCAACAAAATGATGCTCGCTACACGCTTTTGGATTTAGGTCGGGTGGAAGCGTTGTTACCTCAGGCTGAGCAAGTGCCCTTTGAGCGTCCTGATGCCAACAGTCGACTTAAGGCCTACATTATAGAGGTGCGTAAGACAGCTAAGGGACCACAAATCGTGGTTAGCAGGACTCACCCGGGCCTTATCAAGAGGCTCTTTGAGCTGGAGGTGCCAGAAATAGCTGATGGCGTGGTGGAGATCAAGGCGTGTGCTAGAGAACCAGGCCACCGTACCAAGATTGCAGTGCTGTCAAACGACATTAATGTGGATCCTGTGGGGGCCTGTGTAGGGGCTCGTGGGGCACGGGTGCGTATGGTGGTTAATGAATTACGGGGCGAGAAGATCGACATAGTGCCCTTTGCTGATGATCCTGCTGATTTTGTTGCTAAGGCTTTATCTCCAGCCAAGATTAAAGAGGTGACCATAGATGAGGAGGCTGGTATGGCCGTGGTGGTTGTGCCCGACTATCAGCTTTCTTTAGCTATCGGGAAAGAAGGTCAAAACGCTCGTTTGTCAGCTCGACTTACCGGTTGGCGAATTGATATCAAAAGCGAAACTCAGGTAGCCCAAGAGGCTGCCTTTGCTGAGATGGATTGGGCTGAAGGGGAGTGGGTGGTGGATGAGGAGACGGGCGAGCAGGTGTGGAAGCCTGCTGAGGGTGGGCCTGCGTTATCGGCTGAAGATTGGGCTGCTGAGGGTTCAGAGTTGGCTTCTAGTGAACAGGACACCGTGACTGCTGAGGGGGTTACTCCCTCGGCTTAGCCATTTCTGCGATAGATTGACTTCGAAATTCGTAGGCGTGGCGTGAAAATATATATGTCTGGCCCAAATGGGCTTACCGCAAATAGCGGATGAACCAAGAAAGAACTTTTTGCCAGCAAAAATCCGGTTGTACGAACTTGCCCGTGAGATTGGTCTCACTAATCCTGAGACCCTTGATCTTTGTGGCCAATTAGGGATAGGTGTTAAGAGCCCTTCTTCAAGTATTGAGGTTGCTCAAGCCGATCGAGTACGCCGGCGCGCTCAAAAAGATGAGCTAGGTAAATTTGGAGAGTCCCAACCCGAGCAAGAGCCTGAGCTTGAGGTTGCTGTGTTCGAGGTTGCTGAGCCTGAGTCACCTGATGTTGAGCTTGTTGAGCCTGAGTTAGAACAAGAAGCAGCGCAATTGAACAAGTCGCAGGATATTCAGGAACCTGATACTGAGGACGCTGAGATTGATACTGACGTTGATATTGACACTCAGGCAGCTCAGAAAGCTCAGGAACTTAAAGCAGGGCAAGCTGGACCAGCAGAAGTCCCATCAAGAGCTAAATCAGAAGCCAAACCAACAGCAGAACCAGTAGCCGAGCCAAAACCTGATCGGGTGGTGACCTCTAGTGGTGACCTGCCACCTCGGCAACGCCCGTCATCGCCGTCTGTTGAGCCCGCCTCTGCACAAGCTTCTTCACCTTCGCGTACTGCTTCGTTACCTGAGTTTGGGTCAATGCCGACGCAATCTGCGGCACCTCTGCCAGCTCAGCCACCGCTTTCAGCTTCAGGTAAGCCCATACCACCACCACCGGGGCGAGGTGGGAGGTTGCAGCCACCCCCCAGTGTTCGTCGCAGTTCACGTAGCTCAGGTCGACAACAAGCTTCGCCCTCAGGGTTGAGCACTTCTCGGGCTACGGCGCGTCCTGCCCCTATAGGCGGGCGTACTTCTGCTGGACCGGTGCCGAGTCCTTCTGCTGGGCCTCCTGGCTCTGGAGGTGGTCGTGGCCGCGGTGGTCCGCAACGACCTCAGCAAAGAAGACGTAAGAGCAGGCGGCGTCGGCGGGTAGCTGAGGAACTTCAGCCAATGAACGTAGTGGACTACGCCCCTACTGAGGTACCCGCACCTACTGGAGAGGTCGTTATTGAGCGGGCTTCTACTCCTTTAGAGGTGGGGCCCAAGCTCAATCAAACCGCTGCCGATGTGGTGCGCTTTTTGATGCAGCAGGGTGAGATGGTAACCGCCACGCAATCTTTAAGTGATGACATGATCGAGTTGTTCGCTGCTGAGATAGGGGCGCAGGTGCGCCTTGTGAATCCAGGCGAAGAACAGGAAAAAGAGTTGCTCAAGTTACTTGAAGCTGATGTAGATTTTCAAGTAGCTGGTGAAGACCTTGCGGTACGTCCTCCGGTTATTACCGTTATGGGCCATGTGGACCATGGGAAAACAAAGCTTTTGGATCAGATTCGCAATGCTAATGTGGCTGCAGGAGAGGTCGGGGGTATTACGCAGCACATAGGTGCATATCAGATTGAAAAAGATGGCCGCACGCTCACTTTTATCGATACCCCCGGGCACGCAGCGTTTACCGCTATGCGGGCCAGGGGTGCTGATGCTACCGATATTGTGGTGCTGGTTGTGGCTGCTGATGACGGTGTGATGCCCCAAACCTTGGAGGCCGTCAGCCACGCCAGGGCAGCTGACGTGCCCATCGTGGTGGCCGTCAATAAGGTCGACAGGAACAATGCCGATGCTAATCGCACCATGCAGCAGCTTTCTGAGCAAAACTTGGTGCCTGAGCAGTGGGGCGGCGAGACCATTATGGTGGAAGTGTCAGCTTTGCAGAACCTAGGCATTGATGACCTGTTAGAGCAGTTGGCGGTGGTGGCCGAGGTAGAAGATCTTACTGCTAATCCCGAGGGTCGCGCCCGGGGCGTGGTGTTGGAGTCTCATCTAGATACTGGCCGAGGCCCTGTGGCAACCTTGCTAGTGCAACAAGGAACCTTGGAGAGGGGCGACCCAGTGGTGGCCGGAGCAGCGTATGGTCGAGCCAGGGCGCTTTTAGATGATAAGGGCAATCAGATAACGCAAGCCTGTCCTTCTAAACCAGTACAGGTGTTGGGCTTGTCCGATGTAGCCACAGCTGGAGATGCTTTTGTGGTGGCACCTAATGAAAAAGTGGCGGCTAAGGTAGCCCAAACCCGAGAACATTCTCAGCGGGTTGCCAGCTTAGGTCGAGATGCCGCAGCAACCGCTGGTGGTGCCCGCCTAGAAGATGTTTTCAGTCAAATCCAGTCTGGCGAGACCGCTACCTTGAACCTGATTATTAAGGCCGATGTTAACGGGTCGCTAGAAGCGGTGGTGGACAGCCTCAAACGTTTAGAGCGTGAAGATGTGCAGCTAGCTTTTGTGCATTGCGGGGTAGGTGGGGTGACTGCTAATGACATTCAGCTAGCCGCAGTCTCTAATGCTACGGTTATCGGTTTCAACGTTCGTCCCGATCGCAAAGCCCGTGAGCTAGCTGAGCTTGAGCAGGTGGAGATACGCACCTATGAGATTATTTACAAGCTCATCGAAGACATAGGGAATGCAATGGTGGGCATGCTTGCGCCCGAGTTCGAAGAGGTGGTTACCGGTGATGCCGAAGTGCGAGAGATATTTCGGATTCCCCGCGTTGGTGCTGTGGCGGGTTGCTACGTGCTTAACGGGGTCATCACGCGGGGCTCAAAGGTACGGTTCTTGCGAGACAGCATCGTTATATGGCGAGGTGAGGTGTCCTCGCTGAAGCGCTTCAAGGAGGACGTGCGTGAGGTGCAGTCGGGCTATGAGTGCGGCATTGGATTGTCAGATTTTCAAGACCTCAAACAAGGCGACATCATCGAAACCTTTGAGGAGCGAGAAGTCGCTCGGGTTTGAAGCATGCTGACACGGGTTGCTCAGCATTTTGATGTAAATGGCTCGTAGACCGGCATCGCGCCCCTCTCACTATTCTAGGTCGGCGCGCCTTGGTGAGTTGCTGCGGGAGATCGTCGCCTCAGAGTTGGCACAACTCGATGATTCTCGCTTGGAGTTAGTTAGTGTCACTGGTGTTGATACCAGCGCTGAGCTGAGTAGGGCCACTGTTTACATCAGTGTGTTGGATACCGAGGGTTCTGAGGATGCTCTTCAGGCTTTGCAAGAGCATCGTTTGATTCTCAAGGGGGCGGTAGCTCAATCTTCTGCGGTTCGTAGGGTTCCCGATTTGGTGTTTGCGTTGGATCCTTCTATTGCTGCTGGTGAGCGGGTGGATGAAATATTACGGAGCTTGGCCGACGAGGATTAAGGGGGTGAGCTTGATAGATGGGCCAGTAGATGGAATAGCAGTGGTTGACAAAGCTCCCGGCTGGACATCCCATGATGTGGTGGCAAAGGCGCGAGGGGTGTTTGCTACTTCTAAGGTTGGTCATGCAGGAACTTTAGATCCAGATGCGACCGGAGTATTGCTGTTGGGTGTGGGCCGAGCCACCCGTTTGTTGCGGTTCTTCACCGCACTTCGCAAGCGCTACACGGGCGAGGTGGTGCTTGGCAGCGAAACCACCACATTGGATGCTTCTGGTGAGGTGATTGCCACTTATGATATGTCAACGGTTACCCCAGCGCAGGTGGTCGCTGTGGCTTCTCAGTTTGTGGGCACCATCATGCAAGTGCCCCCGATGGTTTCAGCCGTTAAGGTTGGAGGACGCCGATTGCATGAATTGGCTCGTGAGGGTGTTGTAGTACAGCGCCGCTCTCGATTAGTAACCGTCTATGCGCTAGGGATTGCTCGGGATGATGCTGGTTTTGGGGCTTCTGTTCCTGAGGTTTACCGGCTTCGGGTGACCTGTTCTTCGGGCACCTTTGTGCGTTCTTTGGCCGCGGACATAGGGAGTGCTTTGAAGGGTGGAGCGCATCTTAGGTCGTTGAGGCGCGAGGCTATCGGGAGCTTTATTGTAGAACAGGCTAAGCCTGTTGAAGCAGTTGAGTTGTTGTCCATGTCTGAAGCGATGCGTGACTATCCCTCCTTGTCGGTGAGTGATGCCGTGGCGCGCAAGGTGAGTAGCGGGCAAGTCTTGGCTAATGAGGAGTTGGGGGTAGTAGGAAGAGGAGAGGGGCCTTGGGCTGTTCAGAGTTCTCAGGGTGATCTGTTGGCTATGTATGAGATGTATAAAGTTGGTTGGGTAAAGCCTGCTGTGGTCATACCCCAACAGCGTCGGTAAAATTTGGGTTGGTGCAGGTAATAAAGGATTCAGATTCAGGCAAGAATACTAAGCCTACTGCTATCAGTGTAGGGGTATACGACGGAGTCCATGTGGGGCATCAGGCGGTGTTGAGCCAACTGTTAGTTCAGGCTGATTGTCTTGGGGTTGCCTCAGCGGTTGTGACTTTTGACCGGCATCCAGCTTTGGTTTTGCGGCCTCAAAATGCTCCCAAGTTGTTGACCTCGCTGGATCAAAAGTTGGAGTTGTTGGAACGTGCGGGTCTTGAGTACGTCTATTTAGTTGAGTTCACACCAGATCAGGCTCACACAGCCCCAGAAGATTTTGTGCGTCAAGTTTTTATGGACAGGTTGCAGGTGCGCTGTGTAGTGGTGGGGGAGGATTTTCATTTTGGGCGGGCGCGTCAAGGCAACATCGACACTTTGAAAAAGTTTGGCATGGACATGGGCTTTGAGGTGCAGACCTTGCAGCTAATTAATCATGATCAGAGTTGGCTTGAGCCGGTGTCTTCAACTGCGGTGCGTCGAGCGCTAGCCGGGGGGGATGTGCGTACTGCAACGGCTATGTTGGGTCGTTATCACGAGACGAGAGGTCAGGTGGTGCTAGGTGATCGTCGCGGCATGGAGATTGGCTTTCCCACGGCCAACATTGCAGTTGCGAAGGAGATGGCTTGGCCAGCCGATGCGGTTTATGCTGGTTGGTATACTAGACCTGATGGCACCCGTTATATGGCGGCCATTAACATTGGTCGCCGGCCTACGTTTTACGAGCATGCTCAACAGTCATTGCTAGAGGCTCATTTGCTGGATTTTGAGGGCATCCTTTATGGCGAAGAGGCCAAGGTTGAGTTTGTGGAGTTGTTGAGGAGCGAGCACCGCTTCGACGGTATTGAGGCTTTGGTGAACCAACTGCACATAGATGTCGTCCAAACCCGGGAGTTGCTTTCGGCTGAAGGTGCTTGATGAGATGTATGTTTTTATTGGTTTTATTGGTCTTGGGTTAGGGGGCTGTGTTGCTAGGAGCTTTTGTACTTAGGAACTTTTGGTGTTGTTTGCTGGGTTGGCCTGTGCGACACTAGGGATATGCCACTTTCGGAGGATGAGCAACGTATCCTCGATCAAATTGAGGATCAGCTTTATGAGACCGACCCCGCTCTAGCTCGGGAAGTGGGGCGCACTACGGTGTTTACACATCCTGCTCGCAATCTTCGTTTGGCTATCTTGAGCTGTATCGGTGGGTTGGTGTTCATGATTTTTACCTTGTCTATATCGTTTTGGTTGTCTTTTGTGGGTTTTTTGGTAATGTTGGCAGCCTCTCTTTGGGCTTGGAGCAGCTTGCGGCAGCTAGGGCGTTTTGGGCTTCAACAGATTAGTGGCAGCATCAATCGCGGTGATATCAGCAACTTTTTGCGTGTACCCGGGCGGCGCATCGTGAACCGGATGCGCCGTGATGATTCTGGCCTCGGTTAGTTCTGGGTATATCTAGTTCTGGGGTATGCCTGCCTTCTGGGTATAACTAGTGTGGATGGCCTTGGGCTAGGGCGGCTAGTAGGGCTAAGTCTTCAGAGTTGAACATCTCTATCACTGCATAGATGAGCTTGTCAGCTCCGGTAGTAGTCGCGAGAGCACGGTGGCCACTGCTGCCTTCGGTCGGGCGGTTGGTGGTTAGTAGAACCAGTGGGTAATCAACTTCAGAGCAAGCTAACAACGCTGCTTTGCCTAGGGCTTCCCAGAGAGTATCGCTGCGATGCAGTCCGAGACCTTGGGAAACGGTGAAGGCACCTGAGACATTAAAAAGAAATTTTTGACCTCGCTGGTTGCTGGCTGCAAAGTGAGCCTCTACTCCACAGGGAAATTTAATCTTGTCTTTGATGTTGCGAAATCCACTTTGTTCAAGATGCTCACGCGCTAAAGCTTGTGCTGTTTGGCCTTTTTGTGCTATTTGATTTTGTATTACTTGGTCTTCTTGTGTTGTTTGAGTGGCGAAGTTGTTCAGCAACGCTGTTTGGGAGCGTTCGTCTGCAATGCGCTGTTTTGCTAAAGCCACGTAGTCGGTATCGGTATCGAAGCCCACAAAGTGGCGGCCGTTGCGAATCGCAGCAACTGCGGTTGCACCCGAGCCCATAAAGGGGTCTAGAACCAAGTCTCCTTTATAGGTGTAGAGGTTGATAAGGCGTTGCGGCAGCTCCACGGGGAATGGCGCGGGGTGGCCTATACGCTTGGCGGATTCTGCTGGTATGTCCCACACATCGGTGGTGGCCTCCATGAACTCATCAGCAGTAGAAGTTGCCTCTGAAGGCATTCCTAGCGCGGCTCTTTCTGTCGCGGGTACAGCTCGATCGAACCTGCCTTTGGATGCGATCACCACTCTTTCGGTCAGGTCGCGTAGCACCGGGTTTGTTGGTTGTCGAAAGCTACCCCACGCGCAGTTTCCTCCAGATCCTTTAGCTTTGCGCCAGATTACTTCGCCTCGCAACAACAGCTTGAGGCGGTTTTGCAGGATGTTGATTATATCTGCTGACAAAGAGCGGTAGGGTCTGCGCCCTAAGTTGGCGACATTAATCGCCAAGCGGCCACCGGGTTCAAGCTTGGCTACACAGTTGGCGAGAACCTCCTCCAGCATGGTCAAAAAATCTATGTAATTAGCTGGTACATGACCTTCGCCTGCTGTTTTTTCATATTCTTTGCCTACAAAGTAGGGGGGTGAAGTTACTACAAGGGCTACTGAGTTGTCGGCTATCTTGCCGTGTAGATCCATCTTGCGAGCATCACCTAACCAAATTTTATTTCGACAGATCGGTGTCGCAATATCAGCATTGTTGTTGATCTCAGGTGCTGGAAAACGTCCATAAAATCTCGAGGCATCGTGCCCTTCGCGTTTTCCCACTCCGAAACTAGACGTTGTTGTGGGTTGTCGCTGCTGAGCTGAAGGCATTATTTCAAGTTAGCTCCTTATCATCTTCAATTACTGGCAGATGTCAAGGAGGTTAATGCAATTCTTTGGGTTGGAGGTTGGATGCTTCAACCCTGCCTTCTAAGCGACCTACTCTGCCACAGAGTTCCATAACAACATTGGTGAGATGGTTTAGCTGATGAAATACTTGCTTGAAGTTGTCTTGGGTTTCGGTTCGTAGTTGTTGGATGCT
>VYCQ01000032.1:41890-97660 GCA_009843865.1 Acidimicrobiia bacterium
GAAGTTGTCTTGGGTTTCGGTTCGTAGTTGTTGGATGCTCCTGCGATGTCCGCGATCTAAATAGAGAATTAAGGTAATTATGCTCCCCAACAGGGCAATTGTTGCCTGCTCCATGGTTCTCCTTTGGGCAAACTTGAGGTTTGGGGGAATTTTTGAAGATAGTGATTCAGTTGAACAGTAACTAAGTTGAAACTAATTCATAGCATAGCAGTTTTTACACCCTGTGCCGTTTTCCAGATGTCAAATCAGTGAAGCTCTCATATTTTTTAAGATATCGGATGGCTTGGGCACCTTAAATTATGTATTCAAAAGTTATGCATTAAACTACACACTTTAAGTGTCGTGAGAAGTGGCATGAGAAGTGCCGCGGGTGCTGACGTGGGCCATCCAAGTGGCGTACATCTCTGCATAGTGGCCGCTATGAGCTATGAGTTCTTCGTGAGTGCCAATTTCGGTGATCCTGCCATTTTCTACTACGGCGATGCGGTTGGCGCGCATAGCAGTGGCTAATCGGTGGGCGATGATGATGGCCGTGCGTTCTTCTAGTACAGCATCCAACGCTGCGGTAATTTGGGATTCTGAAAGCATGTCTAAGTTAGAAGTAGCCTCGTCTAGCACTAATACCCTTGGGCGGGCTAGAAGCGCTCGGGCTAAGGCTAAGAGCTGGCGTTCGCCCGCCGACAAAGAAGCCCCCCGTTCGTGTACTTGTGAGTAGATGTTGTTTGGTAAGCGCTCTAACAGGTCGGTTAGGCCCACAGTTTGACACGTTTGCAACACTTCACTGGTGGTGGTATCGGGTCGGGCGAAAGCCACGTTGTCGTAGATTGAGCCATAAAACAAAAACGGTTCTTGAGGTACTACCCCGAGTTGGCGACGTAATGAGGCGAGGGTCACGTTTCGCAGATCGTGGCCGTCGATGGATATAACCCCCTGTTGTGGGTCGTAGAAGCGTGTTATTAGCTTGGCGACGGTGGATTTGCCCGCTCCCGTGGGGCCCACTATAGCTAGGCTCTCTCCTGGTGCTAGCTGAAGGTTTATATCATGCAGCACCGGTATTGCAGGGTCGTAGCTGAAGCTCACGTTTTTAAAAACGATCTCGCCTTGAATTGGTGGGAGATCTTTCGCGTTGGCGGTTTCGATCACTGATGGCTTGTTCTTTAAGAGATCACTTAGCTTGCGCATTGAGGCTTGCCCTTGCTGGTAGGCATTGTAGAGCTGCACAAGTTGTTGGATGGGGGCAAAAAAGGCTGTTAAGTATAGCACAAAAGCCACTAGCTCACCTTCTGTTAGTGACCCTCTAAACACCATGTAACCGCCCACTACCAAGACAATGGCTTGACCGATGATGCCGATAGCTTCGGCTGATGATCCGTAAACAGAAGCAGATTTTACGCCTTGCAAGTTGGCATCCTTATGGCGGCCCACCACGTTAGTGTGGTTTATGACGTTGTATAGGTGGCGGTTATGAGCTGCGATTACCCGAATGCCTGCCAAGCTCTCTTGTAGGTCGGATAGCACTTCGGCGATGCGGTCTCGTACTAAGTCGTAGTAGTGGTTGGAGACATGCCGAAACCAGATGCTCAGAGCAAAGGTGGCAGGTACCACCACAAACAGTGTCAGCGTGGCTAACGAGGGATTAAGCGCGTACAGCACTATGGTGATGACCATTAGGGTAAGCGCTTGTACGGCAAAGTTGATCAACCCTTCCTGAAACAACATGGTGAGAGCTTCTAGGTCGCTGGTCATGCGGGTCATCAGCACACCCGCTTTTTCATCGGTGTAGAAGTTCAACGACATTCGCTGGTAGTGCGAGAAAACCCTGATCCGCAGGGCGTATATGAGCCTCTCGCCCATGCGTCCGGTGAAACGGATGCGCATTGAGGAACTGCTCATATGTACAATCACAGAGGCTAAGAAGATTCCTACCACCATTAGCAGCACATCAAAGTTGCCTGGAATGATGCCGCGATCAATGCCTATCTGTGTCAGCAGCGGGCCGGTTTGCATCATGGCGGTTTCCAAGATCACCAATAGCAGCGCTATAGCTAACGAGTCGCGGTGTGGCCACAGAAATGAACGCAAGGTGAGCGGAGGATCATCAGGTTGGCGATGACTGAAGTTCACCTCTACCGCTGGGTGCGCGGGTTCTTTGGCCAGCACTGCTTCAACTTGGTTTATTAGGTTGCCGGGCACCCCTCCGTGGGGCAAGCCAGCATCACGGGCCGCGTTTTGGGCTTGTGGACCCCCAAAGAAGCCCCCACCCCAACCGGTCACAGATATCTGCCGTTCTGTTGAGGGCTGTTTTCTTGGTTGAAGTCTTGTCTGAAGCTTTGCTTGTTCGTGTGAGTTAAGATATCCACATATTCTGGGTCGTTGGCCAGTAGTTCAGCGTGGGTGCCCATGTTAGACACCTTGCCATCGGCTAGCACCACCACTCGCTCAGCTAGGCTGATGGTGGATAGTCGGTGAGCAATGATAATGGTGGTTCTGTTGGTCATTAGCGTGTGCAAAGCTTGGTGGATTGCTTCTTCTACGGTGACATCTATGGCACTGGTGGCATCATCCAAGATCAAGATCTTGGGATTGGTTAATAGGGTGCGGGCGATAGCTATTCGCTGGCGTTGCCCCCCTGAGAGGTCGTAGCCGCGTTCGCCCACCACGGTGTCGTAGCCTTCTGCCAACTTGCTAATAAAGCTGTGGGCTTGGGCAGCTTGGGCAGCAGCCACCACCTCGCTATGGGATGCATGCGGGCGGCCGTAAGCGATGTTGTTGTGTATCGAAGCGGAGAACAAGAAGGGTTCGTCTATCACTAGGCCAATGGTGTGGCGCAAGCTCCGTAGGGTTATGTTGCGCACATCCTGACCGTCTACACGCACCGCGCCGTTGTCGACATCATAAAAGCGATCTAGTAGCCGTGCTACGGTGGATTTTCCGCTGCCGGTGCGTCCTACCAGAGCCACCCGCTCGCCGGGCTGAATGTGTAAGTTGAAACCGTTCAACACTGGTATCTCGGGTTGATAGCCGAAGCTGACGTTGTCGAAATCCACCTTGCCCGCAGGAGAAATGAGACCTTCAGGAGAAATTAGGTCAACAGCATTGGTGGAGTCGGTTATTTCAGGTGTCTCATCAAGGATTTCGTAGATCCTTTGTGCTGCTGCTTTGGCTCGTTGAGCTTGCATCAGCAAAAAGCCTGCCGATCGGAAAGGTGCTTGAAGCATTATTACATAGGCACTAAAGGCCAGCAGCGTGCCCACAGTTACTTGTCCGTGGATGGCTATCCAGCCGCCGTAAAGTAACACCATGGCGGTGCCTATACGGGGCAGCGACTCAATCAGCGGGTTCCAGCGGGCTCGGGCATCGGCGATGCGGTCGTTGGTCCATTGGATGCGTTGGGCTGAGCGGCCTAGAAGAGCAATTTGGCGTTTTTCAGCGACAAATGATTTCACCACTCTGGTGCCGTTTATGTTCTCATCCACGATGGTTGCTAGTTCGGCCATACGTGCCTGGCTCACCCAGGACAGCGGGAACACCTCGTAGCGGAATCTCACCCCCAGCCAATACACGCCGGGCAGCGGAGCAAGGGCAACTAAAGCCAACCATGGATGAACCCACAGCATGTAGGCGAAGGCCAGTAAGAACGAGAGCACGCTCATGCTAATGATCGGTGCGAACGCCAACAGTATTTGCACCGAACGAATATCGCTGTTGGCTCGGGAGATGACCTGGCCTGATTGGGTGCGGTCGTAATAAGAGAACGACAGTCGTGTGAGGTGCTCATAAATGATGGCTCGCATGTCGGTTTCGATGTTCCAACCAAGCTTGAACAGCAGGTAGCGGTTAGCTCCGCCAAATAACATGCGTATAAGACCCAGCACGATTATTGCGATTGTGGTTACCCACAACGTTTGGCGGTCGCCAGCGCTGGTGGCATCCACCGCGTGGCGGGCTGCTGCGGGTACCGCTATTTGGGCAGTCAGGCCAAGAATGCCGGTGACAATTCCGGCGAGAAGCAGGTTGCTGTGAGAGCGGATTAGCGGCATCAAGCGCTTTATCCAACCCTTAGAAGGATCTGGGTCGATGTTGGCCGTTGGCCGCTGATATTGCGAAGCTATTCTGATTGGTTCAAATTCGGGCGGCTTATCTTGGTTTGTACCAAGTGGAGGTTTTTCTTGGGCGGTGTTGTTTAATTCTGATGGAGAAAGTTTTTGTGCAGAAAGTCTCCGAGTGACCGCTGTCATCGTAGGGTTATCTTACCAATGAGCTTGTTTACCTTTTTAGGTCTTGGAGTAGCGGCCCTGTTGGTGGCCGCCAACGGTGTTTTTGTGGCTGTGGAGTTTGCCTTGGTTGCAGTAGACCGAATCCGTATAGAGCAGCTCGCCGCTGAGGGCAAGCGGGCAGCTCGTATCGCTTTGGTTTTGCTTAAGTCACTGTCGTTTCAACTTTCTGGTGCTCAATTCGGCATAACCGTTACATCGCTTGTTTTGGGTTTCATAGCGCGACCCGCTATCGCCCAAGCTTTAGAGCCGTTGGTGGATAATTTTGTGGCAGGCGGCGCTGTGGGGCTGTCTATTGCCGCGGCCCTAGTCATAGCTGTGATGGTGCAGATGGTGTTGGGTGAGTTGGTGCCCAAGACGCTGGCCATAGCTCGCCCGTTAGCAACCTCATTGCGACTTGCAGTCCCAATGAGGGCTTTTTCGGTTGCCGCGGGGCCGGTTATTCGACTGTTTGACGGTTCTGCCAACAAGATGGTGGCTTGGTTGGGTTTTCAACCTACCGAAGAATTGAGCGAAGGGCGTTCTCGGGAGGAGTTGGAATGGCTGTTTCGTCTTTCCGGGCGAGAAGGGGCGCTGCATCCCACGAGTGCCCGGTTGCTTACTCGAGCCATTGGCTTTGCCGAGCGAGATGCAGCCGATGTGCTGGTGCCGAGAGTTTCGGTATGCACGATTGATCGCAAGCAATCAGTAGCTGACATGGTTGTGTTATCTGGTCGCACCGGGTTTTCCCGCTTTCCTGTCATTGGTAGTGATATTGATGATGTGGTGGGTGTGGCTTCGGTGAAATATGTGTACCGCGTTCAAGAGGTTGAGCGTGCTACCACGCCTGTTGTCACCATCATGCAGCCGCCATTGGTAGTGCCGGAGACTAGAGACCTGCGTTCGTTATTGCTAGATATGCGAGCTCAACGCAGTCCCTTGGCGGTGGTGTTAGATGAGCACGGCGGTACCGCAGGCATTGTTACTCAAGAAGACCTAGTGGAAGAGATCGTGGGTGAGATCTCTGATGAACACGATGAGGTGGAACCGCCCGCAGTAGCTCGTTACGCGGGGGAATTGGTAGTGCAAGCGGGTATTCATCCTCATGAACTAGAAGATATGGTTGGGTTAGAAGTGCCAGAGGGCGAATATGAGACTTTGGCTGGGTTTATTTTGGGCTATCTCCAGCGTATTCCCATTGCCGGGGAGGTTTTCCGGTTTGAGGGGTGGGAGTTTGAGATACAAGCGGTGGATCGCAATCGGATCGACACCGTGTTGTTACGTCCACCTGAAACACCTAAAGCATCCACAGAGATGCATCTCAGCCGTCAAACTCAGATGACGCAGGAGGGTTCGTGATCGCCGCTTACATTGCGGTGGGCATTGTGCTTCTAGCCGCTAATGCTGCGTTTGTGGCGGTGGAGTTTGCCTTGTTAGTCGCACGTAGATCGCGTTTAGAGCCCTTAGCGGAGGCTGGTAATCGGCGGGCTCGTATGACGTTGGCGGCCATGAGCGATCTGAACTTGCAGTTAGCTGGTGCCCAGTTAGGTATTACCATGGCATCGCTTGGGTTGGGTTTTGTGGCCGAACCTGCCGTGGCTCACTTAATTGAGAGGGTGGTGGAATCTTTCGTGCATCTTCCCTCTGGGGTGTTGCACGCCATTTCGTTTACGGTAGCGCTGACTATCGTGGTGTATCTGCACATGGTGTTGGGTGAAATGGTGCCTAAAAACATTGCTTTAGCAGGTGCGGAGCGCACGGCCATGTGGTTGGCCCCAGTTAATCGTGTGTATGTGATGTTGTTTGGGCCGTTGATTGGGTTGTTGAACCTCATTAGCCGAGGATTGGTGCGTTTGCTGGGGGTGCAGCCGCGCGACGAACTATCTAGCACTCATACTGCTCAGGAGTTTGCTGTGTTGGTGGAGCACTCCGCAGCAGAGGGTTATTTGGATGATTTTGATCGCTCTTTGTTGTCTAGCGCTTTAGAGCTAGCTGGCAGGCCGGTGCAGTCAGTGATGGTGCCCCGAGATCAAGTGGTAGCTGTCGAGCAGCGGGTTCACGCTAGTGATGTGCTTGATGTGATGAACTCCAGCGGTCATTCCAGGGTGGTTGTTTATAATGATTCGCTAGATCAGATTATCGGGTTTGTGCACGCTAAAGATCTGCTAGCGGTTACCGGAACACGAGCTTTGCAACCGTTAGGCGCAGATTTGATTCGTGCGGTGCCGAACATCAACGAGAACACTTCGTTAGAGGGCGCGCTTTCCCTGATGCAGAGCAGCCATTGTCATCTAGCTGTGGTGCAAAGGGTTTCGCGACGACGCGGCAGAGGTTTCACCGTGGGCATAGTCACCTTAGAGGACGTGTTAGAAGTGCTAGTGGGTGACCTCAACGACGAAACTGATCTTTTACATAGAACTTAGTTATTGGTGATTGTACCTAGTCGCCGGTGAGCATTGTGTTGAGGCGCAGAGCGCAGCTGTGTGTTTGGGATTGGTTTTTGATGTTTGGACAAGTGAATGTGGATTGAGTTGTGTTGGTCTTGGTGTGGATGGGATGGGGAGATGGAGTGCCCCAACGAAGCCCCAGTTTGCTCGTGCCCCAAAAGTCGATGAATGAATCAACGAGATAACTTCGTTGGTGAGAAGAAGATAAAAGAGGTAACGCTGCTGATATGCGACGGGTTTTAGTACGAGAAATTCTGTTGAACACAACCCATTGAAGTCAGCACAGAAGGCTTTCGCGAGATATGGGCGCAGCTTCCCGAGCAGCACTGTGCCTGCGTGGAAGGAGTTACATAAACTTTCTGGCTCATGTTGGTCATTGAGCATCAAGAGTTGTCCCGTCCAAGATGTGACGTGTTCTAGACCGATATAGGGATTCTGTTCGCTTTGTTCTGGTTCAACTTTCATATCCGATCTGTTGACAGACCGGCAGAGTCGTCTGATTTCCCAGTGCTTTGGTACGTCTCCTAGCTATTGCACTCCTGAGGGTTTGTAGTGGGGGTAGGGGGATCTTATCAAATCGGCATGACTAAATCAGTGGGGCGATTTTGTCCGGGACCTCGTGGCGCTGGGCGCGGTGTCATGCCTCGCGCCGTTCATTTCGGTGTTGCGATGCCCATTCAATCACCAAGCCGTTGGCTCTTGGCGGTAAATCTCCGTCAGATACAGTCAGATTGTCAATGTCCTCCACAGTCTCATGGCCACCGTACTTCGCGTGGAAATGAGGAGGTGGGTGGTTGCCGTAGGACATCTGGATCACGATGCCATAGAAACGGCAGAGTTCAGGCATCGGTAAGCGTGCGGCTCAACCTCGGCATGTATTCTTCTAAAGACAGACCAGTTAAGCGCATGTAGAGCGCGTCCGGGCATATGTCGATGCTGTCGCCCCAGCAAACTGCGTCTCCGTCACTGATGCTCACATCGGCAAAGAAGGAAGGGTCAGACCATGCCTTGAACACACCCTTGCCAGCTAGGTGCGTTAGATCGATCTCACCCTCGATGCCATCATCGAAGCGCAACCAAATCCGATACGGCTGGCGCGCTTGCACCTCAACCGGGCGGATCAGTTCCTTATTATCGCTCATCGCAAAAAAATGCTACTCGGTCACCCGATACCCTCTACGAGCAGGTGGGTGATGACCTCGCCGTCTGATGTCGTTTTCTTCGCTGTCAGCATGGTTCAGGAACTGAGGCGGTAGCGGTTTCTCACACCTCAAGTGCTGGCACAGGAAGCTTTAATAGTTATAGCTGCTGTTCAGGTGAGTTTATGATCCAGCCAGCTTCTCTGAGGGTAGCAGCGGCATCTTGTTGATTTCGGCGCACCGCTGCTTTCAGCTGGATGGTTTCCCAGCGGGCTCTGTGTGTCTTGACCTCTTGTTTCCAGCCAGGGTGTGGTTTGACCATCTTTTCTGTAACCATAAACTCCACGAGGTCTTCAAGGTTAGGTAGGAAGCGCTTGCCGCCTACAGGAAAATGGAGGTCAAGGAGCTTGCGGGTCTTGCGCTTATCACCTAAGTAGATTGTATCTAAGTCGTCTCTGTTGCCTGCTACGTGAAGGTGTGCGCCTGGAAATTGGTTCTTGGGATTGCGGGCATAGTCAATGCCGACAACAAGCTGATCGTCATGCATCGCTGCGGATGTGTAGAGGCTCATCGTGCTTTGCGTCATGGTTAGGTAGATGTTCTCGGGGTCGAACTCATATGAGTGAAGTAAATAGAGGAAGACCACGGCTTTCTTGCCAGTTGACGAGATTGAGATCGGATCGGGTTTTGGATCTTGGGCTGTGACACTTCTCTCTATGACCGCGCGTCCACCGGGAGTTGTAGCAGTAGAGATGCGGATGCCTTGAGTAACGGTGTTGTTCAACAGATCCGAGATATCACTGGCAAATTGACGTGCTTGAGCTTCGAGGTTGTCGGTTGACATTCGGGATTGAAGTTGTTAGTCGCGCCCCAGCCCTGCGATCACAAACCATGTCCTTCGGAGCTTTTCCGATTTGAATCGGCCTAGGGCGGCCTGACGGCGCAGATCTTCGTACTCAACCCCTGCGTCTTGTAGAACTTTCTCTATAACCGCGTCAAGTTCTTCTTCGCTGGTTATTCTGTGGAGGTCGGTGGTGGTCATGGCTCCTCCTATTTTTCAAGAGTACACTGTTTTCGTTGGACTTGGTATGATTATTGGTGAGGAGTAATGCTACCGGCGGGCTGTGACACCTTGGTTGATCTGATCGTTGCGCCAAAAGGTAGGTACGGTAGGTTGGCAAGAGTTTTTTCGATGAGTCCATCAAGCTCTTCGTCGGTGATGTTGTACACTTCTGTTTCAGGCATGGCTGTTATATTAGGTCCTTTTTTGCAATGCTGTATGAACATGATATTGGTAAGGGCGACAGTTTTTAGGCTCTGTGATGACTATCTTTGTGATGGCTATTTCTGGGGATGTTTCATGCACCGGTGGCGTGATAACCACCGTCAACGTGGATCATCTCGCCAGTTGTCATGGGGAACCAATCTGACAATAAAGCGACAGCTGCCTTGGCCACAGCAGAACTGTCTGTGATGTCCCAACCCAGCGGAGCTCGCTGTGACCAGGTATTTTCAAACACTTCAAAGCCAGGAATAGATTTAGCAGCCATGGTGCGTACTGGTCCTGCGGCTACTAGGTTCACTCGGATGTTTTTGTCACCCAGAGATCGTGCCAGGTAGCGAGAAGTAGACTCAAAAGCTGCTTTAGCTACGCCCATCCAGTTATATGCGGGCCAGGCAACGGTGGCATCGAAATCTAGCCCTACCAACGATCCGCCATTATGCATGAGCGGCACAACCACCTCAGCCACCGTTTTTAGCGAGTAAGCCGAAATCTCTAAGGCGACTTGAACATCTTCCCAACCAGCAGCCATGAAGTCGTCGCCTAGGCACGCTTCTGGAGCGAATCCGATGGCGTGTACTGCACCGTGCAGCGACCCCCAATGTTGAGCCAGTTCTGCTCGCAGGGCAGCGGGGTGGTGTGGATCGGTAACGTCTAAGGTCATTACCGGAGGTGGTCCCGGCAGCTTACGGGCTGTTCGTTCGGTTAGGCGCAGGCCACGTCCTGCACCGGTTAGCACCAACTCGGCACCTTCGTTGGCGGCCAGCTTGGCGATGCCAAAGGCCAGCGAAGTATCTGTTAGCACTCCGGTGATTAGAATTCGTTTGTCGTCTAGCAGTCCCATGATTCCTTCAGGCTAGTGCCCATGAGCCATCTACTATGAGTACTGCTGCGCTGTTCCGATA
This sequence comes from Acidimicrobiia bacterium, assembly GCA_009843865.1. Classification (GTDB taxonomy): domain Bacteria; phylum Actinomycetota; class Acidimicrobiia; order Acidimicrobiales; family Bin134; genus Poriferisocius. The sequence continues at coordinate 51,917 of VYCQ01000032.1, forward strand.
CCGTTGCAGCGATGCAAGCCTGCTCGATCCGACTTTACGACACCGTTGGCCAACAGGTAGTGCCGTTTCAGCCCGGTCGGATCGTGACCATGTACACCTGCGGCATCACACCTTATGATGCCAGTCACCTTGGTCATGCCGCCACCTACGTGGCTTACGATGTGCTTCAGCGGCGCTTACGCGACCTCGGATACGAAACCCGTTGTGTGCGCAACATAACTGATGTGGATGATGACATCTTGCGTAAAGCTCGTGAGATCGGGGTGCATTATTTGGATTTGGCCGCAGTCGAGATTGCTCGGTTTGATTCTGATATGGCAGCCTTGGATATGTTGGAGTGTTGGTCTGAACCCAGGGCAACCTCAGCCATAGCTGATATCCGCAATCTCATTGGATCTTTATTAGATCGGGGATATGCCTATCAGTCGGGTGGTTCGGTTTATTTTGATGTTTCTAGCTACGAGCGGTTCGGGCAGATCAGCAAGCTAGACAGAGGCCACATGCTGGCGCTGGCCGCAGAGCATGGCGGTAATCCGGCTGATCCCAACAAACGCGATCCATTGGATTTTGTGCTGTGGCAGAAGTCGGCATTTGATGAGCCAGCTTGGGACTCCAAATGGGGTCATGGTAGGCCCGGCTGGCACATAGAGTGCTCGGCTTTGGCAATGCGAGAGCTGGGTCGAACCATTGACCTGCATGGCGGCGGTTCAGATCTCATCTATCCTCACCACGAATGTGAGGCAGCTCAATCTGAGGCCGTGACAGGACAACCATTTGTGCGTCATTGGATGCATCAGGCCATGGTTCATATGGATGGTGCCAAAATGTCTAAATCGCAGGGGAATCTCGTGTTTGTGTCTGAGCTTTTGAAGGAATACGACCCTCGGGCGGTGCGTTTAGGGGTGGTGGCGCACCATTATCGAGATTCTTGGGAGTGGAACGACCAGGTGATGCCGCTTGCTGCGGAGCGCTTAGAAACCTGGTTGGCAGCACCCCAAGGTTCATCGGTTATTGCTGAGCATGTTTGCGATGCTGTGCGAGCCTGTTTAGACGATGACTTGGACACGCCAGCGGCTGTTGCCGTTGTGGACGAGGCTGCCACCGGTGGCGGTATTGGGCTTGCTGCTGGTTTATTGGGCGTAAGCTTGGAAGCCTGAGGGGCAGTTTGTCCCCAGATTTTGTCTAAAGATATTTTGTCCCGGTGTAGTTTGTTCCAGTATGGCTGATATCAGCGTTACCCTTCCTGACGGAAGTTCGCGCAACCTGCGACAGGGCGCTACTGCCTATGATTTGGCTGTTGCAATAGGCCCGGGTTTGGCTAAAGCGGCGCTGATAGCGGTTGTGGATGGCCAAGAGGTTGATCTCAACACACCGTTGTCTTCGGGCCAGCAAGTCGACATCGTCACTGCTGATAGCGAGGCGGGTTTGTGTACGCTGCGCCATTCCACAGCCCATGTCTTGGCACAGGCGGTTTTAGAGCTTTATCCGGGAGCCACCTATGCGATAGGGCCTCCCATCGCAGATGGCTTTTACTATGATTTTGATTTGCCTCACGGGGCCAGCATTAGCGATGCCGAGCTAACAGGCATTGAGGCCAAGATGCGTGAGATCATCGCTGCCGATCAACCTTTCCAGCGTTATGAGGTGTCAGCTGTTGACGGTTTGGAGTTGTTTGCCGAGCATCGCTATAAGTGCGAGATCATCCAAACGGTGGCTTTAGCTCACAACGATGTTTCTGCTGCTAGAGCATCAGAGGATCAGGAATTGGCATCTGAGGTGGTTGCTGATGGGCAAGTCAGCTACTACCGCAATTCCGAGAGTTTTATCGACCTGTGCCGTGGTCCACATGTGCCTTCTACCGGTTGCCTTGGACACTTTAAGTTGATGAGCGTGGCGGGGGCTTATTGGCGTGGTGATTCCGGGCGGCCTTCGTTGCAGCGCATCTACGGCACGGCTTGGGCATCTCGTAAGGATTTAGACGCTCATTTGCATCGTTTGGCTGAGGCTGAGAAGCGAGATCACCGTCGCTTGGCTCGCGAGTTGGACTTGGTGTCTTGGCCAACAGAGCTCGGCCCCGGCTTGGCTGTGTGGCACCCCAAAGGGGCTACGGTGCGGCGCATCATTGAGGATTACAGTCGACATCGCCATAGCGAGAGCGACTATCAGTTCGTGTTCAGCCCTCATCTAGCTCGCTCAGAGCTATGGCAGACCAGCGGACACTTGGATTTCTATGAGGAATCCATGTATCCGGCTATGGAACTTGATGGGGTTTCCTATCACCCCAAGCCCATGAACTGCCCCTTCCACATGCTCATCTACAAGAGCGCTCAGCGTTCTTATCGGGAATTGCCCATTCGCATGTTTGAGCTAGGTACCGTTTATCGTTACGAGTTGTCGGGTGTGGTCCATGGGTTGATGCGCTCGCGGGGGTTTACCCAAGACGACAGTCACATCTTCGTAACTCGTGAGCAGGCCCCCGCAGAGATTGCCTCGCTGGTTTCTTTTGTGCTGTCGGTGTTGCGGGCATTTGGGTTCAGCTCTTTTGATGCCCGTTTGTCCACGCGTCCGCTAGGTAAATCGGTGGGTGAAGATGGCGAGTGGGAGCTGGCAACAGAGGCGTTGCGTAAGGCTTTAGAGGCTGCTGGCTTGGATTATCAAGTTGATGAGGGGGGTGGGGCTTTCTACGGACCAAAGATTGATATCGATGTGCAAGATGCCATTGGTCGCAGTTGGCAGCTTTCCACTATTCAGGTGGATTTTCAGTTGCCTGTTCGGTTCGATTTGGAATATGTGGGGGCCGACGGAGGCCGTCATCGTCCGGTGATAATTCATCGGGCACTGATGGGTTCTATAGAGCGGTTCTTCGGAGTGCTTCTCGAACATTACAGCGGCGCTTTTCCGGCTTGGTTAGCGCCGCTGCAAGCTGCGGTGCTGCCCGTAGCTGCCGCTCACAGTGACTACGCGGCGCAGGTGGTGAAGTGTTTGAGTAGTGATGGTTTTAGAGCAGAGGTGGTAGAAGCTCAAGAGCCCTTAGGGCGGCGCATAAGGGCCGCTAAACTTCAAAAACTACCTTATGTGTTGGTGGTGGGTGATGAAGATGTGTTCAATGGTACGGTTGGTGTGAACGCTCGAGATGGCGATGGTGTTGAAAGGGGTGTATCTCTGCAAGAGTTCGTGGTACGGCTTCAACAAGAAGTGAACTCGCATAAGTGATGCGGGCACAAATGATTTTGCGGTAGTGATGCTGATACAAATGATGCTGGAGCGTATGTAGCGATGCTGAAGCGAATTTGGGCACCCTGGCGCAGTAAGTATGTGTCTGGGCTTGGCGATCCAGATAGTGATCTTGTGTCGACTACCGGCGGGGGTACGCTGTTTGAGAAGCTTTTGGCGGTTGATGAACCCGACGAGCAGATTGGGATTTTGTGGCGGGGAGAGACCTGTTTTGCCTTGCTCAACGCTCATCCCTATGGCAGCGGTCACCTCATGGTTGTGCCCAATCGCCGCGTGGCTGATTTAGCGGATTTAACTCCCGCTGAGAGCCAAGAGTTGTGGGCAACGGTTATGGCTGCGGTAGCGGCGATTCGACAGGCTTACACCCCCGAGGGGATCAACGTTGGCATCAACATTGGGGCTGCTGCGGGTGCCGGGGTGCCTGACCACCTGCACGTTCACTGTTTGCCTCGCTGGCAGGGTGACACCAACTTCACAACCACGGTGGCCGAGGCTCGGGTTTTGCCCGAACCCCTCAGCGAATCTTGGGCTAAGCTAAAGAACGCTTGGCCAGAGCAGTAGCCTAAAACTCTGTGTTTGAAGATGAAGATCCCAGACTTCAAGATTCTGTAGAAGATCTTGTGGAAGATTTTACGGAAGATCTTGAAGCTGAGCATCAGGATAAACCTGATGCCGCAATTACAGATGAGTTGCCCGCAGACCTGAACATCAGTGGGTACGTTGGCCCCTATTTGTTTCCCAATAACAGTCGCCGTCGGGTGCCAGCCATCATCTATATGTCGGCAGCGGTGGTGTGCGTAGCATTGTGGGCAGTGGTATCTGACAGTCCGCTTGTGAATGGCGGTTTTTTGGTTACCGGCATAGTGCTAGCTGTTTTTGGTGTTTACGGATTGATATGCGGCAGGGAACTCAAGATCGACGAATCAGATGCTTTGGTGGCGGCTGTGGCCGCAGTGGGGTTTCCGGTGGGACACGCCTCGGCGCAGATGGGGTGGAGGGGTTGGTTTAGTCGACCTATGTGGCGGATTTTGTTGTATTCAAACGAACCTCAGCCTAGTCAGCGGGGTTTGGTGTTTGTGGATGGTATTACCGGCGATGTGATCGATCAGCTAGTGCAGCCCAACCCTGAAGATTGGGCCGATCTTCAGGCAGGCTGATGTTTGACGGCAATTGGCGTTCGGCGGTAAATCATGTTCTAGATCCGGTTGGTGCTGTGGCGTATCGGATCGGGATCAATGCCAATGCGGTGACGATGTTTGGGCTTGTTCTGTCTGCTGCCGCAGCGGTGTTTATTGGCAGAGGCGCGTTGATTATGGGCTTGGTGTTTTTAATCTTGGCAGGCTTTTGCGATGCTCTAGATGGCCCCATTGCTAAGGCTTGCGGCACTAGCTCGGTGCGGGGTGCCTTTTTTGATTCAGTTAGCGATCGGGCCAGCGACGCAATGCTGTTTGCAGGGGTGGCGTGGCATCTAGATGCTGTTGAGCCAGGTCGAATCTTCATGTTGCCGGTGGTGCTCATGGCGGTAGCTATGTTGGTTTCTTATCAGCGAGCTAAAGCTGAGTCGCTAGGTTTAGATGCCAAAGGTGGTCTCATGGAAAGAGCCGAGCGTTTTGTGGTGCTTGGGGCAGGGTTGGCGTTTAACTTCATGCTGATACCCGTGTTGTGGGTGATGTTGGGATTAACCGGTGCCACCGCCTTGTACCGCTTCATTAAGGTTTGGAGCCAAGCCCCGGCTTCGTCATCTGTATGATTAGGTTTGCCACCCGTAGCTCGGCTATCCGCAGCTCAGCTAACGGTATTTCGGTTAAATGCCTGTCAGGTGATGAGGTGGTTTATCGTTCTGGAGCGGTTTTAGCTCGGCTGTTGCCTCGGGTTGTGGGAACATCGCTAACACAAGCCCTTGGAGCTAGCGCTTATCGTATGCTCTCCGAACGTCGCTATCTCACCGAGCGCCGTATACAGCGGGTATGTGGTGGTGGTCTAGGCGATAAGGAGCTAGCGGGATTGGTTCGGGCATCTTTTCAGTCTTATGCCCGGTATTGGTATGACGGGGCTCGTATTTGTGGTCTATCAGATTCAGATATTCAAGTTGGTTTTAGACATGAAGGCTTTGAGCACATAGCCGAAGCCTGTGCCAGCGGTGTCGCACCGATTTTGGTGCTGCCTCATTTGGGAGGTTGGGAGTGGGCGGGAGCTTGGATGGCTCGCGTAGCTGGCTATCCGGTGATGTCGGTGGTTGAGCCTCCGGCAAATGAGCGGCTTTTTGAGTGGATGGTGGTGCAGCGTCAGCGTATAGGCATCGATATTGTGCCGTTGAGTTCAGATGCCGCTGCTGTGCTTATTAAGGCTCTGCGGAGCGGGCAGGTTGTGTGTTTGCTATCCGATAGGCAGGTAGGTAGTGGTGGGGTGGAGGTGGAGTTTTTTGGTGAGACAACGATGTTGCCTGCTGGTCCTGCCATCATAGCTTTGCGCACTGGAGCAGCGTTGTTGCCCACCGCTGTGTATCAGGAAGCCATCAATAGCAAGCACTCTATGCATAGGGGCGTGGTGATGGCTCCGATTGTTGCTGAGCGTCGGGGGCGCTTGCGAGAAGATGTGGGCAGGGTAACTCAAGACTTAGCTCGATGTTTGGAGCAGCTGATTCGCGCTGCACCCGAGCAATGGCATCTGATGCAACCCAACTGGCCGAGTGACCGAGAAGCGCTGGATAAGTTTTGGTCGCAAAAGACAAGCTAGCCATGAGGGTAGGTTTGGTTTGTCCTTACTCGCTTACCATTCCTGGGGGAGTGCAAGGTCAGGTGATGGGTTTGGCACGATCGTTGCGCCGCATGGGAATTGAGGCTCGGGTGTTGGCACCTTGCGACGGCCCTCCGCCGGACGACTCGGTAACTCCTTTGGGTAATAGCTTGCCCACCGCAGCAAATGGTTCGGTTGCGCCACTAGCACCCGATCTCCCTGCACAGCTTCGTACCATTGCGGTTCTGCGCAATGAGCATTTCGATGTTTTGCATTTGCATGAGCCTTTGGCTCCTGGGCCTACCAACACTGCTGCGGTGCTTAAATCGGCCCCGCTTGTCGGCACCTTTCATCGGGCGGGTCACAGCATTACCTACGAGGTGCTCGGACCGTTGGTGCGTTGGGTGGCCAATCGTTTGGATCACCGTTGCGCCGTTTCGCAAGATGCTAAAGAGTTGGCCGCTAGGCAACTTGGTGGAAGCTATGAGCTGGTGTTCAACGGGGTAGAGTTTGCTGCGTTTTCTGGTACTACCATCCAAACGATGGTACCTACCATTTTTTTTGTGGGGCGACATGAGCCCCGTAAGGGTCTAGAGCATTTGATTAGCGCTCTTGATCACCTGCCTAGCCATGTTCAGCTTTGGGTGGGAGGTGAGGGACCAGAAACCGCTAAGCTCAAGGCCCAAACAGCTCAAGACCCTCGGGTGATATGGCTAGGGCAAATTTCTGATGTCGAAAAACAGGCCCGTTTGCAAAGTGCCGATGTGTTGTGTGCCCCCTCGTTGTTTGGGGAGTCGTTTGGGGTGGTGCTTTTAGAAGCCATGGCCGCCCGCACCCCGATCGTGGCTTCTGATTTGGGGGCCTATGCGGTAGTAGCTCGTCCGGGACGCGATGCTCTACTAGCTAAACCAGCAGATCCAGTGGCCTTGGCTGCTGATTTGCGGCGGGTTCTGTTTGAACCTGACGTGGCTCAGGCTTTGGTGAATTCGGGATGGCAGCGTGCCAGACAATTTTCTATGGACACCTTGGCATCTCGTTACGCTGATATCTACGAAGACCTAGCTGCCCGGCATCCCGTGCAGTCTGCTAAGGAATACAGCAAATGACTGTAAAGCAACGCATTTCAGAACATACAAGCAAGAACCAGAGTGGGATGACTCAAGATCTAACAAGTTGGTTGCAAACAGGGCAGGCTCAACCATCTCAGCTTCAAATTGCCCGGTTCCGCTCGGCAGTTTGCCTTGGGTTGGTTGGCTTGCTTATTGGTTTAGCGGTGTTAGCTGTGGCTGTAGTTTTGGGGTTGTGGTGGCCTGCTGGGTTGGTGCTGTCTTTGGTTGTGGCGCTGGGGTCGGCATTTGCAATGCGGCAAGTGGCTTGGCGACTGTTGTTGGGGTTGATCGGTGGACAAGCACCCACAGGTGCAGCGCAGGTGTCGTTGCAGGCCTTACTAGATGGGTTATGCATGAGCCACGGTTTGCCCATACCGAATGTGCGGCTAATCGAATCTGTGGCTCCGAATGCTTTAGCAGTAGCTCGCTCGGCTGATGAGGCGGTGATCGTGGTCACCTCTGGTTTGTTGAAGCAGCTAGAGCGCATTGAGTTAGAAGGCTTGTTGGCGCATCAGCTTTGTCGAATTCGCAGGGGCGACGCAGCTTTTGAAACCTTGGCGGGTGTGCTGGTGGCTTGGCCTTTGAGCAAGGTCGGCCTGTTGCGTCGTCGTGTGATGAACAGGCTGATTCCCTCAGCCCGCAGTCTGCAAGCCGACTTTGATGCCGTAGCGCTTACTCGCTATCCCCCAGGGTTGCTTGCGGCTTTACAGACGATTGCTGGGGAAAATGCTGTTGGTGTGGCTAAGGCCACGACTGGCGACGCAGTAGTAACAACCGCAGGTCGTGACGCTCAGGTACCATCAACGACCGTGGCAGCTTTGCATATGTGGTTTGATGAGCCAGATTGGGGTAGGGGTGATGAGATTCGCCATCCCAGCCTTGTGACCCGTATCGCCGCGCTGAATGAGCTGTGATGGTCAGCTTTAGTCAATCGCAGTGCATCGTGGGCCTTCGAGTGCTGTCTTTTTTCATTTGTGCCGCAGTGCTGCTGGCATCTTGTAGCGAATCAGGTGAGGACACCGGGAACGATACAGCATCTCTGATAGCTAGCACCCCTGCAGCAACTACATCCGTAGAAGGCTCGGGCACTCCCGCTGATCCTGTGGAGCCCACTTTGATTCCAACTGTTGTGCCCACGCTTGTTCCTACTGAAGCTCCTGTTTCGATTGGCCCAATTGAACCGCTAACCGGTGAACCGCTAGAGGATTTCGGCATCATGGAGCGCCCAGCGTTGGCGGTTAAGATCGGCACCAGCAGCGTTGGTCGCCCTCAGACCGGTATTAATGCTGCCGACATTCTCTTGGAGTTTAGGGTGGAGTCCATCACACGGCTGATAGCAGTGTTTCACAGCCAAGGTGCAGAGCCATTGGGCCCGGTGCGTTCAGCTCGTAGCTCTGATCCTGATATTTTGGCCAATTTTGACCAACCGGCTTTTGGGCATTCGGGGGCGAATCCAGGAGTGCTGCGGGAGATTTCTCAAGCCCAAAGTGAGGGCAAGCTTTATGAACTGCGTTGGGATAACCTGCCTAGCGGTTATTGGCGCATTGCAGATCGGGTGCCACCCTGGAATCTTTACACTTCCACGTCGGCGATTTGGGAAGCAGCTCCTAGCTTTTTGGTAGCTCCCGAGCCTTTGTTTGAGTATCGCAGCAGCACTGAGGTCTTGCCGAGTGTTGCAGAACCAAGTCCGGGAGTGGAGATCCAGTATCTAGGCGGTACGGTTGTGCATTTCGTTTGGGATGAGGAGCTAGCTGGTTGGGCGCGCTGGCAAGACAGTACCCCTCACATGGACTCGCCTCGCAACCCTGATGGAACGATTGACCCATCGGGTCAATCCACTCAGGTGGCACCAGCCAATGTGGTGGTCTTGCAAACTGCTTACACCAGCAGCTCTATTTGCAGCTACTGCCCTGAGGCCATCACCGTAGACCCGCAAGGTGGCACAGCGCTGGTGTTCACTGACGGTCATCTTATACGTGGTCGTTGGACCCGTGATTCGGCCAGTCAGCCGTGGCAGGTGACCGATGAAGACGGTAACCCTGTGCGCCTCACCCCAGGTCAGACATTTATTGCCTTGCCCGGCGGAGATACGTTTGTCATGGTGAAAGAGTTTGCAGAGTTTCTACTAGAGGATCGCTAAGGCTTTGCAGCACCTTTGTAGGGTCGTCCATCTAATGAAGCTGTGGGCGAGGCTCTGGCAACTCTGATTGATTGCTCTCAATTCGTTTTGAGCGCTTTAAACTAAAAGGCATGTCTGCTGAGTCGATGGTGAGTCGCGAGACGGGAACGGTTTTAGTCAAGCGTGGCTTAGCTGAGATGTTGAAGGGTGGCGTGATCATGGATGTGGTCACGCCTGAGCAGGCCAAGGTTGCCGAAAATGCTGGTGCTGTAGCCGTTATGGCTCTAGAACGGGTGCCAGCCGACATTCGGCGTGACGGTGGGGTGGCTCGCATGAGCGATCCAGAGATGATCTCAGATATCCAAGCAGCAGTGACCATTCCAGTCATGGCCAAAGCTCGCATTGGCCATTTTGCGGAGGCGCAAATCCTCGAGGTCTTAGAGGTGGATTACATCGACGAGAGCGAGGTGCTGACCCCAGCCGATGAAGCTCATCATATAGATAAATGGGCTTTCACCGTGCCTTTTGTGTGTGGAGCCACGAATCTGGGTGAGGCATTAAGGCGTATTTCTGAAGGGGCGTGCATGATTCGTTCTAAGGGCGAAGCAGGCACGGGCAACATAGTGGAAGCGGTTCGCCATCTGCGGTTGATTATCGGCGACATCCGTAAGCTCACTCAGGCCGATTCTGCCGAGTTATTTGACTGGGCCAAACGGCTGCAAGCTCCTGCGCCGTTGGTGCGGGAGGTGGCCGAAACTGGTTGGCTGCCGGTGCCACTGTTTTGTGCAGGTGGTATTGCTACACCTGCTGATGTCGGGCTGGTGATGCAGCTTGGCGCTGAGGCGGTGTTCGTGGGGTCGGGCATATTCAAGTCTGCTGATCCAGAGTCCAGAGCCAAGGCCATTGTGGAGGCAGCCACCAATTTTAGTGATGCCCATATCTTGACCAAGGTGAGCAGAAACCTTGGCGAGCCTATGGTGGGTTTGGAGATGTCCGGTTTGGATATCCGCCTTGCCGAGCGTGGCTGGTAGTGGTTTAATGCCGCGGATTTAGACGGTGAAGGTCGGTGTATTGGCCCTGCAAGGGGCGTTCGGTCTGCATGAACAGGTGTTAGAGCAGTTGGGCGTGGGTGTAGTGCGGGTTCGTACCCCCGAACATTTAGCAGAGGTGGATCGCCTGATTATTCCCGGTGGGGAGTCCACCACCATGTCCAAGCTGTTGGATGCCAATGCTTTGGCGGCACCATTGGCTGACCGGTTGGCCGATGGAATGGCTGTGTTGGGCACCTGTGCGGGGATGATCTTGCTGGCTTCACAGGTGCAGGACGGCTATCCTGCTCAGCATTGTTTCGCAGCGGTGGATGTGGCTGTGCGGCGCAATGGTTACGGTCGTCAGACAGACTCATTTCATGCCCCGCTGAGTGTTCAGTTGGGAGCTTGGCAAGGAGATTTTTCGGGCGTGTTTATCCGTGCACCTAAGGTGTGTGCGGTTGGTACTGATGTTGAGGTGTTGGCTCAGCTTGATGGCGTGGCGGTGATGTGTCGGCAAGGTTTGGCAGTGGTGTCAGCGTTTCACCCAGAGCTGTCTGGCGATCACAGAATTCATAGTTGGTTTTTGGAACTGGGGTAGAGGGAGGAAAAGATGTCGGGGCATTCTAAGTGGGCTACCATCAAACACCGCAAGGGTGCAGCAGATAAGCGTCGCGGCAAGCTGTTTGCCAAGTTGATTCGTCAGGTGGAGGTAGCTGCTCGCCAAGGTGGCAGCGATCCTGAGGCAAACCCCACGCTGCGCACCATGTTCCAGAAGGCCAGAGACAACTCGGTACCTTTGGACACCATTGAGCGGGCCATCAAGCGGGGCACCGGCGAACTAGAAGGTGTCAGTTACGAGTCGGTGTTTTACGAGGGATACGCCAGCGGTGGTGTGGCCCTTTACGTAGACGCACTGACTGACAATCGCAACCGCACCAGTTCGGAGGTGCGAGCGCTGTTTACTCGCAACGGCGGGTCGCTAGCCGAGCCTGGTGCAGTGGCCTGGCAGTTTGAGCGCAAGGGCATCGTGATCTTGGATCGTGCCGTGGACGAAGAAGAGCTGATGTTGGTTGCGCTAGAAGCTGGGGCTGAGAATTTGGTTGATGAGGGTGATACATGGCGACTAACCTGTGATCCTTCGGACTTGTTGGGCTTGCGGGAATCGCTAGACGGTGCAGCCATACCTATTATTTCGGCTGCTTCTACAATGTTGCCCATTTCCGTGGTGGGCATTGACAACGTTGAGGATGCTCGTGCTGTGTTGCGCTTAATTGATGCCCTTGATGACCAAGACGATGTACAGGATGTGTACGCCAATTTTGACGTGCCCGATGAGGTTCTCCAAGCAGCAGCTAATTAGCAGAACAAATTGGATTGATCTGGTGGGTTTTCAGGGGGTGTCAAGCCTAAGTGCAGCCAAGCTTGCTGGGTGGCCACCCTGCCTCGGGGAGTACGCATCATCAAGCCTTGCTGGATGAGGAAGGGCTCGTACACATCTTCTACGGTTTCGGCTGGCTCGCTGATGCTGATGGCTAGGTTGGATAAGCCCACTGGCCCGCCCCCAAAGCGTTCGCATAGTGACGACAAAATGTGCCGGTCTATTTTGTCTAGACCTGCTTGGTCTACCGAGAACAGTTTTAAACCTGCTGCGGCGGTGGCATTGTCGATCACTCCTTCGGCGCGCATCTCTGCGTAGTCCCGTACTCGGCGCAGCAAACGATTGGCTATGCGTGGAGTGCCCCTAGCTCGACGGGCAATTTCGGTTGCACCGTCGGTATCAATTTGGATGTTTAAAATGGATGCCGCTCTGGTGACGATCGTTTCTAATTCGTCTGGCATGTAAAAGTCCAGCCGTGCTACGAGCCCAAATCGGTCTCGCAGCGGTCCTGTGATGAGGCCAGTACGGGTGGTGGCACCTACGAGGGTGAAGGGCGCTAGTTCTAAGCGGATGGATCGGGCCGCTGGCCCTTTGCCCAGCACGATGTCGATGTTGCAGTCTTCCATGGCCGGGTACATGATCTCTTCTACGGCGCGGGGTAGGCGGTGGATTTCGTCTATGAAGAGCACGTCGCCTTGTTCAAGCTTGGAGAGTATTGCAGCTAGGTCGCCGGGCCGGTCCAAAGCGGGTCCTGAGGTGATATGTACCTCCGCTCCCATCTCTGCGGCTACTATATGTGCTAAGGTTGTTTTGCCGAGGCCGGGCGGCCCAGCAAACAGCAAGTGATCGGCGGGTTGCAAGCGAGCCCGGGCCGCTCCCAGGATGATTTCTAGGTGTTCTTTTAGCTGGGTCTGACCCACAAACTCTTGGAGGAGCTTGGGCCGCAAACCAACCTCGGCCACTTTTTCGATGGGGTCGGCATCGCCTTGGAGCAGCTCTAGGCGTCCCGTTTTTGTTGGTTTTTGGTTGGAGGAACTCATTATCGGGCTGCAATGTTTTGTAATGCTGCGCGCAGCAGCTTGCTGACATCTTGGTCTTCTGGCAGAGCGGCGATGGCCTCTTTTATTTCTTCGCTGCTGTAGCCAAGTTCAGCTAGGGCCTGGCGCACCTCGCTGCGTGCATTGGCTTGCGGATTTGTAATTGCATCATCAGGTTGAGAGGCACTGGTTACTTCACCGATATCTAGGCGCGACTTCAGTTCTACTAGCAGTCGGGCTGCGGTTTTTTTGCCAATCCCAGGCACCAAGCACAATCCATCAATGTCATTGGTTGCCAATATCGTTGCTAGTTCGACGGGCCCATGCACCGATAAGACAGATAAAGCTAAAGCTGGCCCTACATTATGTGCAGCAATCAGACTTTCAAACAGGTGGCGTTCTTCTAGGGTACGGAAACCGAAAAGGGTTTGGCCGTCTTCGCGGATGTGATGCTGTATGTGAAGCTGCACCTCTTGGCCCAAGTCTCCGATTCCCGCAGCGGTGTTAGGAGCGGTGCGCACCCGATAGCCAATGCCGCTTACTTCTACCATAAGCTCGTTGTCGTCGCGTAGTGTGAGCGTGCCCCGCAGCGTGCCAATCACGTTGTCGACCAGCTTTGGGGTTGGGGCCTTGACTGCGCTAGGTGGCACAGCGCAGCTGCCATGGCATCAGCCGCATCAACAGGTTTGAGGGGTTTTGGGAGACGTAATAGGGTTTGCACCATCTTGGAGGTTTGAGATTTGTCGGCAGCACCCCATCCGCTGACTGTTTTTTTGATTTGGGTAGGGGTGTATTCAAACACTTCGGCACCGGCTTGCACTGCGGTAGCCATGGCCACGCCGCTAGCTTGGCCCACGCCCATGGCAGTGCGCACGTTTACTTGGAAAAGCACTTGTTCAATGGCTATCACGTTAGGGCGATGTTCCTGCATGAGCTGGGTTAGCTCGTTTTGTAGTTGGTATAAGCGTTGGGGGGTGGGCAAGCTTTTGTCGGTGCGGATTATTCCTGCTGCGATTGCTTGGGTGGCGCGGCCATATGTTTGCACAACCCCGTAGCCACATCGAGACAGGCCAGGGTCGATTCCCATAACCAGCATGATTCTAAACTACAGCCCCGATGCGTCAGTTATGTGGCATGACAGGGCTATGTGCATGACCTGTTGTGGCGTTGTGTTTTAGGCAGTTCTGAAATTCAGGCAAGTTTTAGATTCAGGCAGGCTAGAAGCAACAGAAAGTAAAGTAGGCACATCCCATGCGCACGCACGAGCTGGATTACGAGTTGCCCGAAAATGCCATAGCTCAGCAACCTGCAGAGCCGCGTGATAGCTCTCGGTTGCTGGTTGATTTAGGCGCTGAAGCTGGTTTTGAAGATCGCACCACCCGTGAGTTGCCTGAGTTGTTGGTGTCCGATGATGTGCTGGTGGTGAACAACAGCAGGGTTATGCCTGCGCGTTTGCGCTTACGTAAAACAAGTGGAGGGCAGGTGGAGGTGCTGTTGCTAGAGCCGAGCACCGATGGTCGCTGGAGTGCTTTGGTGCGTCCGGGGCGCAGGGTGCCGCCACGCACGCAGCTCTGCTATGAGAACAAGCCGGTGTTAGAAGTAGGGGTGCCTGTTGGTGATTGTGGGCGGCGTTGGGTGCAGTTAATGGTTGACCCTGATGTGTTGATGGCGCAAGCAGGGGAGGTGCCGTTACCGCCGTATGTCACCACCGAGCTAGCCGATAAGGAGCGCTATCAAACTGTTTACTCTAAAAGGCCGGTGTCAACAGCGGCACCTACCGCCGGACTGCATCTCACCAACGCAGTGCTGGATCGTTGTCGGGCAAGGGGGGTGCAGGTATGTGAGTTGGAGTTGGCTGTGGGCAGCGGCACCTTTACCTCGGTGGCAACCGAAAACCTGAGCGATCATGAGATGCATAGCGAGCGCTATCTGATTCCCCAAGCCACGCTCACAGCTTGCAAACATGCTAACAGGGTGGTTGCGGTGGGCACCACCGTGGTGCGCGCTTTAGAGGCGGCTGCGGCTAGCGGCCTCGCTAGTGGTCAAACCAGCTTGTTCATCCAGCCTGGATACCGCTTCGCCATGGTAGATGCCCTGCTCACAAACTTCCACCTGCCACGATCTAGCTTGTTGGCGCTAATGGCCGCTTTCATGGGCGCGCGCTGGCGAGATGCTTATGTTACTGCTTTGGCAAGGGGTTATCGTTTTTTATCTTTGGGAGATGCCATGTTCTGCGCTAGATCTTCTGATTCCGAGCATTTGGGGGATTTAGAGCAGTGGGATCTAGAGCAGTTGGAGCCACAGCGGTGAGCTTGCAATTTGAGGTGTTGGCTCAACATGGTCAAGCTCGCCATGGTCGCGTTACCACTTCTAGAGGCTCATTTTTAACCCCCTGTTTCATGCCGGTGGGCACCAGGGCGGCGGTGCGCACATTAGATACCGCTGACCTTGAGTCTCTGAGTCCTGCGGTGGTGCTGGCCAACACATATCACCTGCTGATGCGACCTGGCCCAGATTTGGTGCAAAGAATGGGAGGTATTCACGGATTTACCGGCTGGTCTGGACATGTTCTCACCGATTCAGGCGGTTATCAGGTGTTCTCTCTCAGTCCTAAGGTAGATGATGAGGGCGTTGTTTTCCGTTCTACCTACGACGGTTCTGTGCATCGTTTTAGCGCTGAGAAGGTGGTGGATGCTCAACTTCAGCTCGGCTCAGACATCCAAATGGTGTTAGATGTTTGCGCTCCTGCTCAAGCTCCTGATGCTGAGTTGCGCTTGGCGGTCGAACGCACTTCGGCTTGGGCCAGCAGAGCTCGCCAGAGGTTCTTGCAACAAGCAGGTCATGGCTGTGGAGCCAACCAGTTTGGCATCGTTCAGGGTGGCTTGAATCATGTTTTGCGAGCTGAAAGCGCAGCTCGCACAGTTGACATTGGTTTTGATGGCTACGCTGTGGGGGGTTTGTCGGTGGGTGAGCAGCAACCACAGATGCTGGAAGCGCTTGCTGTGACCACCCCTCACCTTCCTGCTGATACACCCCGTTATTTCATGGGCTTGGGTGATCCTATTGGGCTGCTTGAGTGCATTGCCGTAGGGGTGGACATGTTTGATTGTGTGCTGCCCACACGGTTGGCACGCCATGGCACAGCGCTCACCTGGCAGGGTCGGCTCAACATCAGCAACGCTGCTTATGCTAGCGACGACATTCCGGTGGATCCGCTATTTCCAGCTAGTCCCATTGCCCGCTATTCGCGGGCCTATCTTCGCCATCTGTGTAATGTGGATGAGCCTTCAGCGGCTCGATTATTAACCCTTCATAATGTGGCTTGGCTGTTGGCACTCATGCAGCAAGTTCAACAAGTCATCGCTGCGGGTACTTTTGAACAACTTCGTGCCAAGGTTATCCAAGCTTGGAGTAGTGAGGACGCTCAATTGGATTAGCGGCAAATCTGGATTAGCGGCGAATCGTTTGGTTGCTTGGTCATCAGTTAGAATCATTGTTCTTGGAAATTCTGCCGCTTTTATTGTTGATGTTTGTGGCCATGTACTTCTTCATGGTGCGCCCACAGCAAAAAAAAGCGCGTCAACATCGTGAGCTGTTGGAATCTCTAGATGTGGGTGATGAGGTGATTACCGCATCAGGGCTTTATGGCATGATCACCGATTTCGATGGTGGTACAATATTTATTGAGGTTTCCGATGGGGTGGAGATTAAGATCAGCCGTGAAACCGTTGCTAACAAGGTTGTTTACGCCTCCAACGTTGAAGGCGATGAGGCTGAATCCTAAACAACACACTCTGCGAAAATGAGCCGCCGATCGCTGGTATCCCTAGTGCTGATCGTGGCTGGGGCCGTAGGATTGTTGGCGGCTTCGCTGGCCGTGGGTAACAGTCCTCTTTTGGGTTTAGACCTCAAGGGTGGGGTTGAGGTGGTGCTGGTACCGGTAGATGATCCTGAACGCTCAGAAACCGTTACTCCAGATGACTTAGATACCGCAGTCAACATCATCCGCAACCGTATAGACGGTTTAGGCGTGGCCGAACCAGATGTGACTCGTCAGGGTAACCGGGTGGTTGTACAGCTTCCGGGCATCAGCGATCAGCAACGGGCCATTGATATCGTGGGTCAGACCGCAGAGCTGCGCTTTCGTCCGGTATGCACTGAATTGGCAGCCGAACCTCTCACACTTGAAGTGGACGACGAAGTAGACGACGTTGCAATCTCTGACACCAACGATGATCTTGCGACTGATGATCCTGTTGCAGACGAAGAAACTGTAGGTGATCCTGCTAGCGATGGTGTTGACACTGAAGATGATGTGGATGATGAGACTGTAGATGACGCTGTAGGTGACCCTGTTGCCGATGGTGTTGACACTGAAGATGCCTCGGTCTCACCGGTACCTCCGGTGTTGCCGCCCGCAGAATTGGACGAGCGAGGTTTGGCTGCTTGTCCCATCGACTTGGAGAATATCTTTGCTTTGCCAAGCAGCACGGCGGCGCAAGATCAAGCAGACAGCTTTGTGGTTTTGCCCGAGCGCAATGATGATGGCGAGGTGGTTAGGCGTTATCTGTTAGGCCCTGCCAACCTCACCGGTGCTGGTTTATCGGGGGCTGATAGTGCGTTTACCAACGAATACGTGGTGATAGCGAATTTTAAAGGCGGAGATGAAGGCAGCGATAAGTTTGATGAGCTGGCCTTTGAGTGTTTTTCAGCCACCTCTTTTTGCCCGTCCGGTGCTGCTGGACCGGGACGGGTTGCCATCGTGGTGGATGGTACGGTGGAGGTGGCACCCACAGTGAATGCTGCCAGCTTTAGTGGTGAAGCCGTGATCAGCGGAAATTATTCTGGAGACGAGGCCGAGGATTTAGCTTTGGTGTTGCGCTATGGCGCTTTACCGGTGGAGTTTCAAGACCCTACTGACCCTCAGAGCGATAGCACTAGCCGCGGGGTTTCGGCCACCATCGGTAGCGATTCATTACGAGCAGGGGTTATAGCTGGCATTGTAGGCTTGGCCTTGGTCTTTTTGTACATGGTTGTCATGTACCGCTTTTTGGGTGTCATCGCCATGTTGAGTTTGGGTGTATCTGCTACCTGGTTGTGGGTGATCGTAGCTTGGTTAGGTGAAACTCAAGACCTGGCCTTGACCTTGGCGGGAGTTACCGGGCTCATCGTGGCCATCGGTGTGTCGTTGGATTCCAACGTGGTTTACTTTGAACACCTCAAAGAAGATGTAGCCACCGGACGCTCTTTACGTTCTTCGCTAGAGCAATCGTTTAAGGTGGCGTTCATCACCATATTCAGGGCAAACTTTGCTTCGCTTATAGCTGCTGTAATCCTTTATTGGCTGTCGGCTGGCTCGGTGCGAGGTTTTGCTCTCATGTTGGGCCTAGCTTCGGTGCTAGATTTGTTGGCCACCTACTTCTTTTTGCGTCCGTGCGCACAGCTATTGGCTAGGTCGTCTTCGCTAATGGCTCACCCCCATCTTTTAGGTTTGCCCACCGCTGAAGAGGCTATGGCACCGGCCTCGCAGAAGCTATGAGCAGCCGAGATATGAGCTGGTTTCAACGGCTTTGGCGAAATCAGACCAAGGTCAATTTTCCTGAGCTATGGAAAAAGGCTTTTTTCTTGTCGGCAGCGTTTATGCTCATCGGTATCGCAGCCCTGTTGGTGCGAGGTGTGAACCTAGGTATTGAGTTTGAAGGCGGCACGGTGTGGGAGACAGCAGCACCCAATATTGCCACCGGTGAGGTACGCGATGCCCTGCGGGAAGTGGGTCAAGTTAATGCCAAGATTCAGTTCGTGGGGGGCGATGTGGTGCGGGTGCGCGCCGAGTTGGATTCCACCGATGCTGCGAGCGTGGCGACAGTGTCTGCCGCCTTATCTGCTCTGACGCAGCAGTCTATTGATGACATCAGCTTCAACTCTATAAGCGCTTCTTGGGGAGGTGAGATCACTGGTAAGGCTATTCGTGCTTTGATCGTGTTTTTCGTGGTGGTGGCCATTTATATTACCTTGGGGCTGGAGTGGAGGATGGCCGTGGCCGCTCTCATAGCCGTGGCCCACGACATCGTCATCACGGTGGGTCTCTACGCTCTTTTCCAGTTTGAGATAACCCCTGCAACAGTTATTGCCTTTTTGACTATTATGGGTTATTCCCTCTACGACACGTTGGTGGTGTTTGACAAGAATCGGGATTACCAACGCCGCTCTGCTTTGATAGGTCGTGCCACCTATACCCACATAATGAACCTGGCGCTAAACACCGTTTTGTTGCGTTCGGTGAATACCACCATCACCTCGGTTTTGCCGGTGTTGGCAATGCTGATTATCGGCACATTGGTGTTAGGAGCTGTCACTTTGGCCGAGTTTGCGGTGGCCTTGTTGATTGGGCTTTTGGTGGGTACTTATTCCTCGCTGTTTGTGGCTTCTCCTGCGGCGGCTTGGTTGAAGGAGCGTCAGCAGTCCCAAATAGAGCTGCGTGAACGTCTTGAAGCTAGGGCTCAGTCGCGCGGCATAACCGTGCAAGAAGTTGAGGCCGCAGCAGTGTCGGGTAGTTCAACCACATCGTTGTCAGCAGCAGATTCGCGCTCACAACCAGATCGGCCTGCTGCAAAACGCCCTGGAGCAGCTCGTCGTCCAATATCTGCTGGCACCATCATTCCGCCGAGGCCCCGCAAACGCAAGCGCCGTTAGCATGGCTCTTACGCAAGAGGTGCTGCCATGGATGGATGCGCCAGGGCTAGAAGTGGGCACCCTGCTAGATGCTTACGCTGAGCGTCATCCCAAAGATTCATTGGAACGTATTCAAACCGCTTATCGTATGGCTGGAGAGGCTCATGAGGGTCAGATGCGTAAGTCGGGTGAACCCTACCTTGCACATCCCTTAGCAGTAGCTCACATTGTGGTGGAGTTGGGCTTAGATGATGTGTCGGTGGTGGCTGCGTTGCTGCATGATGCCATAGAGGACACCGCTATGAGCTTTGCCGATGTTGAGCAGCATTTCGGCAGTGAGGTGGCATCAATAGTTGACAGTGTTACCCGTTTGGATAAGTTGAACTTCAGCACCCAAGAAGAAGCACAAGCTGCCTCCATGCGTAAGATGTTGGTGGCTATTGCCAAGGATCTGCGTGTGCTGGTGGTGAAGCTCTCTGACCGGTTGCACAACATGCGTACTTTGGCAGCTTTGCCGTTAGCCAAACAGCAGCGGGTGGCTCGTGAAACGATTGACATATATGCACCGTTGGCCAACCGCTTAGGGATGCAAGACATCAAGCTTCAGCTAGAAGATTTGGCTTTCGCTGCGTTGCATCCCAAGCGCTATTCGGAGATTGACCGTATGGTGGCTACTCGGGCACCTGAAAGGGATTTGTATCTCACCCAGGTACTTTCTGATGTGGAAGCCCGTTTAGCTGAGCTGGGAATTCCTGCTTATGTAACAGGTCGCCCTAAGCATTTGTGGAGTATTTACGAAAAGATGATCAGCAAGGATCTTAGTTTCGAGGAGATTAACGATTTGGTGGGCATACGGGTGATTGTGGAGTCGGTGCGTGACTGTTATGCCGCGTTGGGTTCCATTCATGCCACATGGAAGCCGGTGCAAGGGCGCTTTAAAGATTACATTGCCATGCCAAAGTTCAATCTCTATCAGTCGTTGCATACCACTGTGGTGGGGCCGGGAGGTAAGTCGTTAGAGGTACAGCTTCGAACCAACGAGATGCATGCCCGCGCTGAGCAGGGGGTAGCTGCGCACCACGTCTATAAAGAGGGCGTGGCCAGCGATGATCTGGCTTGGCTGAGCCGTATTATTGATTGGCAGCAAGAGACCTCTGATGCCACTGAGTTCTTGAGTAATCTCAAGACCGACCTAGATCACGACGAGGTGCAGGTGTTTACTCCGAAGGGTGATGTGGTGTCTTTGCCCCTAGGAGCTGTGCCCATTGATTTCGCCTACTCAATCCACACTGAGGTAGGACATTCCTGTATTGGAGCGAGGGTTAATGGGCAGCTTGTGTCGCTAGACCAAGAACTGCGCCCGGGTGACATGGTGGAGATCTTCACTTCTAAAGTGGTCGATAAGGGCCCGTCGCGAGATTGGTTGGGGTTGGTGGCTTCGCATCGGGCACGCAACAAGATCAGGCAGTGGTTTTCTCAGGCCCGTCGTGAGGATGCCATCAAAGCAGGGCGCGATGCCGTGGCTGTTGCTTTGCGCCGCGAGGGATTGCCTGTTGCCGAGATCATGTCTAGTGACGACCTGCTGAATGCTGCCAAAGAGATGAAGTACCGCGATCTTGAAGCGTTGTTGGCCGCGGTGGGGGAGCGTCATGTGTCGGCTAAAGCAGTGGCCGAGCGTATAGAGGGCATGAGGCTGGAGCCTGTTGTTGAAGTTTCTGACGACGACCATCTCGTTACCACAACGGCACCCACGCCTCTGGCTCGCCACTTTGAGCAGACTGTAGAGGTAGAGGGTTTAGATGACATTTTGGTGAATCTTGCGCGTTGTTGTAAGCCGGTTCCACCCGACGAGATCATTGGTTTTGTCACTCGTGGGAGGGGAGTTTCTGTGCATCGCTCTGAGTGTGCTAATGCTGTGTCTTTATCGCTTGAACAGGGGGATCGTCTTATTGATGTGGATTGGAGCGGCGAGTGCCACAGCACTTATTGCGTGACAATTGAGGTGAAGGCGTTTGACCGCACAAGCTTGCTAAGGGATGTGGCTAATGCTTTGTCCACAGGATCAATGAACATCTTAGCTTGTGAAACTCGTACAGGAGCGGACCACATTTCAGTGATGCGTTTTGACTTTGAGCTAAGCGACGGTACTCATTTAGATGTATTGCTGCGCACCATTCGCGGCATCGATTCGGTATATAGCGCGTATCGGGTTATGCCCACATCGTTAGCTCAGTAATCACTAGTTGTCGGTTTCGAAGCGCCAACTAAGCTAATAAGAAGTGGTAGAGCAGTTCCAAGCTCCAAAAGGCACCCACGATATTCTCCCACCCGAATCTTATCGCTGGGTGAAGTTGGTGGCATCTTTTGCTCAGGTAATGAACCGGGCTGGTTATGGCCTTGTGCAGAGCCCCATGTTTGAAGATGTTGGAGTGTTTCAGCGTTTGGGTGAGGGTACCGAGGTGGTGCGCAAGGAGATGTATGACTTCTACGACAAGGGTGATCGTCATTTAGCGCTGCGGCCTGAAGGCACTGCATCGGTGGTCAGGGCATTTAACCAATATCAACCGACTACGCCATGGAAGGTCTGGTACGTCACTCCTTGTTTTCGCTATGAAGAGCCGCAAGCTGGGCGGTTTCGTCAGCACCATCAGGTAGGGGCTGAAGCGGTGGGTTCGGCTGATCCTGATTTGGATGTAGAGGTAATCGCCACCCAGCATGACTTTTATCAGTCGTTGGGGCTTAGCTCGTTGTCGTTGCGTCTGAATTCTATGGGTAGCGCAGATGATCGGCGAACCTATACAGAGCATCTGGCGGGCTGGCTTAACCAACGCTTAGATGATTTAGATGAGGCCGACCGGTTGAATGTCGCTGCACACCCCTTGCGGGTGTTAGATTCTAAGCGAGAACGTACCGTGCAAGCCACAGCGGATGTACCTTGCATTACCGATTTTTTGTGCGCTGATGCAGCCGAGCACTTCAGCCGAGTGCAAGCTGGTCTGCAAGCGCTGGGGGTGGCTTACGAGGTTGACACCCGCCTGGTTCGAGGTTTGGATTATTACACTTACTCCACTTGGGAGTTTGCAGCCGGTGGCTTGTCGTCTGCGCAAAATGCTGTTGGGGGTGGCGGTCGTTATGACGGGTTGGCTGAGTCGCTTGGTGGCAAGCGTGTGTCCGGCGTGGGGTTTGGTGCTGGCATCGAGCGAATCTTGTTGGCTGCTGATGCTGAGAGCGCATTAGAGGATGCTTCAGCCAACTTAGATGTGTTCGTGGTGGACATAACCGGCGGGGATGTTGGGCGGGATATCACTTTTGAGTTGCGGCGGCATGGTATTTCCGCTGATAGAGCATTTGGTGGTCGTTCGATGAAGGCTCAGATGAAGGTGGCAGACCGTTCTGGGGCGCGCCTGGCATTATTGGTGGGGCCCGATGAGCATGCGCAAGGCATGGTCACCCTGCGTTATCTGCGTTCTGAGGCTGCTCAGATCAGCCTTTCGCGCGTTGGGTTGGCGCAACAGCTTGTTGCCGTGTTGGCACAGAACTAGGGCTCATGCTGGTTCAAGCTGATGCATAGCGCAGGTAAGCTTTAGGTATGGATAGCAACTACGATTTGGTGGTAGTTGGCGGAGGGCCTGGTGGCTATGCCGCTGCATTGTATGGAGCTGGCGCAGGGCTGAACGTGGCGCTTGTGGAAAAGAACAAGCTGGGCGGCACCTGCTTGCATGTGGGATGCATACCAGCTAAGGAGTTGCTTGAGACTGCGGCTGTAAGCCGCACTGTGGGTCACGCTAGCGAGTTTGGCATCAGTGCAAAGGGTGCCAAGGTGGATATGACCGTTGCTCAGGCTCGTAAGCAAAAGGTGGTGGAGCAGCTTCATCAGGGGGTGGGCAAGCTCTTAGAAGGCCGCAAGGTGACGGTGGTGGATGGTTGGGGATCGTTGGGTGCTGTGGGGCAGGTATTGGTGTCAGGTGGTGCCTCTGGCGATATGCAACTCAGCTCATCACATACGATCTTGGCTACAGGATCGGTGCCTCGCAGGTTGCCTGGTTTTGAGGTGGACGGCGATTGCATCATGACCAGCGACGAGCTGTTGTCGCTAGATAAGGTGCCCGGGCGGGTGGCCATCATTGGGGGCGGGGCCATTGGTTTGGAGTTCGCGTCTATGTTGTGTGATCTGGGTTCGCAGGTGGTCGTGCTGGAGGTCTTGGATGAGGTTCTGGGTGGGGTGGATGCTGATGTCACCAAGGCGTTGGTGAGGGCATTCAAGAAGCGCAAGATTGAGATTCGTACTGGAGTATCGGTAAACAATTGTCGTAGGGTTGAGAATGGGTTGGAGCTGCATGTGAATGGTGATCCCCCCTTGTTGGTGGATGTGGTGGTGGTGTGTGTGGGGCGGGTGCCCTTCACGGAAGGGCTGGGTCTTGAAGATGCTGGGATAAATACAGATGACGGTGGTTATGTGGTGGTGGACGAGTACTGTCAAACCACAGTGCCGGGGGTGTATGCAGTGGGTGATGTGGTGCGTACTCCACAGTTGGCGCATGTGGCGTTTGCCGAGGCCATTATGGTTATCAAGCACCTGCTGGACGAGCCTGTTGTACCTTTGGATTACGATAAGGTGCCGTGGGCCATTTACTGCTACCCCGAGGTGGCTTATGTGGGCTACAGCGAGGCAGCGGCCATTGCAGCAGGTTTTGAGGTGACCACATCCACACACCGTTATATGGGCAATGGTAGGGCTATGATTTTGGGTGAAACCGATGGTTTGGTGAAGGTCATTGCAGAGCGCGCTGCTTCAGGCTCTGCTGGGCGCATTCTGGGGGTGCATATGGTGGGACCTTGGGTGACCGAGCAGCTAGGGCAGGGATACTTGGCAGTAAATTGGGAGGCTACCGCTACGGAAGTGGCTGAGCTAGTGCAGCCTCATCCTACGATGAGCGAGCTGTTTGGAGAGGCAGCGTTGTCGCTGACTGGTAGGGCTTTGCACTAATGAGATCAGTACTAATGAGATCATTGGTGAGATGTCGCAAAATTAGAACAAAGGCGATAGCGCATGTCTGAAGTCAAGATGCCCCGATTAGGTGAGACCGTGGTGGAGGGCACGATTACCCAGTGGTTTAAACAGGTGGGTGATCCTGTTGCTCTAGATGAGCCTTTGTTTGAAGTATCCACCGATAAGGTGGACTCTGAAGTGCCATCGCCCATGGCTGGTGTGCTCACCGAGATAGTGGCAAGTGAAGGCGAAACGGTGGAAGTAGGCGCAGTAATTGCAATTGTTGGTGCAAGCGATATACAGACGACCTCAGATGATGCATTATCTGAGCTCGAAATATTACCAGACCCTGCATCTATATCTTTAGCAGAGCCCGACCCTGAAACACCACCAGCCCCGTCGCCTTCGTCAGCGGCCCGAGTACCGTCTGCGGTTGTGGCCGATGGGTTGGTTTTGTCGCCGGTTGTTCGTCGGCTTATTACCGAGAACCACTTAGATCCTTCGCAAATTGCTGGTAGTGGTAGAGGGGGCCGGATTACCCGTGCTGACGTGGAGGCTTATGTTGCTCAGAATCGCTTCGCTATTACTTCTATGGATTTAGCGTCTAGCGCTACTGTGTCTAGCACCTCAGACAGCGGTACTAACAACGTTGGGGTAAGCCCCACTCCTGGTCAAGGCTCACCAATGGGGGAGCGTGAAACGCTTGTGCCGCTTACCAACATCCGTCGTATCACCGGTGAGCACATGGTGCGTTCTAAAGCGGTTTCGCCTCATGTTTTGACCGCTGTGGAGGTGGATTTTGAAGGTGTGGAGAAGGTTCGTAGTGCTCATCGTGGCAGCTTTAAGGCTCAGTACGGCTTCAGCCTCACCTATCTGCCGTTTATTGCTAGAGCAGTATGTGATGCCATCGCTAGCTATCCCCATATTAATGCTTCAGTTGGTGAGGGTGATCTGGTAGTTCACAATTACGTGAACTTGGCTATCGCTGTAGACCTAGATTTTAAAGGTCTTTTAGCACCGGTGATTGCCAATGCCAACCGTAAGCGCTTGGCGCCCATTGCTGAGGAGATAGTTGATTTGTCGCGGCGAGCTCGAGCTAAGCATCTCAACGCAGATGAGCTCTCTGGGGGCACCTTCACCATCACAAATCCTGGACAGTGGGGTACCTTGATGCAGTTCCCTATCATTAATCAGCCTCAGGTAGCTATTTTGTCTACTGATGGCGTTCGTCGTCGTCCTGTGGTGGTGACTGCCCGCGATGGCAGCGAGGCCATAGCCGTGCATTCGGTGGGGGTGCTGGCTTTGGCTTGGGATCATCGGGCGTTTGACGGGGCTTATGTGGCTGCGTTTTTGGATCATCTGCGTCAAATCATTGAGACTCGCGATTGGCAAGCCGAGATTGCTTGATTTGCGATCTGTAGACACCATGTCATCGCCCCGCAGCCCGCTGCGGGTGCGCTGGCTGGGCAGGGTGTCATATGACGATGCTCACGCATTGCAGAAGGCTTTGTTTCAACATCACGACAACTACCTGCTGTTGTTAGAACACCCTCATGTGTTTACGTTGGGCGTGCGTGCAGACCAAAGCAACATCTTGGTTGATCCTCACGAGGTGGGTGCCGACGTGGTGCATGCTGATCGTGGTGGAGATGTCACATACCATGGCCCTGGGCAGTTAGTGGGCTACCCGATCTTAAATGTGGCAGGCAAAAGAGGTGGGGGCATGGCTGACACCGTTGCGTATGTGCATTCGGTAGAGCAGCTTCTCATAGATGTCCTGAGGGATTTGGGCTTAGATGGTTCCTCGCATGTCCGCTGCGGTCGTTTGGGCGATTATCCGGGGGTGTGGGTGGATCCTGAGGGAGATAATCCCCGCAAGATCGCTGCTGTCGGAGTGAAGTTGGCACGCACTCGTTCTATGCATGGGTTTGCGTTGAACGTGGACTGTGACTTGCAATGGTTTGAGCGGATAGTGCCTTGTGGAATTTCCGACAAAGCGGTTACTTCTTTGGCTGCTGAGGGCGTGAAGGTAGCGATGTCTGAAGTTGTGGATGCTATTGTCGCTCGGTCAGCTGAGCGCTGGGGTAGCTTAGCAGTTGACCGAGCTGAAGTGGTTGCGCAGCGGGTGGCGCATACGCCGGTGAGCATCAGCCTTAGTGATCGCAAACCTGAGTGGATGCGGGTGGGGTTGCACACAGGCCCGGACTTTCGGCGAGTGCGTTCACTGCTTCGCAAAAAAGAGCTGATGACGGTTTGTGAGGAGGCTGGTTGCCCCAACATCTATGAGTGTTGGAATGAGGGCACAGCTACTTTTATGATTAACGGTACACGCTGCACTCGGGCCTGTGCCTTTTGCCAAGTAGATACACGTCGTCCCTTGCCGGTTGACGATCAGGAGCCTGAGCGTTTAGCCGATGCTGTACAAGCCATGGGTTTGGAACATGTGGTCATCACAGCGGTGGCTCGTGACGACCTGCCCGATGGAGGTGCTGCTGGCTTTGCGGCTGCCATCGCAGCGTTGCGGAACCGACAGGCAATTCCGCAGGACAACCTACGAATCGAGGTGCTCATCCCTGACTGCAAAGGTGACCCAGAGGCGCTTGCAACTATCTTTGCGGCACGGCCCGATGTGTTGAACCATAACTTGGAAACGGTGGCTCGCTTGCAGCGCACGGTACGGCCCTCGGCTAGTTACGCTCGCAGCTTGGCAGTTTTGGCTAGGGCCAAGGCCTCAGGGCTTATCACGAAGTCTTCGATCATTGTGGGCATGGGAGAAAGTGACGAGGAGGTTGTGCAAGCCATGGCCGATTTAGCTGCTGTGGGTACCGACATTGTGACCTTGGGACAATACTTGCGCCCCTCAGCACAACATCTGCCAGTAGCTCGTTGGGTGTTGCCCAACACCTTTGCTCGTTTTAGGCATGAGGGTCGCTTACTTGGTATTGCTCATGTGGAGGCCAGCCCGTTAACCCGTAGCTCACACCACGCTCAACAGGCTTATGCGGGTGTGCTGGCAGAGGTAATCAGCGCGTGAAGCAGACCAGGTAACCTGCTAGGCCATTTTTTGTATCAGGTGCAACATCAGGTTAGGGAGCACTGAGCAGCATGGTTTGGGTATTGTTTGTAGCCCATCTGCTAGCTATTCCTGTTGTGGTGTTGGCTGGACGGCGCTCTATGCAAGCAGGGTTGGTGGCTGGCGCGCTTGCTCCTTTGGTTACCTCGGTTTGGGCTAGTGTTGAATTAGTAGCAGGGGGTGATCCCGTTACCGCCGAGCTGGTTTGGGTGGACGGGTTGGATGTGGCGATAGCTTTGCGGGCTGACGCTTTGGGGTTGTTGATGACCTTGTTGGTGTCAGGGATGGGGGCCTTAGTGATGGTGTATGCCTGTGGGTACTTCAGCGCTGATGCTGTTGGTGGTACACGTTTTCCGGCCACCCTGCTGGCTTTTTCTACCTCTATGTTGGGCTTGGTTTGGGCTGACTCTATTTGGACGTTGTTTATCTTTTGGGAGTTGACATCGGTTACCTCGTTCTTGCTGGTGGGCCACAAGCATGTAGATTCTGCGGTGCGGATGGCAGCCCGCCGCGCGTTGGTGATCACAGCAGGTGGGGGCTTGGTCTTGCTAGCAGGGCTAATTATGCTGGCTGAGCAGGCAGGGTCGCCGAGCCTCACTGCGATAGTCCCAATTGCTGGTACTCAAGCGACAGCAGCCGCGGTGCTGTTGCTTATTGGAGCTGCCACCAAATCAGCACAGATCCCATTTCATGTGTGGTTGCCGGGTGCTATGGCAGCACCTACTCCGGTAAGCGCCTACCTGCACTCAGCAGCCATGGTGAAGGCAGGGATTTTGCTGGTGGCGGTGTTGGGTCCGGCTTTTGGCGATGTGGCAACTTGGAAGTGGCTGGGCATTGCTTTGGGATCAGCCTCGGTGATTTGGGGAGCGGTGGGTGCCTTGCGTCACTGCGATGCTAAGTTGATTTTAGCGTGGGGCACTGTTTCGCAGCTTGGCTTGATGCTCACGCTGTTGGCGGTGGGTACTCCCAAGGCCATTTTTGCGGCCATCGCACTGCTTTTTAGCCATGCTCTTTTCAAAGCAGCCTTATTTTTGGTTGTGGGTGAGGTGGATGTGCGTACAGGCACGCGTGATATCACCCAACTTGGCGGTTTGGCTCGCTCTATGCCGGTGGCTTTTGCCGTGGCGCTTTTGGCGGGTGCTTCTATGGTGGGTCTGCCACCTCTTGTAGGCTTCACAGCCAAGGAGGCCGCCATAGAAGCGGTGCTTAAGCTGTCGGGTACAGCTCAAGCATTGGTGGGTGTGGCGATCATCGGGGGGTCTGTACTTACCGTGGCTTATACCGTTCGCTTGCTGCACGGTGTGTTCGGTCCGGGGCCAGCTACCTCAGTAGACACAGCCACTTCAGCAGACACATCAATAAACACCTCGGTCAAAACATCAGCAAATACTTCTAGTGCCTTAGCGCCTCGCAAATTGTTGATGGAGCTACCAGCTTTGCTGCTTGGTATGGCCGGGGTGGCGGGCTACGCCGCCATCGGGGTGGTGAACCACATAGTTGGTACTGCGGCAAGCGAACTAAACCGCAAAGCTGCTGTGTATGAACTCATTATGTGGCCTGGTTTGAAGGCAGCTTTTGTGATTTCTGTGCTGGTTGTGATTGCTGGCGCATTGCTGGGTGCTCTTTTAGTATTGCGGGGGCCTAGGCGAATACCGTCGTCGGTAGGGGCCAATACAGTAGACGGCATAGTTGACGGCGTGATCGCCAACTCTCCCCGCCTGATTGCTGCAATACAGCACGGCTCCTTGCCTGTGTATTTGGCTGTGATGGCAGCAGTAGCGGTTTTAGCTGCCGCCGTTTTGAGCAGCGACTTTGCTAGCGGACATTTGGTTTGGTGGGATCATCCCATTCAAGGGGCGTTGGCTCTGACGGTGGTGGTTGCAGCTTTGGCAGCAGCCTTTGTGGGTTCGCGCCTTGGCGCGGCTTTAGCCCTAGGGTCGGTTGGTTTCGGGGTGACCGGCCTGTTTTTGGTACACGGAGCACCCGATCTGGCGTTGACACAGCTCTTGGTGGAAACCGTGGTGGTGGTGGGCTTTGTGCTGGGGCTAGGTCATTTGGCTAGGCGCTTCCCGCCAATTCGAGGATCCTGGCGCTCGGTGCGAATGACGGTTGCTGCCGCTGGAGGGTTAGCCGTAACCGCAGCGCTGGCAGCAGCCGGGGCTAATCCCACAGATCGTGCGCCGACAGAGGCTTTAGTTGCTGGTGCCGTTGATGAGGGCGGTGGTAACAACGTGGTGAACGTCATACTTACTGACATCAGAGCCTTGGACACCCTTGGCGAGGTGGTGGTTTTGGCCACGGTAGCGATCGGTATTCTGGCTTTGGCCAGGGTTCGTAGCTATGGAGCATCGCAGGCATGAAGCCTCATCAGGCACCGGTGATCGCGCGGGGCATACGCGTGGTTAGTCCGCTGGCGATTGTGGTTGGGGTGTATTTGCTGTTTGCTGGACACAACTCTCCGGGTGGAGGCTTTACCGCTGGGCTGGTGTTTGGTGCTGTGGTCGTACTGCGCACCATCGCTGGGTTACATCGTCCTAGACGTACCATTGCATTGATCGCGTGTGGTGCGCTGCTGATGGCCGTAATCAGTCTGTTACCGCTTGTGTGGGGTGGCACGTTGTTGGATCAGCAAGTAGTCACTTTTGATCTGCTTATTTTAGGTACGGTCAAGACCGGCACAGCTTTGCCGTTTGATATCGGCGTAAGCATGATTGTGGTGGGGTTGGTGGCGGCTATCATTAATGGTTTTTCAGCTATGCCCCTTGATGAGGTGCCACAACGCGAACCTCATCGGATGACAGCAGCTCATACAAAACAAAGCGGTGTCACATGAGCGGGGCGTTGTTGTTGGCGGTGGGCGGTCTCACTTCGGTGGGGATTTATCTGATCATGGCACGATCATTGAGTCAGATTATCCTGGGTTTTTCTTTGTTGGGTCACGCCACGGTGCTTGGTTTTTTGGTAGCAGGTGGTGCTAGCGGGGATGCTCCAATTGCCAGTAGCGGTGCGGTGGTGGATTTGTCCAATCCATTGCCGCAAGCCTTGGCCCTTACGGCCATTGTGATCTCGTTTGGGTTGACGCTGTTTTTGTTGGCTTTAGCGGTCAGGCAACAACAACTAACCAGAGACGATCTAGTTGAAGATGACCTAGAAGATCAGCGTGTTGCCCTTGGTGCTCCCACCGAAGAGCCCCAAGATGTTATGGCTGACTTGGCTGGGCTAGAGCCACAAGCTCCAGTTAGGCCCATTTTGGAGAACGCTGTTTTGGTGACGGGAAATAGCTCAGAGAGCGTTTCATGAGCGCCTTGGTGGTGATGCCTATTTTTGCGCCGTTTGTGGCCGCAGTAGGAGGGTTGTTGTGGAGGGGCAATACTGTGGTTCGCGATACCATAGTCATCGTCGGGTTAGCGGTGGCCATGGTCTGTTCGTTTATGGTGCTTTTGGGGGTGAACGATGGTGGTACTCATGTGGTGCTGGTGGGCGGTTGGCAGCCCGAGTTAGGAATTGTGCTGGTGGCCGATTTGTTAGCTGCTCTGATTTTGCCGGTAGCGCTGTCCATCATCTTTGTGGTGGAAATATTTGCTATTGGTCAACGGCGTGCTGTGTGGGGTGCCAACCCTGAACTAGCAGGCCCGCTGCTTTGCGTGCTCACTGTGGGGGTTTCATTAGCGTTGTTAACAGGTGACCTATTCACCTTGTTTGTAGCTTTTGAGCTGATCTTGGTGTCTAGTTATGTGCTTTTGACCAATCAAGGCCGTCGCAGTCAAATTCGTGCTGGCATGACCTATGTGGCGATGAACTTGTTCGCCTCGGCGTTGTTCTTGTTTGGGGTGGGTTTTGTTTACGCTGCTACTGGCACCGTGAACTTGGCTTTGCTTTCTGAGCGCATCCCAGAGTTAACCGACGGAGTGCGCATTGGTATAGGTGCCTGGTTTTTTGTGGTGTTCGGCACCAAAGCCGCCGTTTTTCCTCTGTTCTCGTGGTTGCCTGATTCCTATCCGACGGCCCCCACAACCATTACAGCAGTGTTTGCTGGGCTGTTAACCAAGATTGGTATATACGCCATGATCCGCTTTCACACCTTGACTGGTATGGATGACCTAGGGCCGATCATGTTGATAATTGCTGGCTTAACTATGGTGATAGGTGGGCTGGGAGCGCTCGCCCAGTCAGATGTGAAACGCATTTTGTCGTTTCACATCATCAGTCAGATTGGCTACATGCTCATGGGTTTAGGTCTTTTTTCTGTTGCTGGCATAGCTGGGGCAATCTTGTTCTTGATTCATAACATGCCTGTCAAAACCGTGCTTTTTTTGGTGGGAGGTTTGATCGAAAACGATCAAGGCACCAGCACCTTGGAGCGCTCGGGGGGTGTGGCTACTCGCCGACCTGTGCTGGCTGCATTGTTTGCCATTCCGGCTCTCAGCTTGGCGGGCATTCCACCGTTTTCGGGATTTGTTGCCAAGTTAGCTGTGATCGGCGCGGCCATTGCCGAAACTTCGATTCTTGTGGTCGTCGCCGCACTGCTGGCTGGTGCCCTTACGTTGTTGTCAATGGCAAAGATTTGGTTGGGCGTGTTTTGGGGGCCGCCTGCTGAGGAAATTACCCCGGTAACGGTGGATCGCCGTAATCAGAAAACCATGCTGAGCGCTACTGGGCTGGCCGTGTGCGGCACGTTGGTGATCTCGCTTTTGGCTGGCCCCTTATTTGATCTCAGCACACGAGCATCTGAAGAACTGAAGAACCCCACTGTTTATGTGCATCAGGTTTTGTCATGAGAGTTGTTATGGTGCCTCGCTATATTGCTGCCATCGTGGGCCTTATCGCCATTTGGTGCGGCTTGTGGGGGGCGATATCTGTAGCCAACATAGCCTCAGGAGCAGTTGTTGCTGTGTTGTCGTGTGCTTTGGGTTTTGGCGTGCCCAGCAATCTTGGTGTGCGGGTTGTACCTCTAATGCGCTTGGGAAAGCTGGTGCTGGTGGATTTGGTGAAGTCCACCTTTCATGTTGCCGCTGAGGTGCTTACTTTGGCTGATCGCACAGTCGAATCCATCGTTGAGGTGTATGTACCTAAAGTGGGGCGCATGCACTTTTTGTTGTTGGTGGTGGCTATTACGCTTACTCCTGGCACAGCGGTAGTAGAAACCCGCGAAGAACGCGGGGTGATTTATCTGCACCTTCTGCATCACAACCGCCGAGAGGAAACCATCGCCCATGTGCAAGAACTAGTACAGTTTGCTTCGCTTGCTTTATCGCCTTTGTCTCAGCGTAGTGCTCGGCAGGTGTCTACATGATCTCGGCTATTGCTTTTGGTTGTTTTGGTCTAGCAGGTGTTTGCGGGGTGGGTCGGCTTTTGATCGGGCCTGGATTAGCCGACAGGGTGATCGCCTTGGACGTGGTTCTGGTGTCGCTTATGGGGGCCATTACCGTGCATGCTGCTCGCAGTGGTCAGAGCATCTACTTGGTTTTGCTGGTGGTGCTAGCAATGGTGGGCTTTACCGCAACGGTGGCAGCTAGTCGTTTTGTAGAAGACGACGCTGGCATGACTCAGAGTCCAAACTCGTGAACCCTCAAACAGCCCATCCTCAAGAAACGATCCCCAACTTATGAGCGTGGTGGCTGCCATATTGATGTTGATTGGAGGTGCTATTGCGTTGTTAGCAGGTGCGGGCCTGCTACGGTTTTCAACCCCTTATGCCCGATTTCACTCTGCGGGCAAGGCAAGCCCCATGGCATTTTTGGTGGCTGCTGCTGGTGCAGCCATGGAGCTTGGGTGGGGGGGTAGTGTTTATCTTGGCATCTCTGCGTTGGCCATGACACTTACTTTGCCTCTTGGCGTACACATGATGTTTCGTGCCGTGTATCGCACCACCAACAATAATCACCTGGTGGTAGATCAATTAGCCGGTTCAGAGCGTTCTCAATCAGGTGATTGAGTTTCAGCCCGCCACGTTGCTAGCGCAGTTAGCGGCGGGTGGCTTGGCGTTTACCTGGGTTACTACGCGGCGTAACGAAACCGGCCCGGGTTACGGCTGGTTGATGCGCAGCATATTTGGTGTGTTGGCTGGTACTAGCGCGTGGCTGGGTTTTGTTACCGATCCGGTGCCGGTGCGAGATTGGACAGCAGCAGCCACCGCGGTGGTTGCTGGGATGGCTTTGGTGGTTTCTATTTTGTGCCGTCAGGAACAAGATTTAGATGTTGTGAATTGGCCAAAATTGAATGTTGCAAGGTTGGACATATCAAAATTGGATATTCTTGCCTCAGCATTGGGGTTGGTGGCTGTGATAGCTGGTGGTTTTGCTGCTGGTCACCCTGCGGCTTTGGCGGTGACTCGTAGTGTGGTTGGTGCTTTGTTCTTGGGAGCGGTAACTAGCGCCATGTTGTTGGGCCACTGGTATTTGGTGCAGCCCGGCTTACCTCGGGCAGCCTTGTTGGAGTTGGTGCGCTGGACTGGTCTTTTGTGGGTACCTGAGTTGTTGGTGATGCTATGGCCTACTGGCATGATCTCGGTGCTCAACGGCAGTATTGATGATGGTTACAACGGCTTGTTGGGATGGTTTTGGGTGGCTTGTGTGTCGACAACGGTGGTTTTGGTGGCGCTCGCCAGAGCTGCGCTGAAAGAACGGTTTTATGCGGCGGTAATGGCGGCTACGGGTTTGTTGTACCTGGGGATTGTGACCGGCTTTGGAATGGATTTGGTGGCTCGGGTGTTGCTGGATACAACCTACTAACGAGCTACAAAGTACTTGGCTTGCGGGTGATGACAGATCAATGCAGAGGTGGTTTGCTCTGGTTGGTATTGAAAGCTGGTTTCAGCACCCACCTGGATACCCAAGCGGCTGGCGTTAAGAAGTTGGGCCACGGTGAGGTTGTCTTCTAAGTCGGGGCAAGCGGGATAACCCCACGAATAACGCCCGCCGCGGTATTGCTGACGGAACAGTCCCGCAAGGCTGGGTCCATCCTCGTCTATAAAACCCCACTCTGTACGGATTCGGTGGTGCCAGTATTCGGCGAGGGCTTCGGCCATTTCTACGCCTAGGCCATGCAATAGCAGGTACTCTTGATAATGGTCGTTGGCAAACATCTCAGCGGTAGCTTTAGATACTTTTTCGCCCACCGTCACGATGTGGAAAGCCGCGTAGTCAACCTCTTCGCTATTGCAGGGGCGAAAGAAATCGGCAATGCATAGGTAGGGATCGCGTTGTTGTCGCGGGAAGCGAAAGCGGCAACGTTCGGTGTCGCGCTCTTCGCTGTTCCAAATCACTAGGTTGTCACCAGAGGCGTTGGCCGCAAAATAGCCGTACACCACCTGCGGGGTTAGCAGATCTTGCGCGATGGCTGAAGCTAGCTGTTGGCGCATGGTTGGGCGTATGCGCTCTTTGAAGGCTTGGTCGTCTTCGCCTTCGGTGGGCCGAAACTGCCACTGATTGCGAAATAAGGCCGTTTCGTTCACGTATTCTGCGATGTCAGCTACCGGAATGCCCTTAACCACTCGGGAGCCCACAAAAGGTGGTCTGAAAACCGGATTATCTGTGGTCACCGATGGAGCTCTTTCGGGTTGGTTCTGTTTGTTGTCCTTAGTTGAGTTGCTGCGCGTTCGCCGGGGCAGGTCTCGACCGCCAAGACGGCGACCAAAATGAGGGTCGTCCACTGCGCTGCGGCGCAGCTCCCCTAACTTGTCCATTACTGCAAGCCCCTCAAAGGCATCTTTGCCATAAAAAACCCGACCTCGGTAGGTTTCTCGCATATCTCGTTCTACATAGGTGCGGGTGAGCGCCGCGCCCCCCAACAGCACCGGTAGGTGGTGCAGGTTGCGTTGGTTTAACTCTTCTAGGTTGTCACGCATGATCAGGGTGCTTTTTACCAACAGTCCGCTCATTCCTATAGCGTGAGCATCCACATCCAGAGCTTTTTCAATCATCTCGGTTATGGAGACCTTGATGCCTAGGTTGTATACCTCGTAGCCGTTGTTGGTCAAGATGATGTCCACTAGGTTTTTGCCGATGTCGTGAACGTCGCCTCTAACCGTGGCTAGAACGATTCGACCTTTGCTGCCTGATTCTTCGGTCTGTGTGATGTGAGGTTCTAGGTAGGATACGGCGGCTTTCATGGTCTCAGCCGATTGAAGCACAAAGGGAAGTTGCATCTCCCCTGAAGCAAATAGGTCGCCCACCACCTTCATGCCTGCCAACAATGTGTCGTTGACGATGTCGAGGGCAGCGCTGGATTCCAGGGCCTTGGCTAAGTCTGTTTCTAAGCCGTCGCGGTCTCCGTCGATGATCCGTCGCTCCAATCGTTGTTCTACCGGCCAACTTGAGCGGTCTTGCTTGGTAGTGATATTGGCCGTTACGTTTTCAAATGCAGCTAGCAGCTCTCTTAGAGGGTCGTAGTCGCTGCAACCGGCTGAGGCGCTACCCGCGCTGCCGCGACGGTCATAGATCAAGTCCAAGCAGATGTCGCGATGGATTGCTTTTATCCGGTTTAACGCGATGATGCGTCCAGCATGCATGATGGCTGAGTCCAGCCCGGCTTGTAAGCACTCGTGTAAGAATGTTGAGTTGAGCACATGGCGAGCGGCGGGCTTGAGGCCAAAGGATACGTTGGAAATGCCCAGCGTGGTGAAGCTACCGGGCAGTTCAGCTTTGATGCGGCGTATAGCAGCAATGGTGTTAGCGGCATCTTTGCGCAGGTTGTCATCGCCGGTGGATAGTGGAAAAGTGAGGGCATCAAAGATCAAATCGGAAGGCGCTAGTTGGTATTCTTCGATGGCTAAGCGGTACAGGCGATGAGCTACTCGCATTTTCCATTCCAGATCTCGGGCTTGGCCTTCTTCATCAATCAGCAAGCACACAACCGCGGCCCCAAACTCCTTAGCCAATTTCAGTACTTTGTCTAAGCGCGTGTTAGGACCTGCACCGTCTTCAAGGTTGGCCGAGTTCAGCACTGCTCGTCCTCCGATCCACTCCAGGCCAGCCTGCATTACATTTGGCTCCGTAGAGTCGAGCATTAGCGGTGCCGTTACGCCGGTCGCTAAGCGTCGCGCCAGTTCGTCCATGTCGGCAGTACCATCGCGGCCTACATAGTCAACGCAAAGATCTAGAAGGTGGGCACCCTCGCTTACCTGTTTGCGCGCTATTTGTAAGCAGCTATCCCAGTCGACTGACAGCATGGCATCGCGAAATTGCCGAGAGCCATTGGCATTGGTGCGTTCGCCCACGATCAGAAACGAGGTTTGCTGAGCAAATGGTACCGGGCTGTATATCGAAGTAGCTGAGGGGGGAAGCGCTGCTTGGCGTTTCGCAGGTTCTAAGTGGCCGCAGTGCTCAATTACTGCTTGGATGTGTTCTGCTGTGGTACCACAACACCCGCCTACCACGTTTACCCCCAATTCGGTGATGTAGCGGGCCAAAGTGTCGGCAAACTCGGTGGGGCCGACATCGTAGTGCATGTGACCCTCAACCACATGTGGCAGGCCAGCATTGGGCATGCAGGTCACCGGCACAGGGCATTGTTCCCACAGCACTCGTAGGTGTTCGCCCATTTCTGCTGGGCCGGTGGCGCAATTCAACCCAAATGCTGCCACATCTAGTGGTGCTAAGGCAGCTAGGGCTGCACCAATTTCGGTACCGGGCAGCATGCGACCGGTGGTCTCGATGGTCACCTGTACTTGTAGTGGCACGTCGCGCCCCACTGCGGCCATTGCTTTGCGGCAGCCGTTTATGGCGGCTTTGGCTCCGAGCAGATCGTACTGGGTTTCGATCAATAGCAAGTCCACCCCGCCGTCAAGCAGACCTCTGGCTTGCACCTCAAAGGCATCGCGCAGCTCGCTATATCGGATTTGCCCTAGAGAGGCCAGTTTGGTGCCGGGCCCTATTGATCCAGCTACCCAACGGGGGAAGTTGGCGGTGGTGTATCCGTGGGCTACCTCTTTAGCGATTTGGGCGGCGGCTCGGTTGATTTCATAGGTTTGATCGGCGATGTCGTACTCTCCAAGCGGTATTGCGAAGGCACCAAAGGTGGCGGTCTCTACGGCATCCACGCCGATCCCCAAGTAAAGGTCATGCATGCCAGCGATGAGATCGGGCCGCGTCAAGCACAAGATCTCGTTACATCCTTCTAGGTCGGGGTTGCCGAAATCATCGGCGCTTAAGGCTTGTTCTTGGATGTAAGTTCCAAAGGCACCGTCGTAGACAAGCACGCGCTGGTGTGCTTCTTGTAAATATGTGCCCATATTTTGCGAGGCTACAAGGAAGCAGGCTGCTAACTGCTGCGGATATAAAATCCACGAGCACAGCAGCAATCCATTTAACTGTTTTGTTTAAATGCTGCTGGAATAATCTCTTAAGGAGGCAAATTGATTTTATTTCGAACCGGAACCAAAGTCCCAGCCCGTTCGCAGCTCTATGCGCTGGGAGTGTGCTCTGACGATAACGCTGATTGGCCTAAGGGATTGGATTGGGGAGTGTTGGAGGGCAGAGGTTTTGAAGCCAAAGTAGGACAGGTAGAGATCGTGTCGGGCGATGAGTGTCCCATTGCAGTGGTAGGTTTGGGGCAACAAGACAAGATCACCTTGCGCGAGGTTCGCCATGCAGGTGCATCGTTGGCACGGGCAGCCAAACGAATGTCGCGCATCGCAGTTTCAGTAACCGACAAGGTTCCCGAGAACCTAGAACGCACCGAAGCCTTGCGGGCTTTGGTTGAGGGCATAGTTCTAGGGGCCTATAGCTATGGCGATTGCAAATCTACACATAAGCCTAACGAGTTGAGTTCTGTCTGCGTGGTTGGGCCTGGTGGTAAGGCCGTGACCCATGCTTTGGAGCAGGGGCGACGAGTGGCAGAGGCGGTGTGTTTTGCGCGCAACTTGGTGAATGAGCCTGGTGGGTCGCTCACCCCAACCAAGTTTGCTGATATAGCCAAAGAGGTAGCCGCAAGAGAGGGGCTTGAGGTTACAGTGTTGGATTTAGAGGCTATTAGCGAAGCCAAGATGGGCGGGTTGTTGGGCGTGAACAGAGGTTCTGAGCAGCCAGCTCGATTTGTAGAACTTTGCTACAGCCCCAGCTCTGAGTATCAGTGTCGTGGGTCGGTGGCGCTGGTGGGCAAAGGTCTCACCTTTGATGCTGGTGGTTTGTCCATTAAGACCAGCGCCGGCATGATGACCATGAAGTGCGATATGAGCGGTGGTGCGGCGGTGCTGGGTGTGATGTCGGCGGTGGCGGCAGTGGCACCGCCGGTGAAGGTCACCGGTTATATTCCTATGACCGACAATATGTTAGGCGGCGATGCTACCCGGCCCGGCGATGTGCTTACGATGGCCAGCGGTAAGACCGTTGAGGTGCTCAATACTGACGCGGAGGGGCGACTGGTGTTGGCCGACGCTTTAGAGCGGGCTTGCTTGGCGCAGCCTGATGCTATAGTGGATTTGGCTACCCTTACCGGAGCCTGTGTGGTGGCTTTGGGACCCAAGGTGGCAGGACTTATGGGCAACAACGAGGCTTGGTTGAACCAGTTAGTCGATGCTGGGGATCGTGCGGGGGAGCGGGTGTGGAGGTTGCCTTTGCCGAAGGACTATAAGAGCCAGCTTGACTCATCTGTGGCTGACATCAAGAACATTGGCGGGCCTCATGGTGGGGCCTTAACCGCAGGGCTATTTTTGTCGCACTTTGTGGATGAGCGGGTTCCTTGGGCGCATTTGGATATTGCTGGGCCCGCCTTTGTTGATTCTGAAGAGGGTGAGATCGCCAAGGGCGGCACTGGCTTTGGGGTCAGAATGCTCTTAGATGCACTGGTCAACTTTGAGCCGCCCGCGGTTGATTCTAAGGCTGTTTGCGGGGTTGGCTGAGCCATAGAAACACCCCGTAAGCACCGCCTAAAACCGTTATCGCAAGAGGTGCATAGAGCCATCGGTTGGTTTCAAACAGCTTGTCAGCTGCGCTAATACGCCAAGCTGCTGCTGCTGTACCCGACGCTGTTGCTAGAAGGTTCACGATCACATGTCGGCTGCTAGCTGGCATGGGCCTTTTTCCAAAGCATCCACAGTGGGCACCTGTTTTTTTGTGCAGCATGGCCACAGACACAATCGCAAAGCTGCCGTAAAGTCCGGCTAGCGCGCTAGCGGGCAGGACACCTCCCACAATGAACGCTCCTGTTGCTACCGTGAGCTCTAAAAGCCCCAAGAGCCGTATAGTCCACAAACTGTTAGGCACACCTAGCTTAGTTAAAGCGTCTGCCGCAGCCGACGGGGTAATGGTTTTCGCTGCGCCTGCTGCTCCTAATAACAAGGCAGCTATTAAGTAAGGCGCTGCGATGAATGCCATATGAGTTTTTTACACGTTCTGGACCTCTTTGTTGTAGGCAGGCGCATGTTTGGAGTGTGAACGTTTGAGATGTTGTGGTAGACGGCGGATCTGTGCGTTGTTTAGATGTGGCAGTTGTCGTCGCACGGCAAAACCTGCATGGCCTTGGGCTGCTAGGCGAAATACCACTAGGCGTTCTAAGGTGCGATGCAGACCACTGCGGTTGCCGCACTTGGGGCTGACTCCTAGCTGTAAGGAGATTTCGGGCACCGATAGTTCAAATCCGTTGGGATAGCGGTCAAACTCATGAGCTACGTAGCGCATGAACCATGTAGCGGTGGGCCCAATTACGCTTAGCCAGTACTGCTCTACATATAGCGAGCGCGGGTCGTGTCCTGTTTGCTCGGTAATGTTGTCTTGCCATGGTTCAATCCATAGCGAGGATGAGAGTTGAGAGGACTGCGGGCGAAATGTAGTATAAGTCATAAGTCTAATGTTTCTATTTAGCTTAGTCATATTAGATAAGCAAAAATTGATTATATACTATTTTATATTATTTCTATTATTCTTGTCAATAAGATAGTCCGGAGTTTTGAGAGCAGTTTCTAGAGAATTGGTAAAATCAGACTGATTCAGTAGGATTTATAGGTAGTACCCCCTATTGCTGACCCGGTGTTTCGCTAGCAACCGAGGTGACCGTCGACATGTCCACGTTTAGAGAACTGCTTAGGCAAGCTAAAGCTCAAATTCGTGAGATTGACCCTGCTGGAGCCGAGAAGATGTTGGCTAACGGTGCTGTGTTGTTAGATGTCAGGGAGTTTGATGAGGTTGAGCAAGGTGCGGTGCCCGGATCGGTGTATATCCCTAGAGGCAACCTTGAACCTAATGTGGAGAACCGGCTGTCTAACAAGCAGGCACCTGTGGTGGTGATGTGTGCTGGCGGTGTGCGCTCGGCTTTCGCGGCTCAAACGCTGCAAGAGATCGGTTATCAAGATGTGGTGTCTATGGACGGCGGCTTCAATCGTTGGAAGGACGAGGGTCGCCCGTGGATGCTGCCAGCCACGCTGAGCCCTGAGCAGCGTAACCGCTATCACCGCCACCTGTTGTTGCCAGAAGTAGGCGAAGAAGGTCAGCTTAAGCTTTTGGAAGCCAAGGTTTTATGTTTGGGAGCTGGTGGCTTAGGCTCTCCTGCGGCCCTCTATTTAGCGGCTGCTGGTGTGGGCACCATTGGGATCGTAGATATGGATGTGGTGGATGAGTCCAACCTGCAACGCCAGATCCTTCATAATGTGAACAGAGTTGGTCATCGCAAGGTTGATTCGGCCAAGCAGACCCTCAATGATCTGAACCTTGATGTGAATGTGGTGACCTATGATGTGCGGTTAGGTGCTGACAACATCGTGGACATCATTGAGGATTACGACGTGATCGTAGATGGTGCTGACAACTTTCCGGTTCGCTATATGCTCAACGATGCTTCTGTGAAGCTGGGTATTCCCGTTGTTCACGGGTCAATCTTTCGATTTGAGGGTCAGGTGACCGTGTTTGATCCCCGTAATGGCCCTACCTACCGTGACATGATTCCAGAACCGCCTCCTGCTGAGATGGCTCCCAGCTGTGCCGAAGCCGGAGTATTGGGCGTGTTGCCGGGTATCGTGGGCTCAATTCAAGCGTTGGAGGCCCTTAAGCTGATCTTGGGCCATGGTGACACTTTAGTGGGGCGGCTGTTGACCTTTGATGCCAGCGAAATGTCGTTTAGAGAGTACAAGCTGCGGCCTGATCCGAATCAGATCATAACTTGGCAAAACCGCGACAAGATCAAAGTCGTAGAGCTTGATGGTCTTTGTGCCCCAGCACCTTTGAACTAGTGGCCTGAATCGCTGGCAGATCATCGTAAAATGAAGGGGTTGATCTTGTCGGGGGGTGAGGGGACTCGGCTGCGCCCGCTCACCCATACACGAGCTAAACAGCTTGTGCCTATAGCCAATAAGCCGGTGCTGTTCTATGGAATTGAAGACATGGCCGCAGCCGGAATCGTTGACATTGCCATTGTGGTGGGCGATACCCATCAAGAGATTCGTGAGGCGGTGGGCGATGGCTCGAGCTTTGGGGTAAAGGTCACATACATACAACAAGCTGCACCGTTAGGTCTTGCTCATTGCGTGTTGATAGCTCGGGATTTTTTGGGCGACGATTGTTTTGTGATGTATTTGGGCGACAACATGTTAGAGCAGGGCCTAGCTCAATTTGTTGCAGGGTTTGAGCAGTCGCAGGATGATGTCGTTGCTCCGTGTCGGGCTCAAATTCTGCTTACTCCCGTTGAGAATCCTAGTGCTTTTGGGGTGGCTGATTTAGGCTCAGACGGTAGCGTGGTTGGCCTCACGGAAAAACCCGCAGACCCGCAATCTAACTTGGCCTTAGTGGGGGTTTACCTGTTTGATCCGTTGATTCATGAAGCGGTTGGAGCCATTCAACCTTCAGAGCGTGGAGAATTAGAGATCACCGATGCCATCGGTTGGCTGATCCAAAACCATCATCGGGTCACCCATTGTTTGTTGGAGGGTTGGTGGATTGATACCGGCAAAAAAGATCCGCTGTTGGAGTGCAATCGGCTGGTGTTGGACACCATGTCCAGACAGGTGAACGGTGCGGTTGACCAAACCTCAAAGGTAGAGGGTCGGGTAAGGGTGGCTGATGGGGCCAAGATCATCAACTCTACCGTTAGAGGCCCAGCGGTGATCGGTACCGATGCTTGCATCCAGAATTCCTTTATCGGCCCCTACACGTCCATCGGCGATGATTGTTTGATTTCCGATGCGGAGTTAGACCATTCGGTTGTGCTACAAGGTTGTCGCATTGAGGGCACAAGCCGTATCACCGACTCTTTGATTGGTCAACA
Organism: Acidimicrobiia bacterium; assembly: GCA_009843865.1. Lineage (GTDB taxonomy): Bacteria > Actinomycetota > Acidimicrobiia > Acidimicrobiales > Bin134 > Poriferisocius. The sequence continues at coordinate 94,488 of VYCQ01000032.1, forward strand.
TGTGCAGGTGGTTCGCACATCGCAAGGTCGCCAAACCTCGCGGCTCATGCTGGGAGACCACTCTCAGGTGGAGCTAGGTCAATAGCTGTGGTCACAGCAAACGCCACAATAAGTAATTGTGATGTGATTCAAGGGGTCTTCATCGTGACCCCGCAGGTGCATGCTGATGAACGGGGCCTGTTTGTGGAGACCTATCGCAAAGAGTGGATTCCCTGTGCTAAGGACATGATTCAAGCTAATCGGGGTGATCGTCGCGTCGGATCAGTGGTGGGCCTTCACTACCACCTGAATCAGGCCGACTATTGGTATGTACCTAGCGGATGTGCCCGAGTGGTGCTTCATGATCTGCGCAGCGGTTCTCCCAGCGACGGGGCTACGACGATGTTGGATCTGGGCGAAGAACCTGACGGCAGCAACCGTCATCGCGGGGTGTACATACCGCCTGGAGTGGCTCACGGCTTTGCAGCATTGTCGGATATGACCATTACCTACCTAGTAGACGGCTATTACAACCCCGCCGATGAGCTGGGCTTAGCTTGGGATGACCCAGCCGTTGGTGCCGATTGGGGGGTGCAGCAGCCAACCTTGTCGAAACGGGATCAGAACAATCCTCGTCGTTCAGATATACCCGATCATTTGATTTTGCCATTTCAGCACTCGGATTCGCGATGAAGTTGTTGGTTACCGGAGGTGCCGGGTTCATTGGGGCTAATTATGTGCGGTGGGTGTTAGCTAACACCGACCATTCGGTGATCGTGTTGGATGCTCTCACCTACGCAGGTAATAAGGACAACTTGGCTGGACTAGAAGACGATGCTCGTATGAGCTTTATCTGCGGGGATGTTTGTGATCGCAATGTGGTACAAGATGCTATGGCGGGTTGTGATGGGGTGGTTCATCTTGCAGCAGAGAGCCATGTAGATCGCTCTATCGTTGGGCCTGATGCCTTTGTGCGTACCAACTGCGACGGCACAAACGTGGTGTGCGATGTTGCTCGGCAACTAGAGGTGGACAAGTTGGTTCATGTGTCTACCGATGAGGTGTACGGCTCAATTACTCAGGGATCATTCACTGAAGCAGATCGGCTGGCCCCGAGCTCACCCTATTCGGCTTCTAAAGCAGGGTCAGATTTGATAGCGCTTGCTTATAAGCAGACCTTCGGGCTGCCGGTGGTTATCACCCGTTCTACCAATAATTTTGGCCCCTATCAGCACCCCGAGAAGCTGATTCCCTTGTTTATCACCAACCTGCTAGATGGTTTGACCGTGCCCTTATACGGCGATGGCCGCAACGTGCGCGACTGGTGCTATGTGGACGACAATTGTGCGGCTATCCACACTGTGCTTACACAGGGTGAGCCCGGGGAGGTGTATAACGTTGCTGGGGGTAAAGAGATCACCAACTTGGAGTTGACTCACCGGTTATTGGAGCTGTGTGGGGCAGATGATGCGCGTATCGTGTATGTGGCTGATCGTTTAGGACATGATCGCCGTTATTCGTTGAATGCCAGCAAGTTGGCAGCATTGGGCTGGCGGCCACGACGTGCTTTTGATGAGGCGTTGGTTGCGACAGTGGATTGGTATCGTCAGAACCGTTGGTGGTGGGTACCACTTACAGAAGCGGTCGTGGAACAAGAACTGGCATGAAGGTTTTGGTTACTGGTGCCGCTGGGCAGCTTGGCCATGAGGTGTGTGCTTGTTTTGGATGTGTTGGTGCTGAGGTGGTTGCGCTGACCCGGGCCGACTTAGACGTTGCTAGCAGGCAGCAGGTGTTAGGAGCACTGAGCGTAATTGGCCCTGATGTGGTGGTGAACTGCGCGGCATATACCGCAGTAGATCAATGTGAGGCCGAATCGGATAGGGCCTATCTTATAAATGCCTTAGCGGTGCGCTATCTAGCGGAGGCCGCAAACCGATTTGATGTTCATCTGTGTCATATTTCCACTGACTATGTGTTTTCCGGCAGCAAAGGTGAGCCCTATCACGAGTGGGATCAGCCTGCACCTTTGTCGGTTTACGGTGCTAGCAAGCTAGCGGGAGAGCAAGAAGCAGGGCCAAAAGCCACTGTTGTGCGCACAAGCTGGTTATGTGGGGTTAATGGCAACAATGTTGTTAAAACTGTGTTGGAGTTAGCTCGTCGGGGTGATCCCTTGAAGTTTGTGACCGATCAGCGGGGCTCCCCTTCGTTTGCATCTGATGTGGCTAAGATAGTACAAACCTTGTGCAGTGATCGACGGCCTGGGGTTTACCATGTCGCCAATGAGGGCGAGGCCACATGGTATGAGTTTGCTAAAGAGGTGTTGCTTGCAGCAGGGCATGACCCTGATTTGGTGGAGCCGATTACCACTTCAGAACTATCTTCGCTTCGTCCTGCTAGGCGTCCAGCGAACTCGGTGTTAGATAACCGTGCTCTCCGGCTGGCAGGGATTACACAGCTTCCTCATTATTCAGAGTCTTTGGTGCGCTTGGTAAAGGCCCTTGGGGTGTGAATGTCTTGTTCGTAACACTTAGAGGTGCTTATTTACCTTGGTTTGATTAAGAACGGATGTAGGGTTCGCAGGCATCCAAAGCTTCTTTTTCGGATTCTCCAAAGTCAAACTTTGCAAAGATGGGAGCAATTTCTACGCAGCTCAGCCTAAATAGGTTCTGAAATGGCATATGAGTTCCGAAGGATGCATTGGGCGATTTGAGTTCTTCTAGAACTTGCTGACGGGCCACTGCCACTCTCCGCGTGGTTTTTAGTGAGCAGATGTCGGCGATGCCGTCGCCGTCGCTGTCGTGGGGGTAGGTGATGGGCCCTCCAAGGCTGAAGATGGTGCAGAAATCGCTGCTTGTGATGACCGGTCCAGAGAAGAACTGAGCCCCTGCTGTATCGGGGTTGGTGCTGCTATCGTCTGAAGAGGGTTCAGAAGCTGCTTTGTTCAGGCCAGGTTTGTGAAATTGAGCGCATTGATCTTCAGGCTCTTTGTCTGGTTCGCCGAAGGATTGATGCAGCAGATTGAGGCATTTCTCTGCTAACAAGAAGGTGTAGATATCTGGGGCTGCTGTCTCAAATTTATCTAATGCCACTTGTCGGGCGGCTTCTTCTCGGCGGGTGGATCGCAGTGAGCAGATGTCGGCGATGCCGTCGCCGTCGCTGTCGTGGGGGTAGGTGATGGGCCCTCCAAGGCTGAA
>VYCQ01000032.1:97670-154293 GCA_009843865.1 Acidimicrobiia bacterium
CGATGCCGTCGCCGTCGCTGTCGTGGGGGTAGGTGATGGGCCCTCCAAGGCTGAAATCGGTGCAAAAGTCTGGGCCGGTGATGACACCTAAGTAGTAGGTGTCTGGTACCGGCTTGGCAGGTGGAGTAGTACCTGATGGAGGGCTTGGTTCGGGTAGCAAATCCCCAGAGTGAGATGCTACAACGCTGGGAGGGGGGAGCGTGAAGGTCAGCTTAGTGGACAGCGGGCGTGGTTGCTGATGCTGACCGGCAGCGGTGTAGATTCTGTTGTTTAGGCGGGTACCGCTGATTACAATTTCACGTTTGGTGCCGGTGATCTTGACTTCAGCCATGTTGATGCGCCCTGAATCGCCGAGGCCGCTGATGATCGCCATGCTAATTAGCTGTCCAACTGCTGTGTCGGGGTGTTCGTTCAACCATTGGTTGAAATCTTGTATTGAATATCGGTTTACCCAGGCAAAGTTGGGATTCTCTGGGTGCTGATCAAACGGATCAGGCACGGCTAACAGGTATGGTTTGTCTTGCGTGAAAACATAGCCGCTGCGTTCGGTGTACCCGCCGTTAGAAGAAGAGTAGAAGGCTTTGACTGGCTCATCTCCATAGAACAGGGTTTGTCCAGTAGTGCGCTCTACCGCAGCTAGCCACGGCTCAGCCATTAGCGCTAGCTCGCGAGTGTCACCTACATATGCTTGATCTTGAACGGTGGCATATAGGTCAAAAGGGCGGTTCCAACTAGATGATGTTCTGCGTTCGCGTAGCGATGTCACCGCATAGCTGCGAGCCGCGATGGCTTGTGTATCTTGTGCTACCGCGTGCCAGTCAGTGGGAATCTCAGCCACGCCTCTCAGGTACTCTTCTAAGGTGAGCCTGTCAACCACCACATAAAATTGTTCTGAGCTAGCAGCGGTGGGTACCAGGTTGATGCGTCCGTGAGAGTAGGAGCGTCCGGTGTTGGAAACCACCACAGAGGTGTTGGTAGTGAAGTGGAGTTGTGCGCTCCGGCCTACACAACCTGCCCCGCAGGCATCAAAGCCGTTGTAGGTTATATGCCAGTGCCCGGAGTGGTATCTGAAGGTGACTGAGGTGTTGGGGGCCACTCGGATGTCGCCTTGGCCATCTATAGTGATTCGGTTAGCACCCTTGGGGATCAAGGTGGTTTGAGCGGTTGTGGCTAGGTGAATTCCTATGGATTCTTCAGGATATAGCGGGGTTGGGTAGGTGATGTCGATTTCGGGGATGGGCGTGGTTGCGGGGTCGCCGGGTGAGGCAGGAATTGCGCCTTGAGGGTCGTTAAAGAACTTTGGAATCGTCAGGAAGTCTAGGATTATGTTGAATCCGCTGGTGCTTCCTGTCGCTGCAACGAGGTTGATGCGTCCATGAGTGTAGGAGCGTCCGGTAGTAGAAACTGCTATTGAAGTTCCTGTGGCGAAGTGCAGCTGGATCGAAGCAACCTCAGCGCAACCTGTCGGACAAAGATTGATGCTGGCAAATGCAGGGTCTTCAAATTGAACAGACCATCCGTTGTTGCGGCTTATTGTGATTGGGGTGCCAAAGGCAGCTCGCGCAGTTTCTTGGTCATTAACAGCAACGTTGTTCCCATCTAGCGTGATGCGGTTTAGCCCTTGGGGTGTGAGGGTGGTGGCATTGGTGGCGGCCAGTGCCACCCGTATGGTGTCTTCAGGTAATTGTTCGACAGGGCTATCTACGGAGTCTTTTATGACATTTGTTGCAGAGCCTGGTTGCGCCACATTGTGTTGGTCGTTGAGAAACTTCTCTACGGTTAGTGAGTCCAGCGTGATTTGGAAGCGATTGGGGTCGCTCTTAGATGCCACGAGGTGGATACGTCCGTGGGAGTAGGAGCGTCCGGTAGTTGAAATTGCCACAGTAGTGTTGGTGGCAAAGTGGAGTTGGGCTGTTTGGCCCACACAGCCGCCATCACAGGCTTGGACTCCGTTGAGTGATATTTGCCAAGTTTCCGCCGAACGAGTGATGGTAATAGGGGTCCCTGCTGGTGCTCTGGTGGGTTGTGCATCAGAGGGTATGTTCTGGTTATCGATGGTGATGCGATTAAAACCTTCTGGGGTCAATATGGTGGAGTCGGTGGTAGCGAGGAGGATTCTGGCCGGGTCTTGCGGGTTGGTGGTGGGCGCAACCGATGCTGTTGTGCTCGGCGGGGGAGATGGCGGTGTGGGGGGTGCTGGTGGATAGCCGTAGTTTTCAACGAGGTTGGTTCCGGGGTAGTAAAACTGCAAGATCTCTTGCACACTGTGGCCAGCTTCAGCGCGCGAGCGTGTGCCCCACTGGCTCATTCCGACTCCATGGCCCCAGCCGTTGCCGTTGAAGATGATGCTTGCCGCAGGGTCAACGATGAGCACATGCGCACTGTCATAAGCATCTTGGGCCACTACAGAGGGTGCTGTAAGCACAACCAAGCTAATAAGCGCAACATGGCTCAACAACCAAGCTGGTGTGAAACGTGTCAACTTCTTTTTAATAGTTTTTTCAGCCCTTGCTGAACGTGGCAAGTATTTTATCCTAAGTAGTCGTGTGTGGTGGTTTTGGGTTGATGTGTGTGTTGGGCGCACTACCAGCAGGACATGGGTAGTATGTCGCAGTGGTTCGTCGTCTTGTTGAGCGGGTGTTGCCCCGTGGTACACGCCGTCGATGCTTTATTGGGGCAGTGGTGAAAAAAGCTCGCAGCATGTTTAGCAGCATGCAGATAGGAGGGCTTGTGAAGCCCGTGCGAGAGCTAACTCGGTCTTGCTTGACAGCCGGGGTGACTTATCGTGAATGGTTTTGCCGTCTGCCAGCCGATCCCAGTGTTCTGGCGATTCAGCGTCAATGGTTTGACGAGTGGGTTCGGCCGCTCAAGGTTTGGGTACTGGTGTTAGAGGACGGGGGTGATGCTGCTTTGACCGAGCAGTCTTTGCTCAGTCAGTCGTGGGGGTTGGTAGAGGTTGTAAGGGTTAAAGCCAGCGATCTGGTATCTGAGTTTGACCGGTTATCTCAGCATCATCCGCAAGATTTGGTAGTGCTGTTGCGAGCTGGTGATCGGCTTCGGCCTGATGCGGTATTCAAGATAGCGCAGGCTGTTTGGCGAGATCCCTGGTTGGAGTTGTTGTATTGGGACGATGATCTAGCTGGTTTGGCTGAGGTTTGGGATTGGTATCTCGCTGGCATGCCTGAGAATGTCTATTTTGATGACGATTTAGAATGTTTAAGCCAGCCTCGTTTCAAGCCAGGCTGGTCACCCGACTTGTTGACTTGCGCTAACTACATTGGGCGGGCTTTTGCTGTCAGGGCGCGATCTCTTGTAGCTGACACCGCTAAGCGTTACTGCCAATCCGAATTGGGCAACGATGGGCTGGGCGATGACACGTTGTGGTGGGATTTGTTGCTAGGGCTGGATTTGGAAGAGCAGCAGGTGAGCCGCTTGCCAGCGGTGTTACAGGCCGTTGATAATCGTGCTTTTGATCATCGTGATCGTGTCGTTAAGCCTCATCATCTAGAGTTGGTTGATCGTTGGTTATCCCGTAAGGGCTGGCCAGCTAAGCCTGTGGCCACCGAAGTCGGTATCAACCTAGAGTGGGCACAGGATAGAGATGTGCTAGTAAGCATCATCATTGCTACCCGGCACGATCGCGCGTTGCTGGAAGGTGCATTGAGTTTGATCCGTGGTGCTAATTATCCTAGTGCCGAACTCATCATCGTAGATAACGGCGGTCAAAGCGCTGAAAACGAAACTTGGTATCAGGATCGGGCTAGCGATATTAATCCTCAAGTGATTTGGTGGGAGGCATCGTTCAACTACTCCGCTGTTAACAACCGTGCTGCTCAGCATGCTAAAGGCGAGGTGCTGGTGTTCTTGAACGATGACACTGCTCCCGGTAATCCTGATTGGCTTTGCAATCTCATTGGTTGGGCTCAGCGTCCCGAGATCGGAGTAGTAGGGCTACAGCTTCTTGATGATGATGGTTTAATTCAGCACGGTGGTGTTGTTATCGGAATGGCTGGAATGGCTGGTCATTTGTTTCAGGGTATGGCCCCTCACTCCGATACTTTGCTGGGGTCCACCGACTGGACACGCAACACCATGGCAGTTACGGGGGCTTGTTTGGCCGTGCGGCGTTCGGTGTTTGAGCAGATCGGCGGATTTGATGAGCGTCTTGAGTTGTGTGGCAGTGATGTGGTGCTTGGCTTGCGGGCTAGACAAGCAGGCTTTCGCAATGTTGTGAGCGCTGCCACTCCTGTTGTCCACACAGAATCGGCCACTCGCGGAACAAACATCCCCGAGGGGGATGTTTTCGCTAGTTATTGGGCTTATCAGCGCTGGTTGATGGGCGGCGATCCTTATTTTTCTCCGAATCTCAGCAGAGCCCATTCCACACCTGAGGTGTGTTGTAAGGAAACCTCAGATGTGTTGGACATGCTGAGTGAGGCGTTGGGTCGATCTATGGAGGTCTTCTATCAGCGCAATGAGATCGGCGAAGCCCACGCGTTGGCCTATGCTTCGCAAGCCGATAGGCACCTGGTTTCCTCGGTGCGTCAAGAGCATCGTGCGGCTTTAAGCCGATGTGAGGTTAAAACGGTTAATTGGTTTGTGCCTGAGTTCCAGAACCCATTTTATGGCGGTATTCATACTGTGTTTCGGCTAGCCGATCATCTAGCACGCAATCATGGGGTTAAGAATCGGTTTATGGTTATGTCTGGCCCCACAGATCACGATGTGCGCTGGTATCGGTCGGGCATCACTGCGGCATTCAAGTCGCTGGCCGATAGCCCGATTGCGTACCATGATTCCTTCGCCTTCGACCCTGATGATGTGCCTCATAGCGATGCTGCTATTGCCACCATGTGGACCACTGCTTATTTTGCAGCTCGCACTCCTGAGCAGGCTCGTCGCTTTTATCTGATCCAGGATTTTGAGCCTATGTTTTATCCGGCAGGCACGCTTTATGCCTTGGCTGAACACAGCTATCGACTGGGTCTCTATGGGCTTTGTAATACCGGCCATCTAGCCGACATTTACCGAGATCGCTATGGGGGCGTGGCTAGCCATTTTTGGCCCGCAGTAGACAATACGGTGTTTCATGACCGCAACCGTGTTCAGCCCGATCCTGATCGTCCGGTGACCGTGTTTCTCTATGCTCGTCCGGGGCATCTGCGCAATTGCTGGGAGTTAGCAGCACGGGCCATCCGCCTAGTTAAAGATGAATTGGTTGACGATGTGCGCATTGTGACCGCCGGATCATGGGCCTTTCCCGAGCATATGGACTCCCTCATCACCCACATGGGTCAGCTTGATTATGCAGAGACAGGTCCGCTTTATCGAACCTGTGATATTGGAGTGGCGCTCACCACCTCTGAACATCCTTCATATCTGCCCCTAGAGCTGATGGCTTGCGGTACAGCAGTGGTCACGTTTGAAAACCCAGCGGGGGATTGGCTGTTGCGCCATGGCGATAACTGCATGCAGGCACCCCAAGTGGCCGATGGGTTGGCGGCAGAGATCGTTGCTCTAGTGCGCGATCCTGTTCGCCGACAGCGGCTAGCCAAACAGGGTTTAGCCGATATTGCCGCTCGCCACGCCAGTTGGGATGAGAACCTAGCTGGTGTATACGAATACTTGTGTGAACCCGAGATGCGATGAGGGTTGATCTAACAAGGCGCGGTGGCGTGCTTGAAATCTGGGCCTATCGCGAGCTTATCGGACGGTTGGTGCAGCGAGAGCTAGGGGCTAGGTATAAACGCTCGGTGTTGGGTTGGTTGTGGTCGATGCTTAACCCTGCGGCTACATTGGCTATCTACGCGCTGGTTTTCGGTGTGTTGTTGAGGTTTGATCCTCCCCGAGCTGGCAATGGCCGCTTTGACAACTTCGCTCTTTATCTGTTCTGCGCGTTGGTGATGTGGAATGCCTTTTACGGGGTCATTACCGGAGCCATGAATGCCTTATTGGATTTAGGGTCGCTGTTGGGAAAGGTGTATTTTCCTCCGGAGGCTCCCGCTGTTGCGGCCCTTTGTACGGTGTTGTTTCAGACCTCAATCGAAGCGTCTATTTTGATGCTTATCCTCATTTCCCTGGCTAATGTGAGCTGGACTTTTTTGTTGTGGCCAGTTTTAGCGGTGTTGCTGGCGATCTTCGCTTTAGGCATAGGTTTAGTGCTTAGCGTCTGGAATGTGCGTTATCGTGACGTGGGTTATCTGACTACCATTGCACTGCAATTTTTGTTTTATGTGACTCCGATTGTTTACCCTCTGTCGTTGATCCCAGAACGGGCTATAGGGTTGCCCGTGCGAGACATCATCCGGTTGAACCCGTTGTCACAGTTCACCGAGACCTCTCGTGAGTTGCTTTACGGTTTGGATTGGCCGGGAATGTTTCGCTTGGGTCTTATGGCGTTAATTTCGTTGATGGTGGGTGTAGGCGGCTGGTTGGTTTTCAAGGCTAGTGCTCGCGATATCGCAGAGGAGCTGTGATGGCAGGGATGCTATGAGCAACAACGCCGTAGTGCTTGATGGTGTTTCTAAGTGTTTTCGGTTGACCATGGATCGTCCTTTAAGTCTGAAGGAGGCATGGACAAGGTTGCGACCTAGTTCAGGCCGTCGTTTTCGCCGGGTAAGCAGCGAGCAGTTTTGGGCACTGCAAGATGTCAGTTTGGCAGTTCCGCGAGGCTCAATGTATGGGCTAGTGGGGCGCAATGGTTCAGGCAAGTCAAGCTTGCTGCGAATCATGGCTGGTATTTACCGACCAAGTGAGGGTCGGGTTTCAGTTCAAGGCAGGACATCAGCGCTGTTGGAGCTGGGCGCGGGCTTTCATCCCGCGCTCACTGGTCGAGAGAACATCTACCTCAATGCTTCGGTGCTTGGGGTGCCTAAGGTCCAAATCGAAGATCGTGTTGAGCAGATTATTCAGTTTGCTGGTTTGGAAGAGTTTATCGACAGCCCGGTCAAGATCTACTCCAGCGGTATGTATGTGCGGCTGGGCTTTGCGGTAGCGGTACATGTTGATCCTGAAGTCTTGATTGTTGATGAGGTAGTGGCCGTGGGCGACGAGGAGTTCCAACTCCGTTGCTTTGGCCATCTGGAGATGTTGCGAGCTCAAGGGGTCACGATTGTGCTGGTTAGTCACGACCTGGGGATGTTGCGAGCTAATTGTGATCAGATGGCGTGGTTGAATCGGGGCAAGTTGGCGGCTGCGGGCGATCCACAAGATGTGGTAAACGCTTATCTTGACACCATTGATACCGAAGCGGCTGCATCGGTGGGCCATCGGTCTCGTCTTGATGCTCAAGGGCACTCTCCGCTGCACATTACTAGCTTGGAGTTTTTGGATGAGGCTGGTAATCGGCCTAAGTCGTTTGCGACGGGCGATCCCCTGATCGTTCGCATTCATTACTGCGCGTCAGCACCCATTCAAGACCCGGTGTTTTCGCTGGGGTTTTATAACCATAACAACTTGCATCTTGCTGGCCCCCGTTCGGTTGTTGGGGGTTTTCGTCCCGGCAAGGTACACGGTACAGGGTGGGTGGAGTATCACCTTCACCGAATTCCGTTTAGGACAGGAACGTTTCACGTCAATGCTGCTGTGCAAGATTCGCAAGCCTCTTTTCTTTATGATCGTCGAGCCCGGGAGTTCTGGTTGCAGATTTCTGGCGAGCCCGATCCGCAGGCCAATGGGCTCTTAAGTTTGGACGGTGATTGGCAGGTCGGATCTTGAATTGGCTTGGGATTTGTCGGTGAGTGTCGATCCTCGTCCGGTCAGCATGATCGGCGAACCGCTTCTATATGCTGATGGTGTTGAGCCCGAACTCTTAGCCGTCATTAGCGGTGCGGCTGATCGCCGCGTGGGATCCGATGAGCTGGCTAAGGCGATACGGGATTGGCCGACGGCATACCATCTTTCGCCTGAGCGGGCAGTGCTTTTAGCCCCTCTACGCATCGCTCCACAAGATCGGGTGTTGGATGTGGGCGCTGGTTCAGGTGTCAATACTCGGCTTTGCGCTGATTGGGGTGCGGTTGTTACTGCGTTGGAGGGGAGTGTAGCTAGAGCAGAGCTAATTGCTCATCGTTGTGCGGGTTTGGATCGGGTTGAGGTTCTATGTGGTCCATTAGATGGGCTTGATTTAGAGCGGCACGGGGCCTACGACGTGGTTCTCGTGGTGGGTGTGCTGGAATATGCCAGTACCTATGTTGGTGGTGGCGATGGACCGAAAGCCCTTCTTAATCACGTGGCCGCAGCCACAGCGCCGGATGGGGTGGTGGTATTAGCCATTGAAAATCGTTTGGGACTCAAATACTTGTTGGGTTTTCCTGAAGATCATTTGGGTTTGCCGTGGGTGGGTTTGGAGGGTTATCGGACGGGCGAACCCACAACTTGGTCTCGGCGGGAGCTAGCGCAGATGTTGGCAGGTGCAGGTTTGTGCGTCCAGAAATGGATGTACCCATTTCCTGATTACAAGCTGCCCTCTGCTGTGTTGGCTGAGGAGGTTTATGAACGGCTCGATGGGGTTGACTTGGTGGATCAGATCGTAGGCCATCCCACTAGCAGTGAATTCACCCAGTCTGTGTTGTTAGCTGACGATCGAGATGCCCATCGAACCCTGGTAAAGGCAGGTCTGGGTCCTGATGTGGCTAACTCATTTTTGATTGTGGCTGGACGCTATCAGTCTGCTGTTGCCGATCGTGTGGATCACAAGGTGTTGGCATGGCGGGTGGCACCCGGACGATGCCAGCGTTGGCGGCAGCAGGCTGTCGTGGTCAACTCGGATCAGGGTTTGATCATTAAGCGCAAGCTCATGGCTCCAAAACAGCCCAAGACCCTAGAAGAGGTTGCGGAGCCTCAGGGATGGCTCCGACAAGCGGTGTTGGCCGAGGATGAGTATGTAGCGGGCCGTAACCTTGAGCAGTGTCTGTTGGACTGCGCACGTCAAGACGATGCTAATGGGGTGGTTGAGGCGTTGCGTGTTTGGCGTACCGCCCTAGCAGCTCATGAGAAGTCCATTGATTCAGCGGCTGTGGCTCATCCCTATTTGCTCGCTGATGCTACGCGAGTGCTACCTCCAGAATGGCTGGATGCTGCTCCAGATAATTTCGTGGTCACCCCTCAAGGACTCAAGTTTGTGGATCGCGAATGGCTAGCCGTCGGGGGAGTGGATGTTCGTTTGGCTGTGGTTAGGGGTCTTTGGAAAACGGTCTCAGCTATGTTGGCAGCACGTTGTCATATGCCTTGGCCGGTCACCTGGCGCAACGACCGTCTGGTGAAGCATCTAGGTGGGCTTATTGGCGAAGAAATTGACGATGATCTGATGCAGCAATGGCATCAAGCTGAAGAGGATTTAATTCGTCAGGTTTACTGTCAGCCGGAGGTGCGGCTAGCTGAACTGCACGATGCTGGCAGCCGATCTCGGATGGATCTTCTTGGATCGCAGTTGGCTCCGTACCGGCGTATGGAGCATCGGATGCGTCGCCAGGAGGAGCTCATCGCTGAGTTGCTTGAACCGCATGAAACCGCGATGGCCTTAGAGCAGACTCAAGTCAAGCTAGAACAAGCAGAATCTCGGCTGACCGATGTTCAAGCAGAACTGCAAGAGGTTCAGGCACGCTTGGCCCGGGTGGCTTGGCGAGAGCGAATCCACAATGCCGTTGCTAGCGTGATTCGGTCTCAACGCTGAGTTAGCGGTTGGCTTCAAGTAAGTCTTGGAGGGCGTTCCACATCTGCTCACTGGTTGCCGAAATGTCAAATCGCCGGGCTGATTCAATTCCGTAGTCGCGCAAAGTTTTTCGTAAGTTGTTGTCGCTTAAGATCCTCTGCAAAGTGCAACCTAGGGTTGCAGGCGATTTATCGTTTAGGAGTAGTCCTGAACCTCCAAGTGTTTCTGGTATGGCAGCGGCCGCGTAAGCCACCGCCGGCAGGCCCATTGACATGGCCTCCACCAGGGGCACGCCAAATCCTTCATGTTCGGAGGCGCTAAGAAACACATCCGCCGACTCGTAGTGTCGACGTAGCTCATTGTCGGACACCTTGCCAGTAAACGTCACCTGAGAAGTGAGTCCAAGGTGCTGGGTGAGGTTTTTCAGCGCATGCTGATATGCCGGGGGGGAAGGTTCTCCTACAAGCATCAGCGTGGCCTTGGGTCGGAATTGCGATAGCACAGACAATGCTTTTATAAGGTCGTGCTGACATTTGTTTGGGGCGATTCGGCCAACAAACAAGATGTTGCCGCTGTCGGCAGGGATTGCCGAAGGCGCTGGGGGGCTCTGGGTGCGTAGGGTGTTTAGACACCAAAGCACCGGCACTACCTTTACATCGCGTATTCCGAGTGCTTTTAGCTCTGCTGCATTGAAATGAGAATCTGCTATGGCTCTGATGGTTAGTGGTGCGAGCTTGTCTAATTGTTGACGACTGGCTTCTAGCACAGAGGCAAACTGAGGATTCCAGGATTCAAAAAACTTGGCAGGAGTAACGTTGTGATAGTTGAGAATAATGGGAATGTTCTTTTGAATAATGTGGTCGACACATTGTGAAGTGATGGAGTGTTGCAGGATCGTGAAATCAGCAGAAGCTGTCCACTCATTAAGGGTGATGATGTTGGCATCTGCGGCATTGCTGTTATTTACAACGCCCTGCTTGTTGTATTTATGTGCGATAACTATTCTTGTTGAGATTCCCTGATTTTTAAGAAGTTGCTGGATTAAACGCGTATGGTTGCCGGTTGCATCACCTTTATGCAGTTCTGGTAAAACAAGGTCTACCGATGTCACCTGCTGTTCAATTTTCTGCGAATCCGGTTGCTTAATCTGGCTTCTAGTTGCCTATTTTTTTCGGCTAAGAGATTGTCGCGTTCGGCAATTCGTGTATCGCGTTCGGCAATTCGCGTGTCGCGTTCGCTTACGCGATCTTTCCATTCTCGAAGAGTATTTTCTTGTTCTGTAAGTGACCATCTGAGGCTAGCTATATGTGATCGTAATCCTTCTAGTTGCACTGCTAAGGCGATATTTTGATCCCGAAGGCGCATGATTTCTTCGTGGGAGGGGTCAAGCAAATCTGCTGGCTTGGCTCGTGGTGCTGTTGAGGGGTTTTCTAAAAGCTGTTCGAAATTTGAACTCCAGCGACGGGTGAAGCGTTCTTTTTCCCAATCTTCGATAATTGGTGGTCGGCTGCTACTCTCGTGATGGGTTAATTGTACTTTGGGGTCTACAACCACCCGAAAGCCACATCTCCGGAGTCGCAAGCAGAGATCTACGTCGCCGTAAGAAACAGGAAATTCGGGCGACATGCCACCCACTGTTAAGAAGTCGTTTTTTCGCATTAGCAGGCAAGCCCCAGTTGCAGCACCCACATTAATTGGTTCGCTCGCTGTCACCATGGGTACTTCGTTTGGACTTTTGCCGCGACATAAGTGGATGGGTTGACCCTGTTCAAACTCAATGCCGATGTGTTGTATGTGGGCATTGGGATATGTGAGGAGGGCTCCCACAGCTCCCACGTTAGGGTCTTGCAGATGATCGGCCATTTGTTGCAGCCAAATAGTCCCTTCAGCTTCGGTGTCATCATTCAATATGAGTACTTGTTGACTTACGCTGATTAACACCCCAGTGTTCACCGCTCGTGAGAAGTCAAAAGGGCCGGGCCCGCGGTGAACAACTCTAATAGGCATCTTAGACAGGTAATCAGCAGGCTCACCCTCATACTCGTCGCCTATGACCACGACGATCTCACGCGGTGCTGGGTTTAATGAGCTAAGCGACTCTAAGCAGTGTTTGAGCATGGGCGTTTTCTGCCGTGTGCGGGTGCGGCCTGCGCTCGGAATGATTATTGAGGTGTGGGCTTGCCCAATATGAGGGATCATCATGGCATCTTCAATAATAATAATGTCATGCTCTTGGTATTAGCCTTGTGAGGGTGGCTACACGCATCGCGATCATTGGAGGCGGCCCTGCGGGACATACCTGTGCTACCTATGCGGCTCGTCTTGGTGCTGAGGTGACCCTGATTGAGCGCGACATCATTGGCGGCGCTGCTCATCTGTGGGATTGCGTGCCTTCCAAAGCGATGATTGGTACTGGTGGGGCTGTTTCGTTTTTAAATCGTATTTCGGGTATGGGTTTAGACGATGTGGTGCCAAAAGTGGAGCACGAGGGTTTGCGGGATCGGGTGACTTACATTGAGAATTGCCTAGGCAACTCGGTCACTAATTTGCTCATTAGCCAGCAGGTGCGTCTGATTTCGGGTGAAGCTCGCATGATCGGACTCAACGAGGTGGAGGTGATTTTTAACGAGCAAGCTGACGAGAACTCTACCAAGGTTGCCAACAAGACCAGTGAGGTCATTAAGGCCGATTATGTGGTGCTAGCCACAGGCAGCAGACCCCGTGTTCCTAATTGGGCAGAACCCGACGGAGAGAGGGTGCTAACAACCAGACATGCTTATCCGCCTCCTGAGATACCCAAGCATTTGGTGGTTATAGGGTCTGGAGTAACGGGTGTGGAGTTTGTTCACATGTTTGCTTCGTTTGGTGCTGAGGTAACCCTCATAGTAAGTCGTCAACAGGTGCTACCCAATAAGGATCCAGAGGTGGCCGCAGCCTTAGAAGAAAACTTCATTGGTCGTGGTGTGAAGTTGTTTATGGGTGCTAGGGCCAACAAGGTTGAGGTCATTGGAGACTGCGTGTGGGTGCAGTGCGATGACGGTCGCACCGCAGTGGGATCACACGCCTTATTAGCTATAGGATCGGTGCCCAACTCCGATGGTTTGGGTTTAGAAGAAGCGGGTATCAAAACTGAGAACGGTTATGTGGTGGTAGATCACAACCTTCGTTCTAGCTTGCCTCATGTGTATGCTGCTGGTGATCTTTCGGGCAAGCTGCCACTGTCTTCTGTGGCATCCATGCAAGGGCGTAAGATTGCCGAGCACATCATGGGGCTTCATGTGCGCCCGCACAAGCACATGGACTACGACAAAGCGGCATCAGCCATATTCACCGAGCCGGAGATTGCCGATGTGGGCTTAGTGGAGGCTGATGCTTTTGCTGAGGGTCGCAAGGTGCGGGTTACAAAGGTTCCGTTTTCTGTGTCGGCTAAGGCGTTGATTAACAACGACACCCGTGGTTTTGTGAAGATCATCTCCGATCCGGCTACAGGGGTTATATTGGGCGGGTCAATTGTAGGCCGTCATGCTGCTGAACTGATTTCGGTGCTAGCTCTTGCTGTGAACGCCAGCCTCACGGTTGTAGATATTGCCAACAGCCTTTTAGTGCATCCCGCCCTGTCGGAGCTTTTGGCCGAAGCCGCTGAATGATCGGCTGCCTATACAAGGTATAGCTTCGCAATCTTGCTGTTAACTGGCTGTTAGTGTTGATGTTATCGTCGCTTTTCTAACTGTGCTTTCTACTGCACTATTGCTACCACATCGCCTGCACCTACAGAGTCTCCCGTGGCTACTTTGATTTCTACTATCGTTCCAGCTTTTTCGGTACAGACATTGTTTTCCATTTTCATGGCTTCTAGAACCACGATGGGATCTCCCACCTCAACTGAGTCGCCTTGAGCCACCATCACCTTCACTATGGTGCCTTGCATTGGAACTGTGACATCTCCGCTTGAAGTGCTGGCGCTGGCGCGACCGCTTCCGGTTTGTTGCTGAGCACCTTTAACCCCGCCTGTGGTGCTTGGTGTTGCTGTGCTAGTAGGTGCTGCGGGGACCCACATCTTGATCCCGTAGCGCTGACCGTTTACCTCCACGTTGACGTTGCGTTCTATGAGGGGCTCAGTGTCGGGCACGGTATCGGTAGCGCTTAGCTCAGCTTTTACTCCGGTGAGATCTAAAGTGTCTTCTACCCATTTGGTGGAGTGGTTGAGCCCGGCAAAGTCTGGGTGCGACAAGATGGCTATGTCAGCAGCAATGGTGGTGGCCACACCCTTGATCTCTAGTTCGTTGAGAGCTCGTAAGGTTCTGGCTATGGCCGTTGGTCGATCCTTCCCCCAGCAGATCAGCTTGCCCACCAAGTTGTCGTAATATTGGTTGATCTCGTCGCCTGCTTCGTAGCCGCCATCCCAGCGAGTGCCGTATCCGCTTGGCGGACATAGTTTGATGATCTGCCCCGGAGAGGGCAAGAAAGCACCTTCGGCAGGGTCTTCAGCGTTAATTCGCACCTCGATAGCATGGCCGGTGATCTGAATGTCTTGTTGTGTAAACGGTAGGGGCTGACCTGAGGCCACCCTGATTTGTTGCTCTACCAAGTCCACGCCAGTGATTAACTCGGTAGCAGGGTGCTCAACCTGCAAGCGGGTGTTCATCTCTAAGTAGTAGAACTCGCCATCTTCATAGAGGAACTCCACTGTGCCAGCGTTTACGTAGTTGCAGCTTTGGGCTACCTGAACGGCTGCTTGTCCCATAGCAGTGATGATGTTGGGGTCAATACCGGCTGCGGGCGCTTCTTCGATAAGTTTTTGGTGACGGCGCTGGGCTGAGCAGTCGCGTGTGCCTAGATAAACGCAGTTGCCATGCTCGTCGGCTAGCACCTGCACTTCCACATGGCGGGGTTTAGGCAGGTAGCGCTCTATGTAGATTTCGTCGCGCCCGAAGTAGTTCAATGCTTCTCGTTGCGCGGAGCTAATCGCATTAGCCGCCTCTTCAGCTTTTGCTACAACCTTCATCCCGCGACCGCCTCCGCCGTAGGCAGCTTTGATGGCCACGGGGTAACCATGTTCGGCACCAAAGGCTAGTACTTGTTCGGGTTTGGTGATCAGATCGGTGGTCCCTGGCACGCCTGCTACGCCTGCCCGCTCGGCTGCTTGGCGGGCTGAGATTTTGTCGCCCATGATCTCAATGGCCTCAGGGTTCGGGCCAATAAAAGCCACCTGCTGTGTGGTTATGGCCCGGGCAAAGTCTGCATTTTCAGATAAAAAGCCGTAGCCAGGATGCACTCCATCGACATCTGCGCGTTGGATAATCTCCAATATGGCTTCGGTGTTCAGATAGCTTTCGGCGGCGGTTTGCCCTCCTAGAGCGTAAGCTTCGTCTGCTAACCGCACATGTAAAGCGTTTCGATCTAGTTCGGAGTAAACCGCCACGGTAGCGATGTTCATTTCCTTGCAGGCGCGGATCACTCGCACCGCTATTTCGCCTCTGTTGGCCACCATCACTTTGGATAACACATCTCTTATGCTGCCAGAAGGCAGCGATCTTGCGCGAATAATTAGCGGCTAAGAAAAAAAAGGGGCTCTTGTAATGGCAGATGTAACGGCAGATGTTGAGGTGGCTGGCTTTGACGTGTCTTGGGTGGCTGAAACCGGTTCCACCAATGCTGATCTGCTTCTAGCAGCTCAAAGAGGTGCTCCTGCTAATTTGGTGTTAGCAGCCGATTATCAAAGCCAAGGTAAAGGGCGACGAGGGCGCAGCTGGCAAGCCGCAGCGGGGTCTGGCTTGTTGTTTTCGGTTTTAATCAGACCTCAGCTTAGCGTGGAGTCTGCTGGCTTGGTGACTACAGCTTTGGCATTCAGTGCAGCAGTGTCATGTGAGCAGATGACCGGAGTGAGGTCTCTGTTGAAGTGGCCGAATGATTTGGTTGTGCAGGATCGCAAGCTAGCGGGAGTGCTGGCTGAATCGGTTGTGGTTGGAGGCAGGCTTGAGGCGGTGATAGTGGGCATGGGCCTGAACGTGCGATCTGGATCGATACCTGTCGAAATTGCTACCTCAGCAGTTGACCTTGAGGGTATTTGCAACTCGGTTGTGGACCGCAAAGAGCTTTTGGCTGCAATATTAGTCAGGTTTGCCTTTTGGATGGGTCAAGTCGAGGAATCCACTGGCCAAGCAGCACTTGTTGATGCCGTCCGTCAACACTCGGCGACGCTAGGTCGGCAGGTGTTGGTGGAGTTAGGGGATGGAACGGTTTTACAGGGTTTGGCTCAGGATTTAGATCATCAAGGTGCGCTTCTACTTGCAGATGGAACAAGGATCGTTGAAGGCGATGTTGTGCATCTGCGTAAGGCTTAAGGGTGAATCTCTAAGGATCAATTTCTGTAGCCATTAGCTGTTCAAAAGCCTCAGAAGCAGCTTGGGTGGCAGGGCCTGGGCATAATCTCAGGCGTTGGTTGTCCACCGTGTGGATGGGGTGGATATTGCGGGTGGTAGAGCAAAGAAACGCTTCGGCAGCGGCGGCGAGCGCTGGAAGGGGGATATCTTGTTCCTTAGCACCGGTGAGTTCAATCAGCAGCTGTCTGGTGACACCCGCTAAACAGCCTGAAGCCAGTGAAGGTGTGATGAGTTGACCTCGATGTACTAGGAACACGTTGCTCCCGGTGCCTTCGCAAAGTTGGCCTTTGGTGTTAGGAAAAATAGCTTCTGTTGCCCCCTTTGCAGCGGCTAGCGAGAGGGCGCGTACGTTGGCACCATAGGACACGGTCTTTAGTCCTGCTAGGGGGCTGTTTTCGTTGATCGACCAAGACATCGTTGCTACTGCTGAGGATTGTGGCCACGGTGTTTGCGGTGTGGCGGCAATGATTGCGGTTGGCTCGCTGTGGCCTCTAGCGCTGCCCAAAGGGCCGGTTCCGCTGCTAATCGTCACCCTCAATCGGCCTTCATTTAGGCCATTAGCATCTGTTACATCCATCATTGCCTGACGCAACTCATCGGTGTCGGGTAGGGCAATTTTCATCTGCTGAGCTGAAAAGGTCAGCCGTTCTAAGTGCCGGCTGATCGCAAAGGGCATGCCTCGCACAATTACGAGGGTTTCGAACACGGCATCACCTACCAACCAACCGTGATCGAACGGGGAAATTTGAACCTCATTGGCTGGTAGTAGAACGCCGTTCAGCCAAACTATGCGGTCTTCCAGAGGGATTTGAGATGTAGACGATGAAGATTCAGATACTGTGTTTGTTTCAGAGGAAGCATTTGTGGGGGTCATTGGGTGATGTGTTCTCCGCTGGCTACGGCTAACAGTCTTTTGGCCTTCAATTCTGTCTCCTGCCATTCGTCTTCGGGCTTGCTGTCGTAGGTTATGCCTCCGCCGGTACCTAAATGCAGATGATCCTCTTCAATCCATAATGTGCGAATAGCCACGTTGAGGTCACCCTTTTGGTGGTCAGCATCAACCCATCCCACGGCCCCGCAGTAAACTCCCCGATTATGCGGCTCTAGATCTGCGATGGCTGATAGTGCAGCTAGTTTAGGGGCACCTGTTACCGAACCGGGGGGAAATGTGGCTGCGATGAGTTCTGGCCAGCCGTTTCCTTCAGTTAGTCGCCCCTCGGTGATGCTCACTAGGTGGACAAGCCCGGGATGATGCTCTACAGAAAAGAGCGCAGGCACCTTGACGCTGCCGTAGTCGCATACCTTGCCTAAGTCGTTGCGTACCAAATCGACGATCATCAGGTTTTCGGCCTGATCTTTGGCTGTGAACTCTGACGGATTGCGTGCTGTGCCTTTTATAGGGCAAGATTGCACCCGCGATCCGTCCCTTCGCAAAAACCGTTCTGGCGATGCTGATGCGATATGGGTGTTCTGATCGGGCAGGCGCAACACCGCAGCGTAGGGAGCTGGGTTGCCTTCTGCTAGGGCTGCACCTAGTGCAGCGATGTTGGTGTTGGGGTCAATGAGCGGAGCGCTAAGGCGTCGGGTGAGATTCACCTGGTATACATCGCCAGCAGCGATCATTTCTCGGATGGTTGATACTCCAGACGCGAAGCCTTGCTTGTCAAGCGAGCTAGACCATGTATCAGCAGGGAGCCCTTTCCAGGGGCGGCCCTTCCAGGGGCGAGCTGGGTTTACTGAGTTGAAGCGGGCACAGATTGCCTGACCGTGGAAATCTATGGCCACGGCCCAAAATCCCTTGGAGTCAAGAGCGCTCAGGTCGACGGTGACATCTACTAGGTCGGTACACAAGTAAGGTCCCACTACGGCGACAGCCGCTAACTGCATCGTCAGCATTGTACTTGCGCTGTAGCTATGGTCTGCTTGCGGATTTTCTGAGGTCTACATCAGCGGTGATTTCGGGGGGTGGGTACATACGCTTTTACACTGGCGGGTAATGAGATACGGTCGCTGGCGAAGGGGACGTAAGCGAACATGGAGGCAGCTGTTGGTGGTGGTGGCTGGCCTGTTGGTGTTCGCGACGGCGGCTGCTGGAGCTGCTGGGTTGGGTTTGGTGCGTTCGCAGGTGAGCCAAATCCCCCGGGTGGGGGTGGGGTTGTCATTGGACATTAAGGGCATAGCACCTCTAGGGGGTGAAAACAGTAATTCCAAGGCGGAGAACTTCTTGGTAGTGGGCATCGACAGTGCTGCGGGCATTGAATCCGATAGTCCTATCCATATAGATCGCGATATCAATTCTTTGTTGACCGATTCGATGATTTTAGTGCGTATCGACCCAGGGGCTGATCGAGTGGCTATGTTGTCGATCCCCCGTGATCTGTGGGTGCCCATCGCAGGCAAGGGTTGGAGCGAGCGGGTGAACGCAGCGCGTGGTATTGGCGGGCCAGCCACGCTGATTGAAACCGTGTCTGAATATTTGGGAGTTCCTATTCACCATTACGTAGAGATTAATTTTGCGGGGTTCTTGCGTGTAGTTGAGGCTATAGACGGTGTGCCCGTTGAGATAGAGCAGCCCATTCGTGATGACTCTCTCGGGCTGCGTATAGAGCAGGCTGGTGTGGTTACCTTAGATCCCGATACGGCTTTGTCTTACGTGCGCACACGGCGTCCGTTGACATTGGTTACGGCGGGCGACCCTGCTAATGACCGCGATTGGGTAC
The DNA here is from genome assembly GCA_009843865.1 of Acidimicrobiia bacterium. GTDB lineage: Bacteria > Actinomycetota > Acidimicrobiia > Acidimicrobiales > Bin134 > Poriferisocius. The sequence goes on from VYCQ01000032.1 coordinate 116,423, forward strand.
GCCTTGGTGTTTGGAACGATCTAGAACGTAACCAGCGTCAGCAAGATTTTATAGTGGCAATCCTAAGGCGGGCTGTAGAGCAGGGCATACGAAATCCTTTTACCTTGCGGCGTGTGATTAATGAAGTCCTAGACGATGATCCCAGCATTGTGTTAGATGATGTGATTACGTTGGGTCAACTCATCAGCCTAGGTAATGAGTTCCGCTCGTTTCCCGTAGACCAGATTGAACGCTATGAGTTACCGGTGATCGATGCTGTTGTTGATGGCAAACAGGTGCTGTTGTTGGATAAGCAGGCCCTCGAGTTACGGGTGGTTCTTGATTTTTTTGGGATAGGCAGCCTTGCAAGCATTCGGGTGCGTGTCTTGAACGGAACGCCCTTGGGCTCGGTGGTGGGGGTGGAATCGCAACTCGAACAGGTTGGCTTCTCGGTGGTGGAGCGCCGTAACGCTGCAAATTTTGATGTGGTCAGAACTAATATTCGCTATGATGAAGGGTCTCGTCAGCAAGCCTTGTTATTGGCTCAATACATGCAGCCGACCCCGTTGCTAAAGCAAGTGGGTGACGACGACATGGAGGGAGCTGATGTGGAGTTGGTGGTGGGAGCGGATTTAGATTTGGTGTTGTCTAGTCCCAGCTGTGAAGAGCCTCTGCCTGCTGACGATTGGCTATGTACCACTCGTAGGTAAGCTCCAAACCCTTTTTGAATTCGGTTGTGGCTTCAAAGCCAAAGAGTTTTTTAGCTCGTGTGGTGTCTACGCAGCGGCGCGGTTGCCCGTCGGGTTGGCTGGTATTCCACTCAATGCGTCCATCAAAGCGGCAGGTTTCGGCGATGTTGTCCACCAACTCTTTGATAACAATCTCACGGTTGGTTCCTAGGTTCACGGGTTCAGCCCCACGGTAATGCTCGGTGGCGGCCATGATGCCTCGTGCAGCATCGTCCACGTAGAGGAACTCTCTGCTAGCGGTGCCGGTACCCCAAACTTGGATGCTGCTTTGGCCTTGTTCGACAGCATCCACACACTTTTTGATTAATGCAGGGATCACATGGGAAACCGTAGGGTGGAACTTGTCGCCGGGCCCATACAAGTTGGTGGGCATTAGAAAGATGCCCTGTTGTTGATATTGGGTTCGGTTAGCTTGTAGCTGAACAAGCTGGGCCAGCTTGGCTATGCCATAAGGCGCATTGGTTTCTTCGGGGTAGCCCGTCCAGAGGGCTTCTTCTTGAAATGGCACCGGCGTGTGTTTGGGATATGAGCAGATGGTGCCCACCACCACTAAGCGATCGGTGGCCGCTAGGCGGCATTGCTCAATGATGTTGGTGCCCATGAGCAGGTTGTTGAGGTACAGGTCTGCTGGTCGCTGTTGGTTGGCTCCGATTCCCCCTACTTGAGCCGCTAGATGTATTACCGTGTCGGGTTCGGTGTCAGCGAGCAGTTTGGCAGCTTCCTCGCTGTGGCATAGATCGTAGTCGGTGCGCGAAGGCGCAGCCCAATAGGCTGGTTCTTGGCCATCAAGTAAGCGACACAGAGCCTGACCTAAAAATCCTGTACCTCCAGTGACCAGTACTCGTTTGTTCGCCCAGAAGCCTTTCATGGGCAAAAGAGTACGGGAATTCGCGTGTCTTTTAGTATCTGTTGGCTGTAATAGGGTTTTCTTAAGGGTTGGGCTGGCAGAATCTTTGGAGTGCGAGTAGCTATCACGCTAGAACAGTGCTGGCATCGCGTGCCCGGAGGCACTGCGGTTGCTGCTTTGGGCAGCATTGCGGCGTTACAGCAGCTGGCTGAGCCACCAGAGGTGGTAGGCGTGGCAGCTTGGCATCATAAACCCTCGCTCAACCCATTTGCTCTAGAGATAGACGCTCTAGGGGTTGATATTGTGCGTATGCCACTGCCTCGCCTTGCGTTGTATAGCGCGTGGCATTTGTTACGTCACCCTCGGGTAGAGCGGATTTCTGGGCCGGTGGATGTTATCCACGCAACGGGCATGGCCATACCACCCGCCTCAGCGCCTTTGGTTATTACCGTGAACGACTTAGCTTTCTTGCGCTATCCCAACAACTTTACGTCACGCGGCAGACGTTTTTTCTCGAAGTCTTTGCAGCTCACAGCCCGTGATGCCGATATCGTGGTGTGTCCGTCGCGCCACACTTGGCGAGATTGCGAGCAGGCTGGGATAGACCCAAACAGGCTGAGGCTGGTGCCTTATGGGACAGATGCCAGGGTTGTGCATCAAGTTGAGGCTGCGCAGGTAAGGCAGCGGTTTGGGTTGGATGAGCGTTTCGTGTTGTGGGTGGGAACTGTCGAGCCCCGTAAGAACCTGTCTGGGCTGTTACAGGCTTGGCGGATGTTGGGGCGAAGCAACGAACAGCTTGTGCTGGTGGGTCCTCAGGGATGGAAATTTAACCTTAAGGATGAGCTGAAGGTTGGTGATGGTTCGGTACGTTGTTTGGGTTTTGTGAGCGACGCTGATAAAAGAGCCCTCATGTCAGCAGCAACAGTGTTTTGCTATCCCAGCTTTACCGAGGGTTTTGGTTTGCCGGTGCTAGAAGCCATGGTCCAGGCAACTCCGGTGGTGACTTCCTCGTTGGGAGCAACCGCAGAGTTAGCTAGCGATGTTGGCTTGTTGATACAACCAAGCGATCCGCGTTCTATTGCTGACGCGGTGGCTAGATTGCTGGACGATTCTTCTCAAGCCGAGCATCTAGGACAAAAAGGTCAACAGTTAGCGTTAAAGGAATATCGCTGGCAGAGTTGTGCGGAAAAGCTTATGAAGGTCTATCGGGAGCTTGTCAGCTAATGGGCACCGCAGTAGGGGTGAATCTGTTGTGGCTTAGGCCACGACGTGTCGGCGGTTCAGAGGACTATGCTGTTCGTCTTCTTTTAGCTATCGCCGACGAAGGCTCCCTAGAGATCACCTTGTTTGCAGCGAAGGGGTTTAGCAGGGCTTATTTAGATTTGGCTACACGCTTTGAGGTGGTGACCGCCCCGTTTGTCAGGTTCCGCATATTGCGGGTGTTTATTGAAAATACCTGGCTAGCTGTTCAGTGCAAACGGCGTAACATAGGGGTGATCCATCATCTAGGTGGCACGGTGCCGTTGTTTGGCATGCAGCCTGCTTTGGTGACCATTCATGATCTTCAGCCTTTAGATTGTCCAGAACATTTTGGTATTATTAAGAGACTCTGGTTGCGGTTTATGTTGCCCTGGGCGGTGCGTCGTGCTGCGTGCGTGGTGACGGTGAGTGAGTACTGTCGAGAGCGCATTTCAGCCCGCCTCGGTGTACACGCTGATCGTATCGCAGTGGTACCTGCGCCGCTGCAATTGCCTGATGAGCCGGTAGGTTCTTGGCTCACGGCTGTGCAGCTTGATCTGGCGCACCCCTTTTTGTTTTACCCTGCGGTTACCTATCCCCATAAAAATCATGAGGTGCTCTTGCGGGCATTGGCATTGTTGCAGGAGCAGGGAGTGCAGGTGGCATTGGTGTCCACTGGCATTGGCGGCCCGTTGGATGAGGAGCTAGACCGCTTGGCAGACGAGTTAGAGGTGGGCGACTGCTGGCATCGTTTGGGTCGTATGTCTAGGCCAGTGATGCAGAGGTTGTATCGCCAAGCTGTTGGGTTGACATTTCCCTCGCGTTATGAGGGTTATGGTTTACCTGTGGTGGAGGCTATGGTTCTGGGCTGCCCGGTACTAGCAGCTAATGTTGGTGCCATTCGTGAGGTAGTGGGATCAGATGGCTGCTTGTTGGACCCTGATGACCCTCAAGCGTGGGCTAAGGCTATTGTCGACTTGTTGGATGATTCCTCAAAGACCTCTCTAAGAAAGCGCCTGATTGACGCGGGAACCCAAAGAGCACAAGAGCTAGCTACCTTAGAGCCAGCAGTTGAGCTTTGCGCCTTATACGAACAGGTGGCTCACAGCCAGGCGGCCTAAAGTGACTAGAACGCCTGAAGCTTTAACCCCTCCCGTGGAGTCGTTGGCCATTTTGGTGTTATGTCCGCATTATTTGCCTGATACTGCTCCTACCGGGGAAGTGATGGCTGGCCTGTGTGAGCGTTGGATAGCTCAGGGGCATCGCGTGGAGATAGTTACCAGCTTGCCTTGGTACAGCACACATGCTGTGGATCACAGTTGGCGGGGCAAGCTAGTACGCACTCAGCCAGAGGTTTGGGGACGTATCAGACGGTGGTATCCCTTCCCTAGTAAAAAAATTGGCATGTGGCGACGAGCTGTGAGCATGATCGGATTCACCTGGCTCGTTGGTATGGATGCAGTGGCTGCTTCACGCCGCTGCGACGTGGTGTTTGTTATGTCTCCGCCGCTTACTTTGGGTATCGCCGGGCAGTTAGCGGTCTTGGGTGGACGAGCTCCTTTGGTGTTCAACGTGCAAGACATCTTTCCTGACGCTGCTGTGTTGACTGGTGTGCTTAAGAATAAGCAAATCGTGGCCCTTGTTAACTGCCTAGAGAGATGGCTCTACAGGCGAGCGGACGCGGTCACGGTGCTATCAGAGAACATGGCCACCAATGTGCGGGCCAAACTGTCCGCTGGTGTTGCACGAGACAAGGTAGTGGTGATTCCCAACAGTGTTGATTCCAAACGCATCATTCCGCAGGAGCGAAATAATTGGTATCGGGCTGAATTGGGTTTTACAGAGACCAACACCGCGTCAATTTTGGTCATGTACGCTGGCAATCTTGGTCATTCGCAGCCTTTGGATTTGGTTGTGGATGCAGCTCAGCGCTTTGCCGTTCAAGGTCGTAGAGATATTTGTTTTGTGATTAATGGTGATGGCGTGGGTCGCCAGAGAATTGCTGCCGCAGCCGAACGGTGTCCCAATCTTCATTTGGTAGCGGGTTGGCAGCCTCGTGAGCGTTTAAGCGAGGTTTTGGCTGCGGCCGATGTTCATCTGGTGCTTTTGCATGCTGGGCTGGGGGCAGCCAGCGTGCCTTCAAAGGTTTACTCGGTGTTAGCAGCGGGGCGTCCTGTGCTGGCTAGCGTGGATCGGGGCAGCGAGGTGGAACGACTGCTTAGGGTGTCAGGCGCGGGTGTTAGCGTTGAACCTAATAATTTAGATGCCTTTTGCGAAGCGTTGGTGCATATGGCAGACGATCCAGATTGTCTGCGTAAGATGGGTGAACAGGCTCGAGCGTATTTGGAAGCTATGGCAGGCCCCGAGCAGATAGCTGATCAATATTTGGGTCTTTTCGCTCAATTATTATGTAAATAAATTTGTAAATAGTCTTTGTCTGAGCATCTTGCATTGCCTGCAATGCTGATAGAATACGATTTGCTTAATTTTGAGTTCACCTTTTTTCGTGTTCACTTTTTTAAGGTCACACGTTCATGCTTATTAATCCGCTAACACTTAAATTTCATTATTACCTATCAAACATTATCACCTATTAAAATTGTACGTCACCAAAGGCTGTGCCGATGTCTGAACAACATGACACCATGATGAGCCCTCAAATTGAGGAGCTTCTAGGTCGCACGGAATCTAAGTTTCGCTTAGTAACCCTGAGTGCTAAGCGGGCTTGTCAGATTAACTCTTATTTTGGGCAGCTAGGTGAGGGGCTAGGCTCAATGGTCCCCCCCCAAATCCTGACGGTCTCTAGAAAACCGCTCACCATAGCGTTTGAGGAGATTGCCGCAGACAAGATCATCGCCACAGAATCTTCAGCAGAAGTACTTGAAGAAATGACAGCAGGCGAGCATTGGATTCCAAGCGGCGAAGCAGCTTCAGATGTCGTTGTTTCGGGCGATGGTTCTGTTAGTGACGCAGAGGTGGATCTAGACCCGGCTTCTTGATCGGGGCTAACAAGTGAGCAGCACATGAGCGCAGTTGCTGGCAAACGCATCCTACTTGGTGTGAGCGGTGGTATAGCTGCCTATAAAGCCATTGAGGTGTGCCGCAGACTAGTTGACGATAAGGCCCATGTGATCCCGGTGCTAACCAAAGGGGCCACGCGCTTTGTGGGTGTCAGTACCTTTGATGCTTTGGCCTCTGAACCTACTCGTATGAGTTTGTTTGATGACATCCACCCCATACCTCATACTTCTTTAGGCCAGACTGTGGATTGCGTGGTGGTGGTACCAGCTACGGCGCGCGTCGTTGGTGCTTATGCCTGTGGCATCAGCTCTGATCTGCTTACCGCAACACTGTTAGCCACTCGGGCACCGGTGGTGGTTTGTCCGGCCATGCACACTGAAATGTGGGAGCACCCTGCGGTGGTTGACAATATCGCTACGCTTGTGAGTCGAGGTGTTCATATAGTAGGTCCCGAGTCGGGGCGGCTGGCAGGCGGTGATGAGGGGGCTGGACGCTTAGCTGCGCCTGCCGCCATTGTTGCTGAGGTTGCCAGCGTATTGGCTGGCTTTGATCCCCCTGATAAGAATGGAATTAATCAGAGCGGGATCGGCATGAGTGGGGTTGACATGAGCGGGATGTCGGTGGTGGTTACCGCAGGCGGTACCCGCGAACCCATAGATCCTGTGCGTTTCATCGGCAATCGTTCATCGGGTAAGCAGGGACATGCGTTTGCAGTCGAGGCAGCTAGCCGTGGTGCTGCTGTAAGCATCATCACCACGGGGGATGATCCCGTCATGAAGCCCATAGCGGGTATTAAGACCCCAACAAGTGGTACTCAGCTTCACTCAGCCGCAGCAGGATCAGTAACGGTGACGCGGGTGGACACTGCTCAAGAGATGGCTGAAGCTACAACCGCTGCTGCTGTGGGTGCTGACATGGTGATTATGGCAGCTGCGGTTGCTGATTTTCGTCCTGTCAAGCCGCTAAATATGAAGCACAAAAGGCGCGACGGTTTGCCTGTTATAGAGCTTGAACTAACTCCAGATATTTTGGCTGAGTTGGTAGCGGCTAAGGCTCCCGGGCAGGTGTTGGTGGGGTTTGCGGCTGAAACTTGTGATGTAGCAAGTAATGGGGTATCTAAATTGTCAAGCAAAGGGGTGGATTACATCGTGGCAAACGATGTGTCAGCACAAGACGTTGGCTTTGATTGCGACACCAACGAGGTGTTGGTGCTATCAGCCGATGGGCACACTCATCAGATAAGCATGTGCTCAAAACGTGAGGTTGCCAAAGCGGTGCTAGACATAGTGTTGACCAACCATCAAGATGTAGCCCATCAAGATGTAGCACAGCTCAATCAGTTCAAGAACAGCGGGAATCTATGATCTTGAGTTCCAATTTGCAGGTTCCTATAAGACAAGATGAGGGTCGATGAGTTCTGGTTCCCAACGCAGCCACCTGTTTACTTCTGAATCGGTTACGGCTGGTCACCCCGACAAGATTGCTGATCAGATATCAGACAGTGTGCTAGATGCTCTGTTAGAGGTTGATAAAGCTTCGAGGGTGGCTTGTGAGACTTTGGTAACCACAGGGTTAGTGTTGGTGGCGGGGGAGATCTCCACTAATGCCTACGTTGATATCCCTCGGGTGGTGCGCGACACCATCGTCGGTATTGGTTATGATCGTGAAGATTGTGGTTTTGATGGTAAAACCTGTGGCGTGATGGTGTCTATTGATGATCAGTCGCCCGACATTAACCAGGGTGTAGATCGCTCCGACCCTATTGAGCAGGGTGCAGGCGACCAAGGCATGATGTTTGGTTATGCTTGCGACGAGACTCCGGAGATGATGCCGCTACCTATTCATGTGGCGCATCGTCTGGTAGAGCGCCTTACCGAAGTGCGCCGAGCATGTTCGGTGCCTTATTTGCGTCCCGACGGTAAGTCGCAGGTGACCTTTGAATATAGGGGAACGCAGCCGGTGGCACTCAAGACCGTGCTTATATCTGCCCATCATCGTGACGGTGTGGATCTTAAAGAGATGAAAGATGACCTGCAAGAGCAGGTCATCGACCCTGTTGTGCCTGAGCAGTTTTGTGGTGATGGTTATGAGGTGTTGGTGAACCCCACTGGTCGCTTTGTGCGCGGCGGACCTGTGGCTGATGCTGGTTTAACCGGTCGCAAGATCATCGTGGATACTTATGGGGGTATGGCTCGCCATGGGGGCGGTGCCTTCTCAGGTAAAGATCCAAGCAAGGTTGATCGCTCAGCAGCCTATGCAGCTCGTTGGGTGGCTAAGAATGTGGTGGCATCGGGTGCTGCTAGTCGCTGTGAGGTACAAGTGTCGTATGCCATTGGTATTGCTCGTCCGGTATCGGTGATGGTGGAGACCTTCGGTACTGAGACGGTGGATCCTGTCAAGATAAACCAACAGGTAAATGAGGTTTTTGATTTGCGACCCGCGGCTATCATCGCCGACTTGGATTTGTTGCGGCCCATTTACCGTGACACTGCGGCTTACGGGCATTTTGGGCGCAGTCCTACAAGTATCTTCACATGGGAGCAGATCAACCGCAGCGACGATCTTCGTTCAGGATTGGGGCTTTAAACCATTTGCACGTTCGGGTACTAACCGACGTAACTGGTATCCATAAGGAGTTTGTTTATTCAGTTCCCTCAGGCTGGGAGAGTCATCCTTGCTTTGGGGTTGGAGCCATGGTCAGGGTGGTGTTGCACGGTCGCCGGGTGCGGGCTTGGATCACCGAGGTTGGTGTTGAACCCTTAGAAGGTTTGGCATCAGCACCCTTAGCCAAGCTGAGCAGCAGGGGTCCAACTTTAGAGCTACTTGAGTTGAGTGAATGGGCCGCTTGGCGTTGGGCAGGGCATCGGGCGCATTTTTTACGTACTGCTTCGCCGCCGCGAATGGTGAATGCCCTGCCCCGCTTTCAGCGGTCGCGGCTGGTGTTTTCGGGGGACTTTGCAGATTTGTTTGCACATCAGGTTTGCACTTTTTGTAGTGCGCCAGCCCAGGACCTGTTTCCCATCGCCGTGGCTGCGGCGCATCGTGGCCAAGCGTTGATCTTGGTGCCCGATCGACTGCGTGCCGATCAACTAGCTAAGGGGTTGAGTCGGGTTGGGGTATGGGCACAGCGTTACCCGCAAGGTTGGGCAGCAGCAGCAGCAGGTGCCACTGTGGTGGGTACTTTGGCAGCAGCATGGGCACCAGCCCCAGAGCTAGCGGCAGTGCTGGTGATAGATGAACACGATGAGGCTTTTCGCTCTGAATCAGCACCTACTTGGAGTGGGCGAGAGGTTGCCCGAGAGCGAGCTCGCCGTGCGGGTGTGCCCTGTGTGCTGGTATCGCCTGCTCCTAGTTTGGAGGCGTTGCGTTCGGGGTCGGTTATACGCCTCAAACGAGACGCTGAATTAAAAGCTTGGCCTGATGTGTCTGTGGTGGATCGCCGTGTGGAAGATCCGAGTACTGCTGGGCTCTATTCCCCGACATTGGTAAAGGTGTTGCGTAGCAACCAAAGGGTTGCCTGCGTGCTGAACCGACTGGGCCGTTCGCTGTTGTTGGCCTGTCAGCTGTGCGGCGAGTTGGCGGTTTGTGAGGAATGTGGTGCCTCTATGCGCCAAGGTGATCGCGCCAGGTTGGATTGTCGCACTGGCAATCACTCGCGCCCGTTGGTTTGCGCTGAGTGTGGTAGTACCGCCATGAAGAATCTGCGCGTGGGGGTGAAGAGGGCACGCGAGGAGTTGGAGGCTCTCATCAAAGAACCCGTTGCAGAGATCACCGCTAAAGCGTGTGAGGGTCAGTCAACCGCACGCGTTGTGGTGGGTACCGAAGCGGTGCTGCATTTGGGTAGACCCTTTGATGTGGTGGCTTTCTTGGAGTTCGATCAAGAGCTGCTGATGCCTCGGTATCGGGCTCGGGAGCAGGCAATGGCCTTGTTGGTTCGCGGTGCTCGTGTAGCTGGGCCACATGATCAAGGCGGTCGGCTCCTCATTCAAACTCGGATGCCTGATGATCCGGTAGTACGAGCTTCAGCTAGTAAGGATCCGTGGTTGTTAGCTCGTTCGGAACGAGATCGTCGCCAAGAATTGGGCTTTCCCCCTTATGGTGCTCTGGCTGTTGTTTCGGGTGTAGCGGCTGATGAATACATGGAAGGATTTGGCAGCCCCAGCGAAGTTCGTATCGCGCACGACCCCAGTGGTTCGTATTACTTGCGGGCGGTTAACCATGAAATCCTGTGCGATGCCCTAGCTTCAGTGCAACGCCCAGCAGGACGGCTCCGTATTGATGTAGATCCTGTTCGGGCACTCTAGTTAGCTTGGGCCTCCAAAATCCTGTAGCCACGGCGAGAACCTAGCCGGGTGGTTATCCAGCCTTGTTGGGTGAGCCAACGGGCCAATGAGTCAGAGCCGAGGTTTTTGTTGACCACAAGATAGGCCCGAGCAGCGGGATTTAATCGCGCTAACCAGAATCGCAGTATTTCGTGCAGTGCTGTTTTACCTATATGAATGGGAGGGTTGGAGTAGATTGCCTCAAAGCGCATATTGGTTGGTACCTCATCAGGCTGGCACACCACGGCATTGGCACAACCGTTGCGATCCAGATTGTCGCGGCACAACTCCAGCGCGCGCGGGTTCACATCAACGGCCCAAATTTGGCTGGCGGGTGCCCAATGGTTGAGCGCTGTTGCAATCGGCCCGTAACCGCAGCCTAAATCTAACAGTGTCCCTTGAGCAGGTGGTTTTGGCATCTTGGTTAGTAAGTAGCGAGTACCGTAGTCCACCTCAGCAGCGGCGAAAACTCCTCGGTCGGTGGCGAGCTCAAGTTCTAAACCCCGTACATGTAAGGTCACTGAGCCGTGTCGTCGTGGGCTTTGTGGTGAGGCGCTGAAGTATTGTGAATCGCTCACATCTTTGAAGGTAGCCGATGTGAAGGTAATCAAGTTTACGCAAGGTTATAAGGTTATATAGCGGCTGTTTGGTTGAACCACGCGAACCCATGTCTGCTTGAGCGTGCAGGGCAGTAACCTTGAGCTATGTCTTCGTTGCGTATTCGGGTGTATGGCGACCCGGTATTACGTCGTGTGTCTGAGGAGGTTACCGACCTTGATGGTAAGATCGCCATGCTCTGTGAACAGATGATCGCTGCTATGTATGAGGCACCGGGGATTGGGTTGGCGGCACCACAAGTAGGGGTGTCTCAGCGGTTTTTTGTGTACGATTTCGGTGAAGGTCCCGGTGTGCTGGTGAACCCTGACATAGTTGAAAGCGACGGAGAGTGGAGTTATAACGAAGGCTGCTTATCTGTGCCTGAGCTTGCTTGGGAGATTGTTCGTCCACGCAGGATTTATCTGAAAGCCCACGATTTAGAAGGCAACGAGGTGACCATCGAAGCCGAGGATCTGCAAGCTCGCCTGTTTCAACATGAGATGGATCATCTCAACGGCAAAATGCTGCTGGACTATCTCACTGACGAGCAACGTCGTGAGGCCAAAGGTATTTTACGCCAGCGAGCAATGCGTGGTTCTAGCGCATCTAGCAAACCCCCTATCGCAGTCAGCCAAAAGCTGACTTTCCCGTGATCCGTCCGCCGGGGGACTTACATCGGCTCGTCTTTTTTGGCACACCTTTAGAAGCGGTCCCATTTTTGGATGCTTTGTGCGTTGCTGGTTTTGAAGTGGCTTTTGTTGTTACTGGCGGTGACAAGCGCCGTGGTAGGCGTGCTGCGCCCTCTCCTAGTCCGGTTAAGGTGTCTGCTCAAGCATTAGATATTCCCGTGTCTCACGATGTGAGCGACGCGCTTCAAGTTAAGGCTGACTTAGGTGTTGTGGTGGCCTTTGGGCAGATTATCCAATCCCAAGTGTTAGATCGCTTGGCGATGGTGAATGTTCATTTTTCGTTGTTGCCTCGTTGGCGGGGGGCTGCCCCTGTGGAGCGAGCTATATTGGCAGGTGATGCTGTCGCTGGCGTGTGTCTCATGGAGGTGGCTGAAGGGCTTGACACTGGTGGGGTATATCGTTCTTTACAGGTACCAATTGCGACGCAGGCTACAACGGCCTCGCTTACTGTTCAGCTAGTTCAACATGCCGTGCCTATGTTGGTGCAGGCATTGCAACAGGGCCTTGGCAAACCAACACCTCAGCAAGGGGAACCCTGCTACGCCAAAAAAATTACCAAAGAAGACCTGCACCTGCAATGGCATCAGCCCGTTCAGGTGCTGCATCGCCAAGTAAGGGTGGGAGGTGCTTGGACCACCAGGCGCAACAAGATCCTAAAGGTATGGCAGGCAGAGCCAGTGGCTGACCAAGCTAGTGTTTTGAGCCCACTCAAGACCTTGGACCAGCGTTATGTACCCGGCCAAGTACATCCTCATAGCGAAGTTGCTGATCTTATGGTTCGTGCTGGCGATGGATGGCTGCGCCTTGTGGAAGTGCAGGTGGAAGGCGGGGTACGCCAGTCTGCCCAAGAATGGTTGCGAGGGGCTCGACTGCAAGACGCAGAGTTGCTCGGATAGTGGGGCTCAGCCATCCCGAGTTGACAGATCCCGATTTGATGGACTTGGCACTATCTGAAGCGAGGTCTTGTCGGTTGGTTACCTCGCCTAATCCCTGGGTGGGTTGTGCAGTGCACACCTCACAGGGCGTGTTCACTGGTGCTACATCGCCTCCGGGTGGTAGCCACGCTGAGGTCAACGCCTTACATGCTGCCGGTTCGCTAGCCGAAGGGGCGCATCTCTACACCACCTTGGAGCCATGTGCGCATCAAGGCCGTACAGGGCCTTGTGTAGAGGTCATCATCGCCGCCAAGATCGCCAAGGTTACCGTAGCTATCGAAGATCCTGATCCAGCAGTGTCGGGTCGTGGTATTACTGCGCTGCGAGCAGCTGGCATAGGGGTTGCAACAGGCATCAGAGCCCCAGAGGTTACTGAACTGCTAGCTCCCTATATTAAGCACCGCCGCACGGGGTTGCCGTGGGTGGTACTTAAGTTGGCGGCCACCCTAGATGGTCGCATTGCAGCCCCCGATTTCAGCAGCCAGTGGATCACCAGCGTTGAGGCTCGTCGTGATGCTCATAAGCTCAGGGCCCAAAGCGACGCTGTGCTCGTTGGTGCGGGCACGGTTGCAACAGATGATCCTGAGCTGACCGTGCGGCATTGGCAACCTTCAGCAGACGTGGTTCCCCGTATCACCCAACCGCGACGAATCGTGCTAGGTAAAGCTCCGCGAGACGCGCGAGTGCATCCGGCTACAGAGATGAGCGGACCACTGCCCGAGGTGCTTCAAGAATTGGGCTCGCAAGGAGTGATGCAACTTTTGGTGGAAGGAGGTGCTAGCACCGCAGCTATGTTTCATAGGGCAGGGTTGGTGGATCACTATGTGATTTACCTGGCACCGGCCTTGTTTGGGGGCGACGATGCCCGTGCTATGTTCAGCGGTGCGGGCGCTTCCAACATCGCAGATCTTTGGCGGGGCGACATTATCAGCACTACAATGCTCGGCGGTGATCTGCGCCTTGACCTGTGTCCCGCTAGCGTTTAGCCATGCTCTCATTGGTGCTACCTAAAGGGTCGCTAGAAAAAGCCACTCTGGAACTTTTCGAGGCCGCCGACATTTCTGTCCACCGCAGCTCTGATGTGGCCTACCGGGGCACCATCAATGATCCTCGTATTAGCGAAGTGCGGATCTTGCGGCCTCAAGAGATACCTTGCTATGTGGCTGATGGGTTGTTCGATTTAGGCATTACCGGACGAGACTGGATAGCTGAAACTGGCAGCGATGTGGTTTCTTTAGGCCAATTGCGATATTCCAAAAACACTTCACGCCCCATTCGTTTGGTGTTGGCTGTGCCCACGAGTTCTCCTTGGAACGAGGCAAAAGATTTGCCCCAAGGCGTGAGGATCTCTAGCGAGTATCCTCTGTTGACTAAGCAGTTTTTCGACGATTTGGGGATTGAGGCTGATATCGCCTTGTCTTACGGGGCTACCGAGGCCAAAGTGCCCGATATCGTGGACGCAGTAGTAGAGATCACCGAGACCGGCCGTGCTTTGCGTGTTGCGGGTCTTAAGATTATTCATACCATTTTGACCTCTCACACCGAGCTGGTAGCTAATCCTGCTAGCTATGCGGATCCCGAACGATGTCACGCTATTCAGCAAATCCACACACTGTTGTGCGGAGTGCTCGAAGCTAGGGGCAAGGTGTTGGTGAAGATGAACGTGCCTGTCCAAAGCCTCGACAAGGTGATTAGTTTGTTGCCTTCCATGAAGGCCCCTACGGTGAACGAGCTTTTTGGGGGTCAGGGCTATGCAGTGGAGACGGTGGTACCCAAAACAGAGATCAACATTTTGATCCCGGAACTGTGCGATTTGGGGGCTGGCGATATCATCGAACTGCCTCTTTCAAAGATCGTTCATTAACTAGTTGCTTTGGTTGATCCGTTCTCGTTCTCTGCTGTTTCTGTTGCTTTAGATATTTGTACAAAGGCCATTCGGATTTGGTGCAGCGCGTCGCGCAGCGTGGTCTCATGTGTACCTAGGCGGCCTTGCAGCCCGTCTAGCAGCACCCCAAGGGCATCAATAGCCAAGCGAGCCTCCTCAACTTTGGGGGGCTGTTGGCTTAGGTGTATAGCGCCTAGCTCATAGAGGCCCATAGCGTGGTTGCCTACCACTACCGAAGCCGGAGTGTTGGCGATCTGTTCTCTGGCTTCGGCCATCTGCTGGGCAATTGCTTCAGCTTGCGCCCTTTCTTCTTCGCTCAGCGAAGCCAGAGGGTCTTGGTCTGTGCCGTCGGCTGTTTCGGTTGGGTCTGGTTGAATTGTTTTGTTAGGTTTTGGCTGTGTGGCCTGCTGCTTGTTACCCACAGGCACTTCGCCACCTGGTGTCCATAGAGTGCTCATCACAGAATATTTAACAGCTTTTTTGTTCGTTTAGCGTGATTGGGGCTTATCGCTGCTACTGTTAGCTCGCAATTTAGATGCATGCTCACCTTAACCTAGTTGTCAACCTAGTTGTCTTAATCTATGTTGCCTTAACCTAGTTGGTTGTAACCTTGGTTAGGGTGTGTTTGTTCCATTAGTCGAGAGAGAGGATTTTGCGCATTGCTAAGCGGTGATAGGCCATAGTTTCGGCAGAAGCTGAGCCCCGGATCAACGATCGTATACGAGCACGAGAAGTTCGCCTTGTTGGTCAGGATGGACAGCAAATAGGTATCCGCCTACTGCCCGAAGCGTTGGACATGGCTCGTGAAGCTGGTCTGGACTTGGTAGAGGTAGCAGATAAGGAGAATCCGCCGGTTTGTC
The DNA here is from genome assembly GCA_009843865.1 of Acidimicrobiia bacterium. Lineage (GTDB taxonomy): Bacteria > Actinomycetota > Acidimicrobiia > Acidimicrobiales > Bin134 > Poriferisocius. The sequence goes on from VYCQ01000032.1 coordinate 131,546, forward strand.
GCATCATGGATTACGGCAAGTACAAGTATGAGGCCGCTCAACGGGCTAAGGAGTCCCGGCGAAACAGTACCAACATCATTGTCAAGGAGATGAAGTACCGGCCCAAGATTGGTCCCGGTGATTTTGAAACCAAGACCCGTAAGGTACGCACCTTCTTAGAAGAAGGCTGCAAAGTAAAGATAACCATCATGTTTCGTGGTCGTGAAGTGCAGCATCCTGAGCTAGGGAAGCGGATTCTTGACGATATAGCGGTGGAGGTTGAAGAGGTGGCCAAAGTGGAGGTTTATCCCAAGCTAGATGGTCGCAATATGGTTATGGTGCTAGGGCCAGCTAAGAATAAATCCCGTAGACAAGCTACTCGGTTAGCTAAAGCAGAGCCTGCTGCGGCCTTAGAATCCGAAGCAGTTTCTCAAGGCGTAAACAACTGATATGTCAAAGATGAAAACTCACCGTGGTGCCGCTAAGAGATTCAAAACAACGGGCACTGGCAAGCTGCGTCGTCGTAGTGCTTATAAGAACCACATTTTGGAAAAGAAAGCCCCTAAGCGCAAGCGACAGTTGCGTGGCCCTGCTGAAGTATCTTCAGCTGATGCTCCCGCAGTGAAGCGTCAGCTAGGCATTTGAGTTGTAGCAATTGAGGAAGTATTTGATTTAGGGAGTAGTTGCAATGGCTAGAGTGAAACGGGCTGTTACCGCTCGCAAACGTCGCCGCGCCGTGCTGAAAAGGGCCAAGGGGTACTACGGCAACAAAAGTCGTACCTTTCGTGGTGCCAAAGAGCAGCTCATGCATAGTGGGCAATATGCTTTTCGGGATCGCAGGGCACGCAAAGGCGAGTTCCGTCGCTTGTGGATTCAGCGCATCAATGCTGCTTGTCGTCAAAACGGCACCACCTATAGTCGCTTCATCAACGGTTTGAAATTGGCCCAAGTAGAGGTTGATCGCAAGATTCTGGCCGAACTAGCAGTGAGCGATTCTGAGGCGTTTGCTGGGTTGGTGCAGATTGCATCTGGTGCAGATGGCGCATCTACCGATGCTGCTAGCGAATCACAAGACGTAGCTAGCGAACAAGCCGAAGAAGCTGTTGAAGAAACTGCCCCTGTGGGGTAGTTCTGGTTGAGATAGCAACGCTCAGCAAACGCAATCCACGGATTGTAGAATTACGTCGGCTTACCAAAAGTCGTCGCGCACGCCAAGAGGCTGGCAAGTTCGTTATTGACAGCCCACCTTTGTTGACCGAAGCCATAGTTTCTGGGGTTGAACTGGTGGATGTTTTTGCCGAAGACGGTGCTGATACTGGTTGGCTCATGCAACACTTGCGGGCGCATGGCTTAGACACTCAGATTTCGGTTTGGAGGGTAGCGACAGGTGTTTTAAGCAAAGTGGGGTCGGTGGTCACCTCGCAAGGCTTGGCTGCTATCGCCAAGATTCCTGATTTGGTGCCCGCAGCGGGGTCATCGGGTTCTGTTTATGATTTTGTGGTTGAACTCGTCGCTGTGAGCGATCCTGGTAATGCTGGCACCATTGTCCGCAGCGCAGTAGCTGCTGGTGCCCAAGCCATAGTGTTCGGTCCTAACTCGGTGGACCCTTGGAATCCTAAGGCGCTCAGGGCTTCAGCTGGCGCAGTGTTCAAGGTGCCCGTGCTGCAAGATCCTCAAGTATGTGCTGGTGTGCCTACTGAGCGTATGGGCGCTGACCCTCACAAGGGTGAGGTGTGCGATGAGGTTGATTTCACCGGCCCTGTGACCTTGGTTGTGGGCAACGAAGCCCATGGGTTGGATGGTCAGGCAGCTAGTGGCATTGATCGTTGGGTGTCGATTCCTATGCTGGGTGCAGTGGAGTCTATGAACGTGGCCACCGCAACAGCAGTGTTGTGTTATGAGATAGCCCGTCAACGCCGTGCTGTGTCTTAATCTAGTGCCTGTATGAGTGTGGCTCTGCAATGAACGCTGTAGAGGTGGTTGTGTTCACCCTTGGTGCGCTGGTTTCTGTGGGTACGCTGCTGGCAGCTATTCAAACAGTGGTAGTGCCTCGCACAGAGCGTAGCTTTTTGATTCGTTTTGTTTATGTGGGAATGGGCTTGTTGTTCTCCTTGTTAGCCCGTCGCCGCAAAACCTATCAAGCACGCGATGCTCTGTTGGCTCGCTATGCCCCCATCACATTGATGAGCTTGCCGTTGGTGTGGGCCGCGGGTGTTACTTACGGGTTTTCGTTGATGTTTTGGGGCTTGGATGTGCGGCCTTATCGCGAAGCGCTTGTGCTGAGCGGCTGGTCACTGACCACCTTGGGTTATCGCATTACCAACGATGTGTTGACTTTGATGTTGGCCACAGCTGAGGCGCTTATTGGTTTAGGCATTGTGGCGTTGCTGATTAGCTTTTTGCCCACCATGTACAGCGCCTTCAGCTCGCGAGAGGTGGCGGTAGCTCGGTTGGAGATAAGAGCTGGCACGCCTCCTACACCCGAGGCCATGATTATCTTGGCTCATGAAAACGGTGCCTTGGAGTTAATGGATCAAACTTGGACTGAGTGGGAGCACTGGTTTATCCATATAGAAGAAACCCATCAGAGTTATCCCGCCTTGGTTTACTTCCGCTCGGTGCGAGCCGACCGTTCGTGGGTCACCGCAGCGGGTGCTGTTTTGGACACGGCAGCCATCATGTTGTCTACCGTGGCAGTGCCCCCATCGCCAGCAGCTCCTTTTGTTATTCGCTCGGGTTACGTGGCGTTGCGCCACATCGCTGATTTTTTTGCCATCGATTACAACTCCGACCCGGCACCTAGTGCTCCCATCTCAGTGCGTCGTCATGAGTTTTACGCAACCTACGATAAGTTGAAGATGGTTGGAGTGCCTCTAGTGCAAGATCGCGAGCAGGCGTGGCGTGATTTTGCTGGTTGGCGGGTGAACTACGACGAGTGCTTGGTGGCGTTGGCCTCTATCACCTCGGCACCGCCGGGCAAGTGGAGCAGCGATCGTCCTTCTCCTTACCATCGATTGCCGTTGTTGCGTCGACCTCTGCGTCCCACCGTTCCACCGGTTTTGCGTCAGCTTCGTGTCAAAAGCGGAGGTTTTAGGCGTTGATGTCCCCGTTGTACGTTTGATGCGCTTGTTGGGTCCTGATCCCCAAGGGGTGCGCCAGTCGCTAAGCGCTTTGGGCATTTTGGTGGTGACCAGCGTGATAGCAGGCGTGGTGTTAGGCCAAAGCCACGAGCGCTTAGGTGAGCTGCCCGGGCTCTTGTTACTGGTACCAGCTGCTATAGCCCTGCCTGGCAAGATCTTTGGTACCTTGGGCAGCAGGCTTGGCACTGCCATTCATACCGGCACGTTTCGCATGTCGTTAGGGCTGAACAGTGTGGTGGGCCAAAATGTGTGGGCTTCTGTGGTGTTGACTTTGTTGATGTCTGTGGTGTTGGCTTTTTTTGCGTCGGCGTTAGCTTTCATCACGGGCGTGGAACATGCCATTGGTGTGGCCGATTATCTGGTTGTTTCGGTGTTTGGAGGGGTGTTAGCAGCTGTGATGGTGATGCTGGTGACCTTGGGCATGGCTACTGCTTCGGTTCGTTTTGGTCTTGACCCCGACAACGTGACAGCGCCTATGGTGACCGCAGCGGGCGATGTCTTGGCTTTACCCGCGCTTGTTTTGGCCTCATACTTGCTTGACCATGACGCGTTTACTGCGGTGCTGGCGGCAGGAGCGGTGGTACTAACGGTTGTGTTACTGGGATTGGCTGTTCGTTCAAGCGCTTCTTTGCTGCGCACCGTGTTGTGGGAATCCATTCCGGTGCTTGTTTTGGCGGGAGTTTTGTCGTTGATGGCAGGGGTTACCGTAGAGAATCGTTTTGAGGTTTTTTCTGAGCGTCCCGTGTTGTTGGTGCTAATACCCGGTTTTTTGGCTGCTGCGGGGGCGCTGGGAGGCATTTTGAGCAACCGGTTGTCCAGCAAGTTGCATCTAGGTCTCATTGGTCCCTCGGTTATGCCAGTTCGTAAAGCCCGGGGTGATATATGGGTGATCGCGGCAATGGCGTTGCCGGTGTTTGTGTTTTTAGCGTTGGTTTCGCAAGGCGCGGGCTCATTGATTGACCTAGCTGGCCCGGGTCTCAGCCGCTTATTGGGTGTTGTTTTGCTAGGTGGCGTGTTAGCTGTTGTGGTTGTTGTGTTGGTGGGTTATTACGGCACCATTGCCGCAGTCAGTTTGGGGGTGGATCCTGATTCGGTGGGCATTCCCACCGTTACAGCAGTGCTGGATTTGGTGGGCGCTCTGGCGCTGGTGTTTGCCATTCAAGCGGTGGGTGCTGCATGAGTTGGCCGCCTTATAACAGAAGTGGAGTAGCCTCATGAAGGTTGACAGCAATGACAGAAGATAGACCGCGTAATCTTCGGGCCATGCTGGCTGAGGCTAAAGACCTCTCCGAGCTCATGGTGGATCTGGCATACGCAGCCTTGTATTTCAGTGACCCAGACATGGCCACCGAGGTGGACGAGTTGGAGTTGCAGATGACCGTACTCGTGCAGCAAATGCGAGCGGTCTGTGTTATGGCCGTGCGTCACCCTCGTGAAGCCGAAGGCATGGCTTCGGTGCTTCAGGTGATTAGCGCTATTGAGCGAATTGGTAATGATGCGGTGGATATTGCCCGTATCGTTACCCGCAAGCTGGGCATTCCCGCTGAGTTGGTAGCTGACATGTCTCATGCTGAAGAGGTGTCGCATCGTTTGGTGGTGAACGAGGGCTCTCACATGGCTGGAAGTACTTTGGGAGCATTGGAGTTGCCGGTGGTAGCAGGCATGAGGGTGATGGCAATCCGCAGAGATCGAAGTTGGATTACCGATGTGGGCGGAGATCAGCTAGTGATGTCCGGTGATGTGCTGTTTTTGCGGGGTTCTCCGGCAGGCATTGTGCGTTTGCATGAGCTTGCGGCTGCTCCGGTTTGGGAAGAACCGCAGCTCTCAGAAGATCCGTGGTTTTCTGATCTGGATAGGGCTGTGAATGTGTTGGTGGAGATGAAGGATCTCTCTGAGGCCGCGGTGGGTTTGGCCTATTCGGCGCTGGTGCTAAGCGATAGGGGACTGGCAGCGCAAGTGCGTTTGTTGGAAGGCCGCTTAGATGAGATGAATCATCAGCTAGAGCTGTGGGTGCTGCGAGCCGCTGCTCAAAATATCAACCCCGCTCCGTTGCGGGGCTTGTTGCATTTGGGTCAGGTCGCTGAAGATATTGGAGATCAGGCCCGCCAAATGGTTGCGTTGCTAGAAACAGGCGAGGAAGTGCATCCTATTTTGGAGATTGCCTTAGGCGATTCCGAAGAGGTGGTGGTGGACTTGCCGGTGGCGGCAGGCAGTGAAGCAGATGGTGTTTTGCTTAAGGATCTAGCTCTTAACATCGAGCCTGGTTTTACTGTGTTGGCGATTCGTCGAGCTGGACGTTATATGTATCGTCCCCGGGGCAACGTGGTGTTGCTGGTAGGTGACGAGATAATTGCCAGCGGGCCCGATGAAGGACGCGAGGCTTTGTCCACCCGTTTGGGTTGGAACTTGGTACGTGAATCAGCGACACGTTATTAGGCGCGAGCGCTAACTAACCAGACAGCCCCGCCCATTGTAATGCCTTCGGCAGTGCGTTTGCGTTCCACCATGGCAGCTAGAGCCGCTTTGATTCTGCCCAGCACCCGTATTTCGGCATTTTGAGGTATATAAGCACCACCGAGCATGTCCAGGTAATAGCTGACGAACTCGTCGGTTGTACCTTGGCCTAGGTTGAGTGGCAGTTTATGTGACGTTATGTCGATGTTCATCAGCCCTGCTGTGGTGAGTATTGAGATGATGTGATCGGCATCGGCCAACGCGAAGGTTCCAGGGACACCAGGCATCACCGGGTCGACTGTGCCTAGCACCTCTGCTAAGGCTTGGAGCGGTTCGGTTGTCCAACTGTTGTGATCTGCTGCGCGCCAGCAGACGAAGCTGAGGCGACCGCCAGCTCGCATGGCGCGGCGCAGGTTGGTGAATCCCACCACCGGTTCGGTAAAGAACATCACCCCCATGCGCGAAAAAACAGCGTCATAGTAATGTGGTTTGAATGGGTGGTTGCTGGCATCGGCTGTCACAAAGTCCACGTTGGATAACCCGGCAGCCACAACCCGTTGCTGAGCTTCGGTAATCATGGGAGATGAAAAATCTATACCCGTCACTCGTCCAGTTGAACCCACTAGCCTGGCAAGTTCTATGGCGGTCGTGCCGGTACCGCAGCCCACATCTAGTACTACCTCGCCAGGGTTGGGGTGCAGTCTAGCAATGGCTGCCTCTCCTAATGGGGCGAGCATCATGTCGAGGCGCTTTTGGTTGCGCACCCACGTCAGCCCGCGCGCATGCCAGTACTCACGCATGTCTTGGGCTGGATCGGCTATTACCTTAGTTTGTCAGTCGGTGGTTGGTGTTGCGAGTTTTTTGGTTGTCGAAATAGGTGAGTGGCTCAATTGTGTTCGGGCTAAACTCGCAGTTTGATCCGGGGTAGCTCAACCGGCAGAGCAAGCGGCTGTTAACCGCTAGGTTGTGAGTTCGAGTCTCACCCCCGGAGCTGCTTTGTATTTTTAAACGGGTGGGGTTGAGGTGGCTGTGCTTTGTAGGCTGTGGTTGGGCCCGTAGCTCAGTGGTTAGAGCAGGCGACTCATAATCGCTCGGTCGTGGGTTCGATCCCCGCCGGGCCCACTTTTTCTAGCTCAGATTCTTGGGCGGCTTTGTCATGTTGATTTGAGCTTGCATCAGTGGTTTCTTTCCAGCGGTGGGTTAGCCAGCCCAAGCGATGGGCCACAAACAAGCCGATCATGACCAACGCAATACCCACAAAGCCGTCCACGATCCAGTGATTTCCGGTGAGTATCACTGCTATCGACATCAGCAGCGGGGAAGAAACAGCAAAGATGCGTACTGCTATGGATTTGGTACTGCGAAAGATCACCACACCAGCTAGCACGTTCCAACCCACATGGAAGCTAGGCATAGCCGCATACTTGTTTACGATAGAAGGAGGTTGGAGGAACTTGTAAGAGCTAGATAGCTCGGCCACTGTGTCGGTAAAGCCAGCGAAAAATCTGGGCGGTGCTACTGGAAATAACACGAAGAACATCAGCCCCAACGCCCCTGACACGATCATGGCATTACGCATCAGGGTATAGCGTTGACGGTTAAAGTGATATAGCGCTAACAGTGTTCCCAAGAGCATCGGCCAGTGCAGCCATACATATACCCAGTTGAAGAAGGTGACCACCCAGCGGTAATCCAAAACAGCAGATTGTGCCCATGCTTCAAAGTCCAATTTCAGCCAGGACTGAAAGGTGATTAGATCGTAGGCGTTGTTGAAAGCAGCATCCTCGGCCCCTTTGGTTATCATCCGCACCCCGAAATAGATGAGGGCGGCTAGTGTTACGATGAACACCTGTCCGGGGAAGTCGCGCCAGTTGCGCGTCGTGCTCACAATTTCTGGTGCAAGCATGATCTTTAGCTGACGAACCATCAACCTTTTAGTTTATCTGTCATTAGCTCATCATCTCTGCCTCATAATCTGTATAAAAATAATCTGTATAAAAGAATTTCCGTGAAGGAATCATTACCCTCGTTGCGAGAGCGAGAGCGGCTAGCTTTCATCTGATGGCAAACGATATGACAAATGCAGAGATATTGGCGGTGCTTGATGATGCCGCGACCCGTGTTTTTGAAGTAGCAGCGCAGATCGCTGGCCCACAGATGACCGGTGTTCGTGATGATCAATACGCGTTTGATGTGGCCGCGGATGAAGTCGCTCGGGAGGTGTTTTTGGAGGCTGGATTGGGGGTGTTCAGCGAAGAGTCAGGGCCGCATCAGGCTCACCGTGACATCTTGGTGGTGCTAGATCCCATCGATGGCTCCTCAAATGCAGCTAGAGGGTTGCCTTGGTTCTCTACGAGCATGTGTGCATTAGATGGCGATGGGATGGCGGTTTCCCTGGTGAAGAACTTGGTAAACAACAAGACGTATCGTGCGATTCGGGGTCAAGGTGCAACCTTGAACCATCAGCCGTTGTTGCCCGCGTGCAGGCAGCCCGGTAGCGGCTTAGGGCCGACAGATGCTACGGTATTGTCGGCATCGCTGGTGGGGATCACCGACTTCCCGCGGCATCACTTAGGTTGGAAGCAGTATCGGTCAATGGGCTCTAGTGCGTTGGATTTGTGTGCGGTAGCCGAGGGTGTGACAGACGCTTATATCGACTGCACCCCTGAAGGTCATTTTACCTGGGATTATCTGGGGGCGGTGCTCATCAGTCAAGAAGCAGGGGTCGCGTTAGGAGAGGTATGGGATAGGCCACTTGTGCCCTCTGACTTAGCCGAAAAGCGCAACCCTGTAGCAGCTGCTACAGCTAAGTTGCTAGAGGAGGCTCTTGCCAAGCGACGTACTGTCGGGATTTAATGTTTGGGCTTAATATCTGCGGGTTAATATTTGAGGGTTGCTAGGGTTACGTAGCTTTTCGGGCGCGTAGCTCAGACGGCAAGAGCGCTTCCCTTACAAGGAAGAGGTCGGGGGTTCAAGTCCCTCCGCGCCCACTAGTGCCATTAATTAGTTCCGGTCATTAGTCTCGCTCACTGGTCAACGGTGGCAATTCTTGCGACTCGGCATCAGTGAAGTGAAGTATTATTAAGCGGAGTCAAGTGGCACAATAAAAGACAACTATGAGCCACTTAACTGTTATACAAATGATGTTTCAGTAGATGCCTGCTAACTCAATTTGGAGGGTGGTAGGAGTCGGGGTAGCAAGCGGGTTTTTGTCGGGGTTGTTTGGTGTTGGTGGGGGGATTTTGATGGTGCCCTGCATGGTGTTGTTGTTGGGGATGGATCAGCGTCAAGCCACCGGCACCTCTCTTGGTGCCATGGTGCTGATTTCAGCAGCGGGCTTAAGCGGTTTCATCTGGAACGACTCGGTGGCCTATGCGCCTGGGTTGTTAATCTTTGCGGGCTCAGCTATCGGTGTGATTGCTGGCACATGGTTGCTCAATCGCCTTCCGATGAGTGTATTGCAGGCTGGTTTCGCTGTTTTGTTGCTGTTAACTGCTGTGAGATTTCTGGCTGCTGGTGCTGGGGGTGATGGTCATAGCGGTATTACGCTGTGGTTGGCTCTGGGTTATGTGGTTTGCGGGCTAGCCACAGGTTTGCTGTCGGGCACCATGGGAGTGGGTGGTGGCATAATTATGATTCCGGTGATGATCTTGTTGTTCGGCTTTGTGCCACCTGCCGCCAAAGGCACTTCGTTGTTGGTGATATTTCCCACATCAATCTTAGGTACGCTGCGTAATCGGCGTTCTGGAAACATCCACCCGAAATTATCTGTGTTGGTGGGGATCAGCGGTGTGGCCTCGGCTTTTGTGGGCGCTGTGGGCGCTAATCAGCTCAGCACAAGGTTGGCTACTGGTTTGTTTGCGGTATTGCTTGTAGTCGTAGCTGTGCAGATGATGCGCCAAGCTAAACAAAGCAGGTAGAGTGTACTTGTATGAGTAATGCCGAAAATACGCCAATACGTGTGCCAGAAGAAACAATGCCTGAAGAAGCTTCAGACATTGTTTGGCTCAACACACAGACTGCTGCGCAGCGGCTGGGCATCACCACTAGAACGCTTTATCGGTTTATCAATGAGGGGAGCTTGCCCGCTTATCGTATGGGTCGGGTGATCCGTGTGAAGCGCTCTGATGTGGATGTGTTCATTGATGCCAGCAGGATTGAGCCAGGCACCCTGAGTCATCTGTATCCCGATCCTGTGTCTAGCAATAAAGCCGATGAAGGTTCTGAGTCCAGCGAACCCCAATACTTGAGCGAACTTTAATATTGGGGTGAAGCGGGCACTGCTTTATACATGCCTCTTTATACATGGCTGATGCTACTGTGACTGATGCTGCTGTGCAGCACTTTGAATGACCATCGCCGAGCCGGTCACCATAGATATTGCCCGTAACGGGCTTATGGCAACTCTTGTAGGCGAGGGAGATAGCCACCTTCGTCAGATCCAGCGATCATTTCCCGATGCCGATATTTTTGTGCGGGGCAATCGCATCACGGTATCGGGCTCTGCTGCGGATCAGGTGGCTGAGCTATTTGATGAGATGATCTTGTTGGTGCAAGGAGGCCACCAGTTAGATTCCCGCACACTGGATAGAGCCATTGAGATGGTAGGAGCCGATGAAAGCCCTTCAGGGGTGATGGATAGCGATGTGCTGCATTCTGGTCGGGGTCGGGTTATTCGCCCTCAGTCGGCGGGGCAGCGTCGCTATGTGGATGCTATGCGAGACAACATCATCACCTTCGGTATTGGCCCCGCAGGAACCGGTAAGAGCTGGCTGGCGGTGGCCATGGCTGTGCGGGAGCTAAGAGCCCATAATGTTGAACGAATTATTTTGACACGCCCAGCAGTTGAGGCAGGTGAGCGTTTGGGGTTTTTACCCGGCGACATGATCGCTAAGGTAGATCCGTATCTTCGCCCCCTGTACGACGCTCTGTACGACATGATGCAGACCGAGGAGGTGCAGGCGTTGGTAGAGCGGGGGGTGATTGAGATAGCGCCGCTGGCCTTCATGCGGGGGCGTACCCTTAACAACAGCTTTATTATTTTGGATGAAGCACAAAACACCACCCCCGAGCAGATGAAGATGTTCTTGACTCGCATTGGTTTTGGTTCTAAAGCTGTGGTTACCGGCGATGTAACTCAGGTGGATGTAGACCGGGGTCGCAGTGGTTTGGATTCCTTAGAAAAGATTCTTGCCAGCATTAATGGTTTGTCGTTTGTGCATCTCACGGCACGAGACGTGGTACGCCATCGCATCGTGGCCGATATCGTGAATGCGTATGAGCAGGCGAAACGGTGAGCAGCCAGGCTGACATCAAACTGAAGAGCCAGTCAAGATGTCAAGGCTGTGTTATCGCCACAGAGAATCGCCAGAGTGATCTTGTGATTGCCCAACAGTGCTGGGTGGGGTTGATGCGTTTGGTGCTACAGGCAGAAGGTGTGGCAGAGCCCTGGGAGGCGGGCTTGTGGTTTGTGGATGCAACCGAGATGGCCAAGTTGAACCAACTACACAGGGGCATCGCACAATCCACAGATGTGTTGGCGTTGGGTACCGACGATGGAATGGCTTTACGAGCTAGTGGTGAACCACGTTTGGTGGGCGATGTGGTTATCTGCCCATCGGTAGCAGCAACTCATGCTGTTGCTCATGCTAAGAAGGTGGATGAAGAGCTAGCTTTGCTGATAGTCCATGGCACGTTGCATTTGCTGGGTTACGACCATCAACAAAACGCTGACGCTGTTCGAATGCGTCAGCGCGAGCAAGAGTTGCTGACGCAAGGGTTAGCCAGAGGGTTTAGTTCTCAAGAGTTTGTTGGCGCTGATGAGGAGTTGCGTGAAGGGTGCTAGGTAGTTTGCGGTTGTTGGGCCGGTTTGGGCCGCTGAGTCGGCTAGTGCGGGCCAGCAAGCGCCGCGAGCCTCCTCAGGTGTCAGAAGAAGAGCTGCTAGCGGTAGCCGAGGCAGCCGAACTCTCTGATTCTATTGAGCCTGAAGAGCGCGAACTCATTGGTCAAATTATTGAGTTTGGTGACACCGTGGCTCGAGAGGTGATGGTACCTCGTACAGACATGGTAGCGATTAGCGAGCAGCAGTCGGTGGACGAGGTGATTGGTGTGGTGATTCAGCATGGTTACAGCAGGGTGCCTGTTTTTCGAGAGGGCATAGACGATGTGGTGGGTGTGGTACACGCTAAAGATCTGATGCGGGCTGAACGTGTACAGGGCGGTGGGTCGCCTGCGGTGGCGGTTGCTCGTCCAGCTCATTTTGTGCCTGAGACCAAGCGAATTTCGCTGCTGCTTAAAGAAATGCAAACCGAGCAGTTTCACATTGCCATTGTGGTGGATGAATACGGCGGAACCGCCGGGGTGGTCACTCTAGAAGACCTGATTGAAGAGTTGGTGGGGGAGATCGTGGATGAGTTTGATGTGGAAGAACCCATGATTGAGCGGTTGGCCTCCAATACGGTTCGGGTGAATGGGCGAGTGCACCTCGCTGAGCTCAGCGAGGTGCTGCGAGCGCCCTTGCCCAGCGGCAACTGGGATACGGTGGGCGGGCTGATCTTCAACACGCTGGGCCATGTGCCGGGCGAAGGCGAAACCTTGGTGTTAGATGGTTGGGAACTGCGGGTAGAACGAGTAACCGGCCGCCGCATTGCCAGGGTTATCGTCAAACCTGTCTCTGTGGGAGCGGGCGAGTAGATGCTTGGTGGCATAACGGATTTTGTTAGCAGCCGCAGGGGTAAGTGGGTTACGTTTCTGATTTGGGTTGTGGCTGCGGGGGCATTGATCTATCAGCTTCCGCAACTCGCAGACCTGTCAGAAAACGACAGGGCTTTGTTCTTGCCAGCCAATGCTGAATCCACCCGAGCATTCGAGTTTGAGAAAGATCGCTTTCCCGCATCTGGTACGCCCGTATTGATTGTGGTGCGCGAGGAGGCTGGCATAAGCCCAGCCACTTGGACAGGGGTTGGTGAGTTAGAGGCGTGGCTCAACGGGCCTGCAATATCTGATGCCATACGACAGGTTCGTGCTCCCTCGTTTACTCAAGGCAGTGGATCAGATCTGGTATCTGCTGATGGGTCCACCTTGTATGTGTTTGTGGATCTAAGCGGAGAGCCTGCCGAATCGGAGTTCGCCGATCACCTTAACTCCATCAGAGACCAGTCGGCGATGCTGAAGTTGCCTGGAGTCGAGGTAGCAGTAGGAGGGTCTGGTGGTCTCACCGTTGATCTTGTAGGAGTGTTCGATAACATCAACTCGCTTTTGCTCATAGTCACAGTATTGCTCGTGTTGGTGTTGTTGATTTTGATCTATCGCTCGCCCATCGTAGCGCTTATACCGCTGGCTTCCGTGGGCCTGGTGTTTGCTTTGGCGGGAGCGGTAGGAGCAGCCTTGGCTCAGCAGTTTGACCTGCCCTTATCAGAGCAAACCACTGGCATCATGACCGTTATATTGTTCGGTACTGGCACCGATTACGTGTTGTTCGTGTCTGCTCGCTATCGCGAAGAACTTACCCGCCATGTTGATAAGCACGAGGCAATGCGTCACACCATGCGTGGAGTGGGAGGGGCAGTAGCTTCGGCTGGTTTGACGATTCTCATAGCATCAGCTGCATTGGGATTAGCCACTCTACGCACCTACCAGTCACTTGGCCCGGTGATCGCCATCGCTGTTGCGTTGATGATGTTGGCGGCGCTAACGCTGGTGCCAGCTTTGCTTACCATGATTGGGCGGAGGGCTTTTTGGCCTAAACAACCCCGCTATGATCCGGTCGCAGCCTCGCCTGAGGATTCGAGAAATTGGCGGCGCAGCATTTATGGCAGAATTGGTGGGGTTGTGCTCTCACGCCCGCGGGTAACCCTTGTACTCACAACGGGGTTGCTTGCGCTGCTTATTTTGGGCTTGTTGAGATACGACCCGAATTACGATCAGCTAGCCAGTCTTCCCGACAACACCGAATCGGTTCGCAGCTTCGAGCTCTTGCGTGAGGGGTTTCCTGCTGGCGAGCTGTCGCCCACCAACGTGTATGTGGATCTACCTGCGGAGCAGCAGGCTCTTCAACCCAACACCCTCCAACAGATCGACTCGTTTACGCTGGCTATCGCAGATCACCGTGGGGTGGCCAGTGTGTCAGGGCCGAGTCGTCCCTTTGGCACCCGCGTTGCTACTTCTGGTGGGGTGCCCGCTGATGGGGCGCGGTTTGTTTCTCCCGACGGGGGTGCTGTGCGCTTGTCAGTTGTTTTAGAGCAGAACCCTTTCTCTAATGAAGCGCTTAACCTTATGCCGGAGTTGCGTGAGCGGGTGCGTGACGCAGCTGCTGAGGTTGGATTTGATCCAGCGGGTGTATGGGTTGGCGGGGACACCGCTGAGGCCGCCGATACCCGTAGTGCTGGCAACAGGGACATGTGGGTGGTGTTGCCGCTGATCTTGGTGGCGATTGGGGTGGTGCTCGCTATCTTGTTGCGCTCGTTGGTGGCTCCGCTTTATTTAGTAGCCACCATCGCGTTTACATATTTTGCCACCCTCGGATTAGCTGTGATCATCTTTTTAGGTTTGTTTGATCATGCGGGTATTGGTCCCTCGACACCATTTTTCTTGTTCGTGTTTTTGAACGCTTTGAGCGTTGACTACAACATTTATTTGATGTCGCGCATCCGCGAGGAAGCGCGCGGTGCTCCGCTCAAGGAGGCCACCGGCCACGCATTGGCTCTTACTGGCCCGGTTATCACATCTGCTGGTCTCATTTTGGCGGGCACATTCTCGGCACTGATGGCATTGCCGTTGGAAGACTTGGTTCAACTTGGTTTTGCCGTGGCTGCCGGAGTTCTGATCGACACCTTCATCACCCGCACGCTGATTGTTCCTGCTCTCGTGGCCATAGTCGGACGTTGGAGTTGGTGGCCATCACGTTTGGCCCACAAGCAACCTTCTCCCGCGATTCAATGAACTTTGGGTGCCCTTTATCATGGCGTTGGCATAAGTTGTAAAGGGGTCTTGCAGTCGGGGGTTGTAGATGGGCAATTTGGATTTTCAAGAAAAAAATCAGGCCGAATTCACCGATCTTGAGGTCGGCAAACGGTTGTCGGGGGTGGTGGCTGATGGCGATGTGACCGTAGTGGCCTTAGATGTGCATGCAACTGGGTCGGCCACTCTCACCTATCGCTCGGCTAGCGGCCAGCTTGGCGAACGTATCATCTCACGAGACGACCTCGTCTTGATCCAAGAGGCTTCTAAGCAGCGATGGGCCTTTGATGCTGACGGTGCCGCCTTCCGTTTGGTTTCCGAAGCTCGTCGCATTCAGTCGGCACATCTGGCCGATCCCTATGCGGCCGTGGACACCTCCAACATCGAGCCCTATCCGCATCAGATTGACGCGGTTTATCGCCGGTTCTTAGAGAAGCGTCCGCTCAAGTTCTTGCTGGCCGATGATCCTGGTGCAGGCAAGACCATCATGTCGGGGCTGTTGATCCGCGAGTTGATGCTACGAGGTGATGTGGCCCGCTGCCTCGTTGTTGCCCCTGGAAGCTTGGTGGAACAGTGGCAAGAGGAGCTATGGGATAAGTTTGGCCTTAGCTTCGAGCTGATGTCCCGTTCGGCGGTGGAGGCATCGCGTACTGGCAATCCATTTTTAGAGAAAAATTTGCTGGTTGCTCGAGTCGATCAACTATCTCGGTCTGAGGATCTCATCGAGAAGCTGAAGCTGGCTGACTGGGATTTGGTCATCGTGGACGAAGCCCACAAGATGTCGGCTCATCTTTATGGCGACGAGCTGCGTAAGACCAAACGGTTTGAGCTAGGCGAGGTGCTGCGCGACCGAACCCGTCATTTTTTGTTGCTGTCGGCTACCCCTCATAACGGTAAAAACGAGGATTTTTTGGCTTTTATGACCCTTATCGATCCTGAGAGGTTCGCTGGACGCTTGCGCGATAACGAACTGCCCGAGACCGACGACGTGATGCGCCGACTAGTGAAAGAGCATTTGACCACATTTGAGGGGCGGAGGCTGTTTCCTCAGCGGTTCGCTCACAGTGCCAATTTCGAGCTGTCTGAACCTGAACATGAGCTGTATGAGGCGGTTTCCGATTATGTGCGCAGCGGCATGGACCGGGCTTCTCGGATGCAGGAAGAAGGGGATCGCCGCCGGGGAATCATTTTTGGGTTTGCTCTAGCTGCACTTCAGCGCCGGTTGGCCTCATCACCGGCGGCCATCTATCACTCGTTGCGCCGCCGCCGGGACCGGCTTGGTGAGCAGGCTTCCGAATTGCGTCGCTTGGCTGCGGGAGGCAGCCCTGTGCCGGTAACAGACCTACCCAGGGGAGTGCGGTTTAGCGATTTAGAGGATTTCGACTTCGACAACTTTGACGATGTAGAGCTCGAAGAGCTTGAAGACCACGTTATTGATGCTTCCACCGCAGCGGCTACAGCCGAGGAGATCGAAGCAGAAGTGGCCGAGCTGAAAGGTCTGGTCAAGCTAGCCGACGTGGTGCGCACCAGCGGCGAAGACACTAAGTGGATTCAGCTTCGGGGTCTGCTTCGTTCAGAGCAGTTTCGAACAGGCAAGGGCGAAGCCCTCTACGGCGATGATGTTCCATCAGGCCCACGCAAGCTGATCGTGTTCTCAGAGCACAAGGACACCCTTGACTACGTGGCTGAGCGGATTAGAGCTGAGTTGGGCCGACCTGAAGATGTTGAGGTTATCCATGGCGGTATTAAGCGCCATGACCGACGGGTTATCCAAGACCGTTTCCGGGTTGATCCCAGGGTTCGGGTGCTGGTGGCTACCGATGCCGCTAGCGAGGGTGTGAACCTTCAAGTGGCTAACATGATGGTCAACTACGACCTGCCGTGGAATCCGAACCGCATCGAGCAACGGTTTGGGCGCATTCATCGCATCGGTCAGCAGCGGTCTTGCCATCTGTGGAACATGGTGGCACACAAGACCAGGGAGGGCGTGGTGTTCACCCGGTTGTTTGAGAAGATCGAGCAGCAGCGGGGTGTGTATGGCGATCAGGTGTATGACGTGCTGGGCGACTCTCACATCAACACATCCCTTCAGGAGTTGCTGTTCAAGGCAATCACCGCCGACGATGATCCCGCTCATTTGCAATACATGCAAGAGGTGATTGAGGGTGATATAGGCAAGCAGATGGTGGATGTCTTGGAAAAGCGGGCATTGGTTGAGGGTTTGGCTGATCCGGCGGCCAACAACAAGATTCGAGAGGACATGGAGCGGGCTCGAACCCGCAAGCTACAGCCGTGGTTTGTTTTGGCCTTCTTTTCTGAGGCTCTTCGTCAATATGGCGGACGCATCATTAGCCGAGAATCAGGCCGCTACGAGATTACTCGAGTTCCTGCGGTAATTCGTTCTTATGCTGATCCCAATCTTGGCACGGTACATGACCGCTACGACAGGGTGACCTGTGATAAGACATATATTCAGGTCGAAGGAGGCGACAGAGCAGAGCTGATCTCACCAGGCACGCCGCTGCTGTCCGCGGTTATCAACAAGGTGCTTGCCGATCACGGCGATACCCTGTCGCGCGGAGCGACCCTGGTTGATTCTCAGGATTACTCAACCAATCTACGTCTGCTGGTTTACCTTGATCATGTCATCACTGACGGTCGTCAGGTTCATGGGAATCGTCAAGTGGTGTCGCAACGGTTTCAGTATGTGGAGATCGACCAATATGGTCATGCCAAGGATGCAGGCAACGAGCCCTATATTGGTTATGACTCCCTAAAAGACGAAGACCGAGCGCTGTTAGAGGGTTCTTTTGATATGGCCTGGGTTGACCATACTGCCGAGGAAACTGCCAAGAATTGGGCCATCGAACATTTATCTCAGCCGCATTTCGAAGAAATTCGCCGTGTCACCGAAGTTAGAGTCGCCAAGGTTAAGGAGGCTGTCAGGGAGCGTCTTGAAGCTGAGATTCGCTATTGGGATCAACGGACTGAGGAGTTGAAGAAACAGGAGTTGGCTGGCCAAAAGCCCCGGCTCAATTCTGGCAGGGCTCGGGCGCGAGCTAACGAATTGGAGGCTCGGCTGATTCGTCGGCGGCTTGATCTAGATCGAGAAAGCGATCTTCACAACAGCCCGCCTAACATCGTGGGCGCGGCAATCATCGTCCCTCAAGGTTTTATTAATCAGCTCCGCGGAATGGTGCCTGATCTCGAAGCAACAACCGACAAAATGGAGACCGATCGCCGAGCTGTGGCCGCCGTTCTTGAAGCCGAACGAGCCCTCGGTCGCAATCCCGAAGTGCAATCTCACAGCAACCCTGGTTACGACATTTTGTCCATTGACCCCACCACCGGTACGTACTACTTCATTGAGGTTAAAGGCCACCTACCTCGCACCACCGAAATACACATCAGTGCTCAGCAGCTCAGCAAAGCCAAATCTCTTCCCAAACATTGGCGTTTGGCCATCGTCTCTGTTCCCGACGACCCTGACGAATCACCTACCGTGCGATACCTGATCGACCCTTTTTTCGACTACACCCCTTACTTCGCCCAAACCGGCTTGCCCCTTAATGTTGCCGACCTCTTGAAAAAAGCTCAAGATCCCTGTTGAGCAGCAGCTAGCCAGTCTTTTGAGGTACTCACAAAAGAAAGACCCGGCACACCCTAGGTGAGTTTTAGCTCCCTAGGTGAGCACCGGGTGGGTGTAAACATTATATCCGGTTGGAAGTGATGACACCGGCATTATTTTCGGAGTGACTTCTTCAGCGAGTCGTCTACCAGTTTGCTGGTGATGAGCACAGCGGCATCAAGGTGTGCTACGACCGCATAGGTGGCGGCCTCCGTAGTAGAGGTTTAGGCCATCAACGTATCTGGCCGAGAAATTCGGCGGTGGTTATGTTGACATCATTCTCTGAGCCGCCACGACCCTGAGTTTTAGAAGCGGCTAAAGCAGAATCTCAACCGCTACCAGGATGTCTTGGGTAGGCTGCTCGACTGCTGAGGCGACACTATGTTCAACGACATGTCGTTGGCCTAAGTAGGTTAAGTCTTGAGGTAGCGCCTCAGGTTTAAACCAGCTAGGACGGGTCATGACAAGCCAAGACAACAAGCAGGCTGATGTTGGAGAAGATGTTCGGATCGCAACTGAGATGTACGACCGTTGGCGAAACGGTGAACCAAAATCCGCGCTTGAATCTGAGTACTTCTACTTCGTCTTATTTACCTTGTCAGAGTTCTCTGTGATACGGACAACGTGTTTGACCCCGTGACGCAAGCGCGCGAACTCATAAGGATTGTGTCCAGTGATACTAAGTTGCCGAGGTATGTTCGTAGACGAGCGGACGGTTTTCAGATGTTAGCCGCAATCCAACCTTCACTGGTTCTTGATGGTCTTGAAGCACTACGAAGAGAGGTGGTTCCCGATCTTGCTTTGCAACAGCCTGCCTGTGATTACGCACGGTGTGTTTCGATTGATGCATTTTGGGAGCACAACTTACATTTGGAGCGTCGTGCTGTATTCGTGACTCCGAAGGACTATCTTCATTGGCTTAGGCTTCAGGCCGATCCAGCGGCATCAGCCCTTAATGACATCTCGGTTAAAACTATCGTGCCTGCTGCCCATTCTTGGATGGTGCCCGCGGCCAACATTGCCGGGTTAAATGGTCGCAGCCTGAAGACCCGACTCAAGCTCAGCGCTAGTGAGCCTCCTTTTTTGGTTTTCATATTTCCTGTGGCGAAGCTGAGAGCGGTTGGAGTGGCAGTACGTGAGCCCCGAGGCATTGACACAGTTCCTGCACGTCAAGTGCTGTGGTCGCCCGGGGATGTATCTGATGAGCGGATCGACTTAGATATCCCTTACGACGCATTAGGGAGAATAGAATGGCGACCATAGCGCAGCCTTCTCCCGCCATGTACAGTGCGGTGCTCCATGTTTTGGGCAACACAGACCCTTATACGCGGTCGATGTCGGTCACGATGTCTGATCTTGTGGAGTACCTCAACGTTGAGCAGGCTGCCTGCCTGCCGCAAGCAGTAGGTGAAGTCCTTCCGTTGCTCAGTAAGGATCCTGAGCGGCTGCGATTCGCGGCGCATCTCGCTGTCAATTTCGATTTGTTCGAGGCTGCTCCCAAGCTCGCTGAGTGTGCCTTGACATTCGATGATCGTGAATTGATATTGGCCGCGGCTTGGTTGTGTGGAAATCCTGCTGTCAACGCCACGGTTCGTCATAGAGTTGCCAATGCGGTAGCTGATGATGCTGCTGGCCTTATTCGGTTAGACCCAACCTGTTTACCCAAGACAGAAGACGAGATTTGCCTGTACTCTCAGTGCTGGCCTGGTGTTCGCACTAAGTCTTCGCCTTTGTCGCAGACTCCAGTAGTAGTGCTGGATGGGGGTTATCCGGCCGATGCAGCCCTTCGTTTCGCTATTTGCCTCGACAAGGCAGGAGCATCAGTACGTCGGCTTTCACAAGGGGCTGAAATTCCCTGTTGGTTCGGTGCCCAGACTGTGCTTGTTTGTCAGGCATCTACTAGAAGTCGAGTGTTGAACAGTTATCCGCATTTTCCCGAGCGTCAGATATTGGTTGAGGCAATCTCTAGGGATAACAGGGAGATTGAAGGTCTACTGCATCGAGTAAATGGCGCGTTGACAGGCCCGCACAGACTCTCGCTTGGGGTGTTGGGGCCAGAGGTTGAATACGCAGTTTGGGCACCTGAAGTGTTCACCGCAGGTGCTTACTCTACTAAAGAAGCAGCGTTTTTGGCTGGAACCACATCCTCCTCGCTTAATCGTCTGCGCGTCCAAGGTGTTCTTGAACCACGCGATAGGGGGATCTTGCTTTGGACGTTTCGAGATGTGGTGGCGGTTCGTACCTGGGTATATTTGAAGTCAATGACGAGCAGGCGGGTTTCCAGTAAGGTTGTTAAAGAATTGGCTCGTTTTGCTGGCCACTCCAAGGCTGTGCGGCTTGGAGCAACATCCAGTGGAAGAGTTCTGGTAGATCAAGGTGATGGCTGGGATGATGTGGTAAGTGGCCAAAGAGTGATGGGAATCGACATCATCTACATCGACGAGGTCTTTCGGCCATTTGACTACGGAGGTGGTACTACACTTGATCTTCTACAAGCCAGTCCGAACACTAAATTGTATCCAACAGTCCTCAGCGGCACCCCCCATTTTGATGGTCATCGGATTAGTGCTAAGGCTCTAGCTAGTTTGGATACTCGCGGACAGCGTGAAGCTATTGAAGCCGCTTATCCTGAATTGGAAGGCGAGTCGTTCGAAGACACGGTAGCAGTAGGTAAGCAACTCTTGAGCGTTGCTTAATCATGCGCTTTCTCTGCGATGCCGTATTTCCTCAGACTCTGTCCAGTGAAGCACCTGCTGGAGTTGAGTTGGTTCGCTGGGACGGTTCCGACGTGTCGGACGTGGAATTTGTTCGAGCATCAGGGGAGAGGGGATATCGCGGCGTGATCCTCTGGGGTCGGGGTTCACTCCGACAGGCCGATTTGAGAGCAATCGCCAGAGAATCAGGTGTAGCTCTTGTGGCAGTTGAAGCTGATGACCCAATTGATGCCAAGCAGCGGATTCTTAAGAACTTGTCTGGGTTGCGTCGACAGTTAGATGAACACGACTGCCTGATTGTATTAGCTAACAAAGTTTGCCCTGTTGAAGACCTTACGTGTTGAAATTGGGATGTCAGGTTTTCATGCTTTTGGCTGGATGAGGTAGTACGTCAAGAATCTCAAGTATGAGGGCGCGTCTGTCAAATATCAGTAGCGGTTAGCGGGGTTGAGTTGGATTAGGAAAGGCTGCTGAGCAGTAGGGGGATCCACATCGATAGTGCGAATCCGATAAATGTGATTATTAGGGTGCGGGTTTGTTTGGCTAGTTGAAGGGTGATCTCAGCTCGATGGCTTTCGAATCTACCGTCGATTTTGCCGAATTGGGCATCGATTTTGTCGAATCTTGCGTTTATTTTGGCGAATTGGCCGTTGAAGTCGGTGCGGAGTCGTTCTTCTAGGGCTCGTAGGTCTTCTTTGGTGGCTAAATGGGTCCACGGTACGGGGGGAAGGCTCTACATTAGAGTTCTTGCCTCCTCCTTGCCCATTAGCTCGGTAAGGCGTTCAAGCAATGCGAAGCGCCTTTCCTCTTCGATTGGTTCACTCACCGTGAACGTATCAAGCTTAGGTTATCGGTGGGCTGGCTTGGCAGTTTCGATGAGGGGTGTGTAGTGGTCTTGGGCCGCTTGGGAGGTGGTGTTGAGGATTTCGGCGATGCGAGGCCAGGGCGTTCCGGCTGCTCTGGCGGCGGAAACGGCCTCGGTGATCTGAGTTTCGTCTCGGGGCTGGACCGCAGTAGCGCACCTGAGGTAGAACTCAGGGACAGGTATCTCTTCACCTTCTGACCAGTCGAAGGTCTCGCACCAGTCGGCAACGGCATCCCAATTGCCGCTTGTTTCGGCATTTGCCATTAGTTCCTTTAGGGAAGGGGTCATATTGTTCACCTCAGATATTCAGGGCGAGCTGGCATCGCATGAACGATTCTATAAGCTTCGCGTTTTGTTGAGACACCGACTTCAAGCATTAGACCGCTGTAGCTGGCTCCTACAAACATCAGAAGATCATCTAGGCGGGTGACGCGGATCGCGTTCCAGCACGCATGCCGGGCATCTTCTTCGGAGATGCCATGCCGCCGGGCGCTGTCAGCAAACCTCAGATTTGTAATATCATAATACATTTATATAACAGAATATAATATAAAATTATAGATATAGCAAGGATTGTAGGTTGAGGAAACAGTGTCCATCGATGTGGCTTTTGGAGGGTAAGGGCGGTGGAGGTGGGGTAGCGTGGGGGTTGTGGGTGATGGGGGATATAAGCCGAAGTTGATTGAGGTGGCGTTGCCATTGGGGGCGATTAATGAGGCTGCGGCTCGGGAGAAGTCGATTCGTCATGGACATCCGTCGACTTTGCATTTGTGGTGGGCTAGGCGGCCGTTAGCGGCGGCTCGGGCGGTGGTTTGGGCTTCGTTGGTAGATGACCCATCAGGCGATGAATCGCTTAGCTTGGCAGAACAAGAGGCAGAGCGGCAGCGGTTGTTTAGTATTTTGGAACGGCTAGTGCGTTGGGAGAGTTCTAATGACCCGGATGTGTTAGCTGAAGCGCGAGCCGAGATTGATCGTTGTTTTCCTGATGGGCCGCCACCGATTTTGGATCC
>VYCQ01000015.1:0-3116 GCA_009843865.1 Acidimicrobiia bacterium
CGAGTTGCACGTCAATGCTGAACAAACAGCGGTAGGTGTTCAACAGCGACTCTTGTGCTGCTATCAGATGGTCGCGTTTTATAACCTCGCTCTCAGTGGGCGGTCCATGAAACACCGTAGGTTGTACAGGGCTATCTGCGGGTTGCCCCTCATTGCAGCCGCTGGCCACGAGTTGCACGTCAATGCTGAACAAACAGCGGTAGGTGTTCAACAGCGACTCTTGCGCTGCTATCAGATGGTCGCGCTTTGCAATCTCGCTCACGTCGACTTCTTTTGTGGTTTCTATGTTGATCGCGCTGGTGGAAATTGGCTCGGGTTCGGAGGCGGCTTCAGCAACCCCTGAAGCTATTGCCATGCAGTATATTACGATCAGCAAGGCTGCCCTGCCGATTTGGCGACTGTGTTTCGCGTCAACTCTGTTTCTGAATATCACAACCCCGTTTTCGCACCTCGTTGGCCCCATGCGCTTACCTTATATGTTATTTGTTAGGGCATTATTGTTTTTCTGAGTTGGTTCTATGCAGTTAATTGAGGTTGATTACTTGAGGTTTAATTTGTTAATCATCGCTATAAGGTAGTAAGTTAGATTGTTTACTTTTATCTATAAGAGATAGGTGCACATACATGCGGCGGGTTTTGATACTTCCGGTGGTGATTTTGTCGTTGTTGGCGGTGGCACTAAGAGGTGAGGCTGCTGCTCAGTTGCTGCCAGCGGTGTCGTTTACTGAGAGCACGCAAATAGTGACAGTCACCGATAACGAGGTTGCCTCTGTAGGTGGGACGCTTGAGGAGGGTGCCAGTCTGATCCCTGCTGGCTTGGGTTATGGTGATCGGTTTCGCCTGCTGTTTGTGACTTCAACCAAGCGTAATGCCACGTCTACTGACATCGCCGATTACAACGCGTTCGTACAAACTCGAGCTGCCGCTGGCCATACCGAGATTACCGCCTTTGCCAGTGGGTTCCGGGCCGTTGCCTCGACGGCCACAGTGGATGCTCGCGATAATAGCCACAGCAATACCGCGGTTGATGGAGTGGGTGTGCCGATCTATTGGCTTGGCGGCGCGAAGGTGGCTGATAACTACGCTGATTTCTATGATGGCGACTGGGATAGTCGCGCTGTTGTCGACGAATCGGGGAATACAGTCGACATTGACAACAGCGGTAACCCTACTTACCCCAACGGCATCTGGACCGGCAGTTATATTAGCGGCACAGGTCGCTCTGGTCACCAACTGGGCACCGCTACCCCTCAAATCGCCGACCTCGGCACGACCAGCAGTATCAGCACTCCTCTGAACCTCATAGGGTTGGGCAGCGAGCGTCCTCAGTTGAACGCACGCTACTTTTACGCCTTGTCGCCGCTTCTTGAGTATGTCGGCCCTGAGCTCACCGTGACAGGTGGCTCAGAGGTCACCGAGGGCAAATATCCGATCTTCACCATCAGCGGTACCCCCGCCGCTTCGGGTACGATCACCGTCAGCTACACCGTAACCGCAACCGGTAACTTCGTGTGTGCGAACGATTTGAAAGATAAACCTGTAGTCTCGCTGGGCACCAAGCAGGTTTCGTTCACCGGCAGCTCCGCGATCGTGAGGGTATGTACTAAGGGCGACAGCATTCCGGAGCCGGATGGGTCGGTGACTGTCACGCTGAACGAGCACGCGACTTATAGGGTGAGCAGCACGCAAGGCTCGGCGAGCGTGGATGTCAAAGACAACGATAACTATGTTCCTCCGCCTATCTTGAATACGCCTGAGTTGTCTGTGACGGCTGGTTCTGCGGTGACAGAGGGTTCTGCGGCGAACTTCACGATTAACGCTGCGGAGGCACCGACCAACCCTGTGACGGTGGACTACACGGTTACAGCGTCCGGTGGTTATGTGACCTCGGACAGTTTAGGTGCCAAGCAGGTGACGCTATCGGGTGCCTCAACAACCGTCGCAGTACCGACAACGGGTGACAATATCGACGAGCCGAACGGCTCGGTGACGATCACGATCAATGCGGGCACGGGCTACACGGTGAGCGGCATTGAGGGTTCCGATTCGGTGGCTGTGTCCGACGACGATGCTACCGTGGTGACGCTGTCATTACCGGATCGGCTGGCATCTGAAGGGGATTCGTCGGCGACGGCGACGTTGCGGCTGACGCTGAACCGGAGCCTGGTGTCGGGTGAGTCTTTGTCTGTGCCTTTGAGGTTTTCGGGTGGGACTGTTGGTACTGATTGCTCTCTGGTATTGTCGGGATCACCTACGGGGGTGTCGCTGTCGGGGTCAACGGTGACGTTCACTGGGCCATCCGCGATCTCCGCAGATGTGGTGGTGAGCGCGTTGGATGATGAGGACGCGTCGAATGAACGGGTATCGGTGTCGATTCCTACATCGTCAAGTTCAGGTACGCCGAGGTTGGCTCAGACCGGGTTGGGGACGGTGATGGGTATTGGCCCGACGAATCCATGGCTGTTGTTCGAAGATGACGACGAGGTGGTATCGGCACTGGCTGCGGTGTCGGTCACGGCGGGCACGTCGCCGGTAACTGAAGGTGCAGCGGCGAATTTAACGATTAACGTGCTACCCGCCCCGACGAGCGCGATCACCGTCAGCTACACCATAATCCAAATCGGCAACTACGTCACATCGTCTCATCGCGGCTCCAAAACGGTGCAGATTGACACCTCAGGTACAGTCACCGTATCAGTGCCCACCATAGACGATAACTTTGACGAGCCGAACGGCTCGGTGACGATCACAGTGAACAAGGGTATCGGCTATGTGCTTGGTAGCCCTTCATTGGCCATCGTCATCATCAACGATAATGACACCTCTGGAGGCGACGGTGGAGGTGGTACCCCACCACTGTCACTTCCACCTTCATTACCACCATCTCCTCCACCATCAGCTCATGTTCCTGTTGTTGATCATGATCATGGTTCTAGCGCGGCTCGGGACAGGAGTCCGGTGTGGGGGTTGTGGGGCGAAGGACAGGGGTTGTATGCAGTGGAAGATAAAGCGGTGGTGGCGCGCGCGCTAGACAGCTCAATTCACGAAACGGTTGTAGACCTTGTTAATCCTTCACCGCGAGGCTTGTGGTCTGATGGCGAGATTATGTGGGTGGC
>VYCQ01000015.1:3216-39014 GCA_009843865.1 Acidimicrobiia bacterium
TGGTCTGATGGCGAGATTATGTGGGTGGCCGATACTCAGGCGCTCTCGCTGTTTGCTTATTGGCTTGTCGACAGCACTCTCGCTGGGGTGTACACGTTAGACCCTGTTAACGCAGCGCCTCACGATCTGTGGTCCGACGGGGCCACAATATGGGTGGCTGATAGTGTCGATATCCGCGTTTACGCTTACGAGCTGCCAGTTCTGTCCCAAACCGATACCGTTCATAGCGCGCTAAAGCTTGTCGGGGAACTTGTTGCCAACCAATGTCGCGTTCCCCGGAACATATGGGCTGATACAAACAACATGTATATCTGGGCTCCTGTTATAGACAACGTTCACGTTTATGATTTGCCATCCCTGCTCTCACTTGAACTCACTCATGCCGATATTGCTGCTCGAGATGCTCTTATCGCTCAACAAGAGAACCTTCTTAACGAATATCGTTGCTTGTTTAATATCGACACCCACATCGTTCCCGGCGGCTGCACCAACTTACAAATTGTACAACCCCCCGTTTCACTTCCATCTTCTAGCCTCACCACAGCCGATATTGCTGCTCGAGATGCTCTTATCGCTCAACAAGAGAACCTTCTTAACGAATATCGTTGCTTGTTTAATATCGACACCCACATCGTTCCCGGCGGCTGCACCAATAACTAATCCAATTGACTTCTCTAAATCAATTCCCCATAGGGAGGCTGGTGTGCCACGTTCCGTTGTGGGCTCGCAGCGCGGCAGCTACCGCTCCGGCGGTGGGTACTAGGCCAATCTCCCCCACGCCTTTGATGCCGTAGGGGGCTCCGGGTTGAGGTGATTCCACTAAGATAACATCTACCGGAGGCATGTCCTTAGGCCGTAGGATCCCTAGTGACTTGAGGGTCATATTGGTGGGCCAGCCGTTTTCATCGGCGGGGAAGTCTTCGGTGAGAGCGTAGCCCAGCCCCATGTGGACTGCTCCTTCGATCTGGCCTTCGCATAGCAGCGGGTTGACGGCCTTGCCCACGTCGTGGGCGGCCACCACCTTTTCGACCACACCGTTGTCGTCGAGCACCACCATCTGGGCGGCGTAGCCGAAGGTTGAGTGGATGATGGGGTTATCCAACCCATCCGACAGCTTGTTTGTCCAGTCCACACGGTACTCGCCGAAGTAGTCCACGCCGGGTTGGCATCCGTCAGCCAGAGCGGTTTTACAGGCATCGGCCACCGATCCGGCACCCATTAGGGTGCCTCGACTGCCGGTGGTCTGACCCGCGCCCAACTCGTAGGTGGTGTTTACTACCACTCGTACTCGATCAGCGCTTATGCCCAGCTCGGTCACCGCCACTTGTTGAGCCACGGTGTGGATTCCCTGGCCCATCTCAGTCCAGCAGTGGCGCACCTCCACGCCGCCGCCTTCGTGGTAGTCGTCGTCAAAGCGCACCACGGCTTTGGCGATTTCTTTGAAGCCGTTGCCCAGCCCCGAGTTTTTGAGGCCGAGCCCTAGTCCTACTGATTTGCCAGCCGCCAGAGCCTTGTCCCAGGCTGGTTTGACCGCTTCTAGGCAGGCGCGGGCCCCGAGTGAGCCATCGTCCATGATCTGTCCTGGCCCCCAGATGGCACCGGGGGCTACCGCGTTGAGCGACCGCATTTCCCAGCCGTCGATGCCCACTGCCTCGGCTAGGCGGTCTATCACCCCTTCCATGGCAAACTGGGCTTGGTTGGCTCCGAAGCCTCGGAAGGCACCGCACACTGGGTTGTTGGTGCGGGCGGCTATTGCTTCTACGTCGATGTTGGGCACCGAGTAGGGGCCGCTGGCATGACCCGCGGCCCGCTCTAGCACCTTCATGCCCACCGAGGCATACGGGCCGGAGTCACCCACCATCCGTGCTCGCAGCGCGGTGAGCTTGCCGTCGGCATCGCAGCCAGCCCACATCTCGATGCGGATGGGATGGCGTTTGGGATGCATCCGCAGCGACTCTTCTCGCGACACGGTGCATAGCACTGGGCTGCCGAGCAGCCAGGCGGCCAGCGCGGTTTGTGCTTGGTTGGCCATATCTTCTTTGCCGCCGAACGCCCCGCCGTTGCTCACCAGCTCTACGGTGACCTGTTGAGGATCGATGTTGAGCACTGATGCTATTTGATCGCGATCGTCCCATATCCCCTGGCCTCCCGAGTAAACATGCATGGTGCCGTCGTTATGGGGCACCGCTAGGGTGGATTCGGGCTCTAAGAAGGCGTGTTCAATGCGCTGGGTCTGGAACACCTCGTGGATGGTGTGGGTGCTGGCTGCTAAAGCGGCATCAACATCACCTCGGGCGTACACCGAGCGTGACAGCACGTTGCCGTCTAGCTGCCACACCGCATCGGCGGTGCCGTTGGTCACCGCGGCCACCGGGTCGGTGATGGGTGTGTGCACTTCATAGGTCACCGCCACAGCCTCAGCAGCACGCCGAGCGGTGGCACGGGTGTCAGCCACTACAATGGCCAGCACATCACCCACGTAGGAGGTGCGGCCCCCCTCGGGGATGAACACCGGCCAGTCTTTATGGATGATCCCCACTCGCAGTTCGCCGGGCACGTCCGTCGCGGTGAACACCGCCTCTACGCCGTCCATGTCCTTGGCGGCTGAGGTGTCTATTCGTATGATGTCGGCCCGGGCGTGTTCCGACAGGTGCAGGGCGGCGTGCAGCAGCCCCTTGGGGCGTAGGTCGTCGATGTAGTGCCTGTCGCCTAGGGCTAGTTCTCGGGCCTCGTATTTGATGCCCCGGCTGCCTACGCCGCCGGGTGCTTCGGCTTTGGGCATTTCACCTTGGGCTAGCATCTCGACTGCGTCCAAGATTTTGGTGTAGCCAGTGCAGCGGCATAGGTGTCCGCCTAGGTGTCGGGAAGCCTCTTCGCGGGTTAGTTCTGAGCCCTTGCGGTCAACCAACGATTTGGTGCGGATCAAGATGCCAGGGGTGCAGAATCCGCACTGAAGGGCACCGCAGGCCGCAAACACATCGGCCATGCGGTCGCGCTCTTCAGTCGGTACCCCTTCTAGGGTTAGCACCTCACAGCCAGCCGAGCGCTCCAGCGAGGTTTGGCAGGCTACTCGAGCGCGCCCATCCACCAGAACCGCGCAGCAGCCGCATTGGCCGCTGGGCGAGCACCCGTCTTTGGGTGACATGATGCCCAGCTCGTCGCGCAGGGCGGCTAGCAAGTGTTCGTGGTCGCCTTGAATGGTCACGGTTTGACCGTTGATTGTCAGCGTCGTCATGGTTTACTCCTTAGTGGAGTGGGTGTTCCGCCGATAGTGGGCATTTTCGCGGCAGGGGGCTTCTGCTGGGTGAATGTCATTTGCTCGGTGATGGATTTGTACATCTCTGGGCGGCGATAGCGGCTGAAGTCGTACAGTGTGTTCTTGTAAGCCGCGCACCAGTTTAGGTTGCAGGTGGCCACCACTAGCTCGTCGCCGTCGCTAGTGGCTTGAGCTAGCACCTCGCCCGAGGGCCCTATGATGCAGCTCTCGGCCAAGCTTTTTACCCCCTCTTCTTCGCCTCCTTTGGCCACACCCACCACGAACGTGCCGTTTTGGTAGGCCCCGGCCTGCATGACCAGGCGGCTGTGGAATCCGGCTAGGAAATCCTGAGATGGATCGGGGTAGTAGTGGATAGGAGTGTTATAGCCGATCAGGATCATCTCTACATCGGCCAACCCCATCACTCGATAAGTTTCGGGCCAACGCCGATCGTTGCACAGGGCTAGGCCGATCTCGCCTCGAAAGGCTGTCCAGGTGCGGAATGTTTCTGTGGCGGGTTCAAAGTAAGCCCGTTCTAGGTGCTGAAATGGGCGTTGAGGCTCATATGTCTCGTGTCCGGGGATGTGGACTTTGCGGAACTTAGCAACCTTGTGTCCATTGTCGTCTACTAGTAAATAGGTGTTGTAGCGATGGCCGTCGGGGGTCAGCTCGGCGTAGCCTAGGCAAAAGCCGATCCCTAGGCGGGCGGCCTCGTCAAACAGTGGTTTGACCTGCGGTGAGGGCATCTCTGTCTCATAGAAGCTGTTGAGTTCGTTGATATCGTCGATCCACCACCGGGGAAAGAAGGTGGTCAGGGCTAGCTCGGGGTATACCACTAAATCGCAGCCCTTTTTGTGGCCTTCATGTAGCAACCTCAGCAGCCGTTCTATCACCTTGGCCCGGGTATCGTGACGTGCGATGGGGCCGAGCTGAGCTGCACCTACGGTGATCTCACGCAGGTTGCTCGACAGGTGCGTCATCCGTTCGTCGATCACTTCGCTTGCTAGGTGGGTAGTGAGCGTGCTGTCGTTGTTGTGGGTGGCGCTCATACCTGCACTCCGGCTGCCTCTTCTATCTTTGAGGTCTCAGCGATCTCGGCTAGATCTAGCATGATTCGCGCCAGCACGTTGGCACCTGCCTCCAAGTGCTCGGGCTCGGTGTGCTCAAACGGGTTGTGGCTGATGCCCTTCCAGGAGGGCACGAATATCATTGAGGTAGGACATACCGGAGCGAACATCTGAGCATCATGGCCAGCGCCTGAGCATAGTTGTCGGTGGCTGAGGCCCAGATCTGCGGCAGCTTGTTCTACCCTGTCGATCATTTCAGGGGCGAACTCCACAGGGGCGAATCGGGCGAGACACCGTGAGGTGATCTCTGTGTCTGATTCGGCGGCTAGTTCTTTGAGGAAGGCGGCTAGGCGGTTTTCGGCTTCGGTGAGCAGGTTGTCGTTGGTGTTGCGCATGTCCACGGTAAGCACCGCATCAGAAGCCACCACATTCACTAGATTGGGGTGTAGCTCAACTCGCCCTACGGTACATACCTGCGGAGGGCCGAACTTTTCGGCCAACTCGTGAACGAACACCGCGATGCGAGCAGCGGCCCACCCGGCATCGTGGCGCATGTTCATTGGGGTGGTGCCAGCGTGATTTGACTGACCAGCTACGGTGATCTCAGCCCAGCTGATGCCTTGCACGCCAGTGACCACGCCGATCACGATGCCCTCGGTGTCAAGGATTGGGCCTTGCTCAATATGCAGCTCGATGAAGGCGTGGGGTGGCGGCGATGGGCATGGGGCTGAGCCCCGATAGCCGATTCGGCTAAGTTCTTCACCCACTGTTGCACCGTCGGTGCCCACGATGTCAAGCGCTTCTTCTAGGGGGAGCTCGCCGGTGTAAACAAGGCTGCCTAGCATGTCGGGGGGAAATCGAGAGCCTTCCTCGTCGGTGAAGAATCCCACCGCTAACGGCCGACGGGTGGTGATGTTGGCCTGTTTAACCGCTTCGATCACCTGTAAGCCAGCTAAAACGCCGAGGTTGCCGTCGTAGCGACCGCCGGTGCGCACGGTGTCGATGTGGCTTCCGCACATGACCGGCGGCCCTTCTGTAGCCCCGGCCAGGGTGCCAATCACGTTGCCGATGCCGTCGATGCTGATGTCGAGACCTAGGTCTTGCATCCACGTCACCACCAAGTCGCGCCCGGCACGATCTTCGTCGGTCAGCGCCAAGCGGCAGGCACCGTCGGTGCCTTCGATCTCGCCAATTGAAGCCAAAGCAGCTAAGCGATCGCTCAGGCTTCGACCGTCGACGCTGATCTCAGGAGCCATAGATATCATATTTTGCCAGAAATCGCGCTAGTTGTGTATTGAAGACTTGCTCCCGTCAAACTTCGCTGCTTGCTCAAACGAATCCCACGCCTTGTCAACTGTCTTGGCTAGCCCTGTGTATATGTCCATCTTGTTGTTCTCTTCTAGGAGTCAGGTTCCTAACGGCTTTCCTATTCATGGTGCCGATGTGATACTGGGCTGAGCCCATATTCATGGGCCTAGGGTCGTGATAGGGATGATTGCGATACCATCGGGCAGCTCACCCCCGACACCGGTCGCAGTGATGACGGCTAATTTGATGGGTTCTCCCATGAGATTGGTGTTAATTCGATTTTTTAGCAGACGAAGCGATTCGATTCCTTCCATAACCCCTTTATCGCTACCCAGCTTGATTTCGAAGGCGGCCCATTCTCCGTCGGCTCTTTCTAAAATCACATCTACTTCTAAACCGTATTCGTCCAGATAGTGAGAGAGATGGCAACCCTCGAGTTGCGAATAGATCCGAAGATCGCGCACAACGAGCGATTCAAATAGAAAACCGAAAAAATCCAAATCAGATCGCAGCCTGACGCTGTTAGTACGTAGGGCGGCAACAGCGAGAGAGGGACACACGAAATGACGAGCCGGAGTCGTGCGCAAAGCTATTCGCGACCGTAGATGAGGTTTCCATGCTGGCAAGTCTTCAATCACGAATAGCCGCTCAAGTGACTGCAAGTACTTTTTGACAGTTCTGGGATGCATAGGCACGTTTCGATCTCCAGATGCGTCTTTGGCTAGTGTTGTGAAGGACACCTTGGTACCAGCATTACGCCCCAGAGAAGCCAGCAGTCTGCGCACCCCGATAGGGTCGCGCTTCACGTCATCGACCTGAGTGATATCGGTACGGCAGATGTCGTTTAAGTAGTCGCGCAAACTTTTCTGCGCGAAGGCAGCAGTACCTGTGACGATTCTTGGCCAACCTCCGCGGCATATAAGGTCGATCATTGTAGGAATTTGAACACCGGGAGTTTGCGGTCGACTGGGTTCACCGTCCATCAGTTTGCTGAGAGATACGCTTCCGTTCGACTCACCGGATTCAAGCAACGACATTGGCCGTATCCTTACCCGGGCGACCCGCCCGATGCCAGAATGTCTAGTGATGTCGTCCGGCGGATTTGCCGATCCGGTGAGTAGGAATTGCCCCATCTCAGCTCGGTCATCGCAGGCACGCCGCATGGGGTTCCAGATCTCAGGCATTTGTTGCCACTCATCCAATAGGCGGGGAACGGGGCCATCAAGCAAGGACGCGGCATCAATCGATGCCGCTAGCCGGATGCCGAGTATGGTGTCGAAGAGCGCCTCGCTTTGCGCGAAGTGCTTGCCGGTCCAGGTTTTTCCGCTGGCACGGGGACCGTCTAAAAGGACAGCGGGGCTGGAATACAGCGCTTCAGCCACTTCTCTGTCGACGACCCGAGGTCGGTATCCGGACGGAGTGAGGGTTCCGGTCACAGGATACAAGTTTATCCAAGTGCTTATTTATTGTCGTTTCAAGTGTGAAAAAACTGGTATAGCAAGTGCTGAAATACAGAAGCACCGCCAGTAGGGTTTGTCTTGAGTTACGCGCGGGCGGCGCGTCTCCCTATTGTCCTGGTTCAGTTGGTTTACAAAATTGAAAGTTGTGTTCTGTATAGAATTCTGTACAATTTTTCTATAGCCAAACTTGACGATCTCAGGAGATTCTTATGACTCCACTTACCGAGGCCCGCAGCCGTTTCAGCGAAATTGTTGATGAAGTTGCTTCAACTGGATCGATGATCGAGATCTCTCGTCATGGACGACCTGTGGCTGTTGTTATGGGTT
This sequence comes from Acidimicrobiia bacterium, assembly GCA_009843865.1. Lineage (GTDB taxonomy): Bacteria > Actinomycetota > Acidimicrobiia > Acidimicrobiales > Bin134 > Poriferisocius. Next base: position 10,635 of record VYCQ01000015.1, read on the forward strand.
ATGAGGAGTACGAGTCGTTGTTAGAAACGCTGAACATCCTGGCCGATGATGTGACTATGGGTGCCATTGCTGAAGCCGAGCGAGAAATCGTTTTAGGTGATTTAGTCGAAATCGACTGAGGGTCTCGTGGCTAGGTTGGCGCGCCGCGCTGAGAAAGATCTTAACGCCCTGCCTGAGGCACTGACGGTTAAGGCAAAGCAGATCATCAGGTATCTCGATCAAGACCCTCACGTAGGCAAAAAACTGGCCGGACCCCTTCAAGGAAAGCGTGCTACTCGCCTAGGGCGGTCGCATCGAATTATTTATATCGTAAGCGAAGGCCATGTCATCGTGCTGACGATTTCACACAGAAGAGACGCGTACCGCTAATGCACTAACGAGTGTGTGGACATTTTGGTGCGAGGCAATGCACCGATCGCGGTATCAATTTGATCCATGCGTTCACTGCTCATCTTGGCGGTATTGCCGGTGGCACACCAGACGAGGACATGGGTGTCTAGCAGTATCACGAAGGGGACTTATTGGGCTGGGCCAACCTTGACCACTACTGCTGATTATATCATCAGCAAACTGTAAGGTTAGTGGGGCTTAGCTAGCTAGAAGGAGCGCCTGTGTCCACAATGCTCACGCCGAGTGGGCGCTTACACTGAGTGGGCGAGCCTGCCAAGCTGCTTATTATCACTGCCACTGCTTACGGCTACGAGCGACCTGACGGCATTACTGTTTTTCCCGTCACCACTCTTGGCCCTTAGTTGCCCTGTTTCTGATCACACACCATCAGATGGCTAGTCGGATGTTGGATGGGGTAGTGACCGACTTGATGGTCAGGGCGATCAAGAACAGCACTACGGCTGCGAGAGCCATGGTGGCTCCGGCTGCGGTGTCGTGGTGGTAGCTAATCAGTAAGCCAGCCACAACCGTTGTGGTGCCGAGAATTGTCGAGGCAACCATGATGGTTGGAATCCGGTGAAACAGCATGGAGGCGGTGGAGGGGGGTGCTACCAAGAATGCGACGACCAGCAGATTCCCTACGGCCTGAAATGATGCAACAATGGCGACAGCCAACAGTGTAAGCAGCGCTGCGTGGGTTAACTTAGGCCGAAAACCCATTAGCTGAGCTTGAATATCGTTGAAGGTCATCAGTAGAAACGCTCGGTGAAGAATCACGATTCCTAATAGCACGATTCCGGCGATTATCAGTTGACGAATGAGGTCGTTGGTGGTCACCCCTGTTATTGAACCGAATAAGAATCGGTTGAGATCACCTGAGTAAGCACCGGAATTGCTGGACATAATTACCACAGCCAAGGCTAAGAATCCCACATATAGCAATCCGATGGAACTGTCGTCGGGTAGTGGAGAGCGGTTGCGTATGAGGCTTATGCCAGAACACATGATCAGGGCAGCAGCTAAGGCTCCCAACGTTGTGTTCTCCCCGATTACGAAAGCGATGGCTAAACCGGGAAGCACACCATGGGCTAAGGATTCCCCGAAGAAGATCATCCCTCGAAGCACCACCCAAGTCCCAACAGTAGAAGTGGCGAGCACCGCCAACATTCCTGACCAGAGGGCGTGGCGCATGAAGATGTTGCTTACAAAAGGTTGAATCCACCAGTCAATCGGGTTGATTAAGAAGTCCACGCCGACAACCCTAGAGGTCAGCGAAGAGTGACATCATTACCCGAGGCCGTCGACGATCTTTTGAGCGTTGGTTCGCATGAAACCAATGTAGGTGTCAGAGATGCTTCCTGCTGGGCCGAGAGACCCAGTGTCCAAAGTGATGACTTTGGCACCAGCTTGCTGAGCTAACGCTTCGGTGTCATCGGAACTGTGGGTGGATTCGGCAAAGATGGCAGATACCCCGGTTTGCTCAATCAGGGCAACAAGGTCTTGAAGTCGAGCCGGATTAGTTTCTCCGAGTGATGAGTACCCGGGTATAACAGTTCCTAGAACCTCAAAGTTGTATCGGTTGGCGAAGTAGCCGAGGGCATCGTGGTTGGTGATTAGCAGGCGAGCTTCATGGTCAAGCGGCTCTAGGATCTCCTCGATTTCAGCATCGAGGGCGATTAAATCGTCTCGATATTCGGCAACACAAGTGTTGAGGGTATTGGCATCAAGCCCTGCTTGGACTATCAGAGCTTCGCTGAGGTGAGGTAGCGCATCGGCGACCTTGATCGGATCGAACCACACATGAGGGTCATCGCCACTGTGATCATGTCCGTGTTCGTCGTGTTCGTCGTGCTCGTCATGCTCGTCATGGTCATCATCGTGCTCATCGTGCTCATCGTGCTCATCGTCGTGCTCGTCATGGTCATCAATCGCCATACCTGAGCTGAATTCAATGGTTTCTATGTGGTCAGTCATATGGAACATCGGGGTGCCAGCTTGTTCCACTGCTTCCAGGGTGTCCACTAGACCTTCTTCGAGACCAAGGCCGTTGGTCACTATCATCGCTGCGTTTTCCATCCGACCTCGATCTTGCAATGAGGGTTGAAAGGCATGGGGATCGCCGCCCGGAGGGATGAGGGTGATTATCTCGGCTTCACCATTGCAGGCAACATTGGTTACCACATCGGCCCATATTGAAGTTGTCGCCATGATTGTGGGCGAGCCCTCTGAGTCAGTGTCGTCGTTATTGCCACATCCTGCAACAACTATGGCCAATGCTGCTACAAGCAGAACAGTGAGTCGCATCATATGCTTAATACTAAGAATCATTCTCATTTTTGTGATAGTAGTTGGAACAGAGCATCATTTACAAGCATAGGTAGAATATTGAATTGAAATGGTTGAGCAGCTTCTTTCAAACCCTGATGAATTTGATTTTTTGTTAGAAACCCATCAACAAATCGAAGTTCAGCTGGCTCAGCAAGATCACCGCTACACCAATAGCCGTAGGCAGCTTGTTGAGGTTTTGAGCAAGGCTGGCCATCCGATGGCGTTGCCTAATATCGTGGCGGCTGATCCTGCTCTAGCCCAAAGTTCGGTGTACCGCAATTTGAATGTCTTGGTTAGAAGCGGTGTCATCCGCCGGATCAATACTGGGGGCGATCACGCTTACTTTGAGTTGGCTGAGCCCCTTTTAGCACACCACCACCATCTGATTTGTATGAGTTGTGGCGCTATTCAAGACATCTATCTCACTAGCGAAGTTGAGATGTTAGTGGATCGGAACCTCGCTGAAGTTGCTTTAGAATCGGGATTTACTCCTATCTATCACAATCTTGATTTGCACGGACACTGCGCTAACTGCTGAATGCAGAAGGATAGGTAGGGTTTAGTTTCCATTATGGTAGAAGGGAGTGAGCGCGAAAATTGAGCTAAGCCACGTCTTTAAGATTTTTGGGACGCGTCCCCGAGGCAGGGCGTTGCAGATGGCTCAAGCTGGTGTGGGGAAGGATGACATTCAAGCTAGCACTGGCCACGTAGTTGGCTTGCACGATGTCACTTTTTCTGTTGAGTCTGGGGAGATTTTCGTGATCATGGGCTTGTCGGGCTCGGGAAAATCTACCGCTATCCGAACTGTGAACCGCCTGTACGATGTCACCTCGGGAACCGTGACGGTGGACGGCACCGACGTGGCTCAACTAAACAAGAAAGAGTTAGAGCACTTTCGACGGCAAAAGATGGGCATGGTTTTCCAGCACTTTGCTCTGTTTCCCCATCGTACCGTGGTGGACAATGTGGCTTACGGCCTTAAGGTCAAGGGGATGTCCGCAGGTGAGCGTTGGCAGCGGGCCATTGAAGCGCTTGAGTTGGTGGGTTTAGAGCGCTATTACATGTCGTTTCCCCGGCAATTGTCGGGGGGTATGCAGCAGCGGGTAGGTTTGGCTAGGGCGTTGGCGGCTGATCTCGACATCTTGTTAATGGATGAGGCGTTTAGTGCTCTTGATCCTTTGATTCGTCGTCAGATGCAAGATGAATTGCTGGCCATGCAAGGTCACTTGTTACACAAGACCATCTTGTTCATCACCCACGACCTCAACGAAGCTCTGAGGGTGGGTGACAGGGTTTGCATTATGAAGGATGGTGCCGTGGTGCAGATCGGCACGCCTGAAGAGATATTGCGGAATCCTGAAACGGCCTATGTGGCCGAGTTTGTTAAAGACGTAGATCAGGGGCGAGTGCTTCGAGTACAAAGCGTAATGAGTAAGTCGTTACCGATCACCCTGTGCACAACCTTATCGGCGGCTTTGGTCACGCTTGGGTCTAGAGATGCCGCTTTTTGTGTGGATGCTGATGGCAAGCCGTGTGGGGTAATTACCAGAGAACTTTTAGCTGAGCCTGAGCAAGCCCGTGTTGAAACGGTGATGCGGACAGACTTTAAGATCACTACACCTACAGCGCTTTTGGTGGATGCATATGATATGTGCGCGCAAGGTGAATTGGTGGCTGTGATTAATGAGCGAGGTGTTTTGGAAGGGCAACTCCACGCGTTTGATCTGTTGGCCGAATTGGGAGCGATCGAGACGCAGGCTGAACGAGTAAAGGCTGCTGAGCTTGTTGGCGAAGCGGCTTGCGCGGCGCATCATTAGCTTATGGGGGTGATTGCACAGAATTGGTTCAACACCGGTTGGCGAGACGATCAGTGGCTGAACGAATGGGAAATTCCTTTTGGGCGTTGGGTTCAAGAGAGTATCGACTGGTTAAATGTAGAGGCTGAGGTTGTCTTCGACATTATTAGGTGGCCGTTCGCGAACCTGCTTGAGTTGGTTACTTACGACATTTTGTTGAACATCCCATGGCCGTTCATGCTGTTGCTTTTTGCGATAATTGGCTTTCTTGTTCGAGATGTGAAGATTGGCCTTGGTGCTGCGGCTGGCATCTTCATGTGTGGTGTGTTGGGTGCTGATTATTGGCTGTTGACGATGCAAACCATCGGCATAATGTCGGTTTCGGTCATCATTTGTGTAGCTATCGGACTGCCCTATGGGGTGCTATGCGCTCGCAGTGATCGGGTATGGAACCTCACTCGGCCGGTATTAGACGGTATGCAGTTGGTTCACGCTTTCACCTATTTGATTGCCATTATCTTCTTCTTCGGGACAGGGCCCGTTGGTGGCGCTATTTCGACTATGGTGTTTGCTCTACCCCCGATGATTCGCTTAACGAATCTGGGAATTCGCCAGGTGCCAGGTGATGTGGTTGAAGCTGCTCAAGCCTATGGAGCTTCAGACTTTCGAGTGTTGATAGATGTGCAGCTTCCGCTGGCTCGCTCTGCCATTATGACCGGGGTCAATCAGGTGTTATTGTTGTCGCTTTCTTTTGTGGGCATCATTGCAGTTATCGCTGGTGGCGGTTTGGGGCAGGAGATCTTCCGGGGAATTCAGAGCAGCAACGCGGCTGTGGGAGCGGCATCGGGTTTGGCGCTTTATTTGGTTGGTGTGGTTTTGGATCGCCTTAGTCAGCCCCAGCCCGGCGACAATCGCACCTTGATACGCAAAATGGGTGCAGCGCTACGCTGGGATTATGAAATCCCACCGTCGGTGGCAACTTCAGACGTAGCTACTCATAAAGCGCAGGGTGCTGTAGAGAAATCTAAGTCAGTGAGTGCTGTGCTGCCCAATGATGTTGGTGTAGCGGGAATTATCGGGTTGGTTGGTGGGGCTTTGGCTGTGGTCAGCGTGTTTCTTACATGGGTAACGGGGGCTGGTCGGGTGAGTGGTTACGCCCGACCTGTTGATTTGAGCCTTAATGGCACGTTTACCGGCTATGACGCTAGTGGTGGTAGCTGGTTTGGGTTGTTCGTGCTTTTTATTGGTACGGCATTGCTGGTGTTATCCATGCTCATCTTGGTTGGCCGCAAACGATCCTTTACACAGTGGCCCTTTACACAGTTATCTAGTGTTCCTGAGGGTGGTGTGTTGTTGGGGATTGTCTCAGTGGGTGCGTTGATTGTTGGAATGATGGTTGTCTACTTATTTATTGCGCCTCACGACTTAGCTGGGCCTACAGAACATGGGGTTGGGGTGTTCGTTGCATTGCTAGGCGGTTTGGTGCTTATCGCTGGAGGAGCAATTGTCTACGGGGTGCAGGGTCATGTCGCGAGAAGAATCGCGGTATCTCCTATCTTGGTTGGTCTGGCTGTTGCAGTGGTGGGGTTGCTTGTCATCAGCTCGCTGGCCAACTGGGTTAGCGATTCTAGGCCGGGTGCTTTAACCCCGCAGCAGCAGCTTCAGATTGAAATCGAGAGGGTGAATCCCACTGATGCTGGTACAGCTATTTTGAATCAAAACCTTTCCCGAGATGATCCAATCCACTATGCAGGTTTTGATGCTAGTGGTCCTAACCTGAGCGTTGCTATGATTTGGGCTTCAGTCGTCGTTATGGTTTTAGCGTTAGTTGTTTTTGCGATTCCCAGATTTTCACCGGTGTTTGAAGCACTGCTTTTAGGGTTTGGGGGCGCGGTGTTGCTCAGCATTACTGCTTGGGTAGTTAGCTTTTTGCGGGTAGCTGATAATGGTTTGTACACTGGCGCGGCCGGGTTGCCAGCGTTGGCTGGTGGAGTTTTGATAGTGGTGGTGGCCTTATCGCGGATGCGTCAACGTGGGTTTGATGGGCACGAGGCCGTGGAATCGCAAGCCTAGGTATTGTCTGTTGGGAGGATTACAGAAGATGACGCACCCGAGGAATAAGTATTGGACCTTGTGGTCAGTGCTTTTTGTAGTGCTGATTTTAATAGCAGCAGCTTGTGGCAACGACAATGATGCTGTCACTGACCCAGATGCGCAGAGCAGCATGGTAGCAGCTAACACCGCAGCGGCTGATGCGTTGAGCATGATGCCGGGTGAGGGCGTGTCGGTGTCGATGGCTCGAGCTACTTGGTCAGAGGGTTATGTACAGGCTGCTATCTATCGTGCATTGTTGCAAGAGTTGGGTTATGAAGTGTCCGATCCTGCTACTCAGATGCTGGTACCTGCGGTATTTTATCCGGCTTTGGGTGAGGGGCAGTTTGATTTATGGGTAAATGGGTGGTTTCCCCTTCATGAGGCCTTGATTGAAAACGCTGGCCTATCTGATGTGGTGCGGCCCATCGGCAGTCAGATTTCAGCGGGAGTGTTGCAAGGTTTCCTCATAGATAAGGCAACTGCTGAGGCCAATGACATCACCACTTTGGATGACATTGGCGATAATCTCGATATTGCAGCGTTGTTCGACACCGACGACAACGGCAAAGCCAATTTGATGGGTTGTGATTATGGCTGGGGTTGCCATGATTTGATTAACGACATCATTGCCCACAACGGTTGGGGAGATACCATTGAGCACGTCTCGGCGACTCACGCTGCGCTGTTCGCTGCTTCGCTGGGTCGGTATCAGCGTGGCGAGCCAATCTTGCAGTATGTGTGGACTCCGGCAACATTCACAGCCAAGCTGGTGCCAGGCGAGGACGTTATCTGGCTGTCAATGAATAACCCCCTACCAGATGAGGTAGGAGTGGTGGACTTGCCTGCCGAGCAGTGCCCTGCCCAACCTTGTCAGCTGGGGTTTCTTTCGGCTGATATTCGTGTGGTGGCTCGTAATGACTTCTTAGCTGCTAATCCGGCTGCGGCCAAGCTACTTGAGTTGGTAAAGATCCCAGCAGTGGATGTGTTGCTGTTTGCCTTGGATTATGAGGGTGGTGCCAGTAGCGAAGCTGATGTGCGTGAGGCGGCGGATCGCTGGATTGCTGCTAATCGGGCCGCCATCGACGGGTGGCTCAACGAAGCCCGTAGTGTGAGCTAGTTCAGCGCTTACAGCCTTAGTGTTGATACAGGATTTATGTAGGCGGGTTTAGTGCAGCGTAGGTATTGCTATTAGACGGCTAAAAGGTCGCGTGCGCCGGTGTCGCTGCTTGGATGTCGGAGCTTAGACATGGCGCGAGCTTCAATTTGGCGGATGCGCTCGCGGGTTAGGTTGAAGTGTTCGCCGACCTCTTCAAGGGTGCGCGGTTCGCCGCGATCAAGGCCAAAGCGGAGTTTAAGGATTTCTCGCTCACGGTCATCTAGGGGGCCAAGCAACCGCGAGATTTCTTCAGGCAGCAAGGTTGTGGCCGCCACTTCAAAAGGTGACTCCACCGAACGATCTTCCACAACGTCGCCTAGCTCTGCATCGCCGTCTTCGCGTAGTGGTTCGCTTAAAGACAACGGTTCAGCGGCAAAGCGTAGAGCTTCGGTCACTTTGTCTTCGGGCAGCTCCACCTCTTTGGCTAGCTCAATCAATGCCGCTGGACGACCTAACTTCTTTTCCAAGCTAGACCGAGCCTTTTGCAACCTAGCCAATGTGTCGCCCGCATGAACTGGTAAGCGAATGGTGCGTCCGGTGTTAGCGATACCCCGAGTGATGGCCTGGCGAATCCACCAGGTGGCATAGGTAGAGAACTTGAAGCCCTTGCGCCAGTCGAATTTTTCCACCGCATGCATGAGACCTAGGTTGCCTTCTTGAATCAGATCTAAAAGCGGTAAACCCGATGCCTGGTACTTTTTAGCGATCGACACAACCAAGCGCAGGTTGGACTGCACAAACCGGCGTTCTGCCTTCTCACCCTCTCTCACCTTGCGTCGCAGCGTGCGGCGAGTGGTGGGTGAAATACGGTTGGGATTACCTGGCTCAGAGTTCTTGTTTAGCTCCAAACGGGTTTGAGCTTTTTTGCCCTCTTCGATGGCCTGCGCCAAGTCGACCTCGTCGTCTTTGGTAAGCAACTCGTATTGGCCGATGTCGGTTAGGTAAAGACGGATGAGATCCTCATCGTCGCGCTCAACACGCTCTTTGGGCACTGTCACAACCTCCCGTTGCTTGTGAGTCAGTGGTTGCTCCTGCAAAACTGGTTAATTTGGACCAGCGGAGACAAAGACGCTTATTGCGGGCTAACGATACCCGTTTAATTTTCAAAGTGGCACCAGACGGGTTAACTGTTTTTGACAGCTTGTTCTGTAGCTAGATCAACTAGCGCCATCCGTGCAACGCGCGCAAAAGCCTCATCGCTTATTGGCGAGACTTGCTCTAGCAAGCCTTTAATCAATTCCACTAGGGCAGCTAACACCTCGCCGTACAGTGTTTCCACTGCTTTGTTAGGCGCGGTGCTGTTTAAGCGGTTGAAAGTATTGGCCCACTCCTGAGTTGGAGGTCCCACTCGCTTAGAGCCTTTTAGCGCAGGGGAGTCGGGCAATAGGTTGCGCCACCAACCCTCATGCTGGGCAAACAGTCGACTCGAGCGTGCTAGCAAAGCTTTGGTGTGGTCATCTAGCACATCGATAGTTTCCAAGCGAGCTTCAGCAAGTGCTAAGCGACGCTGCTGAAGCATCATCTGTTCGGAGATCCACGCTAATCCACCACAAGCATCGGATAGTTGTTCAATATTCACAGTGTGTTATATCCATAATGTTCAGCCTTCATGACCTATGTATATCTTTAGTTTGCTCCCCGGTAGCGATTGGTTATGGGAAGGCGTCGATCTCGACCGAATGCTTTTGCGGTGATCCTCACCCCGGGTGGGTTTTGGCGACGTTTGAACTCTGCCCGATCTACTAACGTGGTGATCTGATGCACCAGCTCTTTGTCAAAGCCTTGCTGGCATAAGTCAGCTGGGGTTAAGTCGTCTTCTACGTAGGCTTCTAGCAAGGGATCTAGCACTTCATAGGGCGGTAGACATTGGTCGTCTCGTTGATTAGGCCGCAGTTCAGCCGAGGGAGGCTTGGTGAGCACATTTTGTGGAATCAGGGATTGCTTTGCTCGTTGGTTGCGGTGGCGGGCGAACTCATACACTTGTGTCTTCCACAGGTCTTTGATCACCGCATAAGCCCCCGCTGTGTCGCCATAGAGGGTGGAGTAGCCCACTGCGTTTTCGCTTTTGTTGCCGGTGGTCAAGATTAGCCAGCCGAATTTGTTGGACAACGCCATCAGCAACGTGCCTCGGATACGCGCTTGCATGTTTTCTTCGGTTAAATCAGGCTCTAACCCTTCAAATGAAGGGGCCAGCATGTCCAAAAATGCCTGATGACCTAGCTCCAATGGGATAATCCGATGTTCGATGCCTAAGTTGTCGCACAGAGTTCGAGCATCGTTGAGGGAGTGATCGCTGGAGTAGCGTGATGGCATCAACACACCGTGGACATGATTGGCACTCAAAGCATCCATGGCAATGACGGCCACCAGCGAAGAGTCAATACCGCCCGACAAGCCAATCCCCACTTCGCTGAAGCCGTTTTTATGTACGTAATCCGCAGTGGCTAGCACCAGGGCCTCGTATTGCTCGTCTAAGCGGCTCAACCGCGGGGCCACTGAGTTCACCTGCGTGTCCACAGCACTGTGAGGGGCTAGCCGCAACCGCTGAGGTGGAGCAGGCTGTGTTGCTAGTTTAGGGCTTGCTGGTATTTTGCTATCGCAGCACACATTTATTTCGGCGATCAACATTTGCTCTCGAAACGACAAGGCCTGCGCCACAACCTCTCCTTGAGCAGACATCACTAACGAGCTACCGTCAAAGACCAGCTCATCTTGGCCTCCCACCAAGTTGACATAGACGATATCGCAGCCTGTTTCGGCGGCTCGTTGTTGCACCACTGTTTGGCGTTGAGCCGCTTTGTTAGCGTGATAGGGCGAGGCGTTTAGACAAAACAGCACCTTGGCTCCAGCTTCAGCTAGTTGTGTCATCGGCCCGTTGGCCACCCAAGCGTCCTCACATATCACAACTCCAACCTGTACTCCAGCCACCTCATACAACCCTGCCTGCCCGTCGCCAGCTTGAAAGTAGCGGCGTTCGTCGAATACTCCATAGTTGGGCAGTTCACGCTTGTGGTACACCTTGTGCAGTTGTCCCTGAGCAGCTATGCCAGCGCTGTTCCAACATTTGCCAGCAGTGTCGGTGTCTACGAACCCCACAACTGCGACGCATGATCCTGACGCAGCCGCAACCGTTTCCATAACGCTACGACTTTGTTCCACAAACTTGCGTTTTAGCAACAAATCTTCAGGCGGATAGCCAACTAGCGCTAGCTCAGGAAACAACGCCGCGTCACAACCAGCCTTCTCAGCGGCGTTGAGCCACTTCATCACTTGTTGGCTGTTGCCTGATATGTCGCCAACAACTGAGTTGATTTGGCAAAGCGCTACTCGCAGTTTGGCCACGCCCACAGGCTACCGGTGGCTATGTGCTGTTGCGGCCCCTTGGACGGTTTTGGGGCCACAGCAACACATCTTTAGATCGAGTAGTACATCTCGTATTCGAGGGGATGAGGTCGCAGGTTCACAGCATCCACATCTTCGCGTTTCACCGTCAAGTACGACTCAATGAGGGCGCTGTTGAACACATTGCCCGCGAGCAAGAACTCGTGATCGATTTCCAGCGCGTTTAATGCCTCAGCTAACGACCCAGGTACCGTGTCAATGTCAGCAGCCTCCTCAGGTGGCAGATCGTAGATGTTCTTGTCTAGCGGATCACCGGGGTGGATTTGATTTTGGATGCCATCTAGCCCGGCCATCAACATGGCTGCAAACGCCAAATACGGGTTGGCGCTAGGGTCGGGGCAGCGGAATTCTAAGCGCTTGGCTTTGGGATTGTCCGACAGCAGTGGGATACGAATGGCTGCTGAGCGGTTCCGTTGCGAGTAGGCCAGGTTCACGGGTGCTTCGTAGCCAGGTACCAGTCGTTTGTAAGAGTTGGTGGTGGGCGCGGCGAAGGCCAAAATAGTTGGAGCGTGCTTCAAGAGGCCACCGATGTACCACAGGGCTAGGTCCGATAAACCGGCATACCCCCGTTCGTCGTACATCAATGTTTGCCCGTCTTTCCAAAGCGACATGTGGGTGTGCATCCCTGAGCCATTGTCACCATAGATGGGTTTGGGCATGAAGGTCGCCGTCTTGTTGTGGGCTAGGGCTACGTTTTTCACCACATATTTGTAAAGCTGCACTTTGTCGGCCATTGACAACATGGCATCAAACTCCATGTCGATCTCAGCTTGCCCTGCGCTACCAACTTCGTGGTGCTGCACTTCGATAGGAATGCCCACAGATTCTAGAGCTACTACCATTTCCGAGCGTAGGTCTTGGAAGGTGTCCACCGGCGACAGCGGGAAGTAGCCGCCTTTGTAAGGCACCCGGTGGCCGAGGCTAGGAGCACCGTGAACCGATGGGTAACTGCTTTCAAAGATGCCTTCCACTGAGCGGACTTGAAAGCCAGATACATCGGGCATGTTCTCAAAGGTCACACTGTCGAAGATGAAAAACTCGGCCTCGGGCCCAAAAAACGCAGCATCGGCGATGCCGGTGCTGGCCATGTATGCCAAAGATCGCCGCACCACACCACGGGGGTCCTTGCCATACATCTCTCCGGTTACAGGATCTTTTACATCTGCTAGCAGCACAAGGGTCTTGCGTTTGTTAAAGGGGTCGTAGAACGCCGAGTCTGGATCGGGAAGCAGCACCATGTCGGAGGCATCAATGGTCTGAAACCCGCTAACCGAGGAGCCGTCAAACCCTAGGCCGTCTTCAAACACATCTTCGGTGAGTCGGCTGATCGGCAGCGAAAAATGGTGCTGAGTGCCGGGCACGTCCGTAAAGCGCACATCGAAGAACTCAGCCCCCTCCGATGCAGCGTTGGCTATTACTTCTTGGGGTGTAGACACAGCGAATGCCTCCTTGTTCGTCTTTGTTTGTCAGGGGATAGCTTGCATATTGGCATATGTAGGTTTCTGCTGTTTTTCGCAATTATGACATTCTTGTAAACGCTGCGGGCATTCTGCTGCAATTTGTGTGGGGCACGGCATCCTAGGAAAACATTATGGAACCTCAAAAAGATTATGTTCTGCGCATGGTTGAAGAGCGCGGCGTGCGGCTCATCCGCTTGTGGTTTACCGACGTGTTGGGCCAGCTCAAGTCGGTAGCTATCTCACCTGCGGAGTTAGCCGATGCTTTCGACGAGGGCCTTCAGTTTGATGGTTCGGCTATCGATGGGTTCTCAAGGGTGCAAGAAAGCGATGTGTTGGCTGTGCCCGATGCTGCCACTTTTGAGCTGTTGCCCTGGGCCGACCCCGATGAGCCTTCGGGGCGCATCTTTTGTGACATTTGTAATCCTGATGGTACCCCTTTTGCAGGTGACCCTCGTTGGGTGCTGCGCCGTGCTTTAGCCAAAGCAGCCGACAGGGGCTACACCTTTTACGCAGCCCCTGAGGTGGAGTTTTTTTACTTCAGCCATGGCGATCCCAATCAGCCGTTGGTGCCTGTAGATAATGCTTCTTATTTCGATCTAACCACCGTGGATGTAGCTAGCCCGCTGCGCAAGCGCACTATTGGCATGCTTGAGGCAATGGGTATTCCTGTGGAGTATTCTTTTCACGAGGACAGCCCGAGTCAACACGAGATCGACCTGCGTTACACCGAGGCATTGAGCATGGCCGATAACGTGATGACCTTGCGTTTGGTGGTGCGCAAGCTTGCGCTAGACCGCAACCTGCACGCCACGTTCATGCCGAAGCCGCTAAACGGGGTGCAGGGTTCGGGCATGCATACCCACATGTCGTTGTTTGAGAATGACGTGAACGCGTTTTACGATGCTGATGATAGGTACGGCTTGTCCAAAACAGCTAAGTCGTTCATTGCCGGGTTGTTGGTGCATGCGCGAGAGATAACTGCAATTACCAATCAGCTCGTCAACAGCTATAAACGCCTAGGGGTGGGCGACGAGGCCCCCACGTTTGTGTCTTGGGCTCGCAATAACCGTTCGGCTTTGGTGCGAGTGCCGATGGTTAAGGCGGGTAAGGAGTCGTCCACCCGTATTGAGTATCGGGCGTTGGATTCGGCGGCCAATCCTTATCTTGCTTTTTCCGCAGTGCTAGCCGCTGGACTCAAGGGGTTGGAAGAGGGTTACGAGTTGCCTGCTGAGGCTGCCACTGATCTTTATACCACTTCTAGGGATGAGGCCCATGCGACTGGGCTATTAGAGTTGCCCATGTCTTTGTCTGAGGCGTTGGACGAGTTGGAGGCATCCCCACTTATGGCCGAGGTGTTGGGCGAACATATTCACGAGTGGTTCCTGCGTAACAAGCGGGCCGAATACAGTCAGTACCGCCAAGAGGTCACGTCTTTTGAGTTGCGTCGCTACTTGAACACCTGGTGAAGGCTGTGTTGGTGATGTTCGGTTCTAGATTATGAATGATCCGCTTTTGGTATACCCCGATCCGCCGCCTTTAGAGTTGGTGCGCACACTAGATTTGGGCAATTGGAACTGGAAGGCGATTGGTAACGCCCAAGAGCCTGAAGGCAGATGGGTGGGCGCGGTGGTAGTGGTGGATGATGACACTGAGGACGCTTTCGGCTTTTGCCGCACGTTAAAGCGTCGTGGCTTAGATATTCCCGTGCTCTTGTTGGTGTCAGGCAACCTCTTAGAAGAATTAGAAATGCGTGACGACCTTTTTGTTGACTTCTGTCTCACCCCGTTTCATCAGCGCGAACTAGATGCGAGGTTGTCGCATCTAGCGTGGCGATCAGGCACTGGGCTGCGCCCTGAGCTAATTGAGTACGGGCCGCTGGTGCTTAACGTGGAGACCTATCAAGCATCTATTTCTGGCAAGCCGCTTGATCTCACCTACATGGAGTATGAGCTTTTGAAGTTTCTGGCTAACTCTCCTGGCAAGGTGTTTACTCGTGAGACGCTGCTCAGCAGGGTTTGGGGTTACGACTACTTTGGCGGTGCCCGTACCGTGGATGTCCACGTCCGTCGACTCCGGGCCAAGCTTGGCGAAGAGAATGCTGGCCTGCTCACCACAGTCCGTTCAGTGGGCTACCGTTTCGGTCTCTCCCGCTGGGAACACTAACTAAGGCATTGTTTGGGTCGTAAGCACCTCAAGTTGGTTCCAAACAGTTCTCGCTTCCTCTTCGTCCTCACCTCCTTCTCGGCCCCGCTTTGATCCGCCCTCAAGCCACCAACGCAGCGTGCTCTGAGGGACGCGTAAAATCTTGGCGGCATCTGCCACCGAATACGTTTTGCGGTCCAAAAAAGTTGCTCCCACATCGCCATTATGCCTTTTTTATAGCTAGCTTTCGGGCATCATCTATAAAGAAGCTAGGGTTTCGCTTGCTGCTAACCGTAGGAAGTCGTTCTCGTCGATGATTTCGATCATTGCCCCTGAGTTTGTTAGTTGAACAGCATTTTGCATTTTCGAAGACATGCCATCAGTCCCGACTTTGGCGAAGTCAGTCATGCCTACAACTAAATAGTCGGTACGCTTAGAAACCGATGTAGACGGTTTTCCTCCCGAGTTGATAGTTACCTGACAGGCAGCTTGGCGCGTCATTGATTTCAAGGTACCTGTGAACGCGACTCGTTTGCCGAATAAGGGCCCGTCTGGATCAATCTCATCAACGGTTGGTTCGATTTCTGATATTCGTGGGCTGGATTGTAGAGAGTGCGAAGCTTGTCGCGCAGCATTTGAGAATGGGGCATAACGATCTGCCGACAACAGCCCAGTCTTGTAGCCTAGTCCTTTACAGAGATCTTCTATTTCGCATTCATCTTGCTCACACATCGCTAGTAGCACTTTTGCTGCTGCTTTGGCATCTGACAGAGGATCGTGGTGTTTAAGACCTTCAATTTCCAGTTTTTTGCAGATGTTGGGGAGTTTGTAGGAGTAGAGATTGGGCCACCGACTTTTGGCAAGACGATAGGTACACAAATATGACACTTCTGGTGTCGTGTAGTTGTGGTATGCCGCTGAATGTCTGAGTACTGAAATGTCAAAGGCAGCATTGTGGGCAACCAACAAACGATCTTGGGCTATTGCAGCCGCCTCGCCCCATACCTGCCCGAAGGAAGTGGCATTTTTTGTGTTGGCAGCACTGATTCCGTGAACGCTGGTGTTGAATGAGTCGTATTCGTTATCAGGTGGTCGAATCAGCCAACTTCGTTCATTCACTATATGACCGGAATCGACAATGACTAATCCAAGCGCGCAGGCGGAAGCGCGTTTGGCCGTTGCCGTCTCGAAGTCGATGGCGGCGAAGGAGCGGAGCTGCCGTTGAGAAGTTGGCATCAGAGTTTGGCTTCGGCTTGCTCGACTTTAAGAATTTCTTGAATGGATTTAGCCATAGTTATCACTCTAGAAACTTAACTCTTGCTGGGCATGGTATCTGCCTTAAGGGTTGATGTAGGCCCAGAGTTCGATTTCTACGAGAGCACCTAGAGGCAGAGCCGCCACTCCTACAGCGGAGCGGGCAGGGCGGGAGTTGCCGAAGCATTCCATGTAGAGCTTGTTCATCGCATCGAAGTCGTTCATGTGTACCAAGAACACCGTGGTCTTCACCACATCTTGTAGTGTTGCTTGTTCGGTGGCTAATACTGCGCTGGCGTTGGCTACGGCTTGACGGAATTGTGCGATAAGCCCACCTGACACAAGTGAGCCATCGGCAATGCCGATCTGTCCTGAACAGATCAGAAAATCGCCTGCGCGAATAATGGGAGAATACGGGCCAACCGGAGTGCTCAGAGTGCTCATAGCATGGGATCATATGGAAGCTGAACACCAAGTGCATTCCAATCCGAATATAGAACAGATCATCGCTGCCAGTCCTTGGCCCGCCGAGGCCAGCGCATTAATAAACGACCTAGGCATAACCAGCGAGCGCAAGGTCCGAGCCGCAGCCTTGTTGGCGGGCGCTTCTCGTAGCCTGAGCAGCGCCGTGCGGCGTGAACCCAGCTTGCTGAACGTGCTTGAGTCTCCCGCAGAGTTCGCCACCGAGAAGGCAATTTTCACGGCTCCTAGCGATGTTGATGCAATTGACGGACTACGCTGTTGGAAACGCCGTCAGCTCTTGCGCATAGCTTTGCGTGATCTGCTTGGCGAGGCCGACCTAGCCACCGTGGGGCGTGAGCTGTCGGCGCTAGCCAACTCTTGTTTTGCCCGCGCCCTAGAAATCGCAGATGAAGGCCCCCCCTTGGCCATCATTGGCATGGGCAAGCTAGGTGGCAGCGAGCTGAACTACGCCAGCGATGTGGACATCGTTTTCGTACACGACGGTAGTACTACCGATGCGGTGCGGCGCGCCCGCAAAGTTGTGCAGGTGCTTACCAGCTTGACCAGTGAAGGCATGGTCTACCGCGTAGACACCGATCTTCGCCCTGATGGACAAACTGGTTCACTCAGCCTACCCCCAGAGGCTTACCAGCATTACTTTGAAAAACGCGCTCATGCTTGGGAACGACAGGCTTACATTAAAACCAGCTTGTGCGCTGGTGATCCTAATGTAGCCAAAGCTTTTTTTGATGCCGTTGGGCCGGGAGTGTGGGAAGAAAACTTGGGCGCAGCCACCGTGCCCTCACTGCAAGCCATGAAGCAGCGGGTAGAGGAGTCGGCCAAACACAAAGGTTACAGAGAACTCAAAAAAGGCCCCGGCGGTTTGCGCGACATTGAGTTCACCGTGCAGCTTCTTCAGTTGGTGCATGGCCGCACTGATCAGTCAATTCGCTCACCCAACACCCTCACGGCATTACGGCAGCTTAGCTGGGGTAACTACATTGATCAGGCCGATGCTGTTCACTTCACCACCGCCTATATCCACCTTCGCACCGTAGAGCACCGTCTTCAATTACGTGACGAGCGGCAAACTCACGAGTTACCAACTAACCCTGAAAATCTCTATTGGGTCGCTCGTGCCGCCGGGTTCGCCACTCGCGAAGATTTTGAGGCATCCCATCGTCGTCATCAAGCCTCGGTACGCGAAATCCACGAACGCATCTTTTACCGCCAAACCTTAAATCGCATGCACGACACCGGTCTGGTCAGCGAGCTGCGCACAGAACATCTCGCTCAGCTTGGTTTCGATGATCCCGAACGTGCCGCCGCGACGATAGAGCGTCTTGTTGAGAACTTGGGCCGCCGCGCCAACGTGATGCAACAGGTGCTGGTGATTATGGTCGAAGCCTTAGCAACAACGCCCGACCCCGATTTAGGTTTGGTTCGTCTGGCTTGGTTGTTAGACGGTTCTTACCGTGTGGGTGCCATCTTGCCGGTGTTGCGTGATTCCCCAATTGCCATCAGCGACATCGCCAGAATCTTGGGCTCCAGTCGGGTTGCCGCCGGTTTGCTGCGCAATCATCCCGAGTTTGCCCGAAGCCTCATGTACATCGGTGCTTTAGCGACACCACCTGAACCCCAAGCTCTCGCCACGGAAGCCAGCCAAACGATGAACGCCAGCGGCCACGACCAAACCGTGCAGATGGCCGAGTTGCGTCGCTTTGTACGTCGTGAACAACTTCGCGTGGCCGCAAGAGACATCTTAGGTTTGGCCTCAATAGTGGAAGTGCCCGAAGAGCTTTCCTTGCTGGCTGATGCTGCTGTGGCTGCTGCTTTGCAAGCTCTGGCCCCGCAGATGCCTTTCGCTGTGATAGGGCTGGGGCGCTATGGAGGTCTCGACTTGTCTTATGCCTCCGACCTAGATGTGATCTTTGTGTACGATGGTGATACCGCCGCTGAAGCACAGGCCGCCGCTCGCACAGCCAGAGGTTTACTGCAACAAATAGGTGCTCAAACAGCCGAAGGTCGAGCGTGGGAGATAGATGCCCGCCTCCGCCCCGAAGGTGAAAACGGCCAACTCGCTCGTTCGTTAGAGGGCTATCAACGTTATTACAACGAAAGAGGGCAGTTATGGGAACGTCAAGCCCTGCTTAAACGCCGTTTTGTAGCGGGCGATTCGGGTGTGGGTGAACGTTTTTTGGAGTTGGCCGACAACTGGTGCTATCAAGACAACTTCAGCGAGGTTGAGGTTGACGAAGTGCGAGCCATGAAGCGCCGTATTGAATCAGAACGCCTCGGCACTGGAAGCAGGGCCTTAGATGTGAAGCTTGGCGCTGGTGGGCTGAGCGACATTGAGTTCACCGTGCAACTCATGCAGCTTCAGCACGGTCATCGGTATCGTTCCATTCAGAACAACCGCACCCTGCCAGCATTAGCCGAACTAGCTGAACACAACCTGTTGGACATAGCAGACAGGGCCACCTTGGAAGTCGGTTATCGCTTCTGCCAGCGTTTTCGCAATGCGCGTTACCACTTGTCAGGTTTGGCTTCAGATGTGTTTCCCGAAGAGGATCATGAAGCACACCTGCTGGCGCGTCGATTGGGCTACTCCAGCCTCGAAGACATGCTTGCTGATTACAGCGATATAACCACGGCAGTGAGAGAGGTAACCCGGCGGTTGTTTTATGGTAATCTTGCTTAGTCTGTTGTCAGCTAGCTTGTTGCTCGTTAGTTCGCTACCGGTGCTGCTATAAGCACCGCTTATCGGTGTTCAGACACAGCACGAGACAGATCTCCCGTGGGCCAATCTGGTGGATAGCCAGCAGCCCGCCAGACAGCAGCGGCGGTAGCTGCGAACACAGCGTCGGAACCGTTCGTGGGTGGGTCTTGGCTGGGTTCGATCTCAACTTCTACTAGTGGCATTTTGGTGGCTGGCACTATTCCAAACGAGCGCACGGTTAGGTCGTGGACTTCACCGGTTTCGTCCACGCAAAGAGCCTCAGAGGTAACCCAGCTATAGGCCATATGAGCCGCGCCAATACAATAAGAGCGCAACACCACCTCATCCAGCGGTTCGCCGCAACGCACTCGCACATGTAACCTGTCATCAGCCCAGCTTGCTGTGGCTTTGCCTCCCCCTGGGGCTAAGAACCATTGCTGATTCTCTTTTCTTGCACCGCCTGCATTCAGAGCGCTAAGTGCAACAGATGCTTCGACCCACCCAACTCCTCGCAATGCTAGTGATGTGGGTGGCCCGACGACATCCACCTGTTGCACATCTAGGCCGGGCGCTACCGCTGCCACAGCCTTGGCGATGTCAGTGGTACGAGCCACCCGCATGATCCCCTGCCCATCAACCTCAATACCAATAGCCACTGGGGGACGTTTTGGGCCAAACCTTACGGTGTCTTCGCGCGACCACAACACCCGCACTGTGCGACCATGTTGATCGGCTAGGCGACGAGCTATCTGTGGCAACGGTGAGGGCATTTTGGCTCCAAAGGCACCACCGTTGGCCAGCGGGCTAGCAGGTTGGCCGCCAGGCTTGCACCAGGAAGCATCAGTTTCTAGATACGCAGGTTCTACCCAAGAGGTGCGAAGCCGCGCAGCCCAATCTCCTTCAGCAAACTCCAAAGGCATCTGCTGTTGCACTGGGGTGCGCCGCCCTTGCACACGGTTAGCTAGCTGACGGGCCTCATTTATCGTTTCACCAACCACCCAGCCGCCCTGCCCGTCAGATAAAGCCACCAAAGCATCTGCGGGCGCGGCGTCGTCAGCAAACCCGCCTTGGCCACACACGATTTGTGGCCCTACGATTTGAGGCACACCACCTTCGATGCATGCTCGTTGTGAGGCAGCGTCCCAGTTGCGCTTAGCCCCTGTTGCACCAACGCAGCGCCAAGCTTCCAAGATGGTCTGCCACCCAGTGCAGCGACATAGATGGGCCGCTAACGCCGATGCTGCTTTCTCATGCGAGTTCAATCCTGCTAGCCGCATGATGATCCCAGGGGTGCAAAATCCGCATTGGCTCGCGCCGGTAGCGCAAAACGCCTCAGTCCACTTGTCGCGCTCAGTGCTAGAAAGCCCTTCAAGGGTGGTGATTGTTCGGCCCGCTACCCGTCGTACCGGGGTTACACATGAAACTCGAGGCTTGCCATCCACCCACACAGTGCAGCACCCGCACTGGCCTTGCGGACTACAGCCGTCTTTTACCGAAGTAATTCCAAGCTGCCCTCGCAGCACATCCATGAGCGAGGCGTCCTCGTCAACTACCGCTACCCGTTGACCATCAACAACCAATTCCAGTGAGGCCGCCATGTGCGGCGAAGGGTGTTAGTTAAAGCTCTAGCTGAAGCTCTGTCCGCAGCCGCAGGTGCGCTCAGCATTGGGATTGGAGATTGAGAATCCTGCGTCGGTGAGGCCGTCTTTGTAGTCCAGCACTGCTCCCTGCAAAAGGGCTGCGCTAGACGAGTCAACCACCACCTTTACATCACCAAATCGCACTTCTTTGTCTTCAGCACTCACATCTGCGTCGAAGTACATCTCATAGTTAAAGCCCGAGCATCCACCGGGGCGCACCGCAACCCGTAGGGCTAGCTCTTCGTCGTCGGTTTTTTCTTGACGAACCAAATCTCCAACCTTGCTGGTGGCTGCATTAGTGAGAGTAATCATGGCTCTCCACTCTACAACCCAAGCGTGGCTGAAACACATACCCGGAAACCTCGGCACACGCACCCGATAGTATTGCTCGGGTGAGCGACACTTTGGCTGCCCTCTTGCCCAGCGTAGAAGATGTTATGGGCGTTTTGCGTGGCGTGATCGACCCAGAGCTAGGCAGCGACATAGTCACCCTTGGTATGGCCCGAGGCGCAACGGTCAACCACGACGGCTTAG
This sequence comes from Acidimicrobiia bacterium, assembly GCA_009843865.1. GTDB lineage: Bacteria > Actinomycetota > Acidimicrobiia > Acidimicrobiales > Bin134 > Poriferisocius. The sequence goes on from VYCQ01000015.1 coordinate 32,012, forward strand.
TAGAGGTGAAGGTGGCGCTCACTACCTCGGGATGTCCCCTGAGGGCGCAAATCCAGCGAGATGTGCGTTCTCGGGTTGGCAATCTGCCGGGTGTAACCAAGGTGAAGATTCACTGGGGTGAACTCACCCAACAAGAGAAGGCCGCAGCCATGGCTAAAGCCCGTTTTAATGTGTCGCAGAACGCCCCCGACACAGCGGTGCCTGCCACAACCAAGGTGGTGATGGTGGCATCGGGCAAAGGTGGCGTGGGCAAGTCGTCCATCACGGTGAACCTAGCAGCAGAGTTGGCTCGACGGGGTATGCGCATCGGTGTTCTAGATGCCGATATTTGGGGCTACTCGGTGCCGCGCATGCTGGGTATTGAAGGCCGTTTGTCGGGTGTGGAGGGTGAAAAAAAGATCGTGCCCAACGAAAAGCAAATGGGCGATGGGGTGCTTGAGGTGGTCTCCATGGGGTTTTTGGTTGACAAAGAGGAGACGGCGCTTATGTGGCGGGGCCTCATCTTAAATCGTGCCGTGCAGCATTTTTTAGAAGATGTCCGCTGGGGGCAACTCGACTATCTTCTCATCGATATGCCACCGGGCACAGGTGACGTGCAGATGGGCATCGCTAAGATGTTGCCCCAAGCCGAGATGGTGGTGGTGACAACCCCAGCTCGCAGTGCACAGAAGGTGGCTACTCGTGTGGCTTCTATGGGCCGTTCCAACTACCTGCGCATTGCCGGGGTGATCGAAAACATGAGTGAGTTTGTAGACCCGCAAGGCAACTCTTACGCCATTTTCGGAAGTGGTGGTGGCCAAGAACTAGCCGACGAGTTAGGCGTACCCCTGTGGGGTCAGGTCCCCATCGATAGCTCTGTTGCCACCGGAGGCGATGAGGGCAGCCCCGCAGTGCTTGAGCCAGGTTCGGGCCCAGCAGCCGCAGCGCTGCGAGCCATCACCAGCTGTCTTCTTGAGGAAATCCCAAAGATTGACATGGCGGGCTGCACTGCCCGCATTCTCGAAGCGGCCAACGAGGCTCTAGCCAGCCTCACAATCTCAAGCAGCTAGTGTTCTAGCTTGTCGGCTGTGCGACCTCCTTCGGTGGATGCCCTAGCTCGCTCTCTAGCCGACACGGGCCTGCCCCACCCATTGTTGGTAGATGCTGCTCGCAAAGCCATCGCCGATGCCAACACTGACGCTGCTGGTATAGAAGAGCGGGCTCGCCGTTACGCCCTAGCTGCGCAACGGGCCATGCTGGGGCCGGTAATAAACGCCACTGGTGTGTTGCTGCACACCAACCTGGGTCGAGCTCCGCTAGCTAGCAACGCTGAAGCTGCTTACACCAATCTAGAACTCAACCTAACCTTAGGTAAGCGAGGCTCGCGCCACGCTCATGTCGGCACCTTGCTCGCTCGGCTCTGTGATGCAGAAGAAGCCATAGTGGTGAACAACTGTGCAGGTGCGGTGCTGTTGGTGCTGGCCGCTCTCGCCTCGGGTAGAGGAGTAGCAGTGTCTCGGGGTGAGCTTGTAGAGATCGGTGGTGGTTTTCGAGTACCCGAGGTGATGACACAGTCAGGCGCTCATCTGGTTGAGGTGGGAACCACCAACCGCACCCGTCTTAGTGATTTTGCTGGGGTGCTGCAACAGCCCAACGCCAACGTGGTTCTCGCCCTCAAGGTGCATCAGTCCAATTACCGCATCGTGGGTTTCACCGAGCATGTAGTCGTGTCCGAAATGGCCTCGTTGGATGTGCCGGTGGTGGCCGATATCGGCTCGGGCCTTGTTGATGCTGCTTGTGGCTGGCTAGATGGTGGCCCCCCGTTGTGGCTGGCTGGTGAACCCGCCGCCAAACAGTCTTTAGCCGAAGGCGCAGCGTTGGTTACCTTTTCAGGCGACAAGCTTTTCGGTGGCCCGCAGGCTGGCATCATCGCTGGTCGAGCCAGCCTTGTGCGCCAATGCGCCAACCACCCTCTTGCTCGAGCTCTTCGCCCCGGCAGCCTTGTGCTGAGTGCTCTTCAACAAGTGGCCCTTGCATACCTGAACCGCAACGGCCAAGCTATTCACTTTTGGCGCATGGCTTCGCTAGGCCCGCAAGATCTCGAACCCAGAGCTCGGGCCATCGCTGCACATGCAAGCGTGCCGCCCAAGCTTGTTGTGCCAACCGAGATGGCCTCTGTGCCTGGCGGCGGCACCTTACCGGGAGTAGAAATACCCTCTTATGGCCTCGTGCTTGAGGGTGACCACGCAACACGTCTGCGAGCCCACACGCCACCGGTGATCGTCACCGTGCGTGACGGGCACACCTGGCTCGATCTGCGTACCGTCGCCCCGCATGAAGACGATCAGCTAGTCCAAGCCTTAAGAGCAGCCGTTTGAGCATCACCATAACCACTGCGGGACATGTGGATCATGGTAAGTCCACCCTTGTGCGGGCTCTTACCGGCACTGACCCCGATCGTTTTGCTGAAGAAAAGGCTCGCGGCCTTACCATCGACCTAGGGTTTGGCTCAGCGCTTCTGCCTTCTGGCAGAGAGCTGTCCATCATCGACGTGCCGGGCCATGAGCGTTTCATCCGTAACATGCTGGCCGGGGTTGGCGCAGTGGATGCCTGCATGTTTGTGGTGGCAGCTAACGAAGGCTGGATGCCTCAAACCGAAGAACACTTGCGCATCCTTGAGCTCGTCGGCTTGGCTCATGGGATAGTCGTGCTTACCAAAACAGCTATCTGCGACGAAGAAGAAATCGCTGCGGCACGCCTAGAAATAGCTGACAAGGTAGCAGGAACCTTCCTTGCCAACGTGCCAATGATTGCCACCGATGCCGTAGCTGCTGAGGGCATCGTTGAGCTGCGAGCCGAGCTTGACAACCTGTGTAATCGTACTCCAGCAGCGGCCGACCATCAGCGCCCCAGACTTTGGATCGACCGAGCTTTCGCAGTGCAAGGTGCAGGCACTGTGGTCACGGGCACGCTTGGCGGCGGTCAGCTTCACAGCGAAGACGAGCTGCTGCTGTTGCCCAACAACATCGCTGTGCGAGTGAGGGCATTGCAAAGCCATCACCAACAATGTTCCAAGATTGCCCCCGGCAATCGCGTGGCGGTGAACCTAGCGGGGGTAGCTCATCAAGATGTGGCCCGTGGTTATGTGCTCGTGAAGCCCAAGCAATGGCATCTCACCAATCGCTTTGATGCCTCCCTAATGGTGCTTGCTGCCTTAACCCATCAGGTGTCTCGCCGCGGTGCCTATGTCATCCACGTTGGTGCCTGCGAGTTGCCAGCTCAGATGCGCATCCTGGGGCCTCAAACCCTGGCCCCAGGGGCCTGCGGTCCAGTGCGCTTGCATCTACAGCGTTGCTTGCCGCTGCTGCCCGGCGACCGCTTTGTGCTGCGAGAAAGCGGGCGAGGTGAAACCATCGGCGGCGGCACGGTGTTGGATGTTGATCCCATACTCTCAGCTTCCAAAGCTCGCCCCGATCTCTGCCCCGACAGGATCGTGGCTGAGCGGGGCTGGGTTGAAGTCACCCAGTTAGAATTGCTCACCGGCCACACCCACACTCCCACAGTCGGACGCTGGTTGGTGAGCCCAGAGGCGTTGCAGCAAACCAAGGCTGAGCTCCGCCAGGCGGTGGTTGATGCCAACAGCATCGGCCTAGATGTGGCCATCCTCAGCCCCCGTCAACGGGCTGTGCTGGATTTGCTACCAGAGGTGGTAATCCAAGGCGGCAGGGCCCGTCACGTTCAGCAGGCCGATGCTATAGAGAGCCATCCTTACATTGCAGCTCTAGAAGGTGCCTTGTTTGCCCCGCCTGCTCCTGAGACTGCTGGTATCTCCAGAAGCGAAGCTCAGGTGTTGGTGAAGAGGCGGCTGGCGATTGAGCAAAACGGTGTGTTTTTTGCCGCTAAGGCCGTTGCCACTGCCAAAGTTGTTTTGGGTGAGATGCTGTCGGCTCAACCAGAAGGGGTCACGGTGGCTGAAGTGCGCCAACGTCTTAACACCAGCCGTAAATACGCCCTTGCGCTCTTAGTCTGGCTAGATGCTAATGGTATAACCCGCCGTCGTGGCGACCTCAGGATCGCTGGCCCGCGTCTTTAGAGCGAGTTAAGCGTCCAATTTGATGACCATCTCTAGAGATGTCTTATAAGAGCTGTTGGCCTAAGATGTCTTGACGCTCTAGTTCGTTGAGCCCACCCCAAATGCCGTGGCGTTCACGGATACCTAGTGCGTAGTCACGGCACTCTTGCATCACGCTGCACTGCTTGCAGATGGCCTTAGCTCGTCTTTCTCGCTTAATCTTGTCGTTTTTACGTTCAAAAGATGTAGGCGGAAAAAATACAGACGCATGAGGCCCCCTACAGGCAGCTTTTGCTTGCCACATCTCTTCGTTGCTTAACGCGCTCAATATGCCCTACCCCCTTTTGGTGCCCCTTAGGGCCGACCTTATAGCGGTAGCCGCCCGAGCACAAGATGCAGAAACGTCTTAGATCATCTAGCGCATCACCTAACACCCTCCCCAAGCACAGCTTTAGGAACCTAACGGTGGCGTTCTCTGTAGTCGCTGGCAGCTCCCTGCGTGGGCTCTACCTGTAGCCATAGTCCGTCGATCTCCACCACCTTGACCTGTTCGCCAGATTCCACAGGTGTGGCCCGGTTAACCCGAGCCCTCCACAGCGCACCGCGGATTTGCACTATCCCATCAGGCGACACATCTTCTACCACCTCACCGAGTTCTCCGATCATCCAACTTCGTCCGATGGTCGGGGTAGAGAATCTGGTGCGCACCATTGATGGCATCCCCGACATCATGGCCACCGCCACAGCCCCCGTCATCACCACCATCGGTATCCAACTCATTGACACCCCGTCATACAGCCACCAAGTGCCCGTCCCAAACATTGCCAACCCAGCGCCTGTCCAAAATCGTGGGACCGAGGTTTGGATGTCGATTCCGAAAGCCACCATTGATGCGGCTAGCAACCCCAGTGCCCAAGTATTGAACGGCAGCACCGCAAGGCCATATCCGGCCAACACGAACAGCAGTGTGCCAACCACTCCGGCCACTCCTATTCCTGCGGTGTAGAACTCAAAGAGCATCAAGCCCATGCCCAGGGTTAACAAGATGTAGGCGATGGGTGGGCTAGCCACGGTGTGAAAAAGCTGATGCGCTAGCGACAGTCCTCGAAACTTCACTTGGGTGATGGGCTCAAGGCGTGGTTCACCGTCTACCGCAATCATCTTTGAGGCAAAGCCCAGATGGTCAAGGTCTACCAAGAAGTCGCCGATCAGTGGTGCCACACACTGTTCTTCTCGTGACGGAACCCTGATGGCATTTGCATCAAAGCTTAAGCCTGCCTGCAAGTAGCGTGTACGCAGGTTGTCCAGGCTCAACGTTTCGCAAGCGATCACTTCAGAGGCGATCAGCTCGCGCCAGCCTAGAGACTCATTTCGCAGCAGTTCTTGGTGTTGCCAAGCCACTGGATGTTGGGCAGCGTTCTTTAACTCAGGGCCCAAGTTTCCCACTCGCGTACCGGGGGCAATGCCTATTGCTTTGGCCACCCCGAACACTTGAGCCACCTTGCCTTCTAGTCGAGCGCCGTTGGGCCCCACCCAAACAGCGATCGGCACCGATGCGTTGGCGATGTTGTCGGCTAGTTGTTCGAGCACTTCATCGGACACCACCGCTTGAGTGCTATCGACTCGAAAAGCTAGCAGCAGCACATCGCTTCGGTTGGCTTCGCTGATGGTGTTTTCAATCAAATCGGCCATCACCGGATCCAACAACCCGGTCACCTCCACCACAACAGCCGCCTCGCTGTTCTGTGCAACCTCGCTGGTGGTATTAGTGGCATCAACAGCCTCAGCGCTAATGGCAACTAAAATAGCCCCAACCAGCACTAATCGGGCCAGCACTAATCGAGGCAACAGCAATCGAGCCAGTGTGAGTGTAGATTGTCGTAAAGTTGGCCGCACAGTGGGGCTATTCAGCCTCTGGGGTTTCGTTGCCCAGCAGCGAACTCAAGGCTTCTTCGGGGGTTTCGGTTACGGGCACTATGCGGTCGAACCCAGTGGTATGCAGCAGGCGATGTAGTGCTCCTTCTCCGCAGGCCACCACCACCTCGCCTTCAGAGTCGCGAATCCGGCGAATGCCGCCGATCAGAGCCCCGAGCCCAGCGGAATCCATAAACGGCACCTCTTGCAGGTCGATTAGCAGGCGGGGCTCAAGCGCCAGTTCACCGATTCGCTCCCGAAATTGAGCCACGGTGTAGGCATCCACCTCGCCAGTGGGGCGAAGCACTGTATGGGTTTCTAGCTTTTCGATTGCAATTTCGAGCAAGGTGCCTCCCAATGGCCGATCTTGATGCTACCTTCCCAAGAGGTCAATGCCGCATCGGGTTGAGTACCATCATTAGCGTGACCCGAGTGTTGGTAGCCACAGATAGCCACTTTTTATCCCGAACCGTTGAAGCCGCATTAGCAGATGATGATACGGAGATCATCCGAGTTGCTAGCGGCACAGAGGTGCGAGCCGCAGTGCAAGCTCACATCCCAGATGTGGTGATTTGCGACTTGCAAATCACTAACATGGGTGGTGTGGCAGCCTGCCTCGATCTGCGTATGGAGGCTGAAATGCAACGCCTCCCTCAAACTCGCATCTTGCTGTTGCTAGATCGTGAGGCCGACATCTACTTGGCCCAACAAGCTAAAGCCGACGGGTGGCTGGTTAAACCCCTAGACTCAATCCGCCTCCAACAAGCCCTATCCCCCCTCACCAAGGAAATTTCGATCAGCGAATCTGGTCACTAACCAAAGTGAAACTGTGACCACAATGCCGATGATTGCGATGACGACACCACCAAGAGTTAAGCCGATGGCCCAAGCTTCTGACATCTTCCCCCTGTTTTGGCTGGATTTGAACATTATAAGAAACTGTTTTGCAATTCCCTATATTGGTTGCAATATTTGTTATACAGCGGGCAGTGGCGCAGCTTGGTAGCGCGCTTCGTTCGGGACGAAGAGGTCGTGGGT
>VYCQ01000017.1 GCA_009843865.1 Acidimicrobiia bacterium
TACAGACGATGCTGAAGACCCCGATAACACCGACGAAAGCACCACCCCTGACCCAACCCTACAGCAAACAGCACGAAAAGAAGAAAAAGACCAACAAGACGGTTAGAAACAAGCACCATTCGAGTCTGCTGAGGTGTATCAGATTGGTTGGGTTGTACCGCAGGTTGCCGATTCTCCTCACGCCGCGCAAGATTTCATTGCGTATGCCCTCAATCGTGAGCGTCTCACGGGAATGGTTGATGTGGCCAAGAACTTGGTCCCACGAAGCGATATTGGCGTGCCGCCTGAACTCCAATCAATACATATGACCGCGCCGAGGCTGCTACTACCCGCGCGTTGGTGGAGGCGGCCAGCAGATGCATTGTTGCGGTTGACCACACGAAGCTAGGCAAAACGGTGTTCTCCACAATTTGTAGCCTTGGGGACATTACTGACACCGGTATCGTCACCGAGCAGGGTTACTAAGGTTGTAGTGGCACCGAGATCTGAAGCTACCCCTGCCACGTTCGTGCCTTTGTCCCCTGCTCGAATGGTGGTTTCTGCTTATTACTGTTCTGCTCATTACTGATCGTATTAGATGAAAGTATCATAATATTGAATATGTTTTGGCTTGATTTATGTTGAGTACAATCTTTTTCGTGACGACTTGGGCTTTGGATTAGCGATGAATCGAGCTGACGGGGCTGTGGCAGCGATTGGGATTGATGTCGGTGGCACTGAAAAAAAGGCGGTCTTGGGCAATGCTCTTGGTCTGATTGGAGAGCCGCTGCGCCAGCCCATAACAGATGGTGCAGAGACAGATCGCATGGTTGCTGAGACATGTGAGATCATAGAAACGCTGGTTGGCAGGGCGAACAAGGCTGGCATCAGTGTTTGCGGAATAGGTCTTGCTATACCTGGCTGTGTTGATCCGGTGACGGGACGCGGCGAGTTCTCAGCCAATCTGGGGTGGGTTGACATGTCTATTGGCCCTGAATTAGAAGCTGTATCGGGATTGCCGGTTCACGTTGAGCACGATATCTATGCGGGAGCGTTGGCCGAGTTCACCATTGGTGCCGGGTACGGTGCCCGCTCGGGTGCTTTCGTGCCGCTTGGCACCGGAGTTGCCGCAGCATTGTTTATTGATGGCTGCTTTTGGCGTGGTGCCAGTCGATTTGTGGGGGAGATCGGTCATATTAGCAGCCATAGCGATGAGGTGCAGTGTGGTTGCGGACGGAGCGGATGCGCCGAATTGTTCGCATCGGCCCGTGGGCTCAAGCGGATTTATGCTCAGCTCGCTGGTTCGGACAGCGTTGTTGAGGCCAAGGAGATAGCAGCCCTGGCCTCTGCTGGCGAGCAGGCCGCTGTTGCAGCCTGGGATACCTGTGTCAATAATTTTGCGATGATGCTGGCTGCTCTTACGCTTACCGTCGACATCGACACAGTTGTCGTAGGTGGGGGGCTCAGCGAGTCTGGCGCGCAACTCCTCGATCCGCTTATTGTGTCTGTAGAGGAGGAGCTTGCCCCGCTCCGTGCTGCTCCCAAGATTCGGCGTGCTGTTTTCGGTCAAATGGCGGGTGCCCGAGGCGCTGTGCTTCATGCTCTAGTTGAAGAGCTGTCGGTTCAGCCGCGTAAAGTCGTGCCCAAAGCTGCCACTGTTTCTCCCAGCTCTGTGCCAGCAATGTTTATGTTGGCTTTTGATCACCGATCATCCACTGCTGTGGAGGTGTTCGGTCAAGAAGAAGTCTCTCCCGAGCAGTGGTCGGTTCTTGCCGAAGCGAAGACCGTGATTGCCGAGGCTGCTGGTTTGGCACGGCGTGATTTGATCGATGTGGGCGAGGTGTCGGTTCTTATCGATCCCGAACACGGGACAGCAGCCGCATGTGTGGCGCAGTCTGAAGGAGTTCCCATCGCTCTCGCACTCGAGATTTCTGGTCAGCGTGAGCTGCGATTACTTGATCAGCATACATTGGACACGGCAATTAACACCATTGGGCTACCGAGATGGGGCAAGGTGTTGCTTCGTTGGAACCCTGGCGATCCCGAAGAACTTAAAGGTGCAAATTTGGATGCTCTTGAATACGCCCGGCGTTTTTGTGACACCTCTGGCATCGATTTTCTCTTGGAACTGATCGTACCGGCTACACCGGCTGATCTTGCCACTGTGGGTGCCGATCGAAAGCGTTATCGGAGCGATGTGTTGCCAGCGTTGTTACCGGTCGCGGTTGGTGAGATAACCCGTCGGTTTGGTGTACCGGACTTGTGGAAGTTGGAAGGGGTGACCTCTCCTGTTATCGCAGCAGCGGTAGCTGAAGCCGCAGGCTCTGGTGGTGTGTTGCCGCCCATTTTGACCCTCGGCGCGGCTGCTGATCGAACAGAGATCGCGAGGTGGTTTGCGGCCGGTTCACGAGTTCCCTGTTATGTTGGTTTCGCTATCGGCCGTAGTATTTGGAAGGCACCGATCATGGATTATTTGGGTGGTCAACTTGATCGTGATGCGACTAGGGATGTGATTCTAGGGTTATTCCGCGGATTCATTGACGACTATATGGTGGCTACACGAATCGCACCTGCTGCGGGTCGTAGATGACCGCGATTTCTGCTGACCGTATCCTCACCGCAGCCGGTTGGCTTGATAAGGCTGAGGTGAGCTTGGCGGATGGGCGTATCGAGCGCATCGAATCGGTTAGTAGACCTGTCGCTTTTTCGTATCTTGCTCCTGGATTTATCGACATTCAAGTTAACGGATTCGACAGCATTGATCTTGCTACGAGTTCGCCAGATACCTGGCCCGCACTTGCACTTGGTTTGGTGAGTCGTGGTGTGACCTCGTGGCTTCCAACTCTGATATCTCGTCCGCTTGATGCTTATGCTGCTTGGCTTGAGGATGTGAGGGTTTTTGCAGGTGGTGTGCATGGTCCGCGTGTGCTTGGAGTTCACCTTGAAGGTCCATGGCTGGGGGGGTTGGTGGGTGCCCATGTTGACGTTGCCAAGGGGTCGATTGATGTGGAGTGGTGTCGATCTTTATCGTCGACTGTTCGGATTGTAACGCTTGGTCCAGAACGACCTGGAGCCATCGAGGCCATCGAGTATTTGTGTAACCGGGGTATTATCGTCGCGGCTGGTCACAGCAATGCCAACCGCCGAGCCGCTCAGAGGGCTTTTGATGCGGGAGTATCGTTGCTAACGCATTGTTTCAACGCTACTACTCCTATACACCAGCGTGAGCCTGGACTGACTGGGCTTGCGCTGGTGCGAGACGATGTTTACATCAGCCTTATTGCCGACGGTCAACATGTGCACCCAGACATTTTGAAGATAGCGGTACGAGCCAAGGGCCCGGAGCGGACGATTTTGGTGTCGGACTCTTCGGGGTGGGCGGCAGGTGCGTTGGGAGCGACGAAGATTCAGCTTATAGACGGTGCGCCTCGTAAGTCTGACGGTGGCTTGGCCGGGAGCGCGCTGACCCTTGATGCTGCAATTCGATATATGGTTAATAATGAGGTTCTTCGGCTAGACGATGCCCTGCGGTGCACTTCAACGGTTCCGGCACAGCTGCTCGGTGCGTCGGAGATTGGGGTGATTCGAATCGGCGCTGAGGCTGATCTCGTTGCGCTTGATGACAACCTGCAAGTTGTAGCCGTTTGGGTTTCGGGAAAACAGATTGTGTAAAAGCAGTGGAGGGTAATGATTGATTATGAAGATGATTGGGGTATAAGCACTAGTTATTTAATTTCGAATTGCTAGTCCGGTAGTGAGATCGAAGAAATGGGCGTTTTCCATTGATACAGCCACCTCAATTGTATCTTTGGGTCGCACCTTAGTTTCTGGGTGGAACCGTGCATTAATTCGGGTGGAGTGCTGTTCTTGCCTGTCTTCTTCAGCGATTTGTAGTGCATCATGCATGATGATGGGTTTGGCATCGATCTCAAAGTGGGCGATTACTTCGTAGCCGATTGCTTCGGTTTTGTCGATTTTGATGCGAAGCCGTTGATCAGCGGGATGATCGGTGATGAGGGCTGCGTCCTCAAAGTCTTTTGGCCGTAAACCTATGGCTATGGGTGCAGATATATGTTTTTCTAGCGTTGGTTTGTTTTTGAGGACTGAATCAGGAACTGCTAGCGTCTGGCTGCCTAGCTTGATCCACAATTTTGAATCTTGGCGTTCAATAGTGGTCTCTATCAAGTTCATTGATGGAGAGCCGATGAATGTTGCCACAAAGGTGTTGGCAGGCTCATTGAAGAGCTTCAGAGGGCTGTCTACTTGCTGCAAGACACCGTTATGGATCACCGCTACCCTGTCTGCCATGGTCATTGCTTCAATTTGATCATGGGTGACATAAAATGTTGTCACTCCCACTTCGCGTTGCAGGTCGGTAATCTCTGCGCGCATCTGCACTCGAAGTTTGGCATCAAGGTTTGATAAGGGTTCATCTAACAAAAAGACTCGTGGTCGGCGCACGATAGCTCTTCCCATTGCCACCCGTTGTCGCTGACCACCTGAAAGCTGTCCTGGGCGTTTGTCTAATTGGTTTTCTAGCTCAAGGATGCGTGCTATGTCATGTACACGATTCTTGATTTCCGATTTGGGCCACTTTGCTAGCTTTAAGGAATAGGCCATGTTGTTGAACACGTTCATATGCGGATAAAGCGCATAATTTTGAAACACCATGGCGATGTCACGGTCTTTGGGGGCTAAATCATTGATAATCTTGTTTCCGATCCTCAGAGTGCCCTTTGTGACATCTTCAAGACCTGCAATCATTCTTAGGGTGGTTGATTTGCCGCAGCCAGACGGGCCGACCATGACCAAAAACTCTCCTTCTTTGATCTTTAGATTTAGATCTGAGACCGCCTTGAAACCGTTGTCATACTCTTTGGTGATGTTCTCAAAGACAACTTCGTTCATACCGTTGGCAACTTCGTTCATACCGTTCTTCTTTGATGCTTTAGTTCTGCCTTCACAGTAGGGCAGAGGTTTGGTCCATATCTGCTGAACATTATCAGATCTATACGACTTTCGTATAGAAGTAGGACTGATATCAATGTGCTCAAAGGTAACTAGAGCCTGTAGACACTTATAGACCGAGTATAGCCGCTGTAATGATGATCGCGGTGGCTTGGGCGCATGTAGCCAGTGGGGGTTGGGTTCTGCCTATAAGTTGCTCTTGACATGGGCCACATCGTGTAGCAGAGTTTTGTTCTTCCCTTTGCACTTCCCTCATCTCGCGCTGCGAGCGCCGCTGATGAGACGAAGGGAAGTGCAATGCGAGGCGCTCAATCTTTGGTGTTCGTTGTTGCTTGTGTGTTGGCAGTAGCTAGCTTAAGCACTTCGGCTTCTGGCCAGAATGTAAGCGATGGTATTTCAGCGAGCGCTGAAGAAGGCGAGGTAAACCTTTGGGCATGGATTCAAGTGGAAGCTTCAAGCGGGAAAACTGTCGACCCTAGCTCCACCCAGCAAAAGCGTTTATGCCGTTATAAGCAGGGTAGCCTCTCGGAATTGCTGGCTTGGATGAAAGCTGACCTTGGGATCATCCCAGACGATAATGAAGTGTATGTGTTTAAGTTTTGCCAGCGAGATGGCAGACAGCAGCTAGTGAAATATTGGGTATACCGACCGCAAACCCAACAAGCCTCAGCATCAAGCGGTGATGTTATCAACCACAGAAAAGATGTGTGGGGTGGCTTGTCGATTTCAGTGCCCACCATCTTGATGGCTCCGTCGCGCGTGACCATCGTGCATATTCCTACTTTTGTTTGGGTATTGCCTGTAGATCGTGTACCAGTATCAAACACGATTACCACCACATTGGAGGGTAATCAAATACGTCTTACCGCTATTGCTAGCCCGCGGTTCAAGAGGTTCTTGCGGGTGGATATGGGCGATGGGAACGTGCTGTGGTGCGATGCTCATCAGGTGATGGCGTTTGATATTGAGCAAGACCCATTTGATCAGCTTTCTAAGTGTGCTTATTTTTATCGGCGCTCTTCGGTGGATGCTCCCGATTTGCGTTACCAGGTGGTGTTGACCGCTTATTGGGAGGTTGTGGTGCGATGCGACTTCAATGGCCGTGCTTGCAGCGGTCCGCTGCCTGTGGTGCCTGTGCAAGCGCTGGTTGCTGAGCCACATGGCATAGGTGTGGCTGAGATTCAAGCTCTGGGAGGGCCAAGCAGCTCTACTCCGTCGGTTTAGGTGACAGGAGGCAGCTAAGTAGTTATAATTAACATCTCATTCGACGCGGGGTGGAGCAGTCTGGTAGCTCGTCGGGCTCATAACCCGAAGGTCGCGGGTTCAAATCCCGCCCCCGCCACTA
>VYCQ01000033.1 GCA_009843865.1 Acidimicrobiia bacterium
CCCCCCCCCCCCCCCCCCCCCCCCCCCCCCCCCCCCCCCCGCCCGCCCCCCCCCCTGGTCAGCCGATTGCGGATGTCGGTGGCCACGGTCATCAACCACAAGGGATGGGTGTTCGAGGGAGTTCACAACTCTTACACCGTGGCACTGGTATCGGTCACCCGCTGCTTTCCGTTGCCACATGCCTCAACACCAAGCAGTGGGCCTTCGACGGGGTCGATGGCCGCTACACCGTCGCCCTCGTTTCAGCTTGCAAACTCAGTCTCCGGGCCGATCCCAGGGGGTGGCTTTGAGGGCGACCCCGATGAGCCGTATGTAGCCATCTATCCCGGGCCAGCCAGCTCATTTGTTCACTTTCGCGAGCTAGTAGACGGTAAACCTGAGCACATACCCGTCTCTGAGTTCATCCGGTGGTCGAACACCGCGGCCTTCCCTCAAATCCCCAACCGTCCAGCGTTTCGAGTCTGGCGCAAGATGAAGCAACACCCCCGTTTCGACGGCGCTGACTTGCCAGATTCTTCAGATGACCTCTCTCTCTCTCTCTCTCTCGGAGAGCCCGAAGTTGGAGGTTCCGACCAGTCCAAGGCGATGTCAATTCAACAAACGACAGGAGACGATTCCTCAGAGACGATGGGCATGGGGCTTCCATCCAGTTTCCGAACTCCACTCGACTCACGACAGGTACAGATTTGTGAACGACGATGGCACTTCCGCCCATCACGAGAGCTCGACTCGACCAACGACAGAAGCCGGTTCTTGAAAGATGATGGGCATGCTGCGGTGAGGTATGAACAATGAATGAGGTTTGGCCTGTTTATGCTGGTAAGAGCTTTAATCTTTGGCAGCCTGACACCGGTAACTACTATGACAGCGTTGATGCATCGAGTATCACCGCACACTTGTACGAAAAGCGATATCGGCAGAGCAGGGTGAAGTCCTCAGCTTTCGCTCAGATTGACGAAACTATCCTGACCGATTCCGACACCCTTGCCTGCCTGCGAGCAAGGATTGCCTTCAGGCGGGTAGCTAGGACGACTGATACTCGTACCTTTGTCTGTGCCCTAATCCCCCCACGCAGAGTTGCCACGGAAGCAGCATCCTATTTTGAAAGAACAAGAGGTGAAGTTCGTGATGAGACCTATCTATTGGGAATTCTCTCGTCGATGATTTTCGACTGGCAGCTCCGCCGGGTTATGGAATTGACTCTCAGCTTTACCGACCTTATGGGTATATCCATTCCCGATCCCGGTGAGGGGGATCCGGTTCGGGATCGGGTGGTCGAGATTGCTGGGAGGCTGGCGGCTGTGGATGAGCGGTTCACCGAGTGGGCCGCCGAAGTAGGCGTGCCAGTGGGGTCGGCCAACGATGAGGCCGTCAAGCAGGATCTCATCTGCGAGCTTGATGCCTGCGTCGCCCACCTCTACGGCCTCGATGAGGACGACCTAGCCGTGATCTACGACACCTTCAGCGAGACCGTCGACTACGCCGACCGCCTAGCTGCCGTCCTCGCCCACTTCAGAGGGCTCACAGGATGACTGCCCTCTACATCTGGTGCCGCTCGTCAATGTCAAGAGATCCATTCAGAAATCGCATGAGATTGGTCAGTGAGATCTCCGGCTCATGGGGCGGACGCGTTTTTGCACGGGCTCTGCGCCCGATCTTGCCGGTTCGCTGCTTGTTGGTGGTAGAGCGGCTTTCTCTGAGGTCACGGGTCCGCCAAGGTGCGTCGCCGAACAGAAGTTCAGGGTCACCGGTCCACAGTTCGGCATTGTGATGCAAGGCCGTTGCTACCGCAAAACTGTCGCCCAGTGCCATGTAGTAGGTCGATTTGAGGTGAGCTGTCTGCATGATGCGCGGGTAATCGGGCAGGTTGAGCACAACGATCTGCCGAAGCAGTCCGATGATGTTCCGGGCCTCGACCACTCCTTGGACGGCGACGACGGCGCTGTAGACCTCGCCACAGTTCATCGCGCTCATTACTGGGATTTGTTCGGATATCAGAGTTTGAATTTCAGAGGCGGCGAATCGTGAGCCATTGGCGGCTTCGACAACAGACCAAGAGTCGGGAACGACCTTTGTGTCGGCAGTCACTACTCAGGGTGTGTGTGTTCTGGAACCCATCCTCCGCCATGTCGCTCGGCATCAAGGACTTCAACGATGTCAGGCCCCTCGTACCCCAATTCGAGCAGCCTGTCGAGAAAGTCGACAAAATCTGTCGCGCCGTCGAGGGCCTGTCGAAATGTAGATGGTGGGCTGTTGGTTGGGGTATCTGAATCAGCCATGAGTTCAAGATTACATGCGGCTCAAGTCACGTCAAGCTTTTTATATTATTTCAGTATATTCCTATCTCTAACGACAAGGGGGTGCCATGACCCCTGTTGAGAAGCCTGAGCTGGCCGTCAATCGGGGGGAAGAGACGATGGCTGCGGCGTTGAATGGGTTCATCTCCCATGCTGCTGCTCGCCGGGTGAGCGGCTCTGCTTCAGTTCTTCCGGCGGTCCTGGGGGTTGATGCCCAGTTTGCGCAAGTCCCGCCGTTTCCACGGCCCGGGCTTGTTCAGGTGCTCATCACCTGCCCAAACCGTTGCATCGTGAGCGAGAGCCGTAGCCGCAGCATGGGCATCAGCCAGAGGGATTCTGTGTGTGGTCATAATCCGAGCCGCAGCACGGGTTGTCTCCAGCGAAGGCGACTCCACTTCGGCAAACCCGCAAACGCGGCTCCAAATGTCGTCTGCTGTGAGAAACCCTTCTCGTTTGGCCAGCGTGTGATGGACTTCTCCGAGGTTGATGCTGCAAACGATCGGCGGCTGATCACCGGCCAAGAGCCTGTCGAATTCAGCCAAGGCAATTGGATTCTCTTCTGTGTACCGCATTATGGGCCATGCGTCGAGCACAACCCTTTCGGATCGCGCGGTCAGAGGTCCGACTCCCAGTTTTCAGAAGCAATTGCGCTGGAAGGCTCATACAGCTTGATGATGCCGTCGCGAGCAAGATCGTGGAGAGTTCCAGGGTAGATGTCTCTAAGTGCCTCGCGTTCGGCAATGTACTGGGAAGTCAGGCTCCCTGGGGGGAATCGCCCTTTGCAGTATTCGCCAAGTTCGGCGAGCGCGGCTTGCCTCTCTTCAGGAGTCGGCAATGGGAGGCTCAAGGTAGGGGAACTTCGCCGGTCAGTGTGTTGGATTGATCCCATCGTTCTCTCCATAGGAGGGGCCTTGTCTTCTCTTTGTTGCCGAGTATACGGTGACGGCAGGCACCGCTCGCCCATGATACTAGTATTTCCAGTAATTGCAATCCTTTTCATTTCTGGACTTGAAGGAGCGCTATGACCTCCGTTGAGAAGCCTGAGCTGGCCGTCAATCGGGGGGAAGAGACGGTGGCCGGTGCGTTGAACGGGTTCATCTCCCATGCTGCTGCTGGGTTTGTGGGCGGGGCTTGTTTGGACATTGCCACTGCTTATTTCAATGTGGGCGGTTACTCGCTGTTGGCCGATTCGCTGGACCACGTCACCGGGGTGCGGCTGTTGTTGGGGGCTGAGCCGATGCCGCAAGAGAACCGTCAGCGGGCGCTGCGTTCGGAGTCGGCCAATCCAACTCGGGCGGCCCGCACCCGGTTGCTTCAGGCATTAAAAGGCCACGAGCAGAACCTTCTCATTGAGCGAGATCATCTGGGCTTCACGTTTGAGGTTGATGCTGCCACTCGCCGATTGGTGCAGTGGTTGCGTCAAGAGACGGTTCAGGTACGCCGTTTGGAGGGGCGGTTTTTGCATGGCAAGGCTTTCTTGGTAGGGGATCGTTCCCATGGGGTGGTGGCTGGGTCGTCTAATTTCACTTACGCCGGGCTGGCCAACAACTTAGAGCTGAACTTGGGCAACTACTCGCCCCATGTGGTGGGCCAAGTGCGGGATTGGTTTGACGAGCTGTGGGATGAGGCCATCGAATACGATTTGGCTGCGCTGTTCGAAGCCCGTTTTGAGCCCCACGCACCTCAACTTGTGTATCTGCGGATGCTGTGGGAGTTATATGGCGAAGAGTTAGAAGCCGAGGCTGATACTGAGGGTGCGCCACAGATTCACCTCACCTCATTCCAATCCGATGGACTGTTGCGGGCCCAGGGCATTTTGAAAAAGCGCAACGGGGTGCTGATCGCCGATGAAGTTGGTTTGGGCAAGACCTTTTTGGCAGGGGAGTTGATTCGAGAGGCCGCGCTGGATCGTCGTCAGCGGGTGCTGGTGATTACCCCGGCTACGCTGCGCGATGGGCCGTGGCGGGCGTTTCAATCGGAGTTTAATCTGCCGATGGAGTTGGTTTCGTATGAGGAGCTGATGGCCGACAGTCGGCTAAATCCTGAGCACAAAACAGCCATCAAGTTGAGCGCCAAAGACATCAACACCTACGCCATGGTGGTGATCGACGAGGCTCATAACCTGCGCAATCCCGGCACTCAGCGGGCTCAGGCGCTGCGTGGTCTGTTGGCCGGGTCACCGCCTAAGAAGCTGGTGATGCTCACCGCCACCCCGGTCAACAACAGCTTGTGGGACCTTTATCACCTGTTGGGCTACTTCTTGCACAATGATGCCGCGTTCGCCGATGTTGGCATCCGTTCGCTGCGTGATCACTTTGCTCATGCTATGGCCCTCAACCCCGACGATCTCACCCCCGAGCACTTGTTTGATGTACTTGATGCTGTGGCGGTGAGGCGTACTCGAGCTTTCGTGAAGCGCTTCTATCCCAACGACACTATTAAGGTGGGTGGACAGGACCAGCCTATCGTGTTTCCCACGCCGAGGGTTCACAAGGTGGACTACAACCTTGATGAGATGATGCCTGGTTTTTTTGACCGGTTTGCCCGTGCCCTCGACCCTGATACTGGTGTTGAAGATCCCAGTGTTCTCTCTATGGCTCGCTACTCTCCGTCGCAGTTTCGTTTGGATCGAGCAGAAGCAGTCTACGAAAAGCAGCTTGCTGGCTTGTTGCGCTCGGGTTTGCTGAAGCGGTTCGAGTCTTCGCCCTATGCCTTCGCCGAGACCTGTGAGCGAATGGCCAAAAGCCACGATGCCTTTTTGTCGTTGCTCGACAACGGTCGGGTGGCTACCGGCGATGCCTTAGCTGACTGGATCGCCACTGATTCCGATGAAGCAGATGATGAACAGATCGACACTTTTCTAGATGGCATCGTGGGAGTTAGCGAGGATGTTGCCCATTACGATGTTGAACTTCTTCGAGAACATGTTGAGCGAGATCGAAGATTGCTCAGATCATTTGCCTTCGAGGCTCAGATGGTAACCCGTCAAAACGATCCTAATCTGGCAGTTTTGGTGGAAGAGCTTGCCGTCATCGC
This sequence comes from Acidimicrobiia bacterium, assembly GCA_009843865.1. GTDB lineage: Bacteria > Actinomycetota > Acidimicrobiia > Acidimicrobiales > Bin134 > Poriferisocius. The sequence continues at coordinate 5,334 of VYCQ01000033.1, forward strand.
CGCCGAAGCTGTCGCTCAGGGAATCGGTGACGAGGATGTGCGTAATCGTCGCAAGGTGCTGATCTTTAGCTATTACGCCGACACTGTCGACTGGGTTTATGAGCATTTGCTGGAGCAAGCCGAAGTCGACGAGCGGCTGGCTCCTTATCGGGATCGCATTGCTTCGCTGGCTGGCACCACTGGCTCAGACAGCAAAGAGCGAGTGTTATGGGGGTTCGCGCCTCTTACCACTGATGCCCCCGTTGGGGCCGACGAGGATCGTTTCGACATCGTAGTTACCACCGACGTTTTGGCTGAGGGGGTGAACCTTCAACAGGCCCGTCACATCATCAACTACGACCTTCCCTGGAATCCGATGCGCCTCGTGCAGCGCCACGGGCGCATCGACCGCATCGGCTCGCACCACTCTGAGGTGTTCTTACGCTGTGTGTTTCCTGATGACCGGCTTGATGATCTGTTGGGCCTTGAAAAGCGCCTGCACCTCAAGATTGCTCAAGCTGCTGTCAGCATCGGTGTGGGCGAGGTGCTACCAGATCAGGCGGCGCAGGTCGAGATCAACTTCACCGAGACCCGAGAAGAGATTGAGCGCCTGCGTCGCGAGGATCCTGAGATTTTTGAGCGGGGTGGCACCACCCGAGGGGTGCTGTCTGGCGAGCTGTTTCGCCAAGAGTTGCGCCAAGCCCTAGAAGATGCTGACATCGCCCGTCAGATTAAGTCGCTGCCTTGGGGTGCTGGCTCAGGTATGGCTGTAGCTACTCCTGATGCTAAGTCAGGCTATGTGTTTTGTGCTCGAATAGGAGATCACCCCAAACCGGTATTTCGTTTCGTGGAGATTGATGCTGATTCTGCCAGCGGCGTGATCGACGAAACCCTGGCCTGCTTCGACAAGGCCCGTCCCCTTGCGGGCTTCGACACTTCCCGACAACTAGATGATACCGCTATTGGTGGAGCCTTTGCCGCCTGGGAGATCGCCAGAACTCATATCGTTGAGCGGTGGAACTTTATGGCCGATCCGGCCAATCTTCAGCCCAGCGTCGCACCTCGCCTTCACCGTGCCGCTGAGATTCTTCGCCAATATCCACCTGCCGATCTTGCTCAAGAAGAGGTTGACCGCGCCATCGACACCATCAACGCCCCTTATTCTGAGCGCACTATCCGTACGTTTCAAGCTGCCATGAAGGGCACCGACGATCCCACAGAACAAGCCAAGAAGATCTTAGAAGTTATCCGCACCTTGGGTTTAGAGCCTTACGTACCTCCTGATCCTCTTCCCCAAATTCGCCTTGAAGATGTCTATCTCGTTACCTGGATGTTTCTTTGCTAGCTAGTTTCTAAAGTGGAGCTGAGAAGTGTGGTGGAGCTGGGGGGAATCGAACCCCCGTCCGCTAGGCGGGTTCTGACTGTGATACGACTATTCCCGGTGTGTGGCCTTAATGGCAGCCGCGCCGCCGGGTCGGATTAGTTCCCTGTTAAGGGGCTTTGCCACCGGGTCTGTTGCCCGAAGTCAGCGGTCTTTCTCGCCGTCAGTGGTCTGTCCCTACTGTCTCCAACGCTTCTGTTGCCGGGCTGCGATGGATAGGCCCCGCGTGCCGTTACCGGTCGCGATGACTCTTGTTTCCTGATAGATCAGGCTGCAAGAGGGACACGGTCAGTGTCGTTTATTTGGTTGCCCCGTTTTGCGAGTCTGAGCAACTCGAGTCGCACAGCGCAGCCTCCGGTCCCAACGTCGAAACCGATCAGCCCCGTGTGTTTCATTTCGTGCGTGGCAGTATGAGCATGTTGTCAATGTGCGAAGAACAAGATACATCTTAGCGAGCAGGTGTGTCAGCAGGTTTTTGGGGCGAGGCTTTGTTGCGACCTGTTGCTTGGCGGGCCTCGTTGCGGGCATCTCGTTCGGCGATAGCTTGGCGCTTGTCGCTACGCCGATGCCCTCGAGCCAACCCTAGCAACACTTTGGCTTTACCATGTTTGAAGTAGAGCGACAGTGGCACCAACGTGAGGCGTTCTTGGTCTAGGCGAGCCTTGATGCGGGTTAGCTCGCTACGATGCAACAGTAGTTTTTTAGCTCGATCTGGGTCGTGGTTTCCTGTGGCGCTTGCTCGCGAATAGGGGGCGATGTGTAGGGATTGCAACCAAAGTTCACCATCAAATATGCGAGCGTAGGATTCCGCTAAGGTCACGTTGGATTCCCGTAGTGATTTCACCTCCGAACCCACGAGCACCAGACCAGCTTCGTATTCGTTTAGCACTTTGTAGTCTCGCCGAGCGCGGCGATTGGTGGCTATTACCTTGTTGTCCGGAGTCATGTTAGCCATGGTCTCACGGTAGCTGAGCTAGCTGTTACAGGCATTAGCGCTAGTCTGAGATTTGTGGTTGTTCACCAAGATGGGCGCTTTAGCGAACGAGCTAGCCAGAGCGATCTGCAAAGTTCTTGGGAAGGTTTTCGGTCGGGTTTTGTTGCTTTGCTGGGAAGGCCCAACTCGGGCAAGTCAACGCTGTTGAACGCCATCTTGGACACTAAGGTAGCCATAGTTTCTGATAAGGCTCAGACCACCCGTCATGCTATTCGGGGGGTGTTACATCGACCTGATGTTCAGGTGGTGTTTGTGGATACCCCGGGGATTCACAAGCCCAAAACTCCGCTGGGTGAGCGGTTGAACGCAAAAGCTAATGAAGCTGCTGCGGACACGGATGTGGTTTGTCTGTGTATAGACGCAACTCGCCGGTTGGGCAAGGGCGACCTGTTCATAGCTGAGCGGTTGAGCAAGGATTCCATCGTGGTGGTAACCAAAATCGATGCTGCACCTCGTGCCAAGGTGTTGGCTCAGCTTGGCTTTGCGGGTGAGTTGGGGTTTGCGGAATACTTTCCTACCTCGGCCCGCACTGGTGAGGGAGTAGCGGCTTTGTTAGAGCGGCTGTGTGAGCTAATGCCTGTTGGCCCGCCGCTTTATCCGCCTAGCACGGTTAGGGATATGCCCGAAGCTCAATGGGTAGCAGAGTTGGTGCGAGAGCAGTTGTTGGTCGCCACCCGCCAAGAGCTGCCTCATGCTATTAGCGTGGAGGTAGTGGAGTGGGAATGGCCCTACATCAAAATAGAGATATCTGTGGAGCGGGAATCTCAAAAGCCTATGGTTATTGGTAAAGGGGGGTTGCTGCTCAAACAGGTGGGCACTGTGGTGCGTGCTCAGCTACCTGAAGGGGCATTTTTGCAACTACACGTTGGGGTAGCTAAGAATTGGCAGCGTCGCCCAGAAATGTTGGACCGTTTCGGTTATTGAGCGTTAGTTGTTATTGAGTGTCGGCTGCTGAGTTGCAGATGGACTGTAAAACCGCAATGGCTTCTTCACGATCTGAGGTGCGTCTGAATTGAGGGAGCTGCTTTACTAAATCCCAGCGGTAGCGAGCTTGAGCCATTCGTGAGTCCAGCACTGCCACCACCCCGCGGTCGGTGCTACGACGCATAAGTCGACCAACTCCCTGAGCTAGTCGGGTGGCAGCTCGGGGTAGGTCAACATGATAGAAGGCTTTGTTGTCGTAGAGCTTGCGGCGAGCGTTTAGCAGAGGGTCGTCTGGGCGGGGGAATGGCAAGCGATCGATGGTTACCAACGATAGTGATTCGCCCGGTACATCCACCCCTTGCCACATGCTCATGGTGGCGAACAAGCAGCTTTGCACTTCATTAGAGAAGCGTCGCAGCAGATCTGCGTGAGGCAGATCCCGCTGAGTATAAATGTGTACGTTGAGTTTGGGACGAAGGGCTTCTGCTGCTTGGTCCATAGCCTTGTAGCTGGTGAACAAAGCCAATGTGCGACCTTCAGCAGCTGAGATCAGGGCGGTCATTTCATCGTGGACTGCTTGTTGGTATCCGTCATGGCGGGGGTCGGGCAGGTGCTTAGGACAATACAGAACGGCGTTAGCTTGGTAGTCGAAGGGGCTGCCCACATCCAAAACATCGTGAGCATCGGGTGCTAAGCCAAGCGTTTCTGGTAGGTTCATAGGGATTGTGGCGCTGGTTAGCACCGCGGTGGTTTCCCCCCAAAGCTTTTTAGCTAGCAGGGTGCCCACCTCAAGCGGCGCGATCCTCCAGGTCGGGGACGACTCGCTACCAGACACCCATGCAACCTCTGTTGCGCTAGATTTGAGTGCCCTGTTGAGATCTTCTGCGAGCGCGGTGGCCGCCAGTATGGCTCGTTGCTTGCGAGAGACAACCTGTGCTGGAGCATCGTTAGGTATGGCTTTCAGCTCAGTAGTGCCTTGATTAACGCGCCCCTGAGCTAGAACTATCGCCTGTTGCAGGTCATCTGGCAAGGGATTAGGCAGTGATTTGTCGCGGTGAAGCTCAAGAGCTCTATGTAGTTGCTTGCCAGAATCTTCTATTACATCAGCAGCGTCCGAGCTAGCTATTGCCGCTCGTAAGCTGCGGGCCACCTCATCAAAGCGGGTACGGTTGAGGGCGAGCCCCGCAGTGTCCGACACGATATCTTCTAAGCCGTGGGCCTCGTCAATCACCACGGTTTTGTGTTCGGGAAGAAGCGGTACCTCGCTAAACACATGCAGACAATAAAGATGGGTGTTTACCACCACGATGTCGGCTGCTGCGGCATCATCATAAGCTTTTTCAGCAAAGCAGTTTTCACCTGAGGGACAGCGCTGAGCCCCAGGGCATTCTCGGCCTGATACGCTGAGGGCATCCCAGACTGTGTCAGATGGTTGAAAGGACAACTCCGCGCGGTCACCGGTGTTGGTTTGTTGCGCCCAGGTGGCGAGACGGGATATCTCCGAGCTGTTTTGGTCGGCTAGATCTAAGCTGAGTTGTCCATCGTCTACCAGCTCTTTAAGCCGTTGTAGGCACAGATAGTTAGAGCGGCCCTTTAGCAATGCGAAGTTGATTTCGCGCTCTAAGGCTTGAGCTAGTTGTGGTAGGTCTTTTTGGAAGAGCTGATCTTGGAGGGTTTTGGTGGCGGTCGTTACCACCGAGGGGCCGTCGTCTAACACCAACGGCACTAGGTAGGCCAGCGACTTACCGGTGCCTGTGCCCGCCGCGACAACCAGATGGGTGCCTGAAGCTATTGCGTTGCTTACTGCCTCGCACATATGACGTTGGCCAGAGCGATCTTCGCCGCCTCCCTCTAAGGCACCAACAGCAGTGGCAAGAGCATTTAGCACAGTAGAAACATCTGGCATCGTCAAGACGTTACAGCTATTGGGTGACATTGGCCGATAACAAACTCAACCGTAGGTGTGGTTGTGCTCTTATGTTGGGTGGCTAGAGGAGTACCGTTCAGGTGTGGGCATGCCTACCGATTCTGTAGATCCTGGTTATCTTGACATGGATCGCATTCCCCGTCATGTGGGTTGTGTGATGGACGGTAACGGACGCTGGGCCGAGCAGCGGGGGATGGCTCGTACTGAAGGACACGCTCGGGGTGAGCACGCCTTGTTTGATGTGATTGAGGGGGCGCTTGAGCTGGGTATTGAATGGCTTTCGGTGTATGCCTTTTCTACGGAGAATTGGAACCGTCCTGAAGACGAAGTGCGTTTTTTGATGAACTTCAATCGCAACATTTTGCGATCTCGCTGTGAAGAGCTCAACCAGATGGGTGTGAGGATTCGCTTCGTTGGGCGGCGGGACTGGCGGGTACCCAAGGGTGTGGTTCAAGAAATGGATGAGGCCATTGAGCTAACCCGATGTAACAAGCGCCTTACCTTGGTGGTGGCGTTTAATTATGGAGGCCGGGCCGAGATCGTCGATGCTGTGCGCAAGATTGCCGAGCAGCAGATCCCGGCGAGCCGTATCACCGAACGCACTATTGCTCGACATCTGTACGATCAGGAAATGCCTGAGCCGGATTTGATCATCCGCACCTCAGGGGAGTACCGCATCTCTAACTTCTTGTTGTGGGAGTTGGCTTACAGCGAATTGGTGTTTACCGATGTGCTCTGGCCCGACTTTGACAGGCGCGACTTGTTTGCGGCCATCGCTCAATATCAAGATCGTCATCGACGTTTTGGCCAAGTCCAGTGAGCCTCTACAGGGATCAGGGTATTGTCATTACCACCCACAAGTTAGGTGAGGCCGACCGTATCGTGGTTTTTTGCACGAATGCTCATGGCAAGGTGCGAGCAGTGGCCAAGGGCGTGCGTAAGACTCGCAGTCGCTTTGGTGGCCGTTTGGAGCCCAGCAGTCATGTGCAGCTTCAGCTTTATCGGGGGCGTAGTGAGTTAGACGTTGTCACTCAAGTGGACACGGTAGATCAGTTTCGCTCTATGCGAGAGGACTTAGTTCGCCTCGGCAAGGCCATGGCTATGTTGGAGGTGGTTGATCGGGTGGGTGTGGACAGGGCATCCGACAGTGCTCTTTATCGGATGTTGTTGGGTGGGCTGCGGACGCTGAACGCGGGCGATTCGGCCCTAATGGTGCCAGCCTTTTATCTCAAGCTTTTGGTACACGATGGGGTTGGTCCCGAGGTGGAGGTTTGCGCTTCGTGTGGGATTATGGACGATTTAGCGGCCTTTGATTATGCCAGCGGCGGGGTGCTGTGTCGAAGCTGCCGTCGAGGATCGGTGCTGTCGTACGAAGCGCTAGAGCTGATGCGCATGGTGCTAGGCGGTAACCTCAACGTCGCGCTGGCCTTACCCCCATCGTCAGCCACCAACGAGGTCGAATACCTAGCTACCGCCGCTATGGAACACTACCTAGAACGCCGCCTGCGCGCCGCAGGTGCTTATAGCAGGTAGCCTGCGGGCTATGAGCAGCGGCGACATTCACCGGGGTGCGGGCAATGATCTGATGAATGATGCTCTGATGAATAAGGTGGTGAACCTTTGTAAGCGGCGGGGGTTTGTGTATCAGTCGGCTGAGATTTACGGTGGATTTCGCAGCGCTTACGACTACGGACCTTTGGGTGTGCTTTTGTTACGTAATGTGAAGGATGCCTGGTGGAGGGCAATGGTGCAGCTTCGCACCGACGTAGTCGGTTTGGATGCCTCAATCTTGTCGCCTTCTGAGGTGTGGGAAGCATCGGGGCACTTAACCAATTTCACTGACCCCTTGGTGGATTGTCGTACTTGTGGTGTTCGTCGACGTGAGGATCAGCTGGAAGATCCCGAGATTTGTCCTCGCTCTGGAGAAGGCTGTCAGTTTACAGAGGCTCGAGAGTTCAACTTGATGTTTCGCACTCAGGCTGGTCCGGTGGCCGGGGCTGGGGCCGATGTGTATTTGAGGCCCGAAACAGCTCAGGGCATGTTCATCAACTTTGCCAATGTGTTGAACACAACGCGTAACAAGCCACCGTTCGGTATTGCTCAGATCGGTAAGTCGTTTCGCAACGAGATTACCCCCGGCAACTTCATTTTTCGCACACGAGAGTTCGAGCAAATGGAGATGGAGTACTTCGTGCCTCCTGACGAGGCCACTATGTGGTTTGAGTACTGGTGCGATGCACGGATGGACTGGTACACCGAGTTGGGCATTCCTGCCGATAAGCTGCGGTTACGGCTTCACGACACCGATGAGCTAAGCCACTATTCGGCTGGCACCGCCGATGTGGAGTACTTGTTTCCTTGGGGATGGGGTGAGCTCGAGGGCATCGCCAACCGCACCGATTATGATCTCAGCCAGCATGCCCAGCACTCCGGTGTCGATTTAGAGTATTACGATCAGCAGGCCGATGAGCGTTATCGGCCCCATGTGATCGAGCCAGCCGCAGGGGCTACTCGCACGATGATGGCGTTTTTGCTGGCCGCGTTTGATATCGAGGAGGTGCGGGGAGAGGTTCGCACGGTGTTGCGGCTGCATCCGAGGTTGGCACCCTACAAGGTGGCGGTGCTGCCCTTATCTAAAAAGCCTGAGCTGCAGGCCGTGTGTGAGGAAGTGCTGAAGCTTTTACAACCTAGGTGGATGACCGATTATGACGTTACTCAGTCCATTGGTCGTCGCTATCGTCGTCAAGATGAGATCGGTACCCCTTATTGCGTGACGGTGGACTTTGACTCTTTGCAAGACCGGGCGGTAACGGTGCGAGATCGCGACACCATGTCTCAAGATCGGTTACCCATTACAGAACTGCTCGATCATCTAGCCGCCAAACTTGGGGTTTGAGGTCGTCGGAGCAATGATTTCGAGTTCGTAGGCGTATTCTCAACACCAATGGGCATCCACAATGAAGATGTGGCTCGAGTGCGAGAGGAGACCGATGTTGTCGCTCTTATTGGCGAACATGTACAGCTCAAGCGGGTAGGTCGCCGCTGGCAGGGCATTTGCCCTTTTCATACAGAGAAGACCCCTTCTTTTTCGGTAAATGCTGAAATGGGGGTGTATCACTGCTTTGGTTGTAAAGCCAGCGGGGATGCCATCACCTTTTTGCGGGAGATTGAGCAGTTGGCCTTCACCGAGGCGGTGGAGCGGCTTGCAAGCAAAGCAGGAATATCGCTGCGCTACACCACGCCAGGTGAAGGTGAGGGGCACGCTAGGAGAGGCAAGCTTTCGGATGCTCTAGAACAAGCTGTGCAGTGGTATCACCAGCGGTTGTTGACGGCCCCCGATGCGGGTCGGGCTAGGGGTTATTTGCGCCAGCGCGGCTACGACGGCGATATAGCTCGGCGTTACAAGTTGGGCTGGGCACCTGACGAGTGGGATGAGTTGGCTCGTGCTTTGGGCGTGGGTACCAAAGGCGGTATGGCCGAGGAGGTTTTTTTTGATGCAGGGCTGGGGTTTCGTAACGCGGCACGGCGTTTGCAAGATAGCTTTCGAGCTCGTTTGTTGTTTCCAATCTTTGATGCCAGCAACAAGCCGGTGGGGTTTGGTGGAAGGGTGCTGCCTGAAGGGGAAGGCCCCAAGTACAAGAACTCGGTAGACAACGCTGTGTATCGCAAGTCGCGGGTGTTATATGGGTTGAATTGGGCGAAGCAAGAGATCGTCAATTCTGGTGAAGCGATCGTGTGTGAGGGGTATACCGATGTGATCGGCTTTGGGCAGGTGGGCATCTCTCGAGCCGTTGCCACCTGTGGTACTGCCCTCACCGAAGATCATGTGCGGGTGTTACGCCGCTATGCTCCGCGCATTGTGCTGGCCTTCGATGCCGATTCGGCTGGGCAGACCGCAGCCGAGCGCTTCTCGCAGTGGGAGCATGTTTTTGACTTGGAGGTGGTGGTAGCTGATTTGCCTGTTGGGTCTGATCCGGGCGACTTAGCCCGCAGCAACCCGCAGCGTTTGGTTGCTGCGGTTGCAGATGCTGAGGATTTTTTAGATTTTCGTATCAATCGCGTGTTGGGCGAAGCTGATTTGTCTAGCTTGAAAGGCCAGGTGAGAGCCGCTGAGCAGGCAGTTCGTCTAGTTGCAGAGCATCCCAATGCTGAGGTGCGCGACAAGTATTTGATGCAGATAGCGGATCGCTGCTCGGTTAACCCAAATCATCTACGCCAAGAGGCAACAAAGACCCGCAGCTCTGGCAGCAGGCATCTGCGCGATCAGAGCATTAGAGATGCTGGTAACGACGGTGACGCGTCGGCGGGATTGCCATCTGACAGCGTGGAACGACAAGTGCTGTGGTTGATGGTTCACTTGCGTGAAGTGGTTTGGCCAGAGATAGTGCCGGAGAGGTTTCATCATTTTTTATGCAGGGAAGCTTTTGAAGTGTTGCTGGAGTATCCCGATATAGATGTGCTGTTAGTTGAATCTGAACTAGCTAAGGGTGGATCGCGCTTGTTGGAGTTCATTCGCGAGTTGCAGGTGTTGCAAGACGAGGAGTTGTTGTCTAGCAAAGCTCACCAAGACAAGGCGCTGGCCTTGTTGGTTCATGAGGCAGCTCAACGACAGCTCAGATATTTAGAAGGCCAAGTTCGTGTTAAGCCCGCAGACAATGTGTTGATGTCTGAGGTGGCCGATTTAAAGCGTGCCATCGACTATTTACGCGAGTCGGAATGGCACCCAAACAAGGCTCGTGAGTTGCTGAGACAAATGCAGCAGGAGGCTTAAAATTAGGGAATTTAGAAATCTTCGTCGAAGGCTACATCACCCTCGACACCCACTTGGTATGCCGCCACAGTGCGTTCAAAGAAGTTGGTTAGTTCCTGCACATCTTGGAGTTCCATGAACGAGAAGGGATTTTTCGCACCAAACTGTTTGGGTAAACCTAATCGCATGAGACGTTGGTCGGCCACGAACTCTAAGTAAGCACGGGTATCGGCTACCGACATACCGGGCACCCCTTGACCGAGTAGGTCTTGAGCGAATTGATACTCGCAGTCCACCGCCTCACAGATCATGATGCGCACCTGTTTGCTGAGCTCGTCGTCAAACAGCTCTGGTTCCTCGGCGCGAACGGTGTCTACCACTTCTAAGGCGAAGTTCATGTGGCAGCTCTCATCGCGAAACACCCAGTTGGTGCCAGCAGCTAGGCCATTTAGGAGCCCTTTTGAGCGCAGGAAGTATACGTAGGCAAAAGCGGCGAAGAAGAACAACCCTTCGATGCATGTAGCAAAGCAGATCAGGTTTAACAAGAACTGCTGGCGTTGCGCGGGGGTGTCGCATTGGCCGATGCTGTTCATCGAGTCCATCCACCGGAAGCAGAACTCGGCTTTTTGGCGGATAGAGGGGATGTTGTCAATTGCTGCGAACGCAGCCTCTCTTTCGTTTAGGTCGGGAATGTAGTTGTCCAGCAGGGTCAGGTAGAACTGCACATGCAGGGCCTCTTCGTAAAGCTGGCGTGACAAGTACATCCGTGCCTCAGGAGCATTAATGTGTTGGTAGAGGTTCAGCACCAGGTTGTTAGCCACGATGGAATCACCGGTAGCGAAGAAGGCCACTAGCCGGTTTACCAGGTGCTTTTCGGCTGGTAACAGGGTGCGTTCAAGATCTACAAGATCATCGGAAAAGTCGATTTCATCTACCGTCCATGTGTTCTTGATGGCATCGCGATACATCTCGTAAAACTGTGGATAGCGCATTGGCCGCAAGGTGAGATTGAAGCCGGGATCAAGAATGCGTCTCAGAGTCGGTGTTGTTGCAGGAGCTGCGAGGACTGACTGCGATTTTGTGTTGAGGTTTAGGTTTTCTTGGGCGAGCGGGGTTTCTACCAGAGCCATTATTCGCATGCCTCACAGGTCTCGGGGTTTTCTAGCGAGCAGGCCATTGCCTCGGCATTAGATATCGGTGCAGCAGATTGCCTGGCCGCGCTGGCATTGTTTTGGGTTTGTGGGTTATCACCGTTGGTGGTGGTTTGGTTTATGCGGGTGGCTGGCCGTGAGCGCAGGTAGTAGGTGGTTTTCAACCCCGATTGCCAGGCATGCAAATACATAGAGCTGAGCTTGCCGATGGTGGGCGATTCCATGAACAGGTTTAGCGACTGCGACTGATCGATGAACGCTCCGCGGTTGGCAGCCATGTCAATTAGTGAGCGTTGCGGGATTTCCCATGCGGTTCGATACACGGCCTTGAGTTCTTCTGGAATGCGCTCTATGTTGGCTACTGAGCCTTCGGCTTTTTTCACCTCTGAGATCATTTGTTCGTCCCACAGACCTCGTTTTTGTAGATCGTGTACTAGGTAGCGGTTGATCTGCAAAAACTCTCCTGAAAGCGTTTCACGCTTGAACAAGTTCGATATCTGAGGTTCGATGCACTCATAGCAGCCCGCGATAGAGGCAATAGTGGCTGTGGGCGCTATTGCTATGAGCAGGGAGTTGCGTAGTCCGTGTTGCGAGATGTGGTCTCGCAGGGTTTGCCAGCGAGAGGGTTCGTTGGGCTGTACACCCCACAGATCAAACTGAAGTTGGCCCGCCGCAGCCCGGGTCTCGCTGAAGGCTTCGTGAGGACCATGTTTTTTGGCTAGTTCGGTGGAGGCCCACAGCGCGTTGAAATAGATTTCTTCGGAGATGCGGGTTGACAGTTGACGGGCTTCATCGCTATCAAACGGTATGGCCAAATGGAAGAACACATCTTGCAAGCCCATCAGCCCTAGCCCTACAGGGCGCCACTTGGCGTTAGAACTCGCAGCCTCGTCAGTGGGGTAAAAGTTGATGTCGATCACTCGGTCTAAAAAGGGCACCACGTTGCGGACAACCTCGCCTAAATGCTCAAAGTCCATTTTCTTGCTGTCTGTGTCCACGAATGCTCCTAGGTTGATCGAACCCAGGTTGCACACCGCGGTTTCGTTGGCGCTGGTGATTTCAATTATCTCGGTACATAGATTGGACAGGTGTACGGTGCGGCCGTCTCGACCGGTTTGGTTGCATCGCAGATTGGAGGCATCTTTGAAGGTCATCCACCCGTTGCCGGTCTGAGCTAGGCATCGCATCATGCGGCTGTATAGCTGACGGGCGGGAAGCTGGTATTCGTATAGCTTGGCGCGCTCGGCTTCCTCGTATGCTTCTCGAAACTCATCTCCATACAGATCGGTGAAGTGGGGGACTTTCTTGGGGTCAAACAGCGACCATTGCCAGTCATTGGCTACACGTTCCATGAACAGGTCGGGAACCCAGTTAGCCAAGTTAAGGTTGTGGGCGCGGCGGTTGTGATCACCGGTGTTTTCCTTTAGCTCTAAGAACTCGTCAATGTCGGCATGCCAGGTTTCGAGATAGACGCACGCGGCTCCTTTGCGTTTGCCGCCCTGGTTGACGGCAGCAACTGAGCTGTCCAATGTTTTGAGCCAGGGCACTATGCCATTAGACAGCCCGTTGGTACCGCGAATCAGCGAACCCTTAGAACGGATGCGGTGCCAGGCCACACCAATGCCGCCAGCGAATTTAGACAGCCGAGCAATGTCGGCGTAGCGCCGGTAGATACCTTCAAGGCTGTCAGCAGGGGAATCAAGTAGGTAGCAAGAGGACATCTGCGGATGAACAGTGCCCGAGTTGAAGAGCGTGGGGCTTGAGGGCAAATATGCCAGGGAACTCATTAGGTCGTAAAACGAGATGGCCTCGTCGGCATTGTTAGACAGGCCGCACGCCACCCGCAAAAAGAAGTATTGCGGAGTTTCGATTACCTGACGAGTGTCGGGGTGGCGTAGCAGATAGCGGTCGTAAACGGTGCGCAGGCCGAAGAACTCAAAGTTACGGTCGCGTAGCGAGCTGATGGAAGCGTTTAGCTCTGGTGTGTGCTTTTCGGCGAAGGCTGCTGTTTCGTCGCTGATGAGATTTAGGTTGTGGCCGGTTTTTATCGATTCGGTAAACCACGGGATGTTTTGGTTACGCACCTCTTTGTCGATATAGATCGACAGCAGACGAGCAGCTAGCTTGGAATAGTTCGGTTCGGTGACGATCAGCCCTGCCGCGGTGCGGATGGATAGTTCGTCTAGCTCGCGGGTGGTGGCACCGTCGGTTAGCGCGGAGATGGTGCGTGTGGCAACGCGCATTGGGTCAATGCCCACGAGACCCTCGGTGCAGCGGGCTACCGCGTTGACGATTTTGTTGACGTTGACTGGTTCTAGGTTGCCGTTGCGCTTACGCACCTGCATCCCCGTCACGCTGACTTCAGGCTCTTTGTTCTGATCAGCATCGGCCTTATTCGTGCTTACTGCGGTCAACGGCTCCTGTATGAGTGTCATCGGTCTCCCTGCGGATGAGGCTTTTCAGTGGTTAGCCTTAAGTATTACGAGTGTAATTACATGAGGGAAATTAAGCAATAGTCATTGTATTTTAAGTCTGTGACCAGGCAGTTTGACATTTCCATGAGAAAAAGAGTGCCCATATGCGCGCGCTGGTTAGGCGTTTCGAACTGTTAATTCGCTGGCTTTGAGGGCAGCCCAGCAACGCGTTCCGGTGTTCAGTCTTAGCTCGTTCACAGCTTGTAGTGTGACCCACACCCGGCAGGGGATCGGGGTATCTAGAATCACCCGAACCCTGTCGCCCTCGGGTTGGATTCGAGCTACTTGAGCTTGCCAGGTGTTGCGGGCGCTGGTGTGGGGTTCGGCTGTTGATAGGGTTACAGCCGTAGGGGGAAAGGTGATTAGCACGGGCCCGGTTAAGGGGGTGGTGGTGGTGAGGATGAACCCGTTGTTTAGGGTTACCTCGGTGCCGGTGGCGGTGCCCGTGAGCAGGTTGATGTCAAGCAGTTTGGCGGTCCATTGTGTGCGGGGATCGGCGGCCACTTCTTCTGGGGTGCCAGCCTGTATGATCTCACCTTTCTCCATCACTAGGAGTTGATCGGCTAGCAGCCTGATCTCTATCGGATCGTGGGTGATAAGCACTCGAGTGGTTTTTATGTCGGTTAGCAAGTGGCGCATGTTGGTGCGGGTTTCAGCGTCAAGAGAGGTTAAGGGCTCATCAAGTAGCAGGATGTTTGGCTGGCAGGCCGCGGCCCGGGCTAAACCCACCCGCTGCGCTTGTCCACTTGAGAGATGCGTTGGAAACAGGTTGGCCATGTCTGCCATCCCTACTTTGTGCAGCCATTTTTCAGCTCGTTGACGGGCTAGGCGGGTGTTCAGACCTGAGCAGCGGGCACCAAACGCCACGTTCTCTATCACGTTGAGATGGGGAAACAGAAGGTTTGGTTGGGTCTGCAAGGCGATGGGACGGTGATTAGGAGGCACTCGTATGTTCCGTGCAGGGTTGTCGACCACTTGACCGGCTAGTACGACCTTGCCTTTTCGTAAGGGAATCAACCCAGCCAGCACATGGATCAGGGTGGTCTTGCCAGCTCCGTTGGGGCCGACAATGACGGTGCAACTCCCTGATTGTGTATCAATTACAGCCTGAATGCAGAAAGCTCCAACAGCGGCTTGAATCTCGGCTTGAATGTTCATGACGGAGATGTCTGCGGGGAGTTCGCGGGTTTGTGTGCATAGGGGGTGATCCAGCGGTGACGCAGGCCGATGAGCACAACCAGCGAGACTCCGATAAGTAGCACTGCCATGACGATAGCTGCCTCAGGCTCTGCGGATTCATTGGCTTGGGCGATTGCTAGGGGCAGTGTACGGGTGCGGCCAGGATGGTTGCCAGCGAAGGTTATGGTAGCTCCAAATTCGCCGAGGGCACGGGCCCACGACAGGGTGGCTCCTGCGGCTAACGACGGGGCCAGCAGCGGCAGGGTGATCCGGCGTAACACAGTCCAGCGCCCGGCACCCAAAGTGGCGGCGGCTGACTCTAACCGAGGGTCTAGTTGCCGCAGTCCAGCCTCGGCGGTGATCACAAAGAACGGCATCGACACGAAGGCAGCGGCGATCACCGCCCCTGCGGTGGTACCGATCAAGGTGTCCACCCCGAAGGCGTTTTGCAGTGCCCGGCCGACGAGTCCGCGGCGGCCTAGTGCAAAGAACAGGGCGATGCCGCCCACTACCGGGGGCAGTACCATGGGTAGCAGCACCACTGCTCGCACCAGTGCTCGTCCCCGAAACGACAGGCGGGCCAGCACCCAGGCCAGAGGCAGTCCTAGCACCACCGACACAGTTGCGGCTAAAATCGACACCACCACCGACACCCTGAGGGCCTCTAGTGTGGAGGCTTTGCCCAGCGTGGAGCCTAGGGATGGCCACGGTGTTCGTTGCAACAGACCTATCAGAGGCAGCGCCAAGACAGCCACGGCGATAGCAGCTATCACCACAATGATTATGGGTGGCTGACGTGCTGGTTCTTTGGGCGCGGGACGGTCGCTCATGGGGTATCGAATCCGTGGTTTTGAAGAATGCGCTGGCCATCAAGACCAAGGACAAAACCCACGAAATCGGTGGCAATGGTCCGATTGCTGATCGTCGTTATCATGTAGTCGTTGAACCTGATTTGAGGATCAAGTGGCACGGCGGCCACTTGGTTGCCGCCAGCGGTCACATCTGTGGCATATACCAGCCCGGCATCGGCTTCGCCAAGCATCACTTTGGTGAGCACGGCTCGCACGCTTGTCTCCTCGGTGTCGGCATCAATGTCGATGCTGGCATCGGCTAGCACGGCCTGAGCGAGGGCACCGCAGGGTACCTCAGGAGCGCACACTGCCAATATCAAGTCGTCGTCTGATAAATCTTCTAATGTGGTGATGTTGCCGGGGTTGTCCATCGGCACCACCAAGGCCAACTGGTTATGGGCGAATAAGACAGGGGGTGTGGCGGTGCGTTCGTCGGCCACAATTCGGCTCATGGTTGTTTCGTTGGCTGACGCGAACACATCGGCACGGGCACCGGCACTAATTTGGGCGGCCAGCCGAGCGCTACCTGCAAAGTTAAGCTTCACTTTGACATCGAGATCGGTGGTCTCATATTGGGCCTCATATTCGGCGGCCAAGTCTTCGAATGCATCTGACAGCGACGCTGCCGCGTATACCGCCACGATTGTCTTGTTCCCATCCCCGCATCCTGTTAGCAACCAAGCCAACAGCCCGATCAGTGCGCCGAGGGTTTGCCGCTGCATGGCATGTCGCTTCGTCAGGGCGTGGTCTCGGTTTCAAGCTTCGCTGTTACCGACAGTCTGGGGCCCACTGCGGTGAGTAGTTTCTGGCACCGTCCAGCATCGGCCACATCGTCGGCCACTTGTTGCAAGATGGCTAGTCGTTCGGCGGTGTCGGTGATCGTGGCAGTGGTGATCGCGGTGGCTAGCCGCACTTTAGCATCGCTTTTTATTCGGCGGATCGCCCGCAGAGTGTCGGCTGCTATAACGGCGGCCTTCGGGTTCACATCGTTGGCCTCGGCCCGCAGTTTCGCTGCATCGGGCCACGGTGAGCGGTGAACCGAGCCTTGTTGCCACCACGACCACACTTCTTCGGTCACAAAGGGCAAGAACGGAGCAAACAGCTTGAGATAGGTAATGAGGGCTGTTTCCAAGGTGTAGCGGGCCGACTCGCCTGCATTTTTGCCACGGCCACCATATGCACGGTTCTTCACCAGCTCTAGGTAGTCGTCGGTGAACGACCAGAATGAGGTCTCAGAGTTTTCCAGGGCTCGGGCATAGTCGACTGTTTCAAACATGGCAGTGGTTTCGTCGATCAGATTGGCCAGATGACCGAGCAGGGCCTGATCGAGGGTCTCGGTGGCTTGGGCGTGGGTCGCGGGTTCATGGTTGAGCACGAACCGGCTAGCGTTGAGGATCTTCACTGCCAAGCGCCGACCCACCTTCATCTGATCTTCTTCGAAGGCAGTATCGGTGCCAGGTCGACCAGACGATGCCCAATAGCGCAGGGCATCGGCACCGAAGGCTTTCAGGGTGTCCATTGGAGTGACCACGTTGCCCTTAGATTTGGACATTTTCTTGCGGTCGGGGTCAAGCACCCATCCAGAGATGGCCGCGGTAGACCACGGCAGTTCATCGTGCTCAAAGTGGGCCCGGGTTATGGTGGCGAACAGCCAGGTGCGGATGATCTCGTGGGCTTGGGGGCGCAGGTCCATAGGGAAGGTGCGCCCGAACAGGTCGGGGTCGTCTTCCCAGTAGCAGGCGATCTGAGGGCTTAGTGACGAGGTGGCCCAGGTGTCCATCACGTCGGGGTCGGCGGTGAAGCCACCGGGCTGATCCCGCTGGTTTTCGGTATAGCCCAGCGGTGTGTCGGAAGAGGGGTCGATGGGAAGGTCGGCTTCATCGGCGATGATGGGATGGTCGTAGTCGGGTTGTCCGTCGGCATCTAACAGATACCAGATGGGGAAGGGGACCCCGAAGAAGCGCTGACGGCTGATTAGCCAGTCGCCGTTCAGTCCCTCTACCCAGTTCTCATAGCGGACCCGCATGTGCTCAGGTACCCACCTCAGATCTCGGCCTCGCTGAATGAGGGCATCGCGCAGGGCTTGATCGCGCCCGCCGTTGCGGATGTACCACTGGCGGGAGGTGACGATCTCAAGGGGGCGTTGGCCCTTCTCGAAGAACTTCACAGGGTGGGTGATGGGCCTGGGCTCGCCGATCAGCTCGCCCGATTCGGCGAGCAGTTCAACTATTCGCTGTTGGGCATCGTTGATGGTGCGCCCAGCGATCTCGGCGTAGGGGACGGGGTCGACACCGTCGGGGGCATCGGCCACGATGCGGCCGCCTCGGTCGACGATGGCTCGCACCGGCAGGTTCAGCTCTCGCCACCAGATTACGTCGGTGGTATCGCCGAATGTGCAGATCATGGCTGTGCCGGTGCCTTTTTCAGGGTCGGCTAGCTTATGGGCCACCATAGGGACTGATGCTTTAAACAGTGGGGTGGTGATGGTCTGGCCGAATAACCGTTGGTAGCGCTGGTCATCGGGGTGGGCCACCACGGCCACGCAAGCGGCCAGTAGTTCTGGGCGGGTGGTGTCGATCAGCAGATCGTTACCATCGGGGTGTTTGAAGGCCAGGCGATGGTAGGCACCGGGGCGCTCTCGATCCTCTAGTTCGGCTTGGGCCACTGCGGTGCGAAAGGTTACATCCCAGAGGCTGGGGGCCTCGCTTTGGTAGGCCTCGCCTCGGGCTAGGTTGCGAAGGAAGGCTCGCTGAGAAGCTCTACGGCTGCGCTCGTCAATGGTGGCATAGGTGAGGCTCCAGTCGATGGACAAGCCCAGGTGCCGCCAAAGTTTCTCAAAAGCCTGCTCGTCTGTGGCGGTGAGCTGCTCGCACAGCTTGACGAAGTTGCGCCGAGAGATGGCTAGCTGGTCTTTGCCGGGTTCGCCTGGGGGCTGATAGTTGGGGTCATAGGGAAGAGAGGGATCGCAGCGAACGTTGAAATAGTTTTGCACCCGACGCTCGGTTGGTAGGCCGTTGTCGTCCCAACCCATGGGGTAGTACACTTGTTTGCCCTGCATACGGTGGTAGCGGGCCAGGGTGTCGGTGTGGGTGTAGCTGAAGATGTGGCCGACGTGCAGGCTGCCGCTGACCGTGGGGGGTGGGGTATCGATTGAGTAGACCTGCTCACGGGTCGCGGTGCGGTCGAATCGGTAAGTTCCGTTGGTTTCCCAGATTTGATCCCACTTGGCTTCTAAGCCCTCAAGCGTGGGCTTCTCGGGGATCTTTCGAGGGGTTGTCATTGCTTAGTTATCGTACTGCTGCATATGCCTGATATCGCGACTCGAACCCAAAGTGGTTTGAAGAGTGTTGTGTCATTTTTGTTTATTAGTCTGGTCTAGTCTGACTAATCAAGATAAGATAGCTAAATGGTAATCCCCTCATGGTAATCCCTTTATGGTAATCAACGTATACGAAGCTAAGACCCACCTTTCCAAGCTGCTCGATCGGGTAGCTGAGGGTGAAGAGCTCGTGTTGGGTAGAGCTGGAAAGCCCATAGCCCGGTTGGTGCCCTATCAAGAGGTTCGACAGCCACGCAAACCGGGTCGTTTGGCGGGCAAAATTTGGATTGCCCTTGATTTTGATGAAACCCCTGAGGACATCATCGCTGCTTTTGAAGGCGATTTCAATGATGAGGATTGGGAGTGAATCTTCTGCTCGACACCCATGTTTTTTTGTGGTGGTCTGGAGAGCGGAGGATAGCTACTCAAGCGTTTACGGCGATCTCCAATCCCGACAATATCGTATATGTAAGCGCAGCCAGCATCTGGGAGATTGGTATCAAGCGGACGAGGGGAAAGCTAGAGGTTGATGATGCCATCTTTGACGTAAGAACTGATGATTTCGAGCCGCTTCCCATCACCCATGTCGATGCTCGCCTTGCTGGATGCTTGCCTGATTATCATCGAGACCCGTTTGACCGGATGCTTGTGGCTCAAGCGCTGACCCACGACCTTATGCTCGTCACCCGAGATCCAAAGATTCAGCTTTACGAGGTCGAAATCCTCGTTGCCTGACAGCATCAGCGGGCATCAACGCAAACCGCTGGCGCGTACATCATTTGAATAGCGTTATTGCTTATGGTTGGTATGGCAGCGATGAGTGATGGAGCACAATGCGCAACATGTCATCGGCCCCCTGCTTGTAGCCGAAGCTCTTGTCTACTTTGGTGACCTGACCGTCTTTATTGGTCATCGTTACCTGCCCCATCCACATAGCGATATCGTTGTCAATGTAGCTTGTGGCTGTTTCCGATTGGACATCTCGCCAGCCTTTGAGGCCGAACCCGCTGTCGAGGGGATATTGTGGGTCGTGGCCGACAAAGTATGACAAAGCCCCTTGTTTGGTAGGTCGGAATGTTTGCTTGCCGCTTGCCATGGTTGGCTTGAACAGCACCGGGCCTAGGTTGTACCCGTAGGTCTCGTCTAGAAAACGAGAGGCGACCGCACGGGCACCATCGATTCCGTCTGCTTCATAGGTTTGAGCAATTGCGATCAGACCGATTCCCCACGCATTTTGGGCCGTAGTTAAATCTGGCTCAGTGATTGGCATGATGCACTTCTTGTTTCATTGTTAGTTGAGTTTATGGTGCTGAGACTACCTAGATACCGCAGCCTACGCCGACTGTGATGCATATCGTAGGGTCTATTGTTGAGAGTGCTTTTTGGCGGCTGTGCCTGGCCGGAATGCGGCTATGTGTTCGGTCTTAGTTGAGAGGTAAGGACCGCCGATGAGGTCGACACAGTGGGGGATCGCGGCGAAGACAGCGTCAAGACATTCTGAGATTGCCTTGGGCTGGCCTGGGAGGTTGATGACCAGAGCGCCTTCGCAGATGCCTGCGGTTTGACGGGACAAGATCGCGGTTGGAACTACTTTTAGCGATTCCGTGCGCATTGCTTCTCCAAAGCCAGGCAATATTTTAGAACAGATCGCTTCGGTGGCCTCAGGGGTGATGTCGCGAAGAGCTGGGCCGGTGCCACCCGTGGTGAGTATAAGGCAGCATCCTGATGCTGCGAGCGATCGGATGGCTTGTTCCACCTGGTGTTGTTCGTCTGGGACAAGCTCAACGCAGGCTGACCATTTTGAAGCCAGTACTCGCTCTAGATATTCGTGAATGGCTGGTCCGCCTCGATCTTCGTAGTCGCCGCGGCTGGCTCTGTCAGAGACGGTCAGGATGCCTATGAGCGCGTGCGTTGAGGGGTTTTGTGTTTTTTCAGGGGCGCTGGTCACTGCGACACCTTATCTGAATAGTGCCTAAGGTTAGGGAGCAGCGGCAGGAGGCATGAACGTGAACATGGCATCGATGTTCGCTTTCCAGCTACGGCCATCTCGCAAGATCAACCCTGCATTAGCTAGTCGGTTGAGATCCCGACTCAGCGTTCGGGGGCCAGTTTTTGTATATAGCACTGCCAGCGCCGGGGTGAGGGTTGTCAGATTTTTTCGAGCTACGGCTTCGTCGAACGGCATGGCCAAGATCAATGCGCGTTGACGATTGCTGGCCTGGCTGATAGGGAAGCGTTCCATTATCTCATTGATGTAATTGACCCAAGAGATGCTTAGTTGCTGTGCTCGCACAAGGTTGATTTGCTCTCGAAGTCCGTCTACGAGCCCTTGAGTGGCATAGGCAAGGAAGCTCTGCGTTGCGTTTGTTTGGCTGGCGGTTTGCAATTCCCTGTAGTAGCGATCGCGTGTGAGGTTGTAGTGGTTGGACAGCAGGTGTGCAGCCAACAGAGGTAGCTGCCCTGATCGGGCCAAGAGCATGAATTCCAGCAATCGAGCAGTGCGCCCATTGCCGTCTCCAAACGGATGTATCCAGGCAATGTAAAGGTGGGCATAGATCGCTTGGATAACGGTGAGTGCGAAGGTGATGTCAGGCTCATCAGAGCAGAACATGTCGCTTTCGAGCCATTCGGCTAATCGGCGAGTCAGGTATGGACAATCCTGGGTGGGTGCCCCGCGGTAGGTGCCAGCCATAACTGAGTGCTTTCTGAATTCACCTGGTTTGGCATCAGGTGCGTGCTCGGTTGTATGAAGAATCTGGCAGTTGTAGTCACAGATGAGTTCGGAGGTGATGGGAGCGAGCGATCCGTCAGCTGCTTGTTCATCGATCTTGGTGAGCGCATCCAACACGTTGCGCACTTCTTGTTCTTGGTATTTTCGTGATGGAGGTGCCGCGTACTCACCGCGATAGATGCCAGCGACCTGTTCTTCGTTGAGTGTGTTGCCCTCAATGGCTGTAGTTGCTAGGGCTCCTTTGATCAGCGCGACCTCGTTCAAGTTCTTGACGATTCCTGGCTTTAGTGGAGTGTTGGCGATCTGCTCGCAGATCGCCTTAGCCTCACCTAGCAGCATCCATGTTCGTGGCGACAGATCATTGACATCAGAGGCGCTGAATGTAATCCACGGATGAGACTTTGTGTAGACCTTCACCGCCTACATCATACTAATAGCCCCCTATTTTGTCCATCAAATTGTCCCTAATGAGAATCCCGCATGGGCATGATTGCAGTGCGAAGAGGTAGATGTTCATTTCATTGACACTATGGGGGATGTGTCATTTATTTGAATATATTTGGATATAGTAGTGCTGACTTGGGTAGGAGTACTTGATGGCCCGTTCTGATCTCCTAATCGATCTCGTAGAAGCAGAGCAGCACGGCGACCGCGCCCGCTTCCGTGCATTGGTCGAAGCGGCAATTGCCGAGGAACGGGCTAAGAGTCATTACCTCGTTGCCGAGCGACTCTCGGACCTGATTACCACTGTCGGCCTAGCAGACCGGCCTGGCCGAAACTCGGCAGCCGCGTTTGTTAAGGATCTACTGCTGGAGGTTGTGCCACAACGCCGATTGCTCGACCTGACTCTGGCACCTTCCGTGTGTGGGGCGATCAGCGAATTGATAGAGGAACACCATCGTGGCGAGCTATTGCGAAGCCACAACCTTGAGCCCCGGCATCGAGTGCTGCTCGCAGGTCCACCTGGAAATGGGAAGACCAGTATCGCCGAGACTATTGCTGCGGAGACGCTATTGCCGATGTACGTTGCCCGGTACGAGGGCCTGGTCTCAAGCTATCTCGGGGAATCTGCTAGCCGGCTGGATGAGGCATTCGAGTTCTCTCGCACTCGTCGCTGTGTGCTCTTTTTTGATGAGTTCGACACCATAGCCAAAGAGCGTGCCGACGAGCATGAAACTGGCGAGATCAAGCGGGTGGTTTCGACACTGCTGTTGCAGATCGACCGACTCCCAGCACATGTCATTGTTGTATGCGCTACCAACCACAGTGAATTGCTCGATCGAGCGGCCTGGCGCCGGTTTCAGTTGCGGCTTTCAATCGAAGCACCAACCCGGGCGACAGCTACAGAGTTTCTGAACAAGATTGCCAGGCGACTGGGCGGGGAGCTTGGCTATGCACCCCGCACGCTGGCTGAACACTTGCAGGGAGCCAGCTTCGCAGAGTTGGAAGAGTTCGCGGTCGATGTGCGACGGCGCTATGTGCTCGGCCTCCCCGATGCCGACCTGCGAGCGATTGCAAAGGACAAGATCACCCAGTGGCAGAAGCAAGCCCGCAGCTGAATCCAACTGACTCCCGTACCCTGCTCCCTTTTGGTCCAGCGGATACTGGTCGCATTCCCACGGGCACAAGGAATCGGGGCAGGCCGCCGTGGCCGCGTCTACCTGGAATGGGCAGACAAAGGGAACGCCTTTCTCCACAGTTCGAGACGCTCCAGCAGGCACTGGCCGAAGAAGCGGCAACGCTGACAGATGCAACCGATGCATCCGACCCAGAGCACCTTGTGGTGTTCGAAATCGTGGGCACAATCGGTGGCTTTCTCCGGGCCACACAGGGCATCGAGGGCCTCAACTTCGTAGACGACCTAGTCGGAAGCGACATAGATCCCGACGAGGATTTCTACTATCTGGACGAAGACGGAGATCCGAGTGCCAGAATGCTGTCACAGACGCTGTATCTGGTGATGGCAAACGCGACAGCTGTCCGAGAACTAGTTCGATTGTTTGAGCTCTACCAACAAGATCAAGGGATCAAGTTCGATCGGGGACTAGCACCGCTCAAGCAGATGTTCGAGTTGCTTCAAACCGTCCGGCGATGGGGCCCAAAAGATCGAGTGGCCGAAACTGGGCTGCTAGATCGTTGGCGGGAAGAGATCGAAGCATTTGGCGAAACACTCAATTCGCTTCAAGTCGAAATAGAACTCGTCTGGAGGGATGCCGCCGCGGCCCGCAATAGCGCTCAAGTCCGCGTGCAGCAGATTCTTGACGATACCCAGGGTGCTGCGATGGTCACTACCGCTGAGATTGAGTCCATTCAGTACCACGCGATCCTCGCCGAGCTGCCTCGCTCGCAGGTGGAGCTGGTCTTCAGGGAAGGTCCCGATGCGATAGATCTGCTTTGTTGTGAGGACATTCTGTTTGCATCGCCGTCTGTGCCCATGTCGTTCAATCTCGTAGAAAGCGAAGAGGGTGAAGCTGAGGTGGATGCAGTGCTTCCACTGGGGGAGCCGACCGTTGCCCTGTTCGACGGTTTACCGCTGGCCAATCACGATGTCCTTGCTGGTCGGCTGGTCATTGATGACCCATTCGACAGAGAAGCAGCCTACCCAGCATCTCAACGCGGGCATGGGACCGGGATGGCCTCCCTCATCATCCATGGCGACCTAAACGAACCGGGCATCCCTTTGTCTACTCCGCTCTACGTGCATCCGGTGCTGATGCCGGAGCGACCTCAATCTGGCCGGGAAACGACACCAAAAGACCAGCTCCTTGTCGACGTCATTCATGCCGCATTTCAGCGGCTTGTGGATGGGGACAACCGGGCTGGGAAATCAGTCCGAATCGTCAACCTGTCCATAGGTGAGCCAGCCCGAGCATTTGTCAGACGTATGAGTCCCCTTGCTCGTCTCGTCGACCATTTGATGGTGGCCCACAACATTCTGGTCATTGTTTCAGCTGGCAACCACTCAATTGTCCGCTCGCATGAAGCTGGAATAAAGCTGACAGTTCCCGGTTCTGCTCTTGCAGGAGACCAGGAGGACCTTGATCAAGCGGTCAGAGCCTCTTGGTTCCGCACAGCACGCCAGCGGGGTCTCCTTGCTCCTGCCGAGGCCATCAATGCCGTTACTGTCGGAGCAACACACGAAGATGGGGCCAACGGGAATATCCCTGGCACGGTGATTGACCCACAGTCCAGAGGCTCGATTGCGGTATATTCGGCGAGCGGCTTCGGATATCGTCGTTCCCCCAAGCCCGACCTGCACACTACGGGTGGACGTGCGCTGGTTGTCCGCCCACTGCTGCCCGTACCCGAGCTTGCGTGATTGGTGCCGGTGAGATCAAAAAGGACCATCGGCACTCATTCCGCTTCCCCCTACCCCCTTCACTATCGAATTATGTAGGTTGGCGCCGCCTCACCGTCACATTGGCCTGGCTCTCACCCATTGTGCCCAGAACTCAGCAGTATCGGGTAGCCCACCTGTCATTCGGGTCTCCACGGGATCAGTTGAATGTCAGCCCTGAGCAGGCTGATCACCAAGCCAACGGTAAGGGAACCGTTTTACATGAGGTGCTTGTTGGAGAGCGCGCCGCTGGCTACACGGTGGACGATGAGCTGGCCATCTACGTTGACTGTCGAGTTCGGGTCGGGAAGCTGAATGAACCCGTTCGGTTTGGTTTGGCAGCGACTCTTGAGGTTGGCCAAGACGTACACATCGATGTGCACGATGAGATCAGACAAAGGTTGCGCGAGCGGGCTCAGGCGGCTCGCGTGCGAGCTGCGGCTCGCGGCTAGCTCGCAGCACCAGGAAGCTCAGTTGAGGCAAGGCTTCTGACGCTTACCCCTCAATTGTCACTGCTACCGTGTAGCTTGCAGGTGTGAGCGATAGGGGTGGCGGTGAGCTGTTCATCGTAGACAACAGTGTGTCGGGGTGGACGGGGCTGCAATACCTCCAGCAGTGGACCGAAATCGCCGACTCGTTTGACATTGCCACCGGTTTCTTCGAGATTGGGGCGCTGCTGGCTCTCGATGGCAAGTGGCAACAGCTCGACAAGATCCGCATCCTCATGGGCGATGAGGTATCGCTGAAGACCCGCAATGCCTTTGCCGAGGCGATCAAGCGCCGGACTGATCGTTTGGACGACAGCCTCGAATCCGAGAAGGACGACAACCCGTTCCTAGAGGGCACCGGCGCTGTAGTCGAGGCCCTGAAGGAGGGCAAGATCGACTGCCGGGTGTACCGGCGGGACAAGTTCCACGCCAAGGCCTACATCACCCACGCCAAGTTCGACGTGGTTGGGGCCCAGGCGCTGGTCGGTTCCAGCAACTTCACCCGGGCCGGGCTGACCGAGAACGTCGAGCTGAACATCCAAATCCAAAGCGGCCAGGAAGTCGCACAGCTTCAAGACTGGTTCGACATCCACTGGGAACAGGCCGAAGAAGTCACCGAGGATGTGCTGCGGACCATCACCCGCCACACCGCCGAGTTCACCCCCTTCGATGTCTATGCCAAGGCCCTCCACGAGTTCTTCCGGGGTCGGGAGCTCACCGCCGGCGAATGGGACGAGTCCCACTCCCGGATGTTTCCTCACCTCGACCAGTACCAGCGCGAGGCCTATTGGTCGCTGATGAAGATCGCCCGTCAGTACGGAGGGGCCTTCCTCTGCGACGGCGTGGGCCTGGGCAAGACCTTCGTCGGGCTGATGCTGGTGGAGCGGCTGGTGCTGCACGAGAACAAGCGGGTGGTGATCTTTGCCCCCAAAGCGGCCAAGGAGGGCGTGTGGGAACCCCACCTGCGCCGGTGGCTGTCGCACATCGGCGGATTCGGCGGCGGGGCCGACTTCTCGAACCTCACCGTGTTCAGCCACACCGACCTGAGCCGCACCGGTGATTTCCCCGAGCGATTCGAACGCATTTCTGAGCTGGCCGATGCCGTGGTCATCGACGAGGCCCACCACTTCCGCAATCCGGGTCGCCGAGGTCGTCGCCCCGAAACTCCCGATGAGCTCGATATCCGATCTCGCTATTGGCATCTCTACGACCTTCTTGAGGGCTCGGAACGTCCCAAGCAGGTATTCATGCTCACCGCGACGCCGGTCAACAACCGCCTAGCCGATTTCCGCCACATGGTTGAGCTGTTCTCCCGGCGCGACAATGCCTATTTCGCTCACAGCCTGGGTGTTCACAACCTCACCGGTCATTTCAACGTCATGGAACGCCAGCTTCAGGAGTCCCTGGGGGGTGGAGAACTTGCCCTCACCGAGGGTTACACCCCTGAGGCCAGGGAAGCCCTGTCCGGCGATGAGATTTTTGGAGCACTGGTGGTGCAGCGCAGCCGCGCCTACGCCAAGGCCAGCCAGATCCAGGAGAGCGGGGAGTCATCGGCGTTTCCCGAGCGCAAACCCCCCAAGGTGGCCGAGTACTCCATTCGTTCCTCCTATGGGGAGGTGCTCGACCTTTTCGAGAAAGCTTTTGAGAAGAAGAATCCGCTCTTCTCTCTGGCCATCTACTACCCGCTGGCCTACTACATCGGCCCCGACGACAGCATCGACGCCATTGAGGAGAATCGTCAGCGCCAGGTTGTCGGCCTCATTCGCACTCTGTTCCTCAAGCGGTTCGAGAGCTCGGTGTACGCCTTCGAGAAGTCGCTCGATCTGCTGTTGCGCAAGCTGATGGCCTTTGTGGAGGCCCACAGCGAGACCGACTCGGAGAAGAAGCGCTATGACCGTTGGAAGCGCCAGCACGCTTCGGTGATCGGCTATCGCCCTGAAAGCCAGCTCGGGCTGCCGTTTACCGGCGAGGACGAGGAGGCAGACGCCGACGAGGATGTGGTTCCTCCCGAACTGCTCGATGCTGCCGTCGAGAGCCGACTGTCCCGCGACGAGTACGACGTGACCGAGATGCTGAGCGAGGTCTTCCTCGACCTCGACCAGATTTCCCAGTTCCTTGATCTGACCAGTCGATTTACTGCCGCACAAGACGACAAGCTCAAGAAGCTCACGCGGTTGCTGAGCAGCAAAGACCTGGCCGACCGCAAGGTGCTGGTGTTCACCGAGTTCGCCGACACCGCCCGCTACGTCGCCCGCCACCTGAGGGAAGCCGGTATAGAAGGCGTAGAGCAGATAGACGGTGGGTCGACGGCGAATCGGGCCGACATCATCCGCCGCTTCGCCCCCTACTACAACGCCAGCAGCTCGACGCAGCTGGCCAACAATGGCGATAAGGAGATCAGAGTGCTGGTGTCCACCGACGTGCTATCGGAAGGCCTCAACCTCCAAGACGCCAGCCGGCTGGTCAACTACGACATTCACTGGAACCCTGTGCGGCTCATGCAGCGCATCGGCCGTGTCGACCGACGGATGGACCCCGAGGTCGAGGTCCAATTGACAACTGATCACCCTGACACAGCGGTCGACCGCGGTCATGTGCAGTACTGGAACTTCCTGCCTCCCGACGACTTGAACAAGATGCTCTCCCTCTACAAGAAGGTCACCCGAAAGACATTGCTGATTTCCAAGACGATGGGTATCGAGGGCCGCAAGCTCCTCACTCCCGAAGATGACTACGAAGCGCTGAAGGAATTCAATGCCTCTTATGAAGGTGCCCGCACTGCAATTGAAGACATGCACCTGGAGTATCAGACCTTGATGAAGGAGCACCCCGAGTTGGCCGAACGGCTCGACAGTTTTCCCGGTTCGGTGTTCTCCGGTCGCAAGAAGCTAAGCAAGGGTGCCCGCGGCGTGTTTTTCTGCTACGGCCTGCCAGCACTCGACACTGAGCAGCAGGTCTTTACTCTGGAGGCAGGTCCGACCCGGTGGTACCTCTGGGATCTTGATCATGAGGCAGTGCTGGAGTCGCCAGCCGAGATCATGGAGAGCGTCCGCTCCAATCCCAACACACCACGGCGCTGCGCGACCGAAAGGCCGACTCTGAGCCAAGCCCGCAAACAGATACTTGGCCATGTCCGCGACACATATCTCAAGCAAGTGAACGTCCCCCTGGATGCCCCCAAGCCCAAGCTGATGTGCTGGATGGAGCTGAACTGATGCCGACCGCCCTCCAAGACCGCATTGAAGCGTTGAAGAGCATTCGCACATTTGCCCAGGTTTCCGTTTACCTTCGTGATGAGCTTGGCTGGCCACTGGAGGGAGCTGATCTCGAGGACGACGATCTTCAGGACAGCACCTACAACTGGGATCCCGACGAGCTGGGGATTTCAGCAGACAAGCTTCCCGATCTCACCCGGCTTCAGCAGATGCGCCCTCTTACCGCTGACCAGCCCTGGGGCGTGTTTCTCGTAGAATTCGGCGGACCGCGGCTACCGATTACCCAGCTCCGACGGTTACTCCAAGCACTCGTTGCCCGCAAGCGCAGAGGCGTCGCGGGCACTCTCCCATCATGGAGCCTCGACGATCTGCTCTTCATCGTGTTTACCGGGCGCGGCCCCACGGTGGAGATGCACTTCATCGCATTCTTCGACGACGGCAATCGCCTTCCGAAAGTCCGCTCTTTGGCTTGGCGACCGATCCAATCCCCCCACCCATTCTTGTCTCGGTTGGCTGAGGAGCTCTTGCCGGCACTCCAGTGGCCAGATGACTCCAGCAACCCAGATGCGTGGAAGGCCAGGTGGCGGGAGGCGTTCAAACTCCTGCCCGGTCAGGCCATTAGTGACGCGGCCCGGTTGGCCGACCGCATGGCCCGAACCGCGATCGATCTGCGAGATCAGATCGGCCAAGCATTGAGGCAGGAAAAGGGCGAAGGGCCGTTCACAACGCTGATGGACGAGGTGAGGGAGCAGCTCGTATCAGACGTCGATGTCCCACGCTTTGCGGACATGTGTGCCCAAACCCTGGTCTACGGCACGCTCACCAGCCGGATCACCGACCCTGAAGGCTTCGGCTCTTCACCAATCTTCTCAGCCGTCCCGCTAGCGAATCCGTTCCTGGCCGCCTTCTTTGAACAGGTCCATGACGAGGCCGCGGCACTCGATATGGCTGGCAGCGGTATCGAGCAATTCGTGGCCGATCTGAGGGTAACCGACGTGGAGTCGATTCTGGACCAGTTCGGCTCTACTGCCAAAGGTGGCGACCCCGTTATCCACTTCTACGAAGAGTTTCTCAAGAAGTACGACTCCAAGATGCGGGCCGACGCCGGGGCGTTTTACACCCCGCAGCCGGTAGTGGACTTCATCGTGCGGGCCACTGATGAGGTGTTGCGCTCCCGCTTTGGCTTGTCGATGGGGATTGCCGACCCCGCTACTTGGCAGCAGGTCGCCGACCGCAACCAGTTCGAAGTACCAGAAGGCGTAGACCCCGACCGATCATTCGTGTCCATGGTCGATCCGGCCACCGGCACCGGCACGTTCCTGGTGGCTTGGCTCCGCCAAGCCAGGCGGTCGTTCCTGGCATCTGGTGGCACTTCCGACGACTGGTCCAGCCACTTGCGGGAACACGTCTTGTCTCAGATGCACGCTTTTGAACTAATGCTCGGCCCCTATGCCATCGCCCACCTCAAGGTTGCCTTGGAATTGCACAGCGAAGGCGTAAACGACGGTGATCCCAAGGTGTTACTCACGGACACCCTCGACCACACCCCTCGACAGGGCCAGCTCCAAACTATGAGCAATCCTGTAGCCCAAGAAGGCGAGCGCGCCGCAGAACTAAAGGAGTTCGAAAGGTTCACGGTCGTTTTGGGCAACCCACCCTATGACCGAGAGGAACGAGAGGTTGGCGCGGTTGGCAAGCGTAAAGGGGGAGTGGTTCGGCACGGTGTCCCCGGCATTGACCCGCTGCTCAATACAGTGACTCAGCCCATGAGAAACGCTGGGCTTGGGGTGCACCTCAAGAACGTATACAACGATTATGTCTACTTTTGGTGCTGGGCCGCCTGGCAGGCCACCCGGCTGCCGTCAGGCCCTGGCGTGGTCGCCTTCATCACCGCCTCCTCCTACCTCGACGGCATTTCCATGGGGGGTGTCCGCCACATGATGCGCCAGGCATTCGACGAGCTACGGATCATCGACCTCGGCGGCGAGGGCCGTGGTGCCCATGCTGAAGAAAACGTCTTTGATATCCGCACACCGGTTGCTATCGCTATCGGATTCTGTAGCGGCCAAGGCCGATCCGGTGATTGCACCGTGCTCTACCACCGGGTTGAAGGCTCCAGAGAGCAGAAGCTGGCAGCACTCAACGTTCTGTCCCTCAACGATGTGACTGCACAGAACACCGGCACGGGCCTTGACGACTTGACTCCCCGCAGCGACGCCGCGTACTACGACTGGCCCCAAGTGACCGACTTGTTTCCTTGGATCAGATCGGGCTGCAAGTTAGGCCGGACGTGGCCCATAGCAGAGACAAAGGGCGTTCTCGAACGCCGTTGGCAAGATCTGGTAGCGGCAGTTCCCCGCCAGCGCCAAGGGTTATTCGACGAAAGCCCTTCCGGGCAAAAGGTGGACAGCGAGCCGATGCCCCTACTGGCAGGAAGCGGAAGACTGCCGGCGATCCTGTTGTTGGATCGGGAAGACCGCTTCGAGAGCGTCGAACTCTATGGCTACCGGAGCTTCGACCGGCAATGGTTGATCGCTGATCAGAGGCTGATTGATCGGGCAGGGTCAGACATGTGGCAAGCCCGCGGGCCTCGCCAGGTCTTCCTCACTACCCTGACCTCCACCAAGCTCGGTCGTGGCCCTGCGCTCACCGTGTCCCCGTACGTCCCCGACCTTCACCACTTCCGCGGCTCATACGGTGCCAAGAACGTGATGCCCCTCTATCGGGACAGCAGCGGTCAAGCGCCCAATGTCACCGACGGCCTGCTCGTAGCTCTTGGCCAGCAACTCGGCACCGTGGTCACCGCCGAGGACTTGCTGGCCTACGTCTACGCCCTCGGCGGCACCTCTGCCTTCAGCGAGCGCCTTGCCGATGAACTGGCCGAGGGCGCCGGCCCCGTCCACCTCCCTATCACCACCGAGGTCGACTTGTTCCACCAGGCAGTGGAACTGGGACGCGATCTCCTTTGGCACCACACTTGGGGTGAACGCTTCGCCCCAACCGGTCAACCCCAACTTCCTGTTAGCCCCGCTCAAGTGGTCGCCCCCGTGGAGGCCATGCCCGAACAGTTCGCATTCGATCCCGACTCCCAAACCCTCACCGTCGGAACCGGCATCTTTGGTCCCGTCACCCCCGAAGTATGGGAATTCGAGGTATCCGGCCTGAAAGTCCTCCGATCCTGGCTCGGCTATCGCATGAAGAATCGCAAAGGCAAGAAGTCCAGCCCCCTCGATGACATCCGCCCCACCCGGTGGACCCAAACCGACGAACTCCTCCGCCTCCTCGCCATCCTCGAGCACACCATCGAGGTCACCCCCACCGCCGCCACGCTCCTCGACGAGATCCTCGCCAACACCCTGATCCCCGCCACCGACCTACCCAAACCGACTTCCGACCAACGCAAACCCCTCAAGTCGCAGTGATGTTGATGACACTCGACCTTCTTGCGGCAGTAGATCTGACG